>JAJTGY010000029.1 GCA_021298015.1 Flammeovirgaceae bacterium
CCTTGACATTCTTGGAGCGGTGGCTACCTTTGCCTGTCGGGGAAGGAATGCAAAAACAACCCGACTGTCAGATCAAGTCTTAACTATTACACTTTTTATTGGTTTTACTTTGGGCTGTCAATTTGGTGATAGTGCGTTAAGTTGACCCGTTACACCGCTACGTTCTGACGACCAAGCGTAAGCGATGGTAAGGGTGAGCCCCGCTACCGCGGGGCGAAGTGCGCCAGCACCGAAGCCCTGAACAGCGCGGCCCTGGCGGCAAGCCAGGGATACGCCCAACTTTCAAATGCCTTTTGGAGTTTTACTTCCCCCGTGTTTTTTCAAGTACATCCCACATTTCCGGAGGGATTGATTCCAAGTGGCTGAACTCTCCCCCGTTTCTCAACCACTCTCCTCCATCGATTGTAATTACTTCACCGTTTATGTAGCCGGAGTAATCGGAAAGCAGATAGGCTGCGAGGTTTGCCAACTCTTGATGATCGCCCACGCGCTTGAGTGGAATACGCTGTGCGGGATCAAATTTTTTCACCAAATCACCAGGTAACAGCCGACTCCACGCGCCTTCGGTTGGAAAAGGACCAGGTGCTATGGCATTGCTGCGAATGTTGTATTTGGCCCACTCCACGGCCAACGAGCGCGTGAGCGCTAAGACGCCAGCTTTGCCGCATGCTGAGGGAACGACAAAGCCCGATCCCGTCCACGCGTAGGTGGTCACAATATTCAGAAACACCCCGTGTTGCTTTTTGGAAATCCAATTTTTTCCGGCCGCCAAAGTTGTGTAGTACGTGCCTTTCAAAACAATATCGACTACGATATCGAACGCGCGGTGGGAGAGGCGTTCAGTGGGGCTGATAAAATTGCCAGCCGCGTTGTTGACAACGCCATGAATAGCTCCGAATTTTTCTTCGGCTGCGCGAATTACTTTTTCGATTTCCTCGTATTTACGAACATCGCACGTCACCGGCAGTACCCGGCCGCCTGTTTGTTCCTGTAGTTCTAGGGCAGCTTTTTGCAATACCTCAAGTTTGCGGCTGGTAATGACAAGATTGGCCCCAAGTTCAAGCAGATACTTGCCCATAGCCCGGCCAAGTCCGGTTCCGCCACCGGTAATGATGATTGTCTTGTTTTTAAAACAGTTTTCTCTCAACATTCCTGTCATAACGATCTCAGTTTGGGTAGTTGAAAGTTACAAAAATGGATTTGTACACCAATGTTTTATGGATAAATTTGTTCAATCATTTTTTCAACTTATGAAGGCAATCATTTTTAGTATTTGTTTTTTGATACTTTCATCGTGTGTGGTGACTAAAAAAAAGTATGATGACCTACTGGCGCAAAAGGTGAAGACCGATGGCGATTTGGCGGATGTAACTAAACGGTTGGAAAAGGCTAATGCCGAGCTAACTGATTTATCGAGTGCCATCAAAAAGTTGAAGGAGGACACCGTGGAACTCAATGACCGATATCGGTCCACGGATCAAAAGCTGGCGTCTTTGAACCGGGAATATGATCAATTGAATTCCTACTACAAGAATCTGCTCAGCAACAGTGGAAAATTAAATCGTGAGTTGGCCCAGCAACGCGAAGATCTCTTGGCTATGCAGGAGAGCTACCAAAAGACCCGCAGGATGAACGACTCGCTCAATACCAGCCTGGCTGATCGTGAAAAAAAAGTGCAGGAGTTAGAACGTATTCTTGCCAATAAAGACAAGGCTGTGCAAAATTTAAAAAATCGAGTGAGTAATGCTTTATTAGGTTTCAAAGAGAATGACCTGACCGTAAAAGTGAAGAATGGAAAGGTATACGTTTCCCTGGCTGAGCAATTGTTGTTTGGTTCGGGCAGTATTGAGGTTGATCAAAAAGGTGTTGCGGCCCTGCAGCAACTGGCGAAGGCTATTAAGGATCAGCGCGACATTCAGATCATGGTGGAAGGACACACCGATAATGTGCCCATAGGGAAGAAGTCGGCCTACATGCAGGACAACTGGGACTTGAGCGTTATGCGCGCCACGTCTATTACCAAGATTCTGACGCAGGCCGGGGTTTCGCCTCGCCAGGTTACGGCTGCCGGAAAGGGTGAATTTTTACCGTTGGCAACCAATGACAACGCGCAGAACCGCCAGAAGAACCGGAGGACGGAGATTATCATCACGCCCGATTTGGATGAGTTGTTCAAGATTTTAGAATCGAATTAATGGTACGGCTGCTACCTCTTGTCTATGTTCTGGTTGTTGCGCTTGCGGTTTGGGACGTATTGCGGAGCGATCGTGATGCGGAGCGAAAAGCACTCTGGATACTAGCCATACTTGTATTGCCCGTGCTGGGCGCGTTATTTTGGTACGCGGTGAGCCGCAGGCTATTCAAGTGATTGTGGGTAAAGTCCCTTTCGGTCGGCTTGCTTCCAGTAATCATATTGCATGTAGCTTGCGGTTTCCAGTGCCACCTCTTTGCCCTACATTTTCTCAACAACGTGAAATGCCATATCGATGCCCGCTGACACCCCGGCAGATGTGATGATTCTGCCATTGTCAGTGAACTTTTTTTCAGTTGCAACCCGGGTTTGCGGAGCTAGTTCGCGTAGTGTGTTAACAGCCAAAAAATGAGTTGTTGCTTCGAGGCCATCCAATAGGCCGGTCCTCGCCAGAATCAGCGCTCCCGTACAAACAGATAATATCAGCTCTGCCTTTTCAGCGTGTGACTTAACCCAATTGAGCATCACCGGGTTGTGCATTTCTCTTCGCGATCCACAGGGAGTGCCATCGCTGTGATAGCCTCCACCACCCGGCATTAGAAAGAAATCGGGTGTCGGGTGATTGTGAAACGTAAAGGTAGGTGTTATCATCAGGTTATTTCGCGCGGCTATCCGGCTGTGCTTAGCAATCGTGAATACGTCCAAGGGCTGCCCGATTGCCCGCCTGCCGTTTACCGAAAATACTTCAAACGGGCCCGCAAAGTCCAGGACCTATACCTCGTTGAACAATACAATGGCAATTTTTTCATGGTCATCAATAACGAATCGGTTTACCGTCCAAATTCATGGTTTCCGTACGGTGGTGGTAGGCCACATCACCTGCGAGTATCACATCCTTGATCCCAAGAGAGAACTGATTGGGATTTGCCACCGTGGCACCTCCTCGAATCAAATCCTGATCGAAAATCACCAGATCGGCTATGGCTCCATTGGCTATTACACCTCGGTTGCGCAGCGCGGGATTGATAAGTTCAGTTGGTTGTTTGGTAACTTTGGTCAGAATGGTTTCCAAGCCAAGACCGGAATCGATGCCATACCGAACAGCGGTAGCAAAGCATCCGGCCCCACGGGGGTGATTGTTTGCCCGGGCTTCCTTCAGAATTCCTCCGTCCGACCCGATCAGGCAGAAATCGCGTTGCAAAGCCAACTTAACCGTTTTGTCCAGCGGCATGGTGCCTTCCGGGGTAGCCACCAGCAGGCCCGGTTGCTGGCGGTAGCGGGGAAAAGTTTGCGCTGTTATTCTTTCACCGGTCCCAACAATCGTAAGGTCTTCAAATGTAAGGTTGAACCGCTCCTGCCAGCCTGGGTCAAACCGTTTGCTTATCAGGTAGGTTGCCCAATAGCTGTAGGGATACACGCAACAGGTGATTGAAAGGCCGGATGTTCTTGCTTTTTCAATCATCTCAAGCGCCTTTTCCATTTGGTAGGTACCTCCTGTGGAGTGCAGGTGGTCTATGTGGATGTGGGCCCCGGATTCGCGGGCGAGTTGAATGGCCTCCTGAACTCCATCGAGTTCTTTTTCTTTTGACGAGTAGCGCAAATGGAGAAACATGGGGCGCTTATACTTTTTTGCGAGCCGGGCATACGCCAGTAATTCCTCATAAGGTGTCGGCTGGTATTCGATACTATGGCAAACGGCCAACCCGCCTTCCTCCAGTCCTTGTTCCACTTTTTTTAACCGGCCGGTTAGGGAAGTCACCTGGTTGCGGATCATCATGACAAAAACGCCAACACCATAATTGACGTGGTGCGGCCGAGAATCCATGCCGGCATGGTACTGGGCCGGACTCGCGGCTCCTCCGTGCAATTGGAGTACTGTGGTGACACCATCTGTCAGTTTGTACTTTTCAAACGTGCGATACGTCTGCAACTGTTGACTTCCATTGTCGCCCAGGATATCGATGAATCCGGGTGCCACTACCAGCCCTCGGGCATCCACCGTATTGTCCGCGGCAGACTCTCCGGAGAGCAACCGAATCGTGTTATCCCGGTCAATCCCGATATTCAATTGTTTTAATATGCCATCGATGAATACTCGGCCGTTCTTGATGATGAGTTTCAGCTGCCGATCTTGTCCCAGTACAACCCGGCTGCCGAACGCCAACGACATAGCAGCTAACGCGGATTGGGTAAGGGCTTTTCTGCGGGAAATTTTCTTCATAAAAAAAGTCGACAATTGGCCACCGATTGGAAAGGGGAACGCCCGGAAAAATACTAACTTAAAGCCTCATCTGTTACATTTATGAATACCCTTACCTGGAAACGCCTGACCCTCATAGGGGGCGTGGTTGTTCTTGCTACGCTGGCTGTTTTTTACTTCACCTACCTGAAGGCCAGAACCGGCTCAACCGTTACGATTAGCCAGGCTTTCGCTGAGTACGTTTCTTCTTACACGACCGGTACCATCCCCTCAGGTTCCACGATCCGGATCACGTTCATGCAAGACGTGATCGACTCCGCGTTGGTAGGGCAGCAGGCGCCCCGCAAACTTTTTTCTTTTCAGCCGGCCATTGGGGGCAAAACATTTTGGAAGGATCAACGCACCGTTGAATTTCGGCCGGATGGTCGCTTTGTTTCCGGAGCCGCGTACGAGGTTACCTTCAGACTGGCTCCGCTGTTTGACAATCTGCCCCGCGAGTTACGTGAGTTGACTTATTTAGTTCACATTGTGCCGCAACATTTCGAAGTACTGGTCAATAACGTGAGGCCCTACGTAAAGACGGAACTTAAACGGCAACGCATTGATGGGTTACTGATTACCGCGGACTTTGCGGAATCAGCTGCGCTGGAACAGGGATTTTCGGCTTCGCAGGAGGGTGAGGCGCTGCGCGTTACGTGGACGCACAGTGGCGAGGGCCGACAACATCAGTTTGTAATTGAAGAAGTAGTCCGAAAAGAGACGGCCGGCAAAGTGAAGATCAAGATGGATGGCGCAGCTATTAATACTGCGCAAACGGAAGAAACGGAAATCGATGTTCCGGCCCTGGGGGATTTCAAGGTCGTCAATGTCCGTGTCGATCAGGGGGCAAGTCAGCATGTGGTAGTTCAGTTTTCAGACCCTTTGAATGAAAAGCAGAATCTGGCCGGATTGATTTCGATTTCGGGTTTGTCAGATCTCGATTATGAGGTGAGCGAAAATGAAGTACGTGTTTACCCACCTGTACGGCAGACCGGCACCAAGGTGCTGGTGCTGGAACAGGGTATTCGAAATATTCTTGACTATCGACTGCCGCAAGGCAGTGAGTTTGAACTTTTGTTTGAGCAGTTGAAGCCTGCAGTTCGCTTCACCAGCCGCGGTAACATCTTGCCCTCCACAGACGGGCTGGTCTTACCTTTTGAGGCGGTGAATCTAAAGTCGGTTGATATTGAAATTGTAAAGGTGTATGAGCGGAATGTCATTCAATTCCTTCAGGTCAATCAAATGGACGGTAACTACGAAATGCGCAGAGTGGCCAGACCTATGGCACGTCAATCTATTTCGCTGGAGAATGCCGGGGTGGCTGACCTGGGAAAGTGGAATCGGTTTACACTGGACCTGGCCAACTACATCACCACTGAGCCAGGCGCCATCTACCAGGTTAAGATTTCGTTCCGAAAGTCTTACTCCGCCTATGCATGTGAGTCAAGTACGAGCGAGGACGAGCCGGTGGCCGATGACGAAGCCTGGGACCAGGCAGCCGAGGAAAGTTATTGGGATGGTTATGAGGACTACTATTATGCTCCCGGTTACCAATGGGACGAGCGCGACAATCCTTGCCACGTGTCGTATTACACATCCAATCGGGCGATACGAAAAAATGTTTTGGCCAGCGACCTCGGTTTGATTGTCAAGCGAGGTGAAGATGGCCAGACGCATGTTTTTGTTACCGACCTCAAAACCACACAGTCTATCTCGGGCGTTCAAGTTGATTTGTTTGATTTTCAACAACAGAAACTTGCTTCGGCTACCACGGGCAGCAATGGTCAGGCTGTTTTGCCCTCGCGCGAAAAGCCGTTTCTCATCGTGGCGCAACAGGGCACCCAGCGTGGTTATGTTAAGTTAGACGATGGTGAGTCCTTAAGCCTCTCCAACTTTGATGTGGGCGGTGCGAGTGTTCGCCAGGGTCTGAAAGGATTTTTGTATGGTGAGCGCGGTGTTTGGCGTCCGGGCGACTCGCTTTTCCTCACGTTCATTCTGGAGGATCGAAAAAAACTTCTGCCGCCTGCTCATCCCGTGGTTTTTGAGTTACAAAATCCACAGGGTCAGGTTGCCACCCGATTGGTTCGGTCGTCCTCCGAGAATGGGTTTTATTCGTTTGCTACCGCTACTGAGCCCGATGCGCCAACTGGCAATTGGCTCGCCAGAGTTAAGGTTGGCGGAACGGAATTCACGCAGACTGTCAAGATTGAGACCATCAAGCCAAACCGACTTAAAATTAATCTTGACTTCGGGGTAGATAAGCTCACTTCGGAGTCGAACAATATAAACGGTCGCCTGAGGGTAAATTGGTTACATGGTGCGCCTGGCAAAAATCTTAAGGCTCAGTTCGAAGCCGTACTGACAGATGCTGAGACAACATTTCCAGGGTATGACGGATACTCGTTTGAGAATCCGCTGGCGGATGCCTTCACCTCGGAAGCGCAATCCATTTTTGATGATGTAACGGATAGTAATGGTGAAGCTACGGTAAGCGCTTCATTGGAGACTGAGGGCCAACCAGCCGGTATGCTGAATGCGGTTATCCGGGGAAAGGTGTTTGAAGAGAGTGGTAACTTCAGCATTGATCGGTTCAGTATCCCTTACTATCCCTATTCCTCGTTCACAGGCATTCGGCTGCCGCAGGGCGACAAGGCGCGCGGCATGTTGTTGACTGACACCACACATCAGGTGGATATCGCAACGGTGGATGCGAACGGAAGGCCGATATCGCGTGATGGGATTCAAATGAAGATTTACAAACTGCAATGGAGTTGGTGGTGGGATAATTCTGCGCAAACCAATTACATGGAAGACGGCTACACTGAGCCAGTGGCTGAAGGCACAACGCAAACGGTAAACGGAAAGGGTATCTGGAAGTTCAAAATCAAATATCCCGAATGGGGTCGTTTTCTCGTGCAGGCCTACGACCCGGCAAGCGGTCATACCACAGGAAAAATTGTCTATATCGATTGGCCCGGCTGGGCTGGCCGTGCCCGCAAGGAGGCTAGTGGATCAACCATGCTTTCGTTTAGCTCGGATAAGTCATTTTATAATGTGGGTGAGAAAGCACGGGTAGTTATTCCGGGTAGCGGGCAGGGCCGTGCGTTGGTCAGTATTGAAAATGGCAGCGGTGTGCTGCAATCCAGTTGGCTGGAGACACAGGCTGGAGATAACAATTACGCCTTCGAGGTGACGCCCGATATGACTCCGAATGTTTTTGTTCACGTATCGCTCTTGCAGCCACATGCGCAAACAGCCAATGATTTGCCGATGCGTTTGTACGGAGTAATTCCCCTTCAAGTTGAGGATGCCCAGACACGCCTTGAACCCGTCATTACCATGCCGGACGAACTGGAACCCGGAGAGCCGGTTTCAATCAAAGTCTCGGAAAAGTCGAAACGCAAGATGACGTATACGCTGGCGGTTGTTGACGAAGGCCTGTTGGATATCACCCGATTTAAAACGCCCGATGCCTGGAGCAGTTTCTACGCGCGCGAGGCGCTTGGTGTGAAGACGTGGGATGTCTATGATGAGGTGCTGGGCTCGTTGGGCGGGCGTCTGGAACGGTTATTGGCCATGGGTGGCGCAGAGGAGATGAAGGCTCAGGCTCATGATCCGAAAGCCAATCGCTTTAAGCCTGTGGTCATTTTCTTCGGGCCATTCACGCTTTCTGGCGGAAGCGAAGTCCACTCGTTTACGATGCCACAATATATCGGTTCGGTGAAAACCATGGTGGTGGCTGGTTATGAAGGTGCCTATGGCAAAGCAGAAAAGGCCACGCCCGTGCGAAAGCCCCTGATGGTTTTAGCCACGTTGCCACGCGTGCTCGGCCCGGAAGAAAAAGTGAAGCTCCCGGTCACGTTGTTTGCACAGGATAAGTCGATACGCGATGTGAAAATTGAAGTGAAAGTTACCGGCCCGGTTGACTTACCTAACGGTCGCACTCGCCAGCTGAATTTGAATGGTCAGAGTGATGTTACGACTGACTTTGATTTGCTGGTGAAGTCGCAAACCGGTGTTGCGCGGATAGAGGTTACAGCTAGTTCAGGCAGAGCCAAATCGTCTACCCAAATTGAAATCGAAGTTCGAAATCCTAACCCTTCTGTGTCAAAAGCTTTTGATGGAGTGGTAGAAGCCGGACAGAGTTGGTCGCAGAACATTACGCTAACGGGTATCGCTGGAACGAACACGGCATCGCTCGAAGTGTCCTCTTTACCGCCAATCAACCTGACTGGACGCATGCGCTATTTGTTGCAGTATCCGTACGGGTGTGTGGAGCAAACTACGTCTTCGGTTTTTCCCCAGTTGTTCCTGGCCAACATCAAATCCCTTTCTCCAGAGGAAAAAGGCATGGTTCAGCGCAATGTGAAAGCCGGAATTGATCGGTTGAAATCGTTCGCTCATCCCACCGGGGGTTTCGCCTATTGGCCGGGTGCAGAAGAAGCGGACAGCTGGAGCAGCACCTATGCGGGTCATTTCCTGCTGGAGGCGGAGCGGCAGGGCTATCTGGTCTCAACTGATTTGTTGAAGAAGTGGAAAAAGTTCCAACGTAAGAAATCACAAGAGTGGCGCAAGCACAGCGAATACAACAGCAGT
Source organism: Flammeovirgaceae bacterium (assembly GCA_021298015.1). GTDB lineage: Bacteria > Bacteroidota > Bacteroidia > Cytophagales > Cyclobacteriaceae > ELB16-189. The sequence goes on from JAJTGY010000029.1 coordinate 9,027, forward strand.
GAATTGATTCAGGCTTACCGCTTGTATACGTTGGCGCTTGCCGGAGATGCAGACCTTACCTCGATGAACCGGCTCCGCGAAGCTCCCGCGTTGCCCTCCGTAGCTTCGTGGATGTTGGCGGCCGCATATGCAACAGCCGGTCAGGAGGCAGCCGCCAAGGACATCGTAACCCGACTGCCCTTGACGGTGAAACCCTATCAGGAGATGGCCTACTCCTACGGATCGGATGTTCGGGACAAGGCCATTATTCTTGAGACGTTGGTGAAACTCAATGATCGAACACGTGCCTTTGAGCTGGTGAAAGAACTTTCGGTTTCGCTAAGCAATGAAAACTATTGGATGAGCACCCAAGCGGTGGCGTGGGCGTTCAAATCCATTGGCGCTTTTGCCGGGCAGGATCAACGAGGCGAGCTACAATTTACCTATGGGTTCGATGGCAAAGAGGTTTCCGTCAGCACCGAACTGGCGGTGGCACAAGTCGCGTTGCCGGTTGAAGCAGCGAGAAACCGGCAGCTCAAATTGACCAACAGAGGTAAGGGCCCGCTCTTTGTTCGGCTGCTCACACAGGGCGTTCCGGCTCGTGGTCAGGAGGAAGATGCCGAAAAGAATTTGCGTTTAACGGTGAACTATACAACCCCGGATGGACGTGAATTGGATCCTTCGCGCCTTGAGCCGGGCAGCGAGTTTATTGCCGAAATCACGGTCACCAATCCCGGACTGCGTGGGAACTACAAAAATCTGGCCCTTAACCAGATGGTGCCGGCCGGATGGGAGATTAACAACCTTCGGTTTGAAGAAATCCAAAGCCGCTTGTCAGGAGATGTACCAACCTATCAGGATTTTCGAGACGACCGTGTTTTTACCTACTTTGATTTGAAGGCAAACGAGCGCAAGACCTTCCGCGTTTTGCTCACCGCCAGCTACTCAGGCGAGTTTTATCTGCCCTCCATCAGTTGTGAGGCGATGTACGATGGATCGGTTTATGCCCGCAAGAAGGGCCAAGTGGTGGTGGTGTCGAAAAAAGAGGCACAATAAAAGTTCATGCGTAAAAGGCGGGCGGTTCGACAATTGTTTTTTGTCAGCTTGCTGATCGCGGGTGCGGGATACTATTTTGCCCTGCCGGATCGCCTTTTTGTTGATCCTTTTGCCACCGTGTTGGAAGATAACGAGGGGCAATTGTTGTCGGCTTCCATAGCGGGTGACGGGCAATGGCGTTTTCCGGAGGTGGATACCGTGCCGGAGAAGTTCAGACGGGCACTGATCCATTTCGAAGACAGGCGGTTTTACGCGCATCCCGGTGTCGATCTGCTGGCGCTTGGCCGGGCGATGCGCCAAAACTGGCGTGCCGGTCGCATCGTGAGTGGAGGAAGCACACTGACCATGCAGGTTATCCGGCTTTCGCGAAAGGATCGGCCTCGCACCATTTGGCAGAAGGCTGTGGAAATCGCGCTGGCCACTCGGCTGGAGCTTCGCTATTCGAAAGAAGAAATTTTGGAGCTCTATGCTTCGCATGCTTCTTTTGGAGGTAATGTAGTTGGCCTTGAGGCTGCGTGTTGGCGGTACGTGGGGCGAAGCCCTTCGCAAATCAGTTGGGCGGAGGCAGCCACCCTCGCAGTTCTTCCCAATAATCCTTCCTTGATTCATCCGGGCCGTAACCGGTCCACACTGCTCGGCAAACGAAACCGCTTGTTGAATCGCCTTTTCACTTCCGGGGCTATCGATTCCCTTACCTATTCTCTGGCGCTTGCAGAGCCAATTCCTGAAGCTCCTCTGGCGCTCCCTCGCATGGCTCCCCATGCGCTGGATTTTATGAAGAAAAAGGGTAGAGAAGGTGAGCGGCTGGTGACAACCATCACTCGGGACCTGCAGGAGACGGTAAACTTGCGGGTGCGCGACCACTTCAACCGACTGCGGGCAAACCAAATTCACAATGTGGCCGTATTGGTGGTGGACGTTCATTCGGGGAATGTTCTGGCGTACGTTGGCAATACAGCCGCAGGCGCAGATCACAACGAAGCCGTTGATATTGTGCAAGCCCCGCGCAGCACGGGCAGCATTTTAAAGCCCGTGTTGTATGCCGCCATGCTCGATGAAGGCAAGATGTTGCCCCGCAGTTTGCAGCCCGATGTGCCTACCTTGATCAATGGGTTCGCACCCGAAAATTTTTCGCATCAATTTGACGGGGCTGTTCCGGCTGACCAGGCGTTGATTCGTTCTCTGAATATTCCGGCCGTTTACCAACTTCGGGCTTACCGTTACGAAAAGTTTCACTCGCTGTTAACGCGGCTGGGCCTAACGACTCTAACCTACGAGCCGGACCACTACGGCTTGTCGCTTGTATTAGGGGGCGCGGAGGCTTCCCTTTGGGAGGTGACCGGCTTGTATGCTTCCATGGCCAGAACGCTGAATTATTATTTTCAGTCGCCCGGTCAACTTCGGTATTCTCCGGCAACCTACCATTCGCCAACCTTAGTGCGAACCGAAGTCTTCGATACCCTGAGGTTGGTGGATACGTCATCGCCTATCTCAGCCGGGGCGCTCTGGCAAACATTTGAGGTCCTCAAGGAGGTGTATCGTCCGGGAGAAGAATCGGGGTGGAAGTATTTTCATTCTTCGCGCACGGTGGCCTGGAAAACGGGCACCAGCATTGGTTTTCGCGATGCGTGGGCCGTGGGCGTAACGCCTGAATATGTCGTGGGGATTTGGGTCGGCAATGCCGATGGGGAGGGGCGGCCGGGCCTTACCGGGACTGAGGCGGCCGCTCCGATTCTCTTTGATGTGTTTAGCACATTGCCCGCCACTGCCTGGTTTTCAAAACCGCTACAAGAGCTTCGTTCCGTACGGGTTTGCCAACAAAGCGGTGAGTTGGCTGGGGAGTATTGTCAATCGGTCAACGAGGAGATGGTGCCCGCTGCTGGCCAGGCATCAACGAAATGCCATTATCATCAGCGGGTTTTTCTAACAGTAGATGGCCGGCATCGCGTTCATCGCGGGTGCTACCCGGGTGATGCGCTACAGGCACAAAATTGGTTTGTACTGCCGCCCCTGCAGGAGCATTATTTTCGTGTATTGCACCTCTTCTATCGACCATTACCGCCCTACCTGGCCTCTTGCGGAATTGACCTGATTGCTCCCTTTGATCTTGTTTATCCATTGCCTGATACTCGAATTGTTTTGCCCCGTCAGCTGTCGGGCCAACGCAATCCGGTGGTGTTTCGGGCCGTGCATTCCACGCCTCAGTCAACGCTTTACTGGCATCTGGATGGTCGTTTCGTTGGGGCTACCCAAGGCTCACATCACCTTCCATTCTACCCTTCAGCCGGGCGGCATTCGATCACCATCGTGGATGAATCCGGCCAAACTTTAACCCGGAGTTTTGATGTTTCGGCTACGGGGTCGTAAACGGGATGTAAGATTTGTTTCACTTTCATAGAAAAAAAACCTATAAATTAAGGCCATATTTGTTCTTTGTTAAACAAATCTTGTTTATGAAATCGGCTATTTTTTCCGCAGGTCTTCTGCTCGGAGCTGCCCTGATAACATTGGATGTTAAGGCTCAATCAGTAGGCGAACCGTATTATGTCGTTATTGGTGCGTTCTACTCGAGCGATAACGCTGCCAAAATAATCTCATCGTCCCGTCAGTACAACCTGGCAGGAGTGGCCGAACTAAACCCGGTGCGTCAATTGCACTATGTATACGTGATGAAGACTGAGGATCGGTCGAAGGCCTTGGCTGAGGCCGAACGGATACGTAAAGCGACACGGTTTACCGATACCTGGGTTTATTCCGGGTTACTGGGCGATGCACCCAAGGTGGTTGAAAGAGTGCCCGAACCGGAACCGGTAAAGGAGGAGGCCGCCCCTGAAGTAAAAATAAAGCCAGTTGTTGTGGAACCACCCAAGCCGGTAGCGGTCACCCGAAGTTTTGTTTTTGCCATTGCAGACTCCGAATCAAAGAGACAGGTTACAGGCGAGGTACATGTTACCAATGCCGCTGATAATACCAAGATCGGCACTTACCGTGGCAACCAGCCGTTCTCGTTCACCTACACGGATGACCCAGGCACCTGGTCAATTTTGTGCGATGTTACCGGCTATCGAAAATGGGAAAAGGTTTTGCCCGCAGGCTCCGCAGTGTCCAATTCCAACGGCCAATTGGTTATTCCCATTGATTTAGTGCGCATGCGTACGGGCGAACTATCGGTAGCTCAGATTTTTTTCTTCAAGGATGCCACCGTGATGCTCCCGGACTCAAAAATGGCTGCCACAGAGTTATTGGAATGGATGCGTGACCACCCCACGGCTAGGATCAGAATACATGGGCACGCGAACGGCAATGATAAGGGAACCATCATCTCTATGAAAAAAGGAAGCATGGACTATTTCTCACTTGACAATACGGAGGCGGGCAAAGGCTCTGCCAAAACCCTCTCCCAGAAGCGAGCCGAGACCTTGAAGAACTATCTGGTATCTCAGGGTATTGACTATAAACGGGTCGAGATTAAGGCATGGGGTGGCGACAAGCCACTCTACGACAAGCTTAGTGAACAGGCCGAGGCCAATGTCCGCGTGGAAATTGAGATTATTGACGAGTAAACACTCTGATTGATTTTGAGTACCGCCCCGAATTCGGGGCTGTTTCATTATGTACGAGCGCTGGCTATGCCGGTTATCTGGAAAATTACTACCTTCATCGGTTGAATAACCCCGTTTCAAAGTGAAAAAACTCCTTTTCGCTGTTGTATTGGTCGTGTCGGCTGGTCAGCTTTTTGCTCAAGGTGCAAACAATCTCAAATACTACGTCACCATAGGTGCATTTCGGAGTGAAGATAACGCTAAACGCCTCACCGAGGCGGCAAAGAAAAAAAATTACAATGCCATTTACGCATTGAATAAGACCCGCGGGCTGCATTATGTCTATGTTTTGGCAACGGCCGATAAGCGGGAAGCCTTTCGCCTGCAGATTCGGCTGCGAGCCACCACAGTGTTTAAAGATGCCTGGGTTTTTATGGGTCAGCTGGGCGATGATGGAGCCATTGAAGAGAAACCCATTGTTGAAGAGAAACCCGTTGAGGAAAAACCATTGATTATTGTGCCTGTTGTCGATTCGGTCAGGATCAAAGCGCAACAGGATTCCATTCGCAAGGCAGCGGAGGCGGCTAAACCAAAACCCAAACCTCCTGGAAATCCATTCAAGTTTCGGCTGTTCAGCCAGGAGTCGGGCGCGGAGGTCATGGGTGAGGTGCATGTACAAGAATCGAGTAACGCAACACGTTACCAGGTTTTTCCGGCCAATCAGGTGGTGTACATTGAGGCACCTCGCAATCGTGAGGGTACGTATACGCTCGTTACGCAGGCGGCCGGTTATAAGCCGATAAAAACGATTATGAGTTACCGAACTCCCGGGGGCACCCAGGGCGCAGAGGGTGAGCAAATTGTTGAACTTCCCCTGGCGAAAGCTAAGCGTGGCGACTACATAGACTTCACCGCAGTGAAATTTTTCAAGAACTCCTCAATCCTTGAGCCCGCTTCGCAGAATGAATTGGACGGTCTGGTATCCCTGATGAAGGAAGAGACGGCTTTCAAGATTAGGATTCACGGCCACGTAAACGGTAAAATCAGCCGGGATGCCATTCTTATCGGCAAGAGCACGGAGTTCTTCAAGCAGGTGCCGGAGAACCAATTGAAAAAGAATACGACTGCTTCGCAACTCTCAACCGAGCGTGCCGAGGTGGTGAAGCGTTACCTGGTGTCACAAGGCATTCCGGCCGATCGGATAAAGACAAAGGGTGAGGGTGGAAAAATTCCCCTTTATCCCGAGGGTGGTACATTGGGTATTTACAACGATCGTGTTGAAGTAGAGATTATTAAGCACTAACCGATTCTCGCATTACGCTGCCTGACCGAACGTAGACGCGGGTCTCGTTCACAGCCCAGGTGTACGACAGAGTTGACCTTCTTATACGTTAGTCATCGCCCGAAGGATGTCATGTTGCGTAATAATGTGAGGAGCCTCTTCCTCATCGCGAACAATCACCGCCCGATTGGTTTTGGTGAGCATCGAACTCAATACATCCAGCGTGCTGTCCAAGGCTACAACCTGCATAGGTTTGTCCATCACATCAGCTACGGCCTTGTCTTTTACCTGAGGATCAGCAATAATTTTCTCGATCAACCCGGCTGTGGTTACACTGCCGATGAATTCATTGTCTTCAACCACCGGCATTTGATCAACTCCTTCTCGGTTCATAATCTGGATAGCCTGGCCAATGGTGGAATTCCGGGTTACGGTAAAGAGTTTGTCGTGACCGTTACGCGCCTTGATGATCTCGCGTGCAGTGGTGTAGGTTCTCTCCTCCAGGAAGCCGTGGTCTTTCATCCACAAATCATTATACACTTTGGCCAGGTAGCGTGTGCCGTGGTCGGGCAGGAGAATGACCATAACGTCACCCTCGTGAAGATGTTGCCGGGCATACTCCAGCGCTCCATGCACGGCCGAGCCGCTGCTCCAGCCTACGAATAAGCCTTCCTCGCGCGACAAGCGTCTGGCCATAATGGCTCCGTCTTTGTCCGTTACCTTTATAAATTGATCTATGGCCTCAAAGTCAACATTCTTGGGGAGGATATCCTCACCAAATCCTTCCGTCAGGTACGGATAAATTTCATTCTTGTCGAAGATGCCGGTCTCTTTGTATTTCTTGAACACTGAGCCGTAGGTATCAATACCAATTGCTTTTAAACCCGGATTTTGTTCTTTCAAATACCGTGCTGTGCCACACATGCTTCCGCCTGTGCCCACTGTGGCCACGTAGTGTGTGATCTTCCCACCCGTTTGGTTCCAGATCTCGGGCCCGGTCGTCTCGTAGTGTGCTGCCGCGTTGCTCAGGTTATCGTATTGATTAGGGTAGAAAGAGTTTGGAATTTCCTTGTTGAGTTTGCGTGCTACCGAGTAATAGGAGCGGGGATCGTCCGGCTCCACGTTAGTCGGACACACGACCACCTCGGCACCGACTGCGCGAAGGATATTGATTTTTTCCTGCGACTGTTTATCGGCCATGGTAAAGATGCAGCGGTAGCCCCTCGAAATAGCGGTCAGCGCCAGCCCCATCCCGGTATTGCCAGACGTTCCCTCGATGATGGTGCCGCCCGGCTTCAATAGCCCGTTTTTCTCGGCATCCAAAATCATCTTTAAGGCCATGCGGTCTTTGGTCGAGTTGCCGGGATTGAAGTACTCAACCTTCGCCAGCAGCGTGCCTTTAATGCCTTTCGATAACTTATTCAGTCGTATAATCGGTGTATTACCGATGGTATCTACGATGGAATTGAGGATCATGGGTGCAAACTTTGCCCGTAAAGGTACGAGTTGTTTTGCAGGCAGGTTGGGAAAATTTTATCCCGGGTGTCACGCGGGCTAGCGGCCTTTTCGATAGTCCAGCGAGGGTTTTCGATCGCCCAGCAAAGCCTTATAGGTGAAGTCATTTCCTCGCAGGCGGTTAAGTTCTACTTTGACCTTTTCCAGCATGGCCGGGTTGTTAAATAGATCTACGCCCGTCATGGCCATAACTTTTGAAGCATTCAACATGCCTTTAAATCCAATGCTCATCCCATCGCACGCCACTGCCTGCCAGGAGTGCGCCACGGTGCCGGGCACCCAGGTGGCCACCCCAAGGCCTACGGTAGGCACCACCCAACTGACATCCCCTACGTCCGTTGAGGCGGGAAAAAAACCTCCGGTTTGATAGGGCTGCACCTTGGCCGCATCGGCCAGGTCTGGCGCAGCGTACGTGAATGTAGCCTGAATTTTTTGGGCAAAGGCCATTTCCTCCGGTGTGTATTTCACCCCCCCAACGCGTTCAAGATTTTTCTGCATCAGGCGCGCGAGGGGTTCGTTGGGCAGCAGGTTGTAGGAGCCCGAAATGATCTCCACCTCCATTCGGGTTTCCGTACCGGTGGCTGCGCCTTGGGCACAACGGACAATGCGGTCAAACAACTGCTGCACCGTGCGGGCATCCGGGTGGCGCACCATGTACTCTACCTCCGCATAATCGGGTACCACATTGGGTGCCAGCCCACCTTTGCTGATGACGTAATGAATCCGCGATTCCTGCGGGATATGCTCGCGCATCAGGTTTACCATGTAGTTCATCGATTCCACACCATCCAAAGCAGAACGCCCCACGTGAGGTGCTGCGGCCGAATGGGCAGACCGCCCGTAGAACCGAAACGTGGCCTGCATGATGGCCAGGCAGGATTCCGGACTCGCCTGGTTTTCGGATGAAGGATACCAGTGCAAAACCGCATCCACATCATCGAATAAGGCCTCGCGAACCATGTACACTTTTGCGCTGCCGCCTTCTTCGGCAGGCGTGCCGAAGAGGCGAACGGTGCCTTCGCGTTTATTTTTGATGAGCCATTCTTTGAGCGCAATAGCCGCGCTGGCCGAGGCTGATCCGAAAAGATTGTGGCCACAGCCGTGCCCCGCACCACCGGTCTTGATCGGCTGCACGTGGGGTACGCTATCCTGCGAAAGGTCCGGTAGGGCGTCAAACTCAGCCAGGATGCCGATCACCGGTTTGCCAGAGCCATAGGAAGCCACAAAAGCAGTGGGCATACCGGCAACTCCTTTCTCAATTTGGAAACCTTCTTTTTGTAAAACATCCTGTAACAGTGCCGTGCTTTTTTCTTCCAAAAAACCCCGTTCGGCAAAACTCCAGATGCTTCGGGCTACTTCACGCAGCTCGGTGAATCGGTTGTTGAGTTCGGTATTGACAAACAACTTGTCCTTCTCACCTGAATTTTTCAATTCGGGTTGTTGGGCATTTGCCGTTATCACGAAAGCTACCAAGCAGCCACACCAATATTTCATATGACGATATTTAGGGTTTATAAATTTCAAACTCCACTCTTCGGTTTAATTGGCGGTCTTCTTCGGTGACTTCCGCCACGATCGGCTTGCTGCTGCCATACCCAATGGCTTCGATGCGATTGCCGTCAATGGCAAATTGAGTCACCAGGTATTCTTTTATGGCATCGGCCCGCCCCTGCGAAAGTGTTCGGTTTACATCTTCCTTGCCTTGTGAGTCGGTATGCCCGGAAATCCGCAGGTTGACATCCGGATGGTCGATCAGGAAGTTGGCCAGTTTGTCTAAGTCGGCATGCATGGCCGGCAAAATGTTGGCCTTCCCGTTTTCAAATTCCAACGACTTGAATGCAATCTTACTTTCGATTGGTTCAGCCACCTTGTTCACCTCACGATCGCCCTCCATGAAAAAAATCTCTTCAATGCGGAAGAAATCATCACCCTGAATAATCAGCAGGTAGTTTCGTTTGTTGATCAGGCTGAAGTCGAAGGTTCCGTCTTCGCGAAGGAAGCGGGGCGCTACTTCAACACCCGAATCGAGGTCAATCACACTTACAATTCCTTGTTCCGGTTGTCCGGTCGGATCCGTCAGCTTCCCTGACAGGCGCGCGGTGGCCAGTGGTTGGGCTTCCATGGGTACGGGAAAGGAATAGAGATCCAGATTTTTAGGGTCATGTTCTTCCGAACGGGCGTAGTAGAGGTCGTGCGCCTGGGCGTCAATGGTGAAGTAATACTCGCTGCCGGCCCCGTTCACGAGCGGCCCGATATTTTTTGGTTCTTGCCAGATTCCATTTCTACGATAAGCTTTGTAGATATCAAAATCACCAAAGTTGAGCGGCTGCCCATTGGACGAAAAGTACAAGACGTTGTACTGGTGATGAAAAAAGGGGCTTACTTCACTGGCGCGGGTGTTAATAACCGGGCCGGCATTTTGTGCGGCAGTCCAATTGCCTTTTTTGTCCTTCACGCAGAAGTAGATATCCGACTGGCCAAAAGAGCCGATGCGGTCACTGGCAAAGTACAAGGTGTCTCCGCGGTGATTCAGAGACGGGTGCGAATCCCACCCCATACTGTTTACTTTTGGCCCCATGTTTTTCACCTCACCCCAGAGACTATCTTTCAACAACCGGGCACTGAACAAATCGCAGTTGTTCTGCAGGCATCGTGAAAAAATCAATGTTTTGCCATCGAGGCTGAGACAGGCGGAGCCCTCGTTGTGATGTGTGTTAATGGCCCGCAGCTCTTCGGCTGTTGTCCACGCGCCATCTACTTTCACGCTGAAGAAGATATCCTCGTCAAAAGTGTCGGTAAATCCCACTGTGTGCCGGTTTCGCTTGCTCGTAAACAGCATCAGGTAGTCAATGTTTCCCATTACCGGCCCATAGTCTTCCTTGTCTGAGTTAATGTCCCGGCTCATGAGTGTGAGTACGGCATGCGGTGGCCGTAGCGTGTCAATTTCTTTTCGGTAGTCCACTAGTTGGTAATAATGATCGAGGGGTACAAAGTACTTTTTCTTGTCGCGTTCAAGCGAATCATATCGCTTGGCCAGGCTTTCGAGATTGAGGCTGGAGTTGAGGCTGGTAATATCCACGCCTTGCTGGTGGTGCTTGACGGCCAGTTTGTATAACAGAACGGCTTCGCCCGGTGGGCCGTATGTTTCAGACAGCCGCGCAAGTATCCAGATCATAGACACATTACGACTGAAATTCTGAACACCAAAATTTTTAACGTAGGTGCGCAGCAATCGGTAAAGTTCAGCTTGCTCATTCAACTCCAGCGCTGCCGCAATCCGATCAAATTGCCGCACATCTTGGTAGTAGGAGATTCGGCTAAGGTTAGGGAAGGTGAATATGTCAGACTGGCTGAAGTGGGTCAGAGAATCCTGCAGTTGCACCTGCTGCCCGCGTTTGAACTTCTTTTTATTCTGAGCCGCCAAATCCCCAACTCCCGCCAAAATGAGCAAGATCACCAGCCAGGTTCGTGGTTTTTGGTACAGGTTGGGAATACACATCACCTGAAAATTCGCTGAATTTTATCGTTTTGACAAACCTTGGCACCCATATTGAGCCTTTTGGGTGCAACACAAAAAAGAGTTGGGATACCGCGTTTTTTGTGTCAAATTGGCACTCTGCTTATGTTTCAATCATTGTCAATATCACCGCTGGTGCAGGAAGATTCTGAAGAACTGATCCAACTCATCAACCCCGAACAGGAGCCGGAGCTTAAACCGGAGGATATTCCGGGTGATTTACCCATTCTCCCCATCAAGAATACCGTTCTGTTCCCGGGCGTGGTGATACCCATCACGGTTACCCGCCAGAAGTCAATCAAACTGATTAAGACGGCCTACAGCGGCAATCGCATCATTGGTGTTGTGGCACAGAAGAATAAGCAAGCCGAGGAGCCCGGTGTTGAAGATCTGTACCGTTTTGGCACGGTGGCCCGCATCATTAAAATGCTCGTATTGCCCGATGGAAATACCACGATTATCATTCAGGGAAAGGCACGTTTCTCGGTTTTGGAGTACCTCAGCGAAGAACCCTTCTTGCTTGCGCGCTACGAGCTCATGACATCACCCTCGTTGGACATGTCCAATAAGGAAGTGCAGGCGCTCATTCAGTCATTGAAAGATACAGCCAGTAAGATCCTGAAGCTTAACCCGGAAATTCCGCAAGAGGCACAGCTTGCACTGGACAACATTCAAAGTCCCGCGTTCCTGATTCATTTTCTGGCATCTAACCTTAATGTGGAAGTGCCCGACAAACAGAAAATTCTGGAGACGGGCAATACCATTGATCGGGGTACGCTGCTGCTTCAATTCATGCTGCGCGAAGTGCAGATGCTGGAGATCAAAAATGAAATCCAGCGAAAAGTTCATACCGATATTGACCAGCAGCAGCGCGATTATTTTCTGCGTCAGCAGATTCGCGTGCTGCAAGATGAATTGGGTCATGATGGCCCGGACAAGGAAATTGAAAACCTGCGAAAACGCAGCGAGTCCAAACGGTGGCCCAAAGTGGCGCACGAGCATTTTCAGAAGGAGCTAGACAAATTGCAGCGAACTAATCCTCAAGCGCCTGATTTCCCCATCTTAATGAACTATGTAGAGTTCATGCTTGATTTGCCGTGGGACGATTATACCCAGGATGATTTTGATTTGAAGCGCGCCAAGAAAATTCTGGATAAAGATCACTTTGGACTGGAAAAGGTCAAGACCCGGATTCTGGAGTATCTCGCGGTGCTGAAGCTCAAGCGGGACATGAAAGGCCCAATTCTTTGTTTGTACGGCCCTCCGGGGGTTGGTAAAACTTCGCTGGGAAAGAGCATCGCCAAATCATTGCAACGGCACTACGTACGCATGTCGTTGGGGGGAGTTCATGATGAAGCGGAGGTTCGTGGTCATCGAAAGACCTACATCGGAGCCATGCCGGGAAAAATCCTGCAGAATATCAAGAAGGCCAAAACGAGCAATCCCGTGTTCGTGCTGGATGAGATTGACAAGGTTCGTTCGGATTTCAGGGGCGATCCCTCCAGCGCCTTACTGGAAGTGCTGGATCCCGAACAGAATAACGCCTTTGCCGATAACTACCTGGAAGTGGAGTACGACCTTTCCAAAGTGCTTTTTGTTGCCACGGCCAATTCATTGGATACCATTCATCCCGCCTTGCGCGATCGGATGGAAATCATTGAAATCACCGGCTACACGGTGGAAGAAAAGCTCCAGATCGCCATCCGGCATCTGGTGCCCAAGCAATTGAAAGAGCATGGTCTTATTCCCGCAGATGCCGAGTTTTCCAAGGAGGCCATTCTCAAAATAATCGAATCCTATACGCGCGAATCGGGCGTACGCAATCTCGAGCGCAAAATCGGGTCGGTAGTTCGGCATCTGGCCAAAAGTATTGCGATGGAGGAAAAGGTGAGTGCACGTGTTACTCCGGAGTTGGTTTCGCGCGTGTTGGGAGCTGAAATTTTTGACGAAGAACTGTATCAGGGCAACGACCTGGCGGGAGTAGTTACCGGTCTGGCGTGGACTCAGGTGGGCGGAGACATTCTGTTCATTGAGTCGAGTGTAAGCCGCGGTAAAGGTGGCCTTACGATTTCCGGGCAGTTGGGTGATGTGATGAAAGAATCGGCCATGGCCGCTCTTTCCTACCTCAAATCGAATGCAGCTTCGCTGGGAATCGATCACCGGGTTTTTCAGCAGTACGACCTGCACATTCACGTTCCGGCTGGTGCCGTGCCTAAAGATGGGCCCTCAGCCGGTATCACCATGCTCACCTCCCTGGCTTCCATTTTTACGCAGCGTAAAGTGAAGGCCAAATTGGCCATGACGGGAGAAATTACACTGCGCGGAAAAGTGCTGCCGGTTGGCGGTATTAAGGAGAAGATATTGGCAGCCAAGCGCGGGGGCATTAAAGAGATCATCCTCAGCAAGCGCAACAAACGGGATGTTGACGAAATTGAAAAAAGCTACTTGCGCGGCCTTGTCTTTCACTACGTAGATACGGTGGACCATGTTTTGAAGATTGCGCTGATGAAAGAGAAAGTAAAAAACCCAATGGAGTTTGTACTCACCGATTCCCGCTCAACGTAACCACCGCGAATGGAAAATGCCTATTTGACGCCACGCCAGATCGTGGACGAACTGGATAAATACATCATCGGGCAGCATGATGCCAAGCGCAACGTAGCCATTGCCCTGCGCAACCGGTGGAGGCGAATGCACGTGGAAGGGCCCATTCGGTCTGAGATTGTGCCAAACAACATTCTGATGATTGGGGCAACAGGCGTGGGCAAAACCGAGATTGCCCGCAGGTTGGCCAAACTGGCGGACGCTCCCTTTGTTAAGGTCGAGGCGAGCAAATTCACGGAAGTTGGTTATGTCGGCCGGGATGTGGAGAGTATGGTGCGCGATCTGGTTGAGCAATCGGTGAACATGGTGAAGGCCCGAAAGAAGGAAGAGGTAAAAGAAAAGGCCGCGCAAATCGTGGAAGACATCATTCTCGATGCCCTTATTCCTCCGTTGAAGGGCATGTCAACGGTAAACCTTTCCGAGGAAAGCAACGAGGCGCCTTCAACCGATACCGAGCTGAATGAACGAACCCGCCAGGCCTTTCGGCAGAAGATCCGAAATGGCGAATTGGAGGATCGCAAGATTGAAATCACGATGAAGCAGGGCGGAGGCCCCCCGGTGGGCATGATTGGAGCGGGCATGATGGACGAAGTATCGATGATGAACCTGCAGGAAATGCTCAGCGGCATGATGCCAAAAAAAGCACGCAAACGCAAGGTCACAATTGCGGAAGCACGCAAACTGTTGATGGAGGAGGAGGCCGCCCGGCTGATTGATATGGATGAGGTGAAAGAGGAGGCGTTGCGCAAGGCCGAGGAATCCGGGATCATCTTCATCGATGAAATTGATAAGGTGGCGTCCGGCAATGCCCGCAAGGGAGGAGGTGGACCTGACGTGAGCCGCGAAGGTGTACAACGCGACCTGCTGCCGATTGTGGAAGGGAGCACGGTGAACACCAAATACGGAGTGATCAATACCGATCACGTATTGTTTATCGCAGCCGGAGCCTTCCATATTTCCAAGCCATCGGACTTAATTCCCGAGTTGCAAGGTAGGTTCCCCATACGGGTTGAGCTGAACAACCTGACACGCGAAGATTTTATTCGCATTTTGAAAGAGCCCAAAAATGCACTCACCCGCCAATATCAGGCGTTGTTTATGGCCGAAGGCGTTACGCTGTCATTTGACGATAGTGCCCTGGAGGAGATTGCAGAGACGGCTTTTCAAATCAATGCCGAAGTCGAGAATATTGGTGCACGCAGATTGCATACCGTGATGAGCCGGTTGTTGAACCAATTTCTGTTCGATGTGCCCGACCGGGTTCCGCCCTCCTCTCATATTGAGCTAACGCGGGATGACGTGAAGCAACGGTTGGATGGCCTGGTACGAAACAAAGACCTTAGCGAGTATATTTTGTAGATGCGTTGGGGGTTCATCTTGTTGAGTTGGTTTGCGGCAGCAGCCGAAGCTCAGACGGATACGAGCCACCACGAATCATTTTCGGATGTTCGCGGCCATTACATCAAACGCTATCCGGATCATTTCTGGGTCTGGCCGGTGATCAAATCTCGTTCTCTTAGCTTTACATCGGAGAATATTGCTACGGATGATCAAACCAGGTTTAAGCCAAATTCACGAACCGCCCTGGGAGCCGGCTTTTACCTGTTTGAGATTGCAGCCGAGATCGCATTCTCTATTCCCGAGAGCGAAACCAGCATCAATCAGTTCGGGGAGAGCGATGTACGCGATCTTCAGATTAACGCCATTGGCAAGTTTTGGGGCTTTGATGTGTATTGGCAACGCTATAAAGGATTCTACCTGGATGAGCTAAACGGAGCGACAGATTTTTCAAAGCGGGCCGACATACAGTCGAATAACTTTGGCTTAAGTGGTTTTTATGCATTTAACCGTACCAAGTTTTCGCTGCGCTCGTCCTACAACTTTTCGGAAAGGCAAATGCACAGCGGGGGAAGTTGGATGGTGATTGGTACGGTCAATACATTTAAACTCCAGGGAGACTCTACCTGGGGTGACACCAGTTCGGGGTCAGAGTTTCTCTCTATCCGGTATACCACGTTTGGCCTCGCTCCCGGCTATTCATACAATTACATCGTAAAAAAGTTTTTTGTTAACGCTACGCTAGGGCTGGGCCCCGCTCATAATTGGCTGTATGTGAAGACTGCTAACGGAGCCGATTCGAACAGTATCTCCATCAACACCATTTCCGTCATTCGGTTGGGTATTGGGTACAACAGCGATCGGTTTTTCGGTGGGGTCGGGTTCAGCATCCAATCGCGCAACTTGCGCATTGAGGACACCCGTTTCAGTAACTCGACCTCCATACTGAAGTTTATGGCCGGTTACCGGTTTAGGGAGGTCGCGATTTTGAAAAAACGCGCGGTTGACCTCTTTCTCCCCCGCCACTAGTCGCTTTTGCTCTTGGGGAAATCAAACCACACGCAGCGGCCGGATTTCCAACGCACCGCCTGCCAGGTATCAACGTCAAAATGAATCTCCACAATGCCGCAAGTGGGCACGTTCATTATGTTTTCCCCGCTCAGGTTATTGGCAAATTCAGTCAACCCGGGATTGTGTCCAAACAAAAAGACATGTTCGTTCTCGTTTGGTAACTGGCGCACAGCCCGCAGCATTTCGTCCGGGCTGGCGTGGTAGAGTTTTTTTTCCTCGACAATGTTTTTTTTCGGGTATTTCAGTTTCTCGGCAAAAATCCTGCAGGTGTCAAGGGCCCGCGTAGCGGTGCTGCTAACCATCAGGTCAACCAGCACTTCGCGTTCTTTTAGGCGTTTGGCCATTCGGGGAGCATCTTTTTTGCCCCGTTTGTTCAGGGGGCGGTCATGGTCAGCCAGGTTGGGCTCGTCCCAACTTGATTTGGCGTGGCGAACGAGAAAAAGCGTTTTCATCTACGAAAGCTACCGTATTCAGGCCAAAACAGATAACGAAAAACTTATCTTTGCAGTCGCATGTCGCAACGTCCGCTCGGAAAAGAGATCAAGTACACGACTCTGTATTGGTTCGTCAAGTTCCTCATTTTCGCTTCCAACAAATTGCCGCGCGGCTGGTGGTTAGCCTTCTGCGGTTTTTTAGGCAAGCTGGCCTACGCGTTTAGCCCCCGCAATCGCGAACTGGCCTTGGTGCACCTGGGCCTAGTGTATGGGCGCGAAAAATCACGGAAAGAGATCAATGAGCTCTGCAAAAATTTTTTTGTGATGCTGGGCAAAAATGCGGGGGACGTACTTCGATCCACCACCATGCGGTCGTTGGAGGATATTCTCAAGGTCGTGGAGGTGCACCACTACGAGAACTTTGAAC
Organism: Flammeovirgaceae bacterium; assembly: GCA_021298015.1. Classification (GTDB taxonomy): domain Bacteria; phylum Bacteroidota; class Bacteroidia; order Cytophagales; family Cyclobacteriaceae; genus ELB16-189. The sequence continues at coordinate 25,792 of JAJTGY010000029.1, forward strand.
GAGCTTACGCAAAAGGAAAAGGTGTAATATTTATTACCGGTCATATCGGGGCGTTTGACATGATGGTTACCTACATGTCGCTGCGCGGGCTAAAGCCTTATGTGATTGGTGCACCGCTGAAGGATGAGCGACTAAACGATTTGATGTTTGCTCACCGCAATGCTTTTGGTGCGGTGGCCGTGGAGCGCGGTAAGGAAATGGTGCGGCTCTTCAAGGCCCTCAAACTCGGTGGCTCGGTCGCCATGCTCATTGATGTGGACACGCGGGTAAAAAGCCGATTTGTAGAATTCCTGGGTATGCCGGCCGCCACACCGGTAGGGGCATCAATACTCGCTATGAAAACGGGTGCTGCGGTGATCCCCATGTTCATTCACCTGCGTGAGGATGGGCGGCAGCAGATTGATATTTTCCCTGAAGTGCCGGTGAAAACCGATGGTGACGAAGAAGCTGACCTGGTGGAGAATACCCAGCGGTTTACCCGCACCATTGAGTCGTATATCCGCCAGCACCCCACGCAGTGGACGTGGATGCACGAGCGGTGGAAAACCAAACCTGGGGAAGAGGAGCGGTAGGCTACTTCTTGAAAATAAAATAGACGGCCAGCACCAGGAACACAAACCCAATCAGGTGATTCCACCGGAACGTTTCCGTTTTGAAGAAGACAAGTGAGAAGAGCACGAACACCACCAGCGTAATGACCTCCTGAATAACCTTCAGTTTAACCAGGGAAAATGGCCCTCCGCAGCCTTTGAATCCAAAGCGATTAGCCGGCACCTGCAGTATATACTCAAAGAGGGCAATACCCCAGCTGATTAAAATGATCGTGAGCAAGGGCAGGTTCTGGCTCTTTCCGTGCCGAAATAGGCGGTCAATTACATATCTTTGCTCTTGACCCAGTTGTTTGTAATTTGTCATCGCAACACAAGTTTAAGTAACTTGGTCAATTGAAGGTCATTGTCAGAGAAGAGAATATTAATAATAGACTCTGAAAGAAGGCTTACTAATGATCGCACGTGGTCATTTTGGGAGTTGCCAGAATACCATATTCCGAATATTCCCAGTAAACAATGGAGATATGGAAAGTTGATTGATCAAGCAGGAAGTAGCATAAATTTTAATTTTGAACCATTCACATACAGGACAATACGGTCAAGTGACTATTATAAGTTTGTCTATGATCATGCTGCTAACAAGGATAACATTGTTTTTTATTATGACAATATTGTTTCATGCGACCCATCAGGCATTGTGAAGTGTTCTAACGCAGTCTTTACAGGAAAATTGATTATTAAGTCGTATTATGACAGGGACAAATTTCAAATTCCATCGGTTTTGGGCAGTACTTTAATATGGCAGCACTTCAAAGGGTGGATTATCAGAACTACTAAGGAAGTTTTTGACGAAAATACAGTTGTTTTAATGGATTATAGAATTGCACATGGGGATGAAACTCAGTTCATGTATGTATTGCCGTTCTCAAAGACGGAAGCGTTAGTTGAGTACACGGAGTTTACAAATAGGGACTTTAAACTTGTTGATAGTGATGGTTATATTAGGAACTACATAGAAGGTTATTTGTCTATCTCAGACTATCAGATTATGGAACAAGAGCTTAATTCTATCCCAATGACTGATTATATTTTTACCCCATTAATAAATAATAGAGTAATTAATATCGGGACTAATGCCGGCTATGTAAAGCCATCATCCGGGTATTGTTTCGTTAGGACTATCTTGAGAGTAAGAAACTTAGTTTCGTTACTTCAAACTAATGAATTAACTAATAATAAAATGAAGCCAAAATTTACTTTTTGGTTATTTGATTCTATTTTATTAAAGTCTTTTTCAATAGGAATCCTACGTGGACAAGATGTTTTTGTACAGCTTTTTAGAAGTCATAACAAGAATAATCAAGCCTTTTTAGTATTTAAATTTCTGGATGAGCGAACATCATTTATTGAAAATTTTAAAATCATATACTCGGTCCCCAAAAAACTATCACTAACTTATCTTTTCTTTAAAGGACTCGTCAGTGGCGAGTATCTTAAAAAGTTCTTTTTATAAACTTCTTATACGACCATGAGCGGTGGCTATCTTTGCCTGTCGGGGTAGGAATACAAAGACAACCTGATTGTCAGATCAAGTCTTACCTATTAGCACTCATGGTTTCCAGGCAAACCCTGACTTATTTCACCAACTTCTTGTATTTGATGCGGTGGGGCTGATCGTCACCCAAACGCTTCTTCTTGTTTTCTTCGTACTCACTAAAGCTGCCTTCGAACCAGAACACCTGCGAGTCTCCCTCGAACGCCAGGATGTGCGTGCAGACCCGGTCGAGGAACCAGCGGTCGTGTGAAATGATAACGGCACAGCCGGCAAAATTCTCCAATGCTTCTTCCAACGCTCGCAACGTGTTCACGTCAAGGTCGTTTGTCGGTTCATCCAGCAACAACAGGTTACCACCCTGTTTCAGCGCAATGGCCAGGTGCACCCGGTTGCGCATACCACCAGACAGTTCTTTTACTTTTTTCTGCTGATCGGTGCCGCTGAAGTTGAATTTGCTCACATAGGCACGGGAGTTCATCTCCTTGCCGCCAAGCATGATCAGGTCGTTGCCACCGGTGATGGCCTGGAAAACCGTATCCTCCGGTTTCAGATCATCATGTTCCTGATCAATGTAAGCGATCTTTACCGTCTCGCCAACTTTGAAGGTGCCCGTGTCCGGTTTTTCGCGGCCAATGATCATTTTGAAGAGAGTTGTCTTACCGGCTCCGTTCGGGCCGATGATCCCCACGATGCCGGCCGGGGGCAACGAGAAATTCAGATTTTCATACAGGAGTTTGTCGCCATATCCTTTCGAAACGCCCTGAGCTTCGATCACTACGTTGCCTAGACGCGGTCCGGGGGGAATGAAAAGTTCCAGCTTTTCTTCGCGCTCCTTGGTTTCCTGGGTCAACAGTTTTTCATAGTTGGTTAAGCGGGCTTTACCTTTGGCTTGTCGTCCTTTCGGGTTCATGCGCACCCACTCCAACTCGCGCTCCAATGCCTTTTGTCGCTTGCTTTCGGTTTTCTCCTCCTGCTGCAGGCGTTTCTGCTTTTGGTCGAGCCAACTGCTGTAATTTCCTTTCCACGGTATGCCTTCCCCGCGGTCCAGTTCAAGAATCCATCCGGCCACGTTGTCGAGGAAGTAACGATCGTGCGTTACCGCTATAATGGTGCCCTTGTACTGGCGCAGGTGTTCCTCCAACCACAATACGGATTCAGCATCCAGGTGATTGGTGGGTTCATCCAACAGCAGAACATCCGGCTCGCGCAGCAACAGGCGGCAGAGGGCCACCCGTCTTTTTTCACCACCCGACAGAAACTCAACCTTAGCATCGGGAGGCGGGCAGCGCAGGGCATCCATGGCCCGCTCAAGTTTGTGGTCCAGCTCCCAGGCATTAACGGCATCCAGTTTCTCCTGAATTTCGCCCTGCTTGGTGATCAGTTTCTCCATCTTATCCGGGTCTTCCATCACCTCGGGGTCGGCAAACTTTTCATTGATCGCTTCGAACTCGCGCAGCAGCGCTACGGTTTCGTGCACGCCCTCTTCCACAATCTCTTTTACCGTCTTGGTTTTGTCCAGTTGGGGTTCCTGCTCCAGCAGTCCAACGGAGTACCCGAGATCGGAAACCACTTCGCCCTGGAACTCCTTATCGATGCCGGCAATGATGCGAAGCAGCGAAGATTTACCTGACCCATTAAGACCCAGCACACCAATCTTGGCTCCATAGAAAAACGACAAATAGATGTTTTTGAGTACTTGTTTGTTGGGCGGGTAGATCTTGCTAACGCCCGACATGGAGAAAATGATTTTTTCGTCTGCCATAGGTGTGGAATAAGCCCGCAAATATAATAGAGGGACGCGTATGCCCGATAGTGGTGAAAAATCGCTCAAAACAGAGTCAATTCGGGGTATTGTGGCCTGGGAAATTCACCTCTTGCTGATGCACGAATTACTTCTATTTTTGCGGGAAATTTAATGGCGCTGATATGTACTGGACGTTGGAATTGGCCTCGTATCTCGAAGATGCACCCTGGCCCGCAACCAAAGATGAACTGATTGATTTTTCCATTCGTTCCGGGGCGCCACTCGAAGTGGTGGAGAACCTGCAGGAGTTGGAAGATGACGGACAGCCGTATGAAAGCATCGAGGAAATCTGGCCGGACTACCCGACCAAAGAAGACTTCTTCTTTAATGAAGATGAATATTGATCGTCTTGTGATGTGACAACGGAAAAGGGCCGACCGGCCCTTTTTTATTTCCGCGCTTTCAGCAAAGCCTCACCGATGACCAGATCTTCGGCTGTGGTAATCTTGATGTTCTCATAACTGCCCTCAAAAAGCGAGATCACGTGCCCCGCCCGTTCGGCTACACTGGCATCGTCTGTCAGGCTGGGGTCTTCCTTGATTTTATAGGCGTTTTTGATCACCGACACACGGAACGTTTGAGGGGTTTGCACCAAACGGAAACGCGACCGGTCTACCGCTTTGGTGTTGTCCTGGTCGGTCATGCGGATTGACTCTTTAAGCCGCACAGCTGCGATAGCCGTTTTGTGAACAGCCGCCAGGCGAAAGGACGCCCCGATAATGTCCGAACTTACCAGTGGCCGAACGCCATCGTGAATGGCCACCAGCCCCTCCGTAGATATTTTTTCTAACCCTCGTTTAACGGACTGAAAACGCGTTTCTCCGCCTGTTTGGAGGACCACCGGCTGGGTAAACTGAAATTTCTTAACGATTTCATGCCAGATCGGGAAGTCATCCTCGGGAAGCACCAGCACGATTTTGATGTGGGGGGAGTACCTGAAAAAAGCATCGAGTGTGTGGAGTAACACCGGCCGCCCGGCCAGTTCCAGAAACTGCTTGGGCAGATGGCTTTTGATTCGCGTGCCCTTGCCACCAGCCACAATGAGCGCATACTCAGTCATAATCGGTCGGGTTGCTTAACTTTGAGTTTTATGATGATCATCCGCATTCTGCTGCTAGGCTTCAGCGCTGCTGTCTTCACGTTTCTCATATACCGGTTGTTGCAGATTTACCGTTCCGGGCATCCGCAACGCAGCATGCAGTTAACCATTGGGGTTCTCTTATTGCTGCTGCCGGCTGTTGTCATTGTTGGCTTTATCAAGCCAACCTGGCACTATCTGCTGCTCTACCCGGTTGCGATCTCCCTGTTCCTTTATCTGGTCAGGTCCAACAAGTAGACCTTAGATAATCAGCATGGCATCGCCATAGCTCAGAAACTTGTATTTCTCTTTTTTGGCCGTTTCGTAAGCCTTCATCACCAGATCATAGCCACCAAAAGCACATGCCATCATCATTAACGTTGACTCCGGCTGGTGAAAGTTAGTGACCATGGCGCTGCAAATCTTGAAATCGTACGGTGGGAAGATAAACTTGTCCGTCCACCCGCTGCGCTCTTTCAACCGGTTAGTGGCCGACACGGCCGTTTCTAACGCTCGCATGGTGGTCGTGCCTACCGCGCAAACTTTGTTTTTATTTTCCAGCGCGCGGTTGACCACCTTCACGGCTTCGGCCCCCACAATGAAATTCTCGGAATCCATTTTGTGCTTGGTCAGATCTTCCACATCAACTGCACGAAAAGTGCCCAGCCCAATGTGCAGCGTAACAAACGTGAAGTCGATTCCCTTGATTTGAAGGCGCTTCATCAACTGCTTGGTGAAGTGGAGGCCGGCCGTAGGCGCAGCCACGGCACCCTTGTTTTTGGCGTAAATGGTTTGAAAACGCTCTTTGTCTTCCGGCTTTACCTTGCGCTTGATGTACTTGGGAAGTGGAGTTTCGCCCAGCGATTCCACCACGCGCTCAAACGACTCAGAATCTCCCTCGTAGAGGAAACGGATGGTGCGCCCGCGCGAGGTGGTATTATCCACCACTTCGGCCACCAGGTCGCCATCACCGAAGTATAACTTGTTGCCCACACGAATTTTTCTGGCCGGATCAACCAACACATCCCACAGGTGTAACTCGGGGTTCAGCTCGCGCAGGAGAAACACCTCGATTTTGGCACCGGTCTTCTCCTTTCGGCCGTATAACCGGGCCGGGAAAACCATGGTGTCGTTGCCGACAAATACATCGCCTTCGTCAAAGTAGTTGACAATGTCTTTGAAAACTTTGTGCTCGATTTTTCCGGTGGCTTTGTGGATCACCATCATCCGGGCATCATCACGATTTTCAGCCGGATCGTTGGCAATTAAACTGTTGGGGAGGTCGAACTTGAATTCGGATAATTTCATAAGCTTACGGGCCGGGCATAGCTACCCTATTTTATTTTAAAGGCTGCAAAAATAGGAAATTGTTTTAATTGGCCATTTTTGTAACCCAAAACCGCTTTTTCTGCGTTATTAGCAAAATGCTCACCCTCCGCCTGATTTACGAAAGCTTTGGATTTGCCTGGAAAGCGCTGCGATCCAACCTGTTGCGTACCATTCTCTCCCTGCTGGGGGTCACCATCGGAATCTTTGCCATCATTGCCGTCCTCACGCTGGTCGACTCCCTGGAGAAAAGCGTCAAGGACAGCCTGAATTCCCTCGGATCCGATGTTTTGTACGTGGACAAGTTTCCGTGGGATGGCGGAGGTGGTGGGCGCGATTGGTGGAAAAGTTACATCAAATGGCCTACCGCCTCGTATAAAGAGTACCGATTCCTGAAGTCGAATCTCCAGCACGCCTCAGCCATATGTGTGTATGCCGAGATCGGTAACGTTCGCGTGAAACGCGGAAGCAACAGTATTGGCCGGATTAACCTGACTGGCGCTTCTGACGGTTATGACAAGGTATTCGACACAAACATTCTGACGGGCCGCTATTTTAGTGAGGCCGAATTGAATGCCGGTCGCGATGTTATCATTCTCGGGTATCAATTAGCCGATAAGCTGTTTCCAAATGGCGAAAATCCTGTAGGAAAGATCGTCAAGATCAAAAACCGCGGTTTTGGTGTAATCGGGGTGTTGGCAAAAAAAGGAAAAGATGCTTTCGGTGGCGAGGGTGAAGACTACTCTTGCCTTATTCCGTACGATGCCATCCGAAAAATTTACAATACCGGAACAGGTCGTTGGTACGAATTCAACACCCGATCCATTATCGGCCTTAAGGGTATCTCAACCGATCTGGGCCTGGTTGAATTGGAAAATGAAACAAGGGGCTTGCTGCGGGTGAAGCGGGGATTAAAGCCGACCGAAAAAGAAAACTTTTCGATCAACCGGCCGGAAGCAATTTTGAAAATCATTAGCGGGGTTTTTGATGTGCTCAGCGTGGCGGGTTGGGTCATTGGCGGCTTTTCGATTCTGGTGGGTGGTTTTGGTATCGCTAACATCATGTTTGTCTCCGTGAAGGAGCGCACCAGCATTATCGGTTTGCAGAAATCGTTGGGCGCCAAGAACTATTTCATCCTGTTTCAATTTTTGTTTGAAGCCATTTTCCTCAGCCTCATTGGAGGGTTAGCGGGCTTGTTCCTGGTCTACCTGCTTACCTTGGCCCCGTTTGGGTCATTGCAAGTGATTTTGTCTGTGAAGAACATCGTGCTCGGGTTAACGGTATCCAGCCTTATCGGTGTGATAGCGGGTATTGTGCCAGCCGCGCTGGCTGCCCGCCTCGATCCGGTGACCGCTATTCGGGCAAACTAAAGCTGATAAGGCAACAAAAAAGGGGTTGACGTTTACGCCAACCCCTTTTTCTTGCTGAATCGATTGACTACTCCTCTTTCTTACCCTTCGCTTCTTCCCCGGTAGCAATTTTTTCTTTGATCTTCTTTTCCAGTTCGTCTGCCAATTCCGGATTGTCCTCAATCAATTGTTTTACGGCATCGCGGCCCTGGCCCAACTTGTTGCCGTTGTAACTAAACCAGCTTCCGGATTTCTGAATCACGTTGAGTTCCACGCCCAGGTCAACAATTTCGCCCGACTTGGAAATGCCCCTGCCGTACATGATGTCGAACTCAACTACTTTAAACGGAGGCGCCACTTTGTTCTTCACTACTTTCACCCGCACGCGGTTACCGGTTACATCATCGCTGGACTCCTTGATTTGTCCGATTCTCCGGATATCCAGACGCACCGAAGCGTAAAACTTCAAGGCATTACCACCGGTGGTGGTCTCGGGATTGCCGAACATCACCCCGATTTTTTCGCGAAGCTGATTGATGAACACACAGGCACATCCCGTTTTGCTAATGGTTCCGGTAAGTTTGCGAAGGGCCTGGCTCATCAGGCGTGCCTGTAAGCCCATTTTACTCTCGCCCATTTCGCCTTCTAATTCTCCCTTCGGTACCAGCGCAGCCACCGAGTCGATGACAATAATGTCAATCGCACCCGAGCGGATAAGGTGTTCGGCAATTTCCAACGCCTGCTCACCATTGTCGGGTTGCGAGATCAGGAGGTTTTCGGTGTCGATGCCCAGCCTCTCGGCATAACTCTTGTCAAAGGCGTGTTCGGCATCAATGAACGCAGCCATGCCACCTTTCTTTTGCGCTTCCGCGATCGCGTGCATGGTCAACGTTGTTTTGCCCGAGGATTCCGGCCCGTAAATCTCGGTTACACGGCCGCGGGGAATGCCACCAATGCCCAGGGCAATGTCCAACCCGAGCGAGCCGGTAGAAATGGCCGGTACATCGATTACCCGCTCGTCACTCAACTTCATCACGGCTCCTTTACCGTAGGTCTTTTCCAGTTTGTCGATCGTTAACTGGAGCGCTTTCATTTTCTCTTTTACATCACTCATATACTTGTATTTATTATTTCATTCGGGGATGCCCGGTTGGGCAGGCTCGGGCGGTGAAATTACATTCTGTTTGCAGAAATCAGGTAGGCAGCACTCTTTTATTTCTTGTATTATTGAAGTCGTGGAGTAAATCAGGCAGGGTATTGATTTTGAAAAAGAGCCAGTTATGCGGAGAAAGATTTTAGCGGTGGTGGCGTTGGTGGTGGTGGTCCTGGCGGTTTGGCAGTGGGAACTTCTTTCCTACGGCATCAACCAGGGCCTTTGGCAGTGGCGCATCGTTCGCGATGCGCGGCCCATTGCCGAGTGCCTGGCCGACCCCACGTTCCCCGACTCACTGAAGGCTAAACTTCGACTTATTCCGGCCATTCGCCAGTTTGCCATCGATTCACTGGGCCTGCACGACACGGAAAACTACCAGGCGGTGTACGATCAAAAGGGGAAGGAAATTCTTTGGGTCGTCATGGCCTGCGAACCCTTTGCCTTGCGCGCCAAGGAATGGACATTTCCGGTGGTGGGCAGCGTTCCGTATAAGGGCTATTTCGAAAAGCCAAAAGCTGAGCATGAACGCGATCAATTGATGGCGGCCGGCTACGATGTGTCCATTCGCAATCCGGGCGGCTGGTCCACACTCGGTTGGTTCAACGATCCGATACTAACCGGCATGCTGAGCCGTGACGAAGGAGACCTGGCCAGCCTCATCATTCACGAGATGGTGCACGCTACACTTTGGGTGCGGGACAGTGTAGATTTTAATGAGAATTTGGCTTCGTTTATTGGCGATACAGCCGCCTATTCTTTTTTAAGATCACATTTTGGCGAACATTCACCTCAATACCGGGCCTACCTGGAGGATGATCAGGACTATCGTAAATACAGCCGACATGTCATTCGGGGCACGCGGCAACTGGACTCTCTCTATCGCACATTTAGTCCCATTGACTCGGTCGCGGTGAAACAGCAAAAGAAGCAGGAATTGATTCACGAAATTATTTCCACGATGGATACGTTGAGCCTTTATGATAAGCCAAAGCGAACCTCGAGATTTCTCAAGAAGCTACCCAACAACACGTATTTTATTTCATTCCTGTATTACCAATCGCGGCAATCACAGTTTGACGAAATCCTCGAACGGCAGTTTAACGGTAACATCCGCGCGATGATCCAACACTACCGGGAACGGTACCCCCAGTAGGGCCTATTTCGTGTCAGTCATTAAGTAATTGTTAAGTGCATAACACTGCGTTTCAATTCGCTTAATTTCTCTCTACTTTTGACGTGTTAATCATTCACACCTATGGGTAAGCCATCGCACAAAGTACTCGTTGTAGATGACGAAGAGCCCATTTTGGAGTTACTGAAGTACAATCTCGAAAAGCAGGGCTTTGAAGTTGAAACCGCTTCCAACGGCATTGAGGCCGTGGACACGGCCCGCAGGTTTCACCCGGATCTCGTTTTGCTGGATATCATGATGCCCAAGATGGATGGCGTGGAGGCTTGCCGGCAGATTCGCGCAACACCCGAACTGCAAAATATCTTTATCGTTTTCCTGACCGCCCGCGCAGAGGAATATTCGGAGGTAGCCGCTTTCGATGTGGGGGCCGATGACTACATCCTGAAGCCCATCAAACCCCGGGCGCTGGTGAGTCGGATTAATGCCCTGTTTCGCAGGGATTCCAAGAAGAAGAATACCGCAACTCAAATCAATGTGGGTGGTTTACTCATTGACCGCACCAGCTACACCATTAAAGTCAAGAACAAGGAATTCAGCTTGCCCAAGAAAGAGTTTGAATTGCTGTTCTTCCTGGCGCAAAATCCCAATAAAGTGTTTAGCCGCGATGACTTGTTGCAGAATATCTGGGGAACTGATGTTTACGTGTTGGCGCGTACGGTTGACGTACATATCCGAAAAGTGCGCGAAAAGATTGGAGATGACTATATTACCACGGTAAAAGGCGTGGGATATAAGTTCAATCTTCAGTAATCCATGGTTTATAGTGCCCGGGTACTGGCCTTATTGTTGGCTGGCAGCATCGCGCTGGTAACCGGCTCGTTTCTCTCGTTACTCGAAGGTATTGATTTTAGCGAGGTATTGGTGGCCTCCGCCATTAGTTTCTCCAGTGCCTACCTGCTGGTGTTTGTGGTGCTGGAGTTCCTGATCTTCAAAGAGATTAACAAAATCTACAAGTTGATGGGCAAGCTTCGCAAACGCGAGTTATCCGGTCTCTCAAAAGCAAAATCGGGTGCGCTTAATCCCTTGCAGAAAATCAATGAAGAGATATTTGCGTTTGCCTCACTCAAGCAAAAGGAGATTGATGAGTTGAAAAAACTGGAAGCCTTCCGAAAGGAATTTATTGCCGATGTCTCGCATGAGTTAAAGACTCCCATTTTTGCCGCCCAGGGTTTTGTTCATACGCTGTTGGATGGTGCCGTGAACGACAAACAGGTGCGCACCAAGTTTTTGAAAAAGGCAGCCAAAAGCCTGGATGGCCTCGATGCCCTGGTGCAGGACTTGCTCACACTCTCGCAAATTGAGACCGGTGACATCAAGATGCACTTTGAGCAAATTGATTTGCGGAAGTTGGCGGAAGAAGTAATCGATCAGTTTGAGGAGAAGGCCGAAAAGAAAAAAGTCAGGCTGAAGCTGGATGCCAACGGCCATGAGCGGGTGTTGGCTCACGCGGACTGGCAACGCATCGGACAGGTGCTCACGAACCTCGTTTCAAACGCGATCAACTACACTCCTGAAGGGGGTGAGGTTAGCGTATCTTTTGAAGTTTCGAAAAAAAATGTGTTGGTAGTTGTGCGAGATACGGGTGTGGGCATTCCGGCCGCTGATGTGCCCCGTATATTTGAACGTTTTTATCGGGTGGATAAAAGCCGCAGCCGGGAAAAAGGAGGAACCGGTTTGGGTTTGGCCATTGTCAAACACATACTGGAAGGCCACTCCACCCGGGCAGAAGTGGACAGTACGGTCGGAAAGGGCTCCACATTTAGTTTTAAGTTAACACGAACAAAAACAGGGGAGGAGGATTGAGTATGAACAACTTTCTGAAATTTTCGATTGCTGCTCTTTTGCTTGGACTAACTGTGCCAATTCATGCGCAAGACTCGCTAAAGAATACGCTGTCTTTTCAAATCGGAGTGGCGATCCCAACCGGGTCATTTGCCAAAGCAGATGCGGCCAACGAGCAGCAAGGCTTTGCTCTTCCGGGTTTTTCCGCAAATCTGGAATTGGTGGCGGGTTCAAGGGCTCCTCTAGGGTGGGCTTTCCGCGTTGGATTGGCGAGAAACCCACTTCGTGACAGTGCTTATGTAAGCGCACTCGAAGAGAGCCGAGGTTCAAAGATCACGAGTTTTTCAATTGAACATGGCTGGCGTTCAACGCAGTTACTTACCGGCCCGGTTTTTCGAATTCCCAGCGGACGGGTTGAGATAGATGTCAAATTTTTGGGAGGAATAGCTTTTGCTCTGGCGCCAAAGGCAAGTTTCATTGAGCAACGAGCAGGCGCTCCCTTTGGTTCCCAGGTTTTGTTGACACCATCCGTTATTAACCCGAGCTTTTCGTTTGTCACCGGAGTCAGTGCCCGAATACCGTCCTCGACTAAAACCGGTGTCGTGTTGGGCGTGGAATACTCTAGTATGGTAATGAAGAGGGATTATGAGCTGTTTGCAAATCAACGAGATGTTATTTTAGGTCGCGTTGTTGCTAATAATATTGTAATTTCGGTTGGCATCGCCTTTTGAAAAAGTGAAACGAGCCACAATACAACCGTATATCCTTTTCGAAGATTCGGACTTTCTCATCATCAACAAGCCGCCTTTGGTTTCAACGCTGGAGGACCGGCAGGATGCCGATAACATCCTGAGCCTGGCGCGGGCGTATGACCCCAACGCCCAGACCTGCCACCGGCTTGACAAGGAGACGTCAGGTGTTCTGGTCCTGGCACGCAACCCACAAACCTATCGGCATGTTAGCCTTCGGTTCGAGCATCGCGAAGTGAGGAAGATCTACCATGCGGTAGTCCAGGGAACCCATTCGTTTCAGAATCGGGAGGTAGATGCTCCGTTGGAGGTGCAACGTGATCATACGGTAAAGATTACCCGGGGTGGCAAGCCTGCCCTCACCTACTTTTCAACCCTGGCGGTCTACCGGGGCTATACCTTGGTCGAATGCCGCCCGGTGACGGGACGCACCCACCAAATACGGGTTCATCTGGCCTCCCTGGGCGCCCCCATCGTGTCCGATGGGCTTTATGGGGGAAAGCCTTTTTTCCTCTCCACCTTAAAGGGGGGATATAACCTAAAGCGCGATGCCGAAGAGCAACCGCTGATGCACCGGGTGGCCTTGCACGCAATGTCATTGGAATTCCAGGACTTAAATAGTCAACGGAGGCGATTTTCCGCAGCCTATCCGAAAGATCTCAAAGCATTGGTCACCCAGTTGGAAAAGGCGGGCCGCTAGGGGCATATTATTTCGCCTTCCTTTGCATTTTCAGAATCTTGCGCCTACTTTTGTGTCCCTTTTTCGGGGGGTATATTCATTTTTAAGCGATTTTAAACGATTTTAACGTGGATCATAACAGTTACAAAACCATTCAGCCGAACAAGGCATCCGTCCAGAAAGGATGGGTATTGGTGGACGCGAAAGATCAAACTCTGGGGCGTGTGGCCAGCCAGATTGCTCATATTATTCGCGGAAAGAACAAGCCGGATTTTGCCCCTCATGTCGACAATGGCGATCATGTGATCGTGATTAACGCTGAAAAGGTTAAGATGACCGGAAAGAAGTGGACTGACCGCGTGATTTTTACCTATTCCGGCTACCCGGGCGGTCAAAAATTGCTGACGCCAAACATGATCAAAGCGAAACATCCGGCCCGTCTGGTCGAGCATGCTGTTCGTGGCATGTTGCCGAAGAATGCCATGGGCCGCGAATTGTTCCGCAGCCTTCACGTGTATGTGGGTGACAAGCACCCGCACGAAGCACAACAACCTAAAGAAATTAAATTCTGATAAATGGAAATCATCAACGCCATTGGCAGACGCAAGACCTCGATTGCCCGCGTATACGTAAAGCCGGGCAAGGGCGCCATTACGGTGAACGATCGCGAACTCAGCGACTACTTTAAATCCGAAATCCACCAAACATTGGCCAAGCAGGCCCTTGCCATTGCGAAAGCCGATGGCCAGTATGACGTAAGCGTAAATGTAGAGGGTGGTGGAATTAAAGGACAGGCAGAAGCGATTCGTCTGGGCATTGCCCGCGCCCTGGTGCAGATCAACGGTGAAAACAAACCCGCCCTGCGCAAGGAAGGTATTTTGACTCGCGACAGCCGCATGGTGGAACGTAAGAAGCCGGGCCGCAGAAAGGCGCGCAGGAGATTCCAGTTTAGCAAGCGTTAATCGATTGACACTACGAAACATGGCAGATAAAATCACAACCCAGGATTTGATGGAAGCCGGAGTTCACTTCGGGCACCTGACCCGCAAGTGGAACCCCCGCATGGCCGAGTACATCTTCATGGAGAACAACGGCATCCACCTCATTGACCTGAACAAAACGCTGAAGTGCCTGGAGGAGGCTGCTTTTGCGCTGAAGAACATCGTTCGCTCCGGTCGCAAGGTGATGTTTGTAGCTACCAAAAAGCAAGCAAAAGATATCATTACCCAGGAAGCCCTGCGCCTCAACATGCCATTCGTAACCGAGCGTTGGTTGGGTGGTATGCTCACCAACTTTGCTACGATCCGCAAGTCGCTGAAGAAGCTGGCGCAGATCGAGAAGTTGATGAAGGACGAAGCGTACGACAACCTGACGAAGAAAGAAAAGTTGACCATTACCCGCGAGAAGGCCAAGTTGCAGAAGCAGTTGGGCGGTATCTCTGACCTGAACCGCTTGCCGGCTGCTCTTTTTGTAGTGGACGTAAAGCGTGAGCATATCGCGGTGGCCGAAGCTCAGAAATTGAATATCCCCGTGTTTGCCATGGTGGATACCAACTCAGATCCCTCGGATATTGACTTCCCGATTCCCGCCAACGATGACGCCTTCAAGTCGATCTCAATTGTAACCGGCTATATTGGTAAGCATATTGAGGAGGCCTTGATGGAGCGGAAAAAGGATAAGGAAGAGGCCAGCCTGAAGAGGGAAGAAGATGAGAAACGCAAGGTGGACGAAGCTGTCGAGTCCAACTAAGGCGTGACACGTATTGTCCACGCCTACCCGCGTGGCCGAGTAAAACCATTTGCAAGCATCGGCCTACCAGCCGATGCTTGTTTTTTTAAAAACACACGAAAACAAACTGAACAGATATGATTAGCGCACAAGACGTAAACAAACTCCGCAGCATGACCGGTGCGGGCATGATGGATTGTAAAAAGGCTCTTACCGAAGCGAACGGTGACTTCGAGAAGGCCATTGAAATACTCCGCAAAAAGGGACAGAAGGTTTCGGCCTCCCGCTCGGACAAGGAAGCCAAGGAGGGATCGGTTTTTGTCAAGACTTCCGATGACCGTAAGTCGGCCGTGTTGATTGCACTGAACTGCGAGACTGATTTTGTTGCTAAGAACGATGAGTTTCAAAATCTGGGTAAGTTGATTGCCGAAACTGCGTTTGCCAAAAAACCGGCTTCTATTGATGCCTTGTTGGCGGAGAAAGCTGGAAGCCTCTCGCTTAGCGAGAAGATCACCGAGTTGGTAGGCAAGATTGGCGAAAAGATAGAAGTGAAAGATTACGTTACCATGACCGGTGAAGCCGTAGTGCCGTACATCCACGCAGGCAGCAAACTGGGTGTATTGGTCGCCTTAAAGGGCGTTAATGGCAAAGACGTAACCGATGCCGGCAAAGACGTGGGCATGCAAATCGCAGCTATGAATCCGGTTGCCGTGGATGAGACCTCGGTGGATAAATCTTTGATTGAAAAGGAGCTTGAAATAGCGAAGGCCCAGATTTTAGCCGAAGGCAAACCGGAGCATATGGTGGAGAAAATTGCCCAGGGCAAATTGAATAAGTTCTTCAAAGAAAGCACGCTGGTTCACCAGGCGTTCGTAAAGGACAGCAGCAAAACGGTAGCCCAATATCTTGATGGTATCACCAAAGGATTAACGGTTGCAGAGTTTAAGCGCGTGACGATCGCCTGATTGCTGCGAATGAACTGAAATGAAAAAGGGAGCGAGAGCTCCCTTTTGTTTTTAACTTGTTTTAGTGGACAAAAGTAAACGAACAACCAGGTGCAACCCGGAACCGATGTTGCAGAGACAAAGTGTAAATGAAAAAATAAGGCCCTTTTGACTAAGCAGGTTAAGGATGAAGTCGGATGGAGTACTTTCCAGAAAATCAAAAAGCACGAGCAAGCCAAACACCACGTTAAACCCTGACCAACCTAATCCCAGTAGGATCGTTTCCACCCTCAGGTCTTTTATAGCAGACGTATTTATTGCTCGCCAGGCTACATAAATCCACCCCAGGGTGATCAACAAGAACATGAAATGACTCACGCCACAACTTTATTTTTGCTGAGCATACGCAAGATGATGTACCCGCTGTGACTCAGGCAAAAGTACCCCGCCCCATACAGCACATTGAGCAATGCTACCTTAACACCTCCGGAAATCACCGCGAGAGGCAGTGTCTCGTTCATAGCTTCCAAAGCGTCAAACATTTGAAGAAAACCAACGAGCGTACCGAAAACGCCATACATAAAAATGAGTATGCCCAATTGTTTCAGGACATCCATCATAATGGAATCGTAATTCTTCTTGATAAGAATCCATAGAAAAATACCTACATTAATAAAAAACAGAATAGTGAGAGGTGCCATGAAATGGATGGCTCCTTCAATGTGATGACTGAAATAGGCAAAGGCTAACATAAAATTGAATTTAGGTTTTTTAATTCGTTTGGGCAATAGTACGCCAGTTCAGTCGCTTAATTTTGGTTTTGTTGCAGTGCGTTGAAAACATACTGGATATTGCGGTATGTGATGAGGATGTGGTGAAAAGCATACTTAAATTGTCGAAAAGGCATATAGCGAATTTTAGCCGCATCTTTTTTCTTATCTATGCCGCATGAATCCTGTGAATAAATTCCTGGATAATCTCTTTGCGCGAAGGCGTTGGTCGATTCATTTACTTTTCTGGTTGGCCATCCTGTTGTTGTATGCGGTTTTCTTTGGCCGTCAAAATAACAATTACGCCCAAACTTTTTTTTTCGTGGGACTATTAATGCCGGTGACGATCGGCCTGACTTATTTTTTTAACTATTTCCTGATACCACGATACCTGATTACCGGCCGATATCCGGCATTTATTCTGTATTCACTCTACGCACTGCTGACCGCTCTTTTTTTGGCTATGATGGTTGTATTGCTCACGTTTATGGTCATGGCTCGTGTGCACATTCATCAAATGGATCCGGCTTCGCTGGATATCTTTTTTCTGTTGACGTCCCTGTTGATGGTCGTCTTCCTGGCTGCGGCAATTAAGATGGTGAGCCACTGGCGAAAGTCGAAGGAAGATTACCAACAGTTGATGCGCGAGCGGGTCGAAACAGAACTGAAACTCCTAAAAGCGCAACTCAATCCGCACTTCTTATTCAATACCTTAAATAATTTGTACTACCTCACAACCCAAAAATCGGACCGGGCACCTCAGGCTGTTTTGCAATTGAGTGAGATATTGGATTATGTGCTTCATGCTGGCAAATCGGACTTCGTGCCGTTACCAAGCGAGCTACATCAGGTAAATAATTATATCGCTCTGGAGATGCTTCGTTATGAAGGCCGGGTTACGCTGAAGGAGCACGTGGAGGGTGACCTGCAGAAATACCAGATACCACCCATGACCCTTGTTGGCCTCGTTGAAAATGCATTCAAGCACGGTGTTATGCCACTGGCAGCCGGAGCCTGGATCCGACTCAGTGTGCATGCTGCGGAAGACTCACTTCGCGTGTCAGTTTGTAACAGCAGAAAACAAGGCCCCGTCAATCCGGGTGTTGGACTGGCGAATTTGACAAGTCAGCTTTCCCTCTTGTATGGACCAAACCACACGTTGAGGATTGAACAGCATAACGATGAGTTTTTGGTCAATCTTACCCTGAAATCATGAGTGCCGGTTGCCTTATCATTGATGACGAGCCGTTCGCCCGCAAACTTCTGGTCGAGCATGTATCAAAGGTAGAGGGACTTCACGTGGTAGGGGAGTGCGTCAATGCCGTAGAAGCAACGGCCTGGCTGCGCGCCCAACCGGTGGACTTGATTTTTCTGGATGTTCAAATGCCGGAGATTTCAGGGTTGCAGTTTATCCGGTCTTTGAAGAATGCGCCTGCCGTTATCTTCACCACGGCCTATCGCGATTTTGCGCCTGAAGCTTTTGATGCGGATGCCGTAGACTACCTGGTAAAGCCGATTTCATTTGAGCGTTTCCTTAGGGCGGTAAACCGGTTTCTTGACGATTACGAGGCGATTTCAGGTTCAGAGAGAACATCACGTGCGGACGATCATGTGATCTACATTCGGGCAGACCGAAAAACGGTTAAGCTGGCGCTCGCGGATGTGCGTTACATCGAAAGCCTGGACGATTATGTGAAAGTTCACACCAGCAACAAGGCCTGGGTTACCCGGGAGAACATTAGCAAGCTGGCTCAACACCTGCCGGAATCATTCGTGCGAATTCACCGATCGTTTATCATCAACACCAGGTTTTTGACGGCCTTTACCGGTGAAAGCGTGTTTCTGGACAAACAGGAACTTCCTTTGGGAAGAGCATTTAAGCATGCTGCCCTCCAGCAGATGAAAATGCGCCATCCGTAACTGAGTTTTTTCAAAACCTTTCAACCCTTTTTCAGCGAATAATCTGCCATTAACGTTACCCAACATGAAGTTTGATGCCATCCGCGTATTCTAAAGCGCCCTGCTAAGCGGGCGATATGCGGCTCTTTTTCGTATGGCAAAAATCCGCATTCCGGCAGATCGATTTATTAACCTTAAATTCAAACGTTCATGAAAGCTTTTTCCAAAGCATCGTCTATTCTTCGTCTTTTTAAAGAGGCCATCCTGGGCTCCGAACAGAATTTTACCGAGGGCAATATCAACCGTGCCATTTTCCTGCTTTCCGTTCCTATGATCCTGGAGATGTCCATGGAGGCATTGTTTGCCGTAGTGGATGTGTTTTACGTAAGCCGGCTTAACGACAATGACGCACTGGCTGCCGTGACATTGACCGAATCCATGCTCACCTTAATTTACTCCATTGCCATTGGATTAAGCATGGGGGTTACAGCCTTGGTAGCCCGCAGGGTGGGCGAGAAGGATATTCCCGCTGCCTCCGTTGCCGCAGTTCAGTCGCTTTACATCGGGGTGGGTATCTCCATCGTGATTTCCGTGGTTGGGTTGATTTTCGCGAAAGATCTCCTCGCGTTGATGGGCGCCAGCGCGTCCATCATTCAGAATTGTGCGGGCTACACCCAGTGGATGCTGGGCGGGAACCTCACGATTATGCTCTTATTTCTGATCAACGCGATTTTTCGCGGGGCGGGCGATGCCTCACTGGCGCTGCGTGCGCTCGTGATCTCCAATGGGCTGAACATCATGCTCGATCCCATTTTCATTTTCGGTTTTGGCCCGATTCCCGCCTTTGGCGTGGAAGGGGCAGCGATCGCCACCAACATCGGGCGCGGGCTTGGCGTATTGTACCAGATTTATCACCTCTGGAAAGGTAAGGGGCTAATCAAAGTCCATGTCGAGAACTTTATGCTCCAAACCAAGGTGATGGCCAACCTCATCCGGATTTCGGTGGGCGGTACGCTTCAATTCCTGATTGGGTCGGCAAGCTGGATTTTTCTGGTGCGGATTATCTCCACATTTGGCAGCGAAGCGCTGGCAGGATATTCCATTGCCATTCGCGTCATCATATTCACCATACTGCCTTCGTGGGGCATGGCCAATGCTTCAGCCACCCTGGTCGGCCAGAACCTGGGGGCAGGGCAACCCGAGCGGGCCGAACAATCGGTCTGGAAGACGGGCTTTTTTAATATGATCTTTCTGGTAGGCGTGATGATCATATTCCTCCTTTTCGCACGCTCCATACTGGAGTTCTTCACCCGGGATGAAAAAGTAATTGAGGTGGGAATCGAATGCCTGCGCGTGATTGCCTTGGGTTATGTGTTTTACGGCTATGGCATGGTGATCGCCCAGTCGTTTAACGGAGCCGGAGATACCCGAACCCCTACGCTGCTGAATTTTTTTGGCTTTTGGTGTTTTCAGATTCCGCTGGCCTATGCGCTGGCCATCACGTTTGAGTTTGGCCCCACGGGTGTTTATGCCGCGATTTCCATAGCCGAATCCGCCATCGCCATAGCGGGTATCCTTATTTTCCGGCAGGGAAAGTGGAAGGGCGTTAAGATTTGATTAAAGCAGTCAATGGTTAATGGTCAATAGTCCACGTTCTATCGACCGTTAACCATTGTCTATCGACATCAACTATTTCTGCTCTTTTTTACTAAATGCAGCTTTTATGGCATTCTCCAATTCGTTGGCCGCTCGTTTCAGACTATCCTCTACTTCTTTCCAGCGCTCTTTGTTTTCAGCCTCATTCTTGAATTTTTCGGCTGAGGTTTTGAGCTCCTCAAACTTGCTGCGCAAGTCGGCTTCGGCACGATTTCCAGCCACTTTGGCCTCCGCCATCAGTTGATCCATTTTTTTGCCGAATTCCTTGAAAAACTTTTCGGCTCGGCCCTCTTCATTTGCTTCCATAACGGGTTATTTTTTTACAATTTACAAACCCTAATCCGAAAAAACATGAGCACACATGATCCGCTGGTTCACATCCAGCACCTGCTGGAGAGTAAATCAACAGCCAAGCAGATTACGTATAAGAACCTGCTGCTCGCGTTTGACCAACTCAAGAAAGAATCGAAGCGCATCGCAGACGAGCTTCAGAAGCGGGCACACCCCGGTGATGAGGATGTTACCGTTTATTTCAAGGAAATCAACGAGCATGAGTTCCATGTGAAGTTGGCCGGTGATCTGCTCGTGTTTGTCCTGCACACCAATGTGGTCACGCTTGACGGTAAGAATCCCGTTATGCAAGACCCCTACATTCTGCAGAATGAAGTCAATCGGTACTTTGGGCAGATCATGATCTACAATTTTATGGCGGATAGCCTGAAGTTTAACCGGGTAAACGACCCCGGCTATTTGCTGGCGCGCGTGTTGTTAAATCACGAGAACCGTTTTCTGGTCGAGGGCGAAGGTCAGTTGGGTGTGGATTATGCGGGCATTTCCCCGGGGCCCGTGACTGACGCTGACCTGAACAACATCGTTAAACTGTCGCTGACCATTGCCATCGAAATTGATCTCATGGCTCCGCCCTTTCCGCAGGTCCGGTTTATCACCCTACACCAGAAAATGGAAAAAACCCAGGAGTTGGGAGGCGGACAGAAAATCGGATTTCGGATGAATTTTCAGGATAAGCTCACAGGATGAGCGTGGGTCGGGCGGGGTTTGCGATCCAAATGCGCGCGTTGTACTTTTGGCCATGACCCTGAAATTTTGCCGGTTGAGTATTATTCTGGCGCTAGCCGTTCTGCTGGCAGCTTGCCAATCAACTCACCACAGCGGCACCCGCAAACAGAAGAAAAACTACAAGCCGGGTAAGCCCATTCCCTGCCCGATTAAGGACTGCTAACCATGCTGAAGAAGATTGTCATCGCCATCGATGGGTATTCTGCGTGCGGCAAGAGCACAACGGCACGTGAGGTCGCTCGTGTACTGGGCTATCGGTACATTGATAGTGGTGCTATGTACCGGGCTGTTACCCTGTACTTCCTCGAGCACCACGTGGCGGTTACCAATCCCAAGGAAGTTGACCGGGCATTGCAGCAAATTCGGGTTTCGTTTGCGGTTAGTCGCAAAGGGAATTCAGAAATTTTTCTAAACGGTTTGAGTGTGGAGCAGGAGATCCGGCAGATGCGGGTGTCGGCTGCCGTTAGCCAGGTAAGTACGCTAAAATCTGTACGCCTTGCCATGGTCGATCAACAGCGCAAAATGGGGAAGCAAAAAGGTATTGTGATGGATGGCCGTGACATCGGCACGGTGGTGTTCCCGCAGGCCGAACTCAAACTTTTTCTGACAGCCGAATTGTTGACCCGCGCTTTTCGAAGGCAGCGGGAGTTGTTGGAACGAGATGAAATGGTGGATCTGGATCAGGTAATTGAAAACCTGGTGGAACGCGACCGTATTGACAGCAGCCGGGCTGAAAGCCCGTTGAAAAAAGCACCGGATGCATACGAGATAGACACCACGCACGTCACCATTGATGAGCAGGTGGATGAGGTGGTGAGGTTATCACTTTCAGCCATGATGGCCGGCCCCCCGGCTGCCCCATAAATGCAGTTTAAAAAGGCGTTAAACAAGGTTTTTTCTTTGATTATCGGCCCTTTGCCGGACAGATAATATTGCTAATTTTGCCACCGGCCAAAATCCACTGTGGCACGCATAGACATGGGCAAAAACATTCGACTCTCAAAAGGTTTTGACATCAATTTAGCCGGTAAAGCCGCCCCCAAAATTGCAGACGTTGAACTGGCCGAAACCTTTGTAGTAAAACCAACCGACTTCCACGGGCTGTATATGCCTAAACCGGTAGTTACGGAAGGTGACACCGTTAAAGCCGGTACTCCACTCTTTCACGCCAAAAACCACGAAGACATCCAGTTTACATCGCCCGTTAGTGGCGAAGTGGTAGAGGTAAAACGCGGAGAGAAGCGTAAACTGCTGGAGATAAAGATATTAGCCGACCGTCAGGTTGAGCATGTCAACTTCAAGAAATACTCGCTGTCAGAAATGGCATCGCTGCCCGTTGCCGAAATCAAAGAACAGATGCTGAAGTCTGGCGTGTGGGCCAACCTGGTGCATCGCCCGTTTGGCATTGTGGCTGAACCCACGGTTGTTCCCAAATCCATTCACATCTCCGGCTTTGATACCGCGCCCCTGGCCCCTGACTACAGCTTCTTGTTTAGAGCGCAGGATCAGTTTTTCCAGGCTGGCGTTGATGTGCTGAAGAAACTCACCAGCGGAGCCGTTCACGTGAACATCCACACCCAAAGCGACCTGAGCACCGTGTTTTCGCAGGTGAAAGGTGCTGAGGTAAATAAATTCACCGGTAAACATCCGGCCGGTTGCGTTGGTGTACAAATTCACCATGTAGACCCCATCAACAAAGGCGATGTGGTTTGGACGATCAGTCCGCTTGGGGTTATTCAAGTCGGTAAATTATTTCTCCAGGGTATCTACGATGCTTCGCGCCTGGTGGCGGTTACGGGCTCGGAAGTTAAAAACCCACAGTACTACCGTACGTACACCGGTGCTTCGGTAAAAAAGTTTTTGAGCAACAATTTGAAACAGGAAAACGTCCGGGTTATTTCCGGTAATGTGCTCACGGGCGCATCAATTGGTAAAGATGGCCATCTTGGCTTTTTCGACAATCAATTGACAGTTATACCGGAAGGTGACTATCACGAGTTTCTCGGTTGGATTACGCCTTCCAACAAAAGCAAATTGAGTTTCCACCGGGCATTTGGTCTGCTGTCATTCCTCACACCATCGAAGGAGTATGTGCTGGATAGCAATACCCATGGTGAAGAGCGCGCCTTTGTGCAAACCGGTGTTTTCGAGCAGGTGCTGCCGATGGATGTTTTGCCTACCCAGCTGCTGAAGTCAATCCTCGCGGAGGATATTGATGAGATGGAAGCGCTGGGAATCTACGAGGTGATCGAAGAAGATTTGGCACTCTGTGAATTTGTGGATGTGTCGAAGCATAATGTGCAGGAAATACTGCGCGATGGAATTGAATTAGTTCGTAACAGTTAAGGTACAGTAATGAAGTTTTTGCGAAAAACGCTGGACGGAGTCAAACCGAATTTTGAGAAAGGCGGGAAGTGGGAAAAAATGTACTTCGCCTTCGAAGCGATTGAGACTTTTTTATTCGCCCCCAACACCACTACGGCTGCTAAAGGCGTGCAGGTACGCGATGCCGTTGATTTAAAACGTTTGATGATGACCGTCATCATCGCCATGGTGCCTTGCCTGTTGTTTGGCATGTGGAATATCGGTCATCAGCATTTTTTGGCTATTGGTCAGACCGGCACGCTGGGTGAGAAATTCTGGATTGGTATTGTTCAAACCTTGCCCATCATCGTAGTCAGCTACGGAGTTGGTCTCGGAATCGAATTTGTATTTGCCACCATACGCAGACACCCGGTCAACGAAGGATTCCTCGTTACCGGTATGCTCATTCCGTTGGTGATGCCTCCGGATGTGCCGCTGTGGCAGGTGGCGGTAGCAACCGCCTTTGCCGTGGTTATCGGTAAAGAGGCGTTTGGCGGCACGGGTATGAACGTGGTGAACATTGCCCTCACCGCCCGCGCTTTCCTCTACTTCGCTTACCCCACGGATATATCGGGTGAAGTATGGACTTACCTCGGAGAGGGCGCAACAGCCGTGGCCGGGTATTCCGGGGCCACTCCGCTGGCAGTTGCTGCAGCGGCAGCCAAAGGCACACAGGTGGTAAACGAGTTTAACAGCTTTGGCTCAACCTGGGCCCCGGGCATCTATAGTTTTCAGTCATTGTTTCTGGGTACTCAACCGGGCTCCATTGGCGAAACCTCAACCCTGATGTGCCTGATTGGCGCGTTGATCTTGATTGTAACGGGCACCGGGAGCTGGAAAATTATTGTGGGTGTTTTTGGCGGGGCCTATGGAATGGGCCTGTTGTTAAACATTCTGGCTGGCAACAATGCTTTTATGGCGATGCCGGCTTATTATCATCTGGTCATTGGCGGGCTTGCGTTTGGCGCGGTGTTTATGGCTACTGACCCGGTAACGGCCGCTCAAACAGAAACCGGAAAGTGGTTCTACGGTATCCTGATCGGCATGTTTACCGTGCTGATCCGGGTGTTCAATCCGGCATACCCGGAGGGCATCATGCTGGCGATTTTGTTGATGAACGTATTCGCCCCGCTGATCGATTACTTTGTAGTAAGTGCAAACAAAAACAGGAGATTGAAACGTGCGACAGTCTAATTTGTACATCATTGTTTATGCAGCCATCCTCACCGCAGTGTGTGGTGGTTTGCTGGCGTTTGCGTCCATTAGCTTGAAAGACAAACAAGAGGCGAATGTGGCGCTGGAACAGAAGTCGAACATTTTGGCTACGGTGATCGAGGTGCCCGAGGGCACTAAGGTGGAGGCGTTATACGCGAAGCGAATCCGGGGTTTTGTTATTGACTTTAAGGGCGATGTAGTTCCTAATCTTGATCCTGCGAAAGTGGTGGCTGCCCTTGAGTATAAAAAGCAACCGGATCAACGCCTGTTGCCCGTGTATGAATTCATTAGCGATACTGACCCGAACAAAGTGGAGGCCGTTGTGTTGCCGGTTTTCGGTTTTGGTCTATGGAATAACATATGGGGTTTTGTAGCCCTCGACTCGGACTTTAATACCGTGCGTGGGGTTAAGTTTGCCCATACTGGCGAAACTCCTGGTTTGGGTGCCCGGATCGAATCGGCCGAAATTCAGGATCGGTACAAAGGCAAGAAGATTTTTGACCCGAATGATGTTTTGGTCTCTATCATCATGATGAAGGGTGAAGGAACCAATTACTCCGGAGAGCACCACAAAGTGGATGGCATGTCGGGCGCAACCCTTACGGCCAAGGGAGTTAATAATATGTTGCAAGATTATTTCTCTTGCTACAAAACCTATTTGGAGAAGAACAGGAAAAACTTAGCCCAGGTAAATTTATGAGCACCGCAGTAGCAGAAGTTGTTGAGAAGAAGTCGGAACCGCTCTTTTCGAAAAAGAACCGGAAATTAGTGTCTAACCCGTTAGACATTGATAACCCGATCACGGTTCAGGTGCTCGGTATTTGTTCGGCTTTAGCCGTTACGACTCAAATGAAACCAGCACTGGTAATGGCTATTGCGCTTACGGTGGTTACCGCGAGTTCCAATGTTATTATTTCGATCATGCGCAATACGATTCCATCCCGGATTCGGATCATTGTTCAGCTGGCCGTGGTGTCGCTTTGGGTGATTTTGGTCGATCAGTTGCTGAAGGCTTATGTATACGATGTTTGGAAGCAGCTTTCTGTTTTTGTTGGACTGATCATAACCAACTGCATTGTGATGGGCCGCCTGGAGGCATTCGCTATGGGCAACAAACCTTTCCCGTCTCTGCTGGACGGTTTGGGCAATGGATTTGGATACGGCATAATCCTGCTGATCGTAGCGTTCTTCCGCGAGTTGTTCGGAGGCGGTGCTATTTTCGGATTCAAAGTTTTTGAAGCCATCGGGTTCCACTATAAGGGCAATGGCCTCATGTTGTTGCCGGCCGGGGCCTGCATCATTGTTGGCGTTATTATTTGGGTGCAACGCACCTTGAACGGTTATCGGGAAACCCACTAATTGAAGTTAGCTATGGAGAGTCTTATCAGCATTGGTGTTCGGTCGATTTTTATCGACAACATGATTTTCGCCTACTTTCTTGGCATGTGTTCATACTTGGCTATTTCGAAGAAAGTAAAGACGGCATTTGGTCTGGGTGTAGCCGTGATCTTTGTGCTGGGTGTAACCATCCCGATCAATTGGCTTATTCAAAATTATGTCCTTAAGGAAGGTGCCATGGCCTGGCTGGGGGCCGACTTCAGTTCGGTTGATCTCAATTTCCTTCAGTTTATTGTGTTTATTTCGGTTATTGCGGCTGTGGTGCAGCTTACGGAAATGGCTATTGAAAAGTTTTCACCTGCCTTATATGGTACACTGGGTATCTTCTTGCCGTTGATTGCGGTGAATTGTTCAATTCTCGGTGGTGCTTTGTTTATGGTGGGTCGCCCCTATAACCTGGCCGAGGCTACCATGTATGGTTTTGGGTCGGGCATTGGCTGGATGTTGGCGATCGTAGCCTTGGCCGGTGTGCGGGAAAAAATGAAGTACTCTAACGTGCCCGCCCCACTACGCGGCTTAGGCATCACGTTTATTCTCGTGGGCCTCATGTCACTCGGCTTCCTGAGTTTCATGGGCTTCGCGTTGTAAGCGACATAAAAAGATAATCAAAAGGCTTCTGCACTTGACGGAAGCCTTTTTAGTTTTGTATCAAACAATAGTATGAAGGCGATTGCCACCCAAATTGCACGCTATTTTTTTAACGGTACGCTGTTTATTGTACCACTGGTAGCCACCGTCTATTTTATCGTGGCTGCGTTTCAGTGGCTGGATACACGTATCGAGCTGCCCTACCCGGGTGTTGGCTTTGCTATCATTTTTACCGCGATTACCCTGTTTGGCTATCTCACGTCTAACTTTGCCTTTCGCACATTCTCCACCTGGTTCGATCAACTGATCAACAAAATTCCGTTGGTTAAGCTGGTCTATTCGTCTATCAAAGATCTGATGGCGGCATTTGTGGGGGAAAAAAAGAAGTTTGATAAACCGGTGCTCGTCACCATCAACAAAGAAAATACGCTTCACCGCATCGGGTTTGTAACACAGTCCGACCTCAGTGAGTTAGGCTTACACGACATGGTGGTGGTGTACTTTCCGCAGTCGTATGCAGTGGCGGGCGATCATTTCCTCGTTTCGAAAGACAATGTGAAGCCGTTGAATATCTCAGGGCCCGTGGCCATGAAGTTCATTGTGTCCGGAGGTGTTTCGGGATTTAAGGAGGCCGTCAGCTGATCACGCCAGAGCCGATCAGTTCTTCGCCTTCATACCAGGCGGCAAACTGGCCCGGAGTGACTCCCCTCTGCGGCCGCTCAAATACCACATAAAGTCCTTCACTGCGCATGTGCAATGTGCAGGCCTCCAGCGGTTGGCGGTATCGAATGCGGGCCTGGTATTTTTTCGACTCACCAACGGCCAGCCCGAAATCCGGACGCACCCAATGCACCTCGGGTGCCGGAATAAAAAGTCCTTTCCGGTACAGGCCGGGGTGGTCTTCGCCCATGCCGGTGTAAATCACATTTCGCTTCGTGTCAGTCCCAATGACAAACAACGGCTTTTCGAAACCTCCGAGGTTGAGCCCCCTGCGTTGGCCAATCGTGTAGAAATGAGCGCCCGAATGCTCGCCCACTACTTTGCCAGCCTCGGGCGACAGCGAATAGGGTTGGGTGAGGCGCACCAGCTCATCCCCGGCATACCCGTTTTGGAATGCCGGAGCAGACGCGGGCACTTCAATCACTTCTCCTTTTTTGGGTTCCAGCCGTTGCTGCAGAAATTCAGGCAGGTGAACCTTGCCGATGAAACAAAGCCCTTGCGAATCTTTCTTCTCGGCTGTGGCCAGTCCGGCTTTTTTGGCGATGGCACGCACCTCGGGCTTCAGCAATTCACCAACAGGGAAAAGTGCCTTGGCAAGTTGAGCCTGGGTAAGCTGGCACAAGAAATAACTTTGGTCTTTGTTCGGATCTTTTCCAGCCAGCAGCCGGTAAACGGGTTTCCCGTCTACGATGATTTCTGCCCGCCTGGCGTAATGCCCGGTCGCTACGTAGTCTGCCCCCAGCTTGAGTGCGGTATGTAGAAATATGTCAAATTTGATTTCACGGTTACACAGCACATCCGGGTTGGGTGTGCGGCCGGCCTGGTATTCGGCAAACATGTAATTGACAATTCGCTCTTTATACTCGGCACTGAGATCAATCGCCTGAAAGGGTATGCCCAGGTGCTGTGCCACAATCATCGCATCGTTGCTGTCGTCCAGCCAGGGGCATTCGTTGCTGATGGTCACGCTGTCATCGTGCCAGTTTTTCATGAACATGCCAATAACCTCGTAGCCCTGGTCTTTCAGCAGGTAAGCGGCCACACTGGAATCCACACCGCCCGATAATCCGACTACGACACGTTTTTTCATCGTCCTCTTAAAAGGAGTCCCGTTCAAAAAAAGTTCACTCCACGAGCTCCAGATTCTTAATTCTTGAAAAATCTTTTCTATTGAGTGTTAAAACCGGCATTTCCCTGGCCAGGGCCGCAGCAGCAATGAATAGATCACGGAATTCAATCAGTCTGTTGAGCTTTTTCAATTGATGATAGATACGGGCAGCTTGCTCAGCTACATCGTGATCAAATGGAAGCACCGGAATGTCCTCGATTAGTCTTCTAACCTCGTTCCATTTTTCGTGGTTACGTCCCCCCATCAATAACTCATACAGTGTAATTGCCGAAATAAAAATCTGAAAATGATCAGGCAACCTTTGCAAAGTTGTTTTGGTTTTATCCTTTGCGCGAAGATATTCGATGAGTACGCTGGTATCGACTACCACTGAACGGGTTTCCATGACCTTAATTTATTTCGGGCCAACGGCTTAACTTCTTCAGCGGTCCAGGTAGAAATTTTCAAAATCTTTTTTTTCCACTTGCGAAGGTCGAACGACTTCCTTTTCTGTTGATTGAGTAAAAAATCAACAAAGTCATTCACCTCCTGACGAGTTGTCGGGTTCAAACTTTGATACTTTTCAAGAAAGTGATCCACGTGCCAAAGATAATAAATTATCGGGCTACGTCCGGCTGAGGGCTTGCCAGCAAATCATTTACGATCTCATTAAAGCGCTGCACAAATTGCTCATAGTACAGGCCGGTGCCGGGGCCTGAAAAGCCCGTATGAATGTGTTTCACCTTGCCGTCCCGGCCGATGAAGATGGTGGTAGGGAACGCCAACACGTTGTTCAGCATTGGCAGGGTGGCGGCAGCCTTTTCTTTGTCATTCACGCCTGCAATCACAAAGTGGTAGGGCACGTTCCATTTAGCTTTCATCTTTTTTACCCGATCGCTGGCATACGCGAAATCATCTTTGCGTTCGTACGCGAGCCCGAGAATCTCTACACCGCGGCTGCTGTTGCTGGCGTACCATTGCGACAGGAATTTCGTTTCATCCATGCAATTGGGGCACCATGTGCCGAAGATTTGAAGAATCAACACCTTATCTTGAAAGCGGGCATCGCCCGGAGTCACCGGCTTGCCTTCCAAATCCGGAAACGTGAAGTCAATTTTATCAAAACCCTCTTTCAGGTAGGTGAGCGATTCGGCATCGGGCATCACGGCATTGGCATTTCGTATGCCCGAAAACGTTTCGTGTGACGCATGACCGGAATAAAAATGCCCGCGAAGGGAATCGCCTGCCAACGTTGCGGTAAACAAAAAGGCATGATTGCCATCGTACGCGCTGAGGCGCAACTCATCGTTTACTACGTTCCCTTCCAGGTAGCGATAGTCCCCGGTGGGGGTGAGGAATGTGCCCGTTACGGTATTGCCCTGCTGTTCGAATATGCCCACCGAAGGGTAGGAGTCTTTTGATGTTTGGAAGGTGAGCTGGTACTTGCCGGCAAAGTTCACCGCAGCGTCTGGCGACTTGGGGATGAAGCGGTAATCGTCACCGAAGGTAGCGCGGAACGGCAGGTTACCGCCCGGAGCGTAGTTCTTTACAAATGTTCCATCGAGTACGTTGCCTTCGATCCGCGCCCGCAATTCAGCATCAAAAACATGCAACACGATTTTCACGGAATCGCCCGCTACCGACACTTCATCAAGTAACAATCGCTCGCTGGCATTCTTCAGATACACCCGGTAATCCTCGTTCGTCTTCTCCACGTCAAACGTAAAGGGCAGGTCTTGCTCCTGCATACGGATAACCCCGCGCCAGGTGCCGGTTTTAAGGTCGGCCGTTTGAGAACAGGAAATGATCATAGGGATGAAGAGGAAGAACAGTAAAACACGCATTTTTAGGGTCAATTAGGGTCGAGCTTTTTCAACGATGCAAAATAAAGAAATGTTCAGCGGACTGCGGGTTTTGGAGCTGGCTTCCGTGCTGGCCGGCCCCAGTGTGTGTCAGTTTTTTGCCGAACTGGGGGCCGAAGTGATTAAGGTGGAAAACCCCGCTACCGGTGGTGATGTCACGCGATCGTGGAAAGGCGCTGGCGAACAAACCGATGACCGATCCGCCTATTTTTGTGCGTGTAACTGGGGTAAGCAATCGGTAACCCTCGATCTGACACAGGCGGACGATCGCAGCCGCCTGCATCGGATGGTGGGAAAGATGGATGTAGTGATTGCCAGCTACAAACCGGGCGATGCGGAAAAGCTGGGCGTGGCGTATGATCAATTGCGGGCCATCAATCCGAAGCTCATCTACGGGCAGATCACCGGGTATGGTTCGCAGGATGATCGCGTGGGCTACGATGCCGTAATCCAGGCCGAGGCCGGGTTCATGGACTTGAATGGCGAACCGGACGGCCCGCCCACGAAAATGCCGGTAGCGCTTATTGATCTGCTGGCCGCCCATCAACTGAAGGAGGCGTTGCTGTTGGCGTTGTTGCATCGCGAGCGAACGGGCGAGGGAGCTTTTGTCGAGGTCAGTTTGCTTCAGGCGGCCGTTGCTTCGCTGGCGAACCAGGCCACCAATTGGCTGGTGGCGGGCAAGTTGCCCACACGCCAGGGCTCGGCACATCCCAACATTGCGCCTTATGGCGATTTGTTTGTGACCGGTGATGGCAAAAGAATTTTGCTGGCCGTGGGTAGCGATCGACAGTTTGGTGAATTGCTGAACGTGCTGCACGTGGCCGCGGATGAGCGGCTGCCGGAGTTCGCCACAAATGCGCAGCGCGTGCAGCACCGGGCGAGATTAAACCCGATACTTCAAAAATACATGGCGGGCCTTGCCGCAGATGAGTTATTAGCCCGGTTACAGGCGCGAAAAATTCCGGCCGGGTTGGTGCAGAACGTGCGCGAAGCACTGGCAGCCGATGAGGCCCGGAAGACGTTGCTGGGTGAGCGCGGACTGCAAGCCGTGCGGCAGTTGGTGGCGCAGTTGTCGTTTCATGAGTCTTCCAAACCGCTGAGCCCGCCTCCGCATTTGGGGGAACATAATCAGGTGGTTGGCCTTTGAGTAACCGTAACTGGTCTGACCGCTCACCGCGGTCTGACCGGTGTCAATGCTTCCGCGCTGTTTGTATTCTGATGAGCACTTAGCCCCTGTGAGATTATGAACTGCCCCGAACTTGAAGATGTTGGCTTAACGAAGTAAATTGAATCAACAAAGCGCAGACTTCCTGAAACGGGTAGCTCTGGGAAGGATGAAATAGTGAAAAAGATTAGCAGTTCACTCATCGTGATATTTGGCTCTGTTGTGTTTCTCGGAGTGCTTTTTATTGCTGTCGCGTCAAGCTATTTTCATAGAAGAAATGTTGTGGCAAATTCTGAGTACAGATATACTGTTGTAACACTGGCAGACTATTACTCGAAAGGAAAGGTTAGCGGCAAGGTGATAACGTATTAATTAAACGGGGTTCATTACATGGATCACTGTGGAGATCGAGATTGTAGGGACGCAAATATTAGAGATCAGTTTTTCATTAAGGTTTACATTAGTGATCCTGAAATTTGGGAGATTCTTTATTCCAATAAGATTATGAGAATTGACTCCATACCTGTAGCGGGATGGAAAGTTTTTCCGAAAGTAGAGTGACAACGTTCGTTTAGTTGATCGTGGTTGCCTGAGCAACAGATTTAAGTAAACGGGGTCATGCAGCTGTTGTTTGGCCAACCAACAGCCGTACCCATGAGGTTATGCTTCTGCGCGAGACGATAAAGGCTGGAAGTGAGACGTTCGGATTTTTGGTGCATATTAGCAACTTACAATGCTTGCCCGGTCAGGCGACCGGTAAGAACGTGGGTAACCGTAACCGGTCTGACCGCTCACAGCGGTCTGACCGGTGAAGTTTACCGCGAAATGTCTTTCATGAGCGTAATTCAAATGATTCGGGTGATCTGAATGATGGATGAGAGAACCTATTTGCTTAGAAAAGCCTCGGGGGTCAGTACCGTGATCTGTGCGCTTTTGTAGTCTTTGATGTTTCGGGTCAGCAAGGTATCAACACCATGTCGTAATGCCGTGTAGTATTGAATGGCATCCTCAAAATCTTTGAAGTCGGATTGCAACGCCATTTCAATCACCTTATCATCAACTGCTAATACGCTTACGAGCGTTTTGAACTGAGTAAGCTTTTTTCGTGCCTGATCGCGGGAATACGTTTTTGACAAAAGATAGTGAAGATGAGAGAAGGTAAGTGAGCTTATGGTAATGATAAGCTCCCTGCGGTCTGCTAGAGAAAACAGATTGGCGGCAGCCAGGGCAAACGGCTGTCGATTGGCCAACAGGTCCAGGCAAACATCCGTATCGACCAAAACGCGGATCACTTGTATTTCTTTTTGAGGTAGTTTCGATATGCCTCTTTTGTACTCTTAGTCGGTTGTGGAATAATGCCCAAAAGGCTTTTCACAAATGGAGTAACTTTTAAATCCCCCGGCTTTTCTGTGATGTGGTCAATGTAGCGTTCGATCAGTTTTGATAAGCTGGTCTTCTTTTTCTTGGCGTACTGCTTACCCCTCTCCACCGAGGTTTTTTTGAGCTTTAAGGTTAGCTTGGTCGTCATACGTACAAAGTTGTTGAATTCATACGTATTGGGCAAACGGAAAGTTTTCTCGCGCCCCGTTGCTGTAGGTCGCCCGACCATCAGCCAAACGAACACGGCAGATTTATGGTTCATATTAACAACTTGCAATGCTTGCCGGTCAGGCGATCGGCAAGAGTTGGGGAGGTATAATTAGGTGGTTGGCCTTTGAGTAACCGTAACCGGTCTGACCGCTCATAGCGGTCTGATCGGTGTCAATACTTCCGCGCTGTTTGTATTCTGATGAGTATTTAGCCCTTGTGAGATTACGAACCGCCCCGAACTTGAAGATGTTGACTTAACGAAGTAAATTGAGGCATCGGAGCGCAGAGTTCCCGAGACGGGTAACTCAGGGAAGAACGAACGGAAAAGACGGGAATTGCCTAGCAAGGTGTCCAATACTCAAATCTTAAAAGTCTACCGTCCTTAAATGTAAAAATTGCCCCAGCGTCACTACCCTTTGAATATAGGAGCACTGAATCAAACACCGGCTTCCTAAAAACATCATGACATGAATCACCTACCATCCGGCAAAACTCTTCTACCGTTGTTTCCGCACTTAATTTCATGTCGCGGTAACTTAAGATAAGTTGTCCCCCGGTATTAAAGTCAACTTGCTGTAGATAAAAATCTTCCTGGTCACTACCAATGTACTTGAACCCAGTATATACCATTTGGTAGTATGGCCCGCCAGGCTGGTCATTTGTGAAGAATCCGCATGGATAATCCGTGTGGATGATTTCAGCTTGCCCAAAGATTTCAACAATGGCCTGCTTAGGCGTACTGAAGTTTAGTCCCCCGAATGTAATATGCATGAGGTCGAAGTCGCTTACTTGTCCAAAAGATAAGGTGGTTAAAAAACTCAGGAATATTGCAAGTACTTTCTTTTTCATCGTTGCGTCCTTGGTCTTGATCAGTCAGTAAGTCTGAGGTTTTTTCATTGTGCGAAGGGCTTGCACACCGTTTGGTAATCTTCAATAGTGAAGATATTTCTTCTCTTCCGAAAAGCGAAATCTGGATGGCAAAGTCTGACTCAACACCAAGCGGCCCGGATGTGGAGGGCAAGGTGCGAATAAAGTGAGCACGGGAGCGAAGCGCACCCCGGAACAGCCGGTTAAGCCGCCCAATGGAGGCCCCGAAGCCTGGCTGCGGGTTGTATTTCGCTTTTTTTACCATTTCCATTTTTGCCACATGGGCAATCGCCCCACTTTAAAATGCCCGTTTCATAAACAACTGATTTACAAATATTTACAAATAAGCCTTGATGGGCTGAATTAGCCATTTGGTAGTCCAAAAAGCCTTGAAATAGCCCTAAAATCAAAGATTTTTGTAAAAAAGTGGTGTAAAGTGGTTGAAAGTGGTTCAAATTTCCCTACGTTTGCTTAGGAGAAAAAGACAACCACTACGTCAATGACTTTCTTCACCAGTCAGTATGAGTGCAAACTTGACGCAAAGGGGCGCCTGGTGCTGCCCGCGCGCGTGAAGGCTCAGTTGCCCGAAGGCGAGCAGGAGCTTGTCGTGCGCAAGGGCTTCGAGCAGTGCCTCATTCTGTACCCGATGGTGGAGTTCAAAAAGGTCTTCTCAAAAATTTCGGGTCTCAACGAGTTCAACGAAGAGTACCGCCAACTGCAGCGGAGCTTTTTGTCGGGCGTAGTCACCGTGGAGTTGGACGGTAACGGGCGAATCCTGTTACCGAAAAACATGCTGGCCTACGCGCAAATCGACAAAGACGCCATGCTGGTGGGCACGGGGAACAAAGTGGAGATCTGGAGTCCAACGATCTATGAGAAGTTCCTCATTCAAGACCCCGGTGAGTTGTCGAAACTGGCAGAACGCTACCTGAATAACTGAGGGATGAAGGCCGGGAACAGTAACACGAACACCGGCTCCAAGCTTCAGGCCATAGGCTGCATGCGTCAGGCTGCATACTTCAGGTTGCTCGATGCCGGATGCAGGATACTGGATGTCCGGAGACCGAGATGGATTGGCGATGCAAGAGACCAGTAGCGGGCAACCCGAAACCAGGAGCTACCATAAACCGGTAATGCTCCGCGAATGTCTTGAGGGCCTACGCATTGACCCGCAAGGCACTTACGTAGATGTAACGTTTGGCGGTGGCGGACACAGCCTGGCGATACTCGAGCAGATCAAGGGAGGAAGGTTGATTGCCTTTGATCAGGATGCCGATGCACAGCGTGAAGCTGAAAAAATCAACCACCGTTCTTTCACATTCTGTCCCTCCAACTTCCGGTACCTGAAAAAGTACCTGAAGATGCACGGGGTGAGCCGCGTGAACGGCATATTGGCTGATCTGGGTGTTTCCTCCCATCAGATCGACTCCGCTCAACGCGGCTTCTCAACCCGGTTTGCCGGGCCGCTCGATATGCGCATGGATGCGCGGGCGACTCTCACAGCCGCTACGCTGCTCGCAACCTATACCGAGGCGCAGCTCCACCGGGTGCTGGGTATGTATGGGGAGGTTCGCAATGCGCGCACGGTGGCTCAACGAATAGTGGAAGCCAGGGCGCGCCAACCCCTCACCACTACCCAACAACTGACGGATTTGCTCAAACCGCTGGCCCCCCGTGGAAAGGAGTTCAAATATTTCGCCCAGGTGTTTCAGGCTCTGCGCCTGGAAGTAAACCAGGAGATGCAGGCGCTTGAAGATTTTTTGCACCAATGTGGCGAAGTAATGGCAACCGGAGGCCGACTGGTGGTGATGAGTTACCACTCGCTGGAAGACCGGCTGGTGAAGAACTACATCAACACCGGTAACGTGGAGGGAAGGTTGGAAAAGGATTTTTATGGAAACATCCTTCGGCCTTTTGAGGCGGTGAACCGAAAACCGATCGAAGCAACCGAAGAGGAAATAGAAAACAACAACCGCGCGCGCAGCGCCAAACTGCGCATAGCGGAACGAAACGAAAGTAAGGTAAAGGAACATGAGTGAGAATCGTATGCGGGTGGAACCCGACCGGACGAATGAAGCGCGCCTCAAGCCTTCGCAGGCGGGCGGGCCCAGTTTGTTCTCGGGGCTGGAGAAGCGCCTGAAGCTGGAATCCTATTTTGAAGAAGGATTCCCGGTGCAGTACCTGCCCAAGATTTTGTTTGTGATGGTGCTGGGCTTGCTGTACATCAGCAATACGCATCATGCCGAGCGGACCACGCGCGCGATCAACCGGGCACAAACGGAAGTGGAGGATTTGCGCGCAGACTACACGACACTGAAATCGGATGTGATGTTTGCCAGCAAGCAGAGTGAAGTAGCCCGAAGAGTAAAAGAAATCGGATTGAAAGAGAGTTTACGCCCACCCTATAAAATTGTAGTGAACGATTGAATATTAAGAGGTCCATATTAATACGTGTCCGCGTGGCCTTTTTGGGCGTGCTGCTGTTTGCGGTTTGTGTAGCTGCTAAGATCGGCCATATTCAAGTGGCTGAGGGCGACAAATGGGCGAAGATGGCCGAGGAGATTATGTTTGACTACAGACGCGTGAAGGCCACCCGCGGTAACATCTACTCGGACAATGGCAGTCTGTTGGCCACTTCCTTGCCGTTTTACAAAGTGGCCATGGACCCCACGCTGGCCCGCAAAGAAGTGTTCGATAAGGGACTTGATTCGTTGGCCATGCTGTTGTCGCGGTACTACCGCGATCGGTCGGAATCGGATTACAAGCAGATGCTTCGCGATGCCCGCGCCACGGGCAAGCAGTACCTCGTGCTCAACCGCAGGCAAATCAACTACCAGACGAAAAAAGAGATGTCTTCGTGGCCCATCTTCCGCGAAGGACGCTACAAGGGAGGCGTGATTTTTGAGAAAATGGACGTGCGCTACCGGCCGTTCAATAACCTGAGCCGCAGAACCATCGGTTATGTCAACGAAGATGGGCAAGGTGCCGGGCTGGAGTTCAGCTTTGACGAGTCTCTCGGGGGCCAGGATGGTCAGGCGCTCTTTCAAAAAATTGCCGGCAGCACCTGGAAGCCCGTGTTTGACGGCAACGAAGTGAAAGCCGTTGACGGCCTCGACATTCAGACTACCATTGACATCAATTTACAGGACGTTGCCGAAACCTCGCTGCACCGGCACATGGCGCTGCACGATGCAGACGAAGGAACGGTAGTGGTTATGGAGGTGGCTACCGGCCATGTGAAAGCGATCTCGAACCTGACCCGTGATGGAAAGGGAAATTATCTTGAGAAGTTCAACCACGCGGTGGGTGGGTCACTGGAGCCGGGCTCTACATTTAAGCTCGTGACCATGATTGCCCTGCTTGAGGATACGAACATTGAGTTGAGTGACAGCATCAAGACGGGTAATGGCGAGGTGACCTTCTACAACCGCAAAGTGCGCGATCACCACGAGGGCGGTTTCGGCACACTGTCCATCCAGGCATCCTTCGAGCAGTCTTCGAACGTGGCGATGGCCAAGTTGGTAGACAAGCATTTTGGTTTGAAGCCGGAAAAATACCTGGATCACGTAGATCGCCTGAAGCTCTCCAGACCGTTGGGGCTACAGATTACAGGCGAAGTTTTTCCAAAAATCACGCGCCCGCAGGATAAAGCCTGGAGCGGCATTACCCTGCCCTGGATGTCGCACGGCTATGGCCTTGAGATATCTCCGCTGCACACGCTCACCCTTTACAATGCGGTAGCCAATGACGGCAAAATGATCAAGCCTGTTTTTGTTACCTCCGTGTTGCAGGCCGACCGCGTGATTCGGGAGTTTGAGACGGAGACGCTCAACAGCAAGATTTGCTCCAACAGTACATTGAAACAACTTCGCTTGTTGTTGGAAGGTGTAGTGGAGAATGGTACGGCTAAGAATCTGAAAGATGCTCACTACCGCATTGCCGGCAAAACCGGCACGGCACAGATACTGGAAGACGGCCGGTACACGAAGAAATACATCACCTCGTTTGTCGGTTACTTCCCGGCTCATGCACCCAAGTACAGCGCTATTGTGGTGGTTAAAAATCCGAAAGGATGGCAGCAATATGGCAATAATGTGGCGGGCCCTGTTTTCAAGGAAATAGCGGACAACATTTATGCGCGCGATATTGAATTGCACGCACCCATGGAAAAGAAGACGGTGCTGGAAGCAGGCGTACTCCCGGTCATTCGTGGTGGTCGGCAGGAAGAACTGACGATGCTCGCCAATGAACTGGGTGTTTCCACCCATTCGGTAACAGAAGACGAGTGGGTGAAGGCAAGCCGCAACGGAAGTTCCGTAACGTTGAAGAAGAACGAAGTGCTCAAAGACCGGGTGCCGGATGTTACCGGCTTTACCTTTCGCGATGCTTTGTACCTCTGCGAAAAGTCAGGGCTACGCGTGGTGTACCAGGGGCGCGGGCGTGTTGCTGAGCAGTCGCTGGCACCGGGAACGCGCTTTGGCCGCGGGGCAAGAATTTATTTGAAACTGAGTTGATGAAGTCGTTACGCGACATATTATATAGAGTACACATCACCTCGACATCCGGCTTTATGGATGTGGAGGTGGCGGGCGTGGCATTCGACTCGCGAAAAGTAAAATCCGGATTTGCGTTTGTCGCCATACGCGGCACGCTGTCCGATGGGCACCACTTTATGCCCAAGGCCATAGCCGCGGGTGCGTCTGTTGTCGTATGCGAGAAGTTGCCGGAAGCACTTAACGAATCCGTTACCTACGTGGCGGTGAAGAGCAGTGCACAGGCGCTGGGTATCATCGCTTCCAATTTTTACGACAATCCCTCCGGCAAGCTCAAATTGGTAGGTGTTACCGGCACCAACGGCAAGACAACTGTCGCCACCTTGCTGTTCAAATTGTTTTCATCACTGGGTTACAAGTGCGGCATGTTATCCACAGTTGTGAATAAAATTGTGGATAAAGAAATTCCAGCCACACACACCACACCGGATCCTATTCAGATTAATGAGTTGTTGATCGAAATGATAGCGGCCGGCTGCACGCACTGCTTTATGGAGGTGAGCTCGCATGCATTGGATCAGGGCCGCATAGCCGGGTTACATTTTGCGGGGGCTTTGTTCACCAACATCACACACGATCATCTTGACTATCACCGTACGTTTGAAAGTTACATCCGCGCCAAGAAAGGATTCTTTGACGATCTGTCGGGCGATGCCTTTGCGCTGGTGAACATTGACGACAAGCGCGGCATGGTGATGCTTCAAAACTCGAAGGCCAAGAAATACACCTTCGGGTTGAAAAAGATGGCCGACTTCAAAGCCAAGATCATCACCAACTCTATTGAGGGGCTCGAACTGGAGATCGGTGGCCGTACCGTATGGTTCAAACTGATCGGAGACTTTAATGCCTATAATCTATTGACCGTCTTTGGCGCGGCAAGTCTGCTGGGCGAAGATCCGGAAACGGTGCTGATGAAATTGTCCTCCCTAACGGGTGCCAACGGCCGCTTTGATGTGGTCTTGCCAGGCTCGCGCTTTACGGCCATTGTGGATTACGCGCATACGCCTGATGCTTTGAAAAATGTTTTGGAGACGATTACACAATTCCGGTCAGGCAACGAACAGGTGATTTCGGTGGTGGGCTGTGGGGGTAATCGCGATAAGACCAAGCGACCGTTAATGGCAGCTATTGCCTGTAAGTACAGCGATAAGGTTATTCTCACTTCGGATAACCCGCGGGATGAAGATCCTCTCGAAATCATTCGCGAGATGCAAAAAGGTATTGGCCCTACGGAGGCACGCAAAACACTGGTGATGGCGGACCGTGAAGAAGCAATCAAGATGGCCTGCATGATGGCGAAAGAGAAAGACATTGTACTGGTCGCTGGTAAAGGGCATGAAACGTATCAGGAAATTAAAGGCGTGAAGCACCCTTTTGACGATAAAGAGGTAGTAAGTCGGATGCTTAAAATGTTCGCGAACTGATGCTATTTTATTTGTTCGATTATATAGAACAGAACTTTGACTTCCCCGGGGCAGGCTTGTTCCAGTACATTTCGTTCCGGGCGGGTGTTGCGGCTCTATTGTCTCTCCTTATCACGATCACATTTGGCGAAAGGCTTATTGCTTTCCTGAGAAGAAAACAGGTTGGTGAGGATATTCGTGATCTTGGCCTTGAAGGTCAGATGCAGAAAAAAGGCACACCTACCATGGGCGGGCTGATTATCATTGCGGCCATTCTGATTCCTACCTTATTGATGGCGCGGCCCGACAATGTGTATGTGTTGCTGTTGATCATCACTACGGTGTGGCTGGGCCTGATCGGATTCCTGGATGATTACATCAAAGTATTCAAGAAGAACAAAGAGGGATTAGCCGGCCGCTTCAAAATTGTCGGTCAGGTTACTATTGGCCTGGTGGTTGGCCTTACCCTTTACTTCAACGATCATGTGGTCGTTCGGGAAAGACCTGCGGAGGCAACGGCTACTGAAGTCAGCCTATCGGTTGATGCTGTGCCTGCAGTGGCTGGGCAGGTGGATTCGAAATCTACCAAAACAACGGTGCCTTTCATGAAAAACAACGAGTTTGACTACAGCAGCTTGTTGTTCGGGCTTGATGAAAAGTACACGTGGATCATTTATACTCTTTTTGTGATTGTCATCATAACGGCCGTCTCAAACGGGGCTAACATTAC
Organism: Flammeovirgaceae bacterium; assembly: GCA_021298015.1. Taxonomy (GTDB): domain Bacteria; phylum Bacteroidota; class Bacteroidia; order Cytophagales; family Cyclobacteriaceae; genus ELB16-189. The sequence continues at coordinate 66,647 of JAJTGY010000029.1, forward strand.
GGATGGTATTGACGGCCTGGCGGCCGGCACATCAGCCATTATAGGTCTTACGCTTGCCATTTTTGCTTACCTCTCCGGCCGTGTTGACTTCAGCTCGTATCTCAATATCATGTACATTCCGAACCTGAGCGAGCTGGTTATTTTTTGCACGGCCTTTGTTGGTGCTTGCTTAGGTTTTCTGTGGTACAATGCGTACCCGGCCCAGGTTTTCATGGGCGATACGGGGAGCCTTTCGCTGGGTGGCATTATTGCGGTATTGGCTCTGGCTGTTCGCAAAGAGTTGATGATTCCCCTCTTGTGCGGAATCTTTCTGATTGAAAGCCTCTCGGTGATTCTCCAGGTATCCTACTTCAAGTACACGCGGAGGAAGTACGGAGAAGGCAGACGAATTTTTTTGATGTCGCCCCTTCATCATCACTATCAGAAAAAGAACATCCCCGAAGCCAAAATTGTAACCCGGTTTTGGATCGTGGGAATATTGTTGGCCATTCTCTGCCTGGCAACCCTTAAAGTAAGATGAGCAAGCGTGTAACCATATTGGGTTCAGGTGAGAGTGGCACAGGGGCCGCGTTGTTGGCCAAGGCAAAGGGCTATGACGTATTTGTCTCCGATCAAGGTGCCATCCGGGATGCCTACAAGGCTGATCTGATCAATGCCGGGATTGCTTTTGAAGAGGGCGGGCACTCCGATAGAATTCTTCCGGCCGATCTGATCATTAAGAGCCCCGGTATACCCGACAAGGCAGAGGTGATGAAGCGCGTGCGCGCAGCGGGCATTCCGGTACTGGATGAGATTGAATTTGCCTTCCGCTACCTGAAAGGAAAGGTGATTGCCATCACCGGCACGAATGGTAAAACGACTACCACGCTGCTGACCTATCACCTGTTGAAGTCGGCCGGCTTGAATGTGGCGTTGGCAGGTAACGTAGGGGAGAGCCTGGCGCATAAGGTGGTTGCAGGCGACCATGATTGGTATGTAGTTGAGATCAGCAGTTTTCAGCTGGATGGGACGATATCGTTCAGGCCGCATATTGGCATACTGCTGAATATTACGCCTGATCACCTTGACCGGTACGAATACAAAATGGAGAACTATATCAACTCCAAGTTTCGGCTGGTGCAAAATCTGACTGCCCATGAGCATTTTATTTATTATACCGATGATGCAGTGGCAGGCCACGAGGCGCGCAAAAGAAAAATCACAGCCGATCAGGTGGCTGTCTCATTAACCGATACTAAAACCAAAGCCTACTATGATGGTCAGGAGATGGTGTTCAACGTGGCTGGGCATCATTTTCGGGTTGCACAATCCGACACCACACTGAAAGGCCCACACAATTTGATCAACACCATGTCAGCTGTGTCGGCTGCATTGTTAGCCGGTGTAACCGAACAGGCCGTGCGTGCAGCACTGAAGACTTTCAAGAATGCCCCGCACCGCCTTGAGTCTGTTGCGGTCATCAATGGCGTTGAGTTTGTGAATGACTCAAAGGCCACTAACGTAGACTCTGTGGTGTACGCACTCGGCAGCTATCAACAACCACTGGTGTGGATTGCCGGTGGCATTGATAAGGGTAATGACTACGAGTTGATTAAAGAAGAGGTTCAGAAAAAGGTCCATACCCTCATTTGTTTGGGCCGGGACAATGAAAAGTTAAAGAAGTTTTTTGGTGGGGTAGTGCCTAAAATCCACGAGACCCAAAGCGTGAAAGAGTTGGTTCGGTTGGCCCTGCAGTCGGCACGGCAGGGTGACGTGGTGTTGCTTTCACCGGCCTGCGCCAGTTTTGATTTGTTCAAGAACTACGAGGATCGGGGTACCCAGTTCAGAGAAGCCGTATTGGAACTCAAAGGGGAGGGAATTCAGAATAGGGTATTTGAGAATAGAGAATGAAGATGGAAAGAGAGCCTGCGAAATCGTTTAAGGATTTGATTGTGTGGCAACGGGCCTATGAATTAGTGCTCGCTGTCTACCGGGCAAGTACCGTATTCCCGAAAGAAGAACAGTATGGGCTCACGCAGCAAATCAGGAGATCATCGTCTTCGGTTGCCGCCAACATAGCAGAAGGTTTTAAAAAGAGAGGGGAGAAAGATAAACTGAGAATTTTGAATATCGCGCAGGGTTCACTTTCGGAAACGCACTATCATTTGGTGTTGGCAAATGATCTTCGGTATGGAGAAATGGGTTTGCTGGAGGAGAAAGTTGAAGAGGTAAGCCGGTTGCTGGAGTCGTATATGAAAGCCATTCGAAAATGATTCTGACTACTAAATGCTGAATTCTAAATTCTCGCAAAGAGTAAAGAGATGGAAAAAATAAAGAGTTGGGCCGACAAGAATTTACAAGGTGACCGCGTCATCTGGGCCGTTGTCTTTGCCCTGTCGCTCATCAGTATTCTGGTGGTGTACAGTTCCATCGGTACGCTGGCGTACAAACGCACGGCAAGTCCCGAGTCCTATTTGCTGCGGCACACGTTTATGGTGTTCCTCGGTTTGGCTGCCATGTGGGTAGCGCACAAGATCGACTATCGGTATTATTCCAAGTTGTCGCGGCTGGCGCTCTGGGTTAGCGTGCCTCTGCTGATCTATACGTTCACCAATGGAACAACCATTAACGATGCCGCCCGCTGGATTACGCTCCCGATAATCAACACTTCGTTCCAGCCTTCTGATTTTGCCAGCCTTGCCCTGATCATCAACCTGGCAGCCATGCTGTCGAAGAAGCAGCAAAACATTGATGATATCAAAGAGACGTTGATTCCGATGCTGATCTGGTGCGGAGTTATTTGCGGCTTAATTGCCTTAACCAATCTTTCCACCGCGGTGTTGCTCTTCGCCACCTGTATGCTGGTGATGTTTATCGGCCGTGTGCCGGTAAAGTACCTGGCCATGCTGGTGTTGGTTGGTCTGCTGGTGGGAGCAGCCGCCATCAAATTTGGAACCCGCGGTGCCACCGCGCTCAGCCGCATCGAAGCTTTTGTTAAAGGAAGCGAGTTGCCCTTTCAGGCCAAACATGGACGCATGGCGGTTGCTACGGGTGGCATCATCGGCAAAGGCCCGGGCAACAGCGAACAGCGCAACATTTTGCCACATCCTTACTCTGATTTCATCTACGCCATTCTCATCGAGGAATATGGACTGGTTGGGGGCATCATCGTGCTGGCACTCTATCTCATTCTGCTCCACCGTGGCATGAAGGCCGCTTACAACAGCGAACGTGCCTTTGGCGGGTTACTCTCAGCCGGGCTCAGTTTTGACTTAGTGTGTCAGGCCATGGTGAATATGGGTGTGGTCGTGGGCCTTGGCCCGATTACCGGGCAACCCTTGCCCCTGATCAGTATGGGGGGTACCGCCATGGTGTTCACCGGAATTTCCGTGGGTATCATTCTAAGCGTAAGTCGTGGTGAGCAGGAAGAGAATTGGGGTCAACAGACCAATCTGAAGGATTCAAAAGATAAAGACGTAGAAGCCAAAGCAGCGTGAGTGCATCAACACCATATCGGATAATCATTAGCGGAGGCGGCACGGGCGGGCACATTTTCCCTGCGCTAGCGATTGCCCATGCCTTTCGTGAGCGCCACCCCGATGCGGATATTCTTTTCGTGGGGGCCGAAGGCCGCATGGAAATGACGCGTGTGCCGGAGGCTGGATATCGGATCGTTGGGTTGTGGATCAGTGGTTTACAACGGAAGCTGACGCTAGCCAACCTGCTCTTCCCGGTAAAACTGATCGCGAGCTACCTGAAGGCCAGCCGGATCATCCAGTCATTTAAACCTCATGCCGTGGTGGGCACAGGCGGTTATGCCAGTGGCCCCATCATGATGGCAGCCACGCGCAAACGAATTCCCACCGTCATACAGGAGCAGAACTCGTATGCCGGATTAACCAACAAACAGGTGGCATCCAACGCCAGCGTGATTTGCGTGGCCTACCCGAATATGGAACGTTACTTCCCGGCCGGTAAGATCCGGTTCACCGGCAACCCGGTGCGCAAGGACATTTTGGACGTGGATCAAAAACGTGTTGAAGCCCTTCGCGAATTCAATTTGCAGCAAGGGAAGCGAACGCTTTTGGTTTTGGGCGGAAGTCTGGGGGCTCGCACCATTAATGAAAGTATATCGGCAAATCGCGCATTGTTGGCTGAGGCCGGAGTGCAAGTGATTTGGCAGACCGGTAAGATGTATATCGAGAGTGTAAAAGCGCAGGTTGCCGGCCAAGACCTGGCTCCCTTTCGGATTTACGATTTCATCAAACGTATGGATTTGGCCTATGCCGCCAGCGATGTGGTGATTTCGCGAGCCGGAGCGCTTGCCATTTCGGAGTTGTGCCTGGCCAAACGCCCTGCCGTGCTTGTGCCTTCGCCCAACGTGGCCGAAGATCACCAGACCAAGAATGCGTTGGCACTGGTCAACGAAGGAGCCGCGTTGATGGTCAAAGATGGTGACGCAGCCATGCAGTTGGTGCAGCAGGCGCTTGCCTTGTTGAACAACTCCGATCGGTGCGCCCAGCTGAGCGCAAACATTGCACGACTGGGTAAGCCACGGGCTGCAGATGAAATTGTGGATGAACTGGAAAAACTGATAATCAGGTGACGATCGATCAATACGATAACGTGTACTTCCTCGGCATTGGCGGCATCGGCATGAGTGCGCTGGCGCGTTGGTTCCGCCACAAGGGCATGCGCGTGGCCGGCTACGACCGCACGCCCACAGCCCTTACCCACGAGCTGATCGAAGAAGGAATGGAATTGCACTTTGATGATCGGGTGGAACTCATTCCGGGCTATCTCACGCGGGAGAAGACGCTGGTCATCTTTACACCGGCTATTCCGAAGGATCACAAGGAACACGCGTACCTGCGCGAAAATGGGTTTACTATTCTGAAACGCTCCGAGGTTCTCGGACTGCTCACCCGTAGCTACCGCACCATTGCGGTGGCCGGCACGCATGGCAAAACAACAACCTCGTCCCTGATTGCACACATACTCAAATCTGCGGGCCAGAATATGGTCGCATTTTTGGGCGGCATTACAACCAACTATGAGTCAAACCTGGTGATGCACGGGCAGGTAAATGAAAACACCTGGGTGGTTGCGGAAGCGGATGAGTACGACCGCTCGTTCCTGCGTTTGTTTCCGCATGTGGCCGTGGTTACCTCGGCCGATGCCGACCACCTCGACATTTATGGCGATCATCAATCGATGCTGAAGTCGTATCGCGATTTTATCGGGCAGGTACATCATCATGGCTATCTGTTTATTCATGAGTCCATTGCCGAATTGGCAAAAGGAATAGAAAATATTACGGTTCAGACCTACGGTACGAGCCAGGGACAATTTTTTGCCGACCGGATTGTAGCTCAAGGTGGATTTTTTGAATTCGATCTGAAGGGCTTTGCCCAGACGATTGAGAAGATTCAGCTCGGTGTCCCTGGTTTTCACAACATGGAGAATGCGATTGCGGCAACGCTGGTGGCCAAGCAGATTGGCATTGGCGATGACGTTATCCGGCAGGCGTTGGCCAGTTTCAAAGGCGTGAAACGCAGATTCGAGTTTGTGGTGAAGAACGATCGCTGCGTGTACATTGATGACTACGCGCATCACCCCACCGAGATTGAGGCTTTCCTGCGTTCGCTGAAATCAATGTATGCCGGCCGCAAGCTGACCGTTGTGTTTCAGCCACACCTGTTCACGCGCACGCGCGATTTTGCCGGGGGATTTTCGAAGAGCCTCAGCCTGGCCGATGAAGTGCTGCTGATGGACATCTACCCGGCCCGGGAAGAGCCAATTGCCGGTGTTACAGCCGATATGCTGTTCCCGGCCATTACAAGCCCGGTAAAAATTCGCTGTGGGAAAAAGAACCTGTTGGAGAAACTGGAAGATTTGGATGTGGACGTGCTGGCCACGGTGGGAGCAGGCGACATCGACACCTTGGTTAAGCCGATAAAAGAAATGCTGAAGAAGAAATACGAATGAAGGGCTCGTTTCACATACGGAAGGAAATCAAAGTAGCCGTGGCGCTGGTGATGGTGTCCGGCCTCATTGCCTTTAGTGAACGGCAGCGGGGCGGCCTCGTATGCAAGGACATTACCATTGAACTGGATAATGTACACGAGAACCATTTTATAGACGAGGCCGATGTGATGAAACTCGTGGAGAGCAGCGGTGTGCCGTTGAAAGGTTCACACTTGTCGCGTTTGGATTTGCGTGCCGTAGAAGAAAAAATCAAGTACGATCGCCATATCCGTGATGCGGAGTTGTTTACCGATCTGAAAGGAAACCTGGTAGTTAATGTAGAGTTGCGCAGGCCCATCGCCCGAATTGTTCAGGAAGATGCTCCCGATGCTTACATCGCAGAAGATGGCACTATCATGAGTGTTTCGGAGCGTTACACCTCACGGGTGTTGCTCCTCAGCGGCCCGTATGTAAAAAAACTCATTGACATGGATAACCTGAACACAACCGAGGAAGGCCGGCAGATGATGGAAATGCTGGAGTATGTGCGGGAAGATCGCTTCTGGAACGCGCAGGTGGCGCAACTGGATATCGCAGCGAACGGCAAGATTACGATCTACCCGCAGATTACCGGCCAACGCGTAGAGTTCGGAAAGCCGGAAAACATAGAAATGAAGTTCGATAAACTCATGGTGTTCTACCGCGAAATTCTACCCCAGCGTGGCTGGACGAGATATCAGCGGGTGAACCTTGAATTTGAAGGACAGGTAATAGCCGAATAACCCAAACAACAGAGAACCAAACAACCACTAAAACATAGCATCGTATGGAAAATAGCAAAATAGTAGTCGGCCTCGATATCGGTACAACCAAGATTTGTGCCATCGTAGGCCGCAAAAACGAATTCGGGAAACTCGAAGTACTCGGCATGGGCAAAGCAGAAAGCGAGGGCGTAATCAAAGGCATTGTCGTGAATATTGATAAGACGGTGTTTGCCATTGAAAAGGCCATCAAAGAAGCCAGCGACATGTCGGGCATTGACATTGGCGTGGTGAATGTCGGCATTGCGGGCCAGCACATCCGCAGTTCCATCCACCACAACAGCATGCTGCGCGATTCCAAAGAAGGTGAGATCACCATCGAAGACGTGAGCCGCCTGACGGAGGATATGTACCGCATGGTAGTGCCCAGTGGCAGCGAAATCATCCACGTGATGCCGCAGGATTATACCGTGGACTACGAGGAAGGCATCAAGGATCCGGTGGGTATGAGTGGCGTGCGTCTTGAAGCCGACTTTCATGTGATCACCGCGCAAACCAGCGCCATCAACAACATCAATAAATGCGTGCGCAGGGGAGGGTTGGAGATTGATGATCTGATCCTTGAACCGCTGGCCTCCAGCCTGGCCGTACTCAGCGAGGAAGAGAAAGAAGCCGGTGTCTGCCTCATCGACATTGGCGGAGGCACGACCGACATTGCCATCTTCTACGACAACATCATTCGTCACACGGCTGTCATTCCATTTGGTGGTAACATCCTCACCACCGACATCCAGCACGGATTGCAAGTGATGTCCAAGCAAGCCGAGCAGTTGAAGACGCGCTTTGGCAAGGCCATTGCCGAAGAAGCAAGCCCGAACGAGATTGTGTCCATCCCGGGCATTCGCAATCGCACGGCCAAGGAGATCTCGGTCAAGAACCTGTCGAATATCATTCAGGCCCGCATGGAAGAGATCATTGAAATGGCTCATGCCGAAGTCATCAGCTCGGGTTTTGAAAATCGGTTAGCAGGTGGCATTGTGATTACCGGTGGCGGCTCGCAGTTGGCAAACCTCAAGCAGCTGGTCGAGTATATGACCGGTATGGACACCCGTATCGGTTACCCGAATGAACACCTCGGCAAAGGCAAGATTGAAGCGGTGAAGAGCCCGATGCACGCCACAGCCGTGGGCCTGGTACTGGCCGGTTTTCGCTCGCTGGATGAGCGTGATGAACGCTACAAGGAAGCCAAGGCCGCGGTAAAGCAGCAGCCGGTGAAGCAACGCAAGGGCGCGCTCACGGGCGATTTCTTCACCAACATCCTGAACAAGACGAAAGGACTGCTCATCGATGACCTCGGTGAGAAAAACGAATACTAACCACCATAAATAAACACAGTCATGTTTGATTCATCGTACAAGTTTGATCTGCCGAAGCATCACAAGTCCATTATCAAAGTAGTGGGCGTTGGCGGTGGCGGAAGCAATGCGGTCAACCACATGTTTCGTCAGGGCATCAAGGATGTCGAGTTTGTGGTGGCCAACACGGATTTGCAGGCGCTCAACGGCAGCCCTGTTCCCCACAAACTTCAGTTAGGCGTTAACCTCACCGAAGGGTTGGGGTGTGGCGCCAATCCGGAAGTTGGCCGGGCAGCTGCGCTGGAGAGCAAAGACCAGATTCGCGAAATGCTGTCGGGCACCAAAATGGTGTTCGTTACTGCGGGTATGGGTGGCGGCACCGGAACGGGTGCAGCTCCGGTGATCGCCAAGATTGCCAAGGACATGGACATTCTCACCGTGGGAATCGTGACCGTCCCGTTCTCCTTCGAAGGCAAGAAAAAGACGGGTCAGGCACAGGCCGGCATCGAGGCGCTGCGGTCAAGCTGCGACACGGTACTGGTCATTCTCAACGACAAACTGCGTGAGATCTATGGCAACCTCGCCATTGGCCAGGCGTTTGGCGAAGCCGACACGGTGCTGACCACAGCTGCGAAGGGCATTGCGGAAATCATTACCCTCGCGGGTTATGTCAATGTCGACTTCCAGGACGTGCGCACGGTGATGTTAAATGCCGGTGCTGCGGTGATGGGCTCGGCCGAAACGCGGGGCGAAGGCCGCGCAATCAAGGCTGCGCAGCAGGCGCTTGCCTCTCCGCTGCTCGACAACCGCGATATCATGGGCGCGAAAAAGATTCTGTTGTCCATTATCTCAGGCGAAGAAGCTGAATTGCAGATGGACGAGCTGTCCACCATTACCGAATACATTCAACAGCAGGCGGGTGATGAAGCCGAAGTTATTTTCGGCCACGGTGTGGATTCCACCTTGGGCGACCGCATTCGCGTAACGGTGATTGCGACCGGTTTCCGTGCCGAAGGCAAAACCGTTCGCAAGGACGACAAGAAAGTGATGGAGTTGGACAAAAGCCAAATCTCGCTCTTTGGCGGTGTAGACAACTCGGTGAACCAGCGCACGGACGAGCCTGAATTGCGCGTTGTGGAAATGCCGGTGAACCAGACTCCGGAGATGCCGACCAAACACACGACTACCATCAGCGACAAGCCGATTCTCCAGCCGGAGGACAAGCCCCTGTACATCAAACCGGAGGAGAAGCCGTTTGTGCCCGAAGAACCTCAGGAAGAGCGTTCGTTTACGTTGTTTGAAAGGCCGGTGCCGGTGGCAAAGTGGGACGATGAGGACGAAACCGAGGAGGGCGATGACAGCCTGTTCGGCAGCGATGATGATGAGTTCTCGGTGGGCAAGGAACCCTCGGCCGATCAGATCATTAATGAGGAAGGGCTGATGGAGTATCGCAGAACCAAGGAACGTCTCGCGCAGCAGGCCCGCGAACGCAGAGCTAAACTTAAAGCGGACAAGAAGCCCGAGATGACCAAGGAGGAGTTCAACAACAAGTGGACGGTACCTGCGTACCTGAGAAGGGGCGTGAAGATGGAAAATGTTCCCCACTCGTCAGAAAATTTTGTGTCCCGCTACAACCTGAATGACGACAATCAGGTGCTGGGCAACAATAAGTTCTTACACGATAATGTGGATTAATTACTTCACCCCGTCCGTGGGACACCTATCTCCGGTAGGGAGAAAGGCCTGGGGTGAGGGAGAAGATATGGCATATCCGGCACGACTGGTATTTACTCCATTCGTAGTGGTTGTTGGTGGTAAATAATTTTTTGCCGGTGCCGGAGTGCCTTCTTTTTGATCGGTGAGTGTTGCTTAAAGCAGTTTCGATTTTTTGCTGCGCCCGATCAAAGGTTTTTTAAGCTGGAAAGCCGAACGCTATGGTTCGGCTTTCTTTTTGTGCGTCAGGCATGTTTACTGGCTAAAGGGTGCAAGTCCCGAATGAGTGCTGAAGTGCATATCATTAGCTAAGAGCAAGGGTGTC
>JAJTGY010000077.1 GCA_021298015.1 Flammeovirgaceae bacterium
CTGTCCTCATAGGTAAGTCTTTTGTATTCTTTCATTTTGCAACAAGTTACTTTTTGTAATTTGTTGCGCTAAACTTTTGAATCGAAGGAATGTTACTTTTCCAGTTTTCCAAGATAATCTCTGACTGCTGCCTCAAGCGGTGTAAATGAGGCGAGATAGCCAATCCGTTGCAATTTCTCCATCTTCGCTTCCGTAAAATATTGATACTTATCGCGGATGTCGGCTGGGGTATCAACAAATTCAATTTTCTCTGGCTTGCCCATCGCGTGAAAGACGGCTCGCGTCAGATCCAGGAAGGTACGCGCTTTGCCGCTGCCCAAGTTGTAAATGCCGGAATCCTTTCGATGGTGCATTAAAAATGAGCACACCTGTGCCACATCTTTTACATAAATGAAATCTCTCATCTGTTCGCCATCGCGGTACTGAGGGTTGTGCGATCGGAAGAGTTTCATTCCACCCGTCTTCTTGATTTGGTTATAAGCGTGCCAAACAACCGATGCCATTCGACCTTTGTGGTACTCGTTTGGACCGAACACGTTGAAGAATTTCAGCCCAGCCCAGAAAAAGGGCTTAGTTGGCTGCGCGAGTGCCCAAACGTCAAATTCCTGTTTGCTCAGGCCATAGGGATTGAGCGGTTTCAATTGGGGAATCAATTGCTCATCGTCATCGTAACCCAGCTCGCCCAATCCGTAGGTCGCAGCGGATGAGGCATAAACGAGCGGAAGTTGATAGTCCACGCATTTTCTCCACACATCCTGAGAATAAAATGTGTTCAAGCGATGGAGCAGGTTAAGATCAAATTCGGTGGTATCCGTGCGGGCACCGAGGTGAAAAACGAACTCGACATGTTCGTGGTGCGTATCCAGCCAGGTGAGAAACGCATCGCGGTCAACCTTGTGCTGAATGCGTAACCCCTCCAGGTTTTTGTTCTTTTCAGGATTGTCAAATTTGTCGACAGCAACGATCGCGTTAAAATTTTCGCGGTTAAGGTGGCCGATCAGATAACTGCCGATAAAACCTGCTGCTCCGGTAACTACAATCATGGGGCTTAATTTTCGTGCAAGTTATTCAAAATCACGCCTTTTGGGCAGGGTAAACCGTCACTATATTTGCGGCTGATATGGTACTGGTAAGTCGAAAGGAGCATTTCAACGCAGCGCATAAATTGTATAATCCGGCCTGGTCAAAAGAGAAAAATGAACAGGTTTTCGGCCTTTGTGCAAATGAGAACTGGCATGGTCATAATTTTGAGCTGATTGTGACGGTGAAGGGCAAGCCAGACCCTGACACCGGATTTGTGATCGACCTGAAAAAACTCAGCCAGTTGATCCGGATCGAGATTACCGACCAACTTGACCACAAAAATCTCAACCTCGATGTGGCCTTTATGGCAGGTAAACTCGCCAGTTGTGAGAACCTGATCATCGAAATCTGGAGAATACTGGAACCACGCATTGCGGCTATTAGCCGGTACGGCCGCCTACACCAACTCCGGCTGTACGAAACTCCACAAAACTTCGTGGACTACTTCGGGGAAGGGCAAACTTCATGAGATATTACGTCATAGCGGGCGAACGATCCGGTGATCTCCATGGTGGAAACCTGATCCGTTCGATTCAACGCTATGATCCAGAGGCCGTTTTTCAGGGTTTTGGTGGTGATGACATGCAACAGGCAGGCATGGTGCTTACCCGACATTACCGCGACCTGGAGTTTATGGGACTTGCTGCGCTGGTCACCGAACTTCGTAAAATATTTAAGAACCTGGCCGTGTGTAAAGACGATATCAGGCGTTTCAAGCCCGATGTAATCGTTTGCATTGACTATGGGGGATTTAACCGCAGGGTCGCCAAGTTTGGAAGGGAAGAAGGAATTCCCGTGCATTACTACATTCCTCCCAAAGTATGGGCATGGTACCAATCGCGGGCGCGTGATTTAAAGAAGAACGTAACCCGAATGTTTGTTATTCTGCCCTTTGAGAAGGATTTCTACAAGAAATTCGGAATGGAGGTGGACTACGTGGGCAATCCTGTACTGGATGCGGTCAAAGCTGCGCAACCCGCACCAACCTTTCGTAATGAGCTCGCACTGGATGGAACACGGCCGGTGGTGGCATTGCTACCCGGGAGCCGAAAGACGGAGCTACGCGGCATCGTGCCGTTGATGGCTGATCTTATACGAGCCAACCCTCAGTGGCAATTTGTAGTGGCGGCCGTATCCTCTCTGGATGATGCCCTTTACGCCCCATTGCGGCAGTCAGGCGTTATTTTTCTGAAAGACCGAACTTATGATCTTTTGCAAAACGCGGATGCGGCTGTCGTAACATCTGGTACCGCTACCCTGGAGACAGCTCTTTTTCAGGTGCCTCAGGCAGTCGTGTTTCGCACAGGCGCGCTGGAATACTTTCTGGCCCGGCAGGTGGTTAAAGTAAAATTTATTTCGCTCGTCAACTTGATTGCCGGCCGCGAAGTAGTGCGTGAATTGATTCAGGACCTGGCTGTGGAAGAAGTGGTGTCGGCAGAGGTAAAACGCCTGCTGACGGACAGTCAGTATCGCCATGGGGTAAAATCGGGATACCGGGAAATTTACAATACGCTCGATGTCGGATCAGCTTCAGACAATGCCGCCCGCCTGATGACCCATTACCTGAAATCAGGCCACCTTTAATTTGCTGTAATGCGATTTGCTGAACTTGTCTTCTGCGTACGCGCGGTTGATAGTAAGACGTTCGGCCCCTTTTTCGGACGGCAATTCAAACATGGCATCGTTGATGATGGCTTCACAAATGGAACGCAAGCCCCGCGCACCCAACTTGAACTCCATCGCTTTCTCAACAATGAAATCCAAAGCCCCCTCCTTAAATTCCAGTTCTATACCTTCCATTTCAAACAGCTTTTTGTACTGTTTGGTGAGTGCATTCTTAGGTTCGGTGAGAATTTTCCGAAGGGCCTGATTGTCTAACGGATTCAAGTATGACACCACGGGCAGGCGGCCAATAAGTTCAGGAATCAGACCGAAACTCTTGAGGTCCTGAGAAGTTACAAACTGCAGCAAATTGTCTTTATCTACATCTTCCGGATGAAGACTTTCAGCAGTAGCTGCAAAACCCAGTGGCCGGGTGTTTAGCCTTCGCGAAATGAAGCGAGAAATGCCCTCAAACGCCCCGCCACAAATAAAAAGGATGTTCTCCGTGTTGACGGTGATCATTTTTTGATCCGGGTGCTTGCGACCACCCTGCGGGGGAACGTTAACCTGAGTGCCTTCCAGCAGTTTCAACAGGGCCTGCTGCACACCTTCACCGCTCACATCGCGTGTAATACTGGGGTTGTCCGATTTTCGGGCAATCTTATCGATCTCATCAATATACACGATACCGCGCTCGGCCGCCTCCACATTGTAGTCAGCTGCCTGTAGCAACCGGGTGAGAATGCTCTCCACATCTTCACCAACATAACCCGCCTCGGTCAAAACCGTGGCATCAGCAATACAAAACGGCACTTGCAGGATGCGGGCCATGGTGCGCGCCAGGTACGTCTTGCCCGTTCCGGTTTCGCCCACCATGATGATGTTTGACTTTTCGATTTGTACTTCCTGGGCCTCGGTCGTTTTTTGCTGCATCAGCCGTTTGTAGTGGTTGTATACAGCAACTGAAAGAATTTTTTTGGCTTCATCCTGCCCGATGACATATTCGTCCAGGAATTTCTTGATTTCGCGGGGTTTGATCAGTTTGAAATTGGGAAGATTACCCGCTTCGGTCTTGTTCTTCTTCTCTTCCTGCAATATCTGGCTTGCCTGGGTCACACACTTATCGCAAATGTGTGCGTGAATGCCTGAAATCATCAGATCAACATCTTTCTTATTTCGCCCGCAAAAAGAACAGGTAACTTCTGCCATATATCACTCCGATTAAGCCGAGAAACGTAATCTGCAAAGATAGGGTTTTTATTACCCATTCGTTGAGTTTCGAGATAACGTGGAAAATCGTCAGAATGAGCTAAAAAAGGTGATTTTTGAGTGTGAATCGGATAATTCTGGATGTCGCTATTGTTGGTGCTGGCCCGGCAGGATGCACAGCTGCCCTGGCATTGACGGATTCAGGTTTGCGCGTTGGCCTGATCGATCAGGCCCGATTTCCGCGCGATAAAACCTGCGGTGATGCCGTGGCGGCTTATGTGCCCAAAGTACTGGCAACCATGTCGCCAGCGCTTCGCGATGCTTTTCAACAAATTGAGGAGCGGCAGCCGGTGAACATCTGCCGCGTGGTGGCGCCCAATGGTACAGCGCTCGATTTTTGTTTCATTGACACCGGCAATATTATCAAGCGTATTCACCTCGACAATTTTCTTTTCAACCAAGCTATTGCCCAACCGCACGTAACGGCCTACTGCGAAAGGCGCGTAACAAATGTCAAGCAGGTGAGTGAGGGGTGGGAGATCGAAACTCCGCAGGAATTGTTTTTCGCGCGATTGATCATCGGATGCGATGGAGCACAGTCCGTGGTAAGCCGCAAACTGTCGGATGGATGTTTGTTACCCGAACACTATTCGGCTGCCGTGCGAGGCTACTATGCCGGGGTCACCGGTACAGCGCCCGATGTATTCGAATTGCATTTTATTGATGGTTTTGAACTGGGCTATTTCTGGATTTTTCCTGAGGTAGACGGCTCTTGTAATGTGGGTGTGGGAGGGCTTTCGGAGTATATAGCAAAGAAGTCAATCAACCTTCGGGGGCTCCTTCAGGAACTGATTTCAACTCACCCCACCCTCAGCCCGCGGTTCAGTCGGGCTCAGCTGCTTTCCGAGATAAAGGGTTTTGGTTTGCCGCTCGGTTCGCGGAAAATCCCCATTTCAGGGCCCGGTTGGATGTTATGTGGAGACGCAGCTCACCTCATCGACCCGCTTACCGGTGAGGGAATTGGACAAGCCATGGTATCCGGGCGTTATGCCGGTTGGAAGGCGGCCGCCTGCTTTTCAGAAAATAACTTCTCGGCAGATTTCATGAAGGCGTATGACCAACAGGTGTATGCAAAGTTTTGGTCATCGCACCGGAAGTCGTATTGGCTTCAACGCTATCTGGTGCCCCGATTCTGGTTTTTTAATAGAGTAGCAAACTGGGCCCACCGGTTTCCGGTTATCCACCGGTGGATCCAGCGTGTGATTCTATAACGATCGATCGGGTGACCAATCCAGACTATTTTTTGCGTTCCAGTACTTCATCGATCATGCCGTACTCTTTCGCTTCCAGCGCGCGCATCCAGTAATCGCGGTCCGAATCCTTGTCAATTTGCTCGAACGTTTTGCCGGTGTGCTTGGCCAGAATGCGATAGAGATCTTCCCTAACTTCAATGGTTTGCTTCAGTGAAATCTCCATGTCTTTCGATGTGCCCTGCGCACCAGACGAGGGCTGGTGGATCATAATGCGGCTATGGGGCAACCCCGAGCGCTTTTTTGGAGCTCCGGCCGCCAAAAGAACAGCGGCCATTGAAGCAGCCAGTCCAGTACAAACGGTGGCCACATCCGGGTTGATGTATTGCATGGTATCGTAAATGCCGAATCCGGCATATACCGAGCCGCCCGGGCTATTGATGTACATGATAATGTCTTTCTTGGGGTCGGCTGACTCCAGAAACAGCAGTTGAGCGGTAATCAGGTTAGCGATTTGATCATCCACCCCCAGGCCGAGAAAGATAATACGATCGGAAATTAAACGCGTAAACACATCTATGGCGCGGAAATTTCCCGGACGTTCTTCAATAACATACTGGGTCATGTTTTGAATCCGGTTTGCGTAGCTATCCACGGTGTTGCCGCTCATGCCCAGGTGGTGCACGGCATACTTTCTGAATTCGTTGTCGTTATACATGGTTGTTTATTTTTCTATCATACAAAATGGACGCAGAAAGGTAGTTTTTTATTGCAAATCTTCCTTGCTTCGTAATAACGAAAAAAGGCCGGCTACCCGGCCCTTTCTGTCTGTTATTCCGCCCCGGCCTCAATGCCGATGCTCCTCGGCATGCTTCCGGAATTCCTCGAGCGTTACTTCCTTGTCCGAGATCGTAATTTTTGATTTTATGGCAGCCAGAATACGCTCATGACGCACCTGGTTGAATATGCGCATAAAGTTCTGCCCGTCCTGCCCGCTAAGGTAGTTGTCTGCAATGGAGTCCAGCTTATCACCTAGTGCCGCCACAACGGAGGGCCCGCCAAACTGCTCGGTAATCATTTCTTTCGCCCGCTGTCTCACGTCTTCGGCTTCGACCTTTACGTTTTCCATTTCGGCCACCTGATTCTTCACCAAATCCCACTTCAGGCTGTTGCGGTAGAGCTTAAATTCTTTTTCCAGAATGTCGTCTGTCACCTGCCCGTTGCTGGTGTTTTTCAGCCATTGCTTCAAAAACTCATCGGGTAGGTTGATGTTGGTGTGATCTTCATAGTGATGTTGGATCTCGTGATCGAGCAAATGCTCGCTTTCGCGCTTGTAGTTGCCGGAAATCGTCTCTTTCACCTTGGCCAAAAAATCACCTTCCGAACTCACTACGTCTTTTCCGAACACCTTGTCAAAAAGCTCCTGGTTCAATTCGGCCGGGGCCACCTGCGAAATATTGGTCACAGAGAATGTGTAAGCGCCACGGAGTTGTGAAGCTTCATCCGATGAAACGTTTAGCGTTTGAGCCAGAACACTGACATCATCAAAAAGATTTTGGATATCAAAGGCAATTACATCGCCTTTGCGCACACCGGTGAATTTTTTTTGTTCCTTCCGGGCTATCCTATCAAGCGGAAGGTAGATTGCCTTTTTGTCCGCATCGCCAGCAACCTGCAAATCTCCAAATAAAGTGCAGTCGTCCGTACTGGTCTCCGGGTAGCTCGTGTTACCGAATCTCGTTTTCAAATCTGATACCGTATCATCAATCACCTTTTGGTCAACGTTAATTACCCAACGCTTTACTTTTACAGACGGGCCCAGCTCAAGTTTGAAATCTTCGACAAGACCAATCTGGAACTCGAACTCAAAATCCTTCTGCGTTTCCCAGTCAATTGACCTGGCCTTGTCGATATCCGGCATGGGGTCGCCCAACACTTTCAGCTTGTTGTCCTTGATATAGTTGGAGATCGAGGTAGAGACGAGTTGATTCACCTCCTCCACCAGTATCGTGCGACCGAACATTTTCTTGATTACGCCTGCGGGAATTTTGCCCTGCCGGAATCCTTTGATCGTGGCTTTTCGTGAGTATTCCCGCACCTTGCCTGCAACGGCTGGGAGGTAATCGTTCTCCTGCAACTGAATGGTTAAGGATGCGTTGGTTGTGCTCTTTTTGTTTAACGTGATATTCAAGGCTGAAAAAGTTTTGTTCGTCAAATTGTTGACCAGAAAACCGGCAGAGCCGATAGGCCGGTCGGTAATCCGCTCGTTTTGTTGTAAACCCCTTTCGGGTGTTTGTGCGCATGGAGGGACTCGAACCCCCACGCCTTTCGGCACCAGATCCTAAGTCTGGCGCGGCTGCCAATTACGCCACATGCGCTTTTCAATTCCGATTCGCCAAAAAATGCCTTTTTGGATTAAAAAAGACAGTTTTCCAAAAAACGGAGCGCAAATTTAGAGAATATTTGATAGGTTTAACGGTAGAGGCTGAAATCGCTCTATAATGAACGTGGTAGTAGACACTGCTGAAGAAAAACGAGAGATCATTGGTCGGTATCGCAGGCTTTTGCGCAAAGCGAAGCCCGTACTGAAAGATGGCGATGCCAAGTTGATCAAAAAGGCTTTTACGCTGGCCCTGGAGGCGCACAAGAACATGCGCAGAAAATCCGGGGAGCCCTTCATTTTTCATCCCCTTTCGGTTGCCGAAATATGTGTTGAAGAGATCGGACTTGGCACTACGTCCATTGTATCTGCGCTCATCCACGATGTGGTCGAGGATACCGACATCGAGTTGGAGGACATTGAGCGGATGTTTGGGCGAAAAATTGCCCGCATTGTTGACGGCCTAACCAAGATTCGCGGTGTGTTCGAATACGGAACCTCCGCTCAGGCGGAGAATTTCCGCAAAATGCTCTTTACGCTCTCAGAGGATGTTCGGGTTATCCTGATCAAGTTGGCCGACCGCCTGCACAACATGCGAACCTTGGAGAGCATGCCCCGGCAAAAGCAGTTGAAGGTGGCCTCTGAAACCATTTACCTGTACGCCCCGCTGGCCCACCGCCTCGGGCTGAATGCGATCAAGACCGAACTGGAGGATTTATACCTCCGGTTTACCGATGCACCAGTCTACCACGATATCGCCCAGAAAATTGACGAGTCGCGTACAGCGCGGAACAAGTTTATCAAGCAGTTCATCCATCCCATCAAAGAAGAGTTGGACAAACTGAAGGTTGACTATGAGATAAAAGGTCGCTCGAAATCAATTTTTTCGATTTACAATAAGATGCGCAAGCAGAATATTCCGTTTGAGGAGGTGTTCGATCTGTTTGCCATACGTATCATTGTGGATACGCCACTTGAGCAGGAGAAATCGTATTGCTGGCAGGTGTACTCCATCGTCACTGATTTTTATACACCTAATCCGGATCGCCTTCGGGATTGGATCAGCACACCGAAAGCCAATGGATATGAATCCCTGCACACCACGGTGATGGCCAAAAACGGCCAGTGGGTGGAGGTGCAGATTCGGACCAAGCGGATGGATGAAATTGCCGAGAAGGGGTATGCTGCACACTGGAAGTACAAAGACTCAGCCGCTACACACGAGTCAAATCTGGAAAAGTGGCTCATCCGCGTACGCGAAACATTGGAGCGGCAGGATTTGACAGCCCTCGAGTTTGTCGATGACTTTCGCGGCAACTTGTTCAACGAGGAGGTTTTTGTGTTCACACCCAAGGGCGATTTGAAAACATTGCCCAAGGGAGCGACTGCACTTGATTTCGCCTTTGATATTCACACCGATGTTGGCGCCAAGTGCATTGGAGCCAAAGTCAACCAGCGACTGGTGCCCATCAACCACGTACTTAAAAACGGAGATCAGATTGAGATTTTAACCTCGGCCAAGCAAAAACCGAATGAAGATTGGCTTCGTTTTGTGGTGAGCCCCAAGGCAAAATCAAAAATCAAAGAAGTTCTTAAGGAAGATAAGAAATTAGTTGCCGAAGAGGGCAAGGAAATCTTGCTACGAAAGCTTCGGCACCTCAAGTTGGAGCCCAACCCGCATGTGATGGAACAATTGCGGGCTTATTTCAATGTCAACACGCAGTTTGAGTTGAACTTTCGGGTAGGCAAAGGCCTGATCGCGCCAGCGGACATCAAGCGGTTTGCCGAGAATCGGAACCAACCAACCTCACGGGCGGAACGAGAGGCCCCCGAGCGGGAGCGTGAAAAGGAGAAGATCAAGCCAACATCGGATGACACCCTGCTGATTGGGGAAGACATGGATGTGGTGGAATATAAGTTGGCAAAATGCTGCACGCCTATTCCGGGCGATGAAGTATTTGGCTTTGTCACGGTCAACGAGGGCATCAAAATCCACCGAACCAATTGCACGAATGCCCCTGAATTGCTCGCCAACCACGGCAATCGCGTAATCAAAGCCAAATGGACTTCCCAACACGAGGTGGCCTTTTTAACCGGCTTGAAAGTGGTGGGTACGGATCGGGTGGGTTTAATCAACGATGTGTCGAGAATCATTTCCGAAGAACTGAAAGTAAACATGAGTTCGCTGGCCTTTCGCACCGACCATGGCATTTTTGATGGTGAAATCATGCTGTATGTAAATGACACGCGCCACCTGGATTTGCTGATCAGTAAGTTGGAAAAAGTTGAGGGGGTGGTCAATGTAAGCCGGTTTGATTCCCGCGTGGCCGACTCTGCCAACAAGTAGTCCAATTGATACTATATTTACGGGTTATTTCGGCATGGCCAGCAATATTCAGCAATTTGACGAAGTGCGGACCATTTTCACCGCCTATCTGGAAAATAAAGAGCTTCGGAAAACACCCGAGCGCTACGCCATATTGGAAGAAATTTATGGCACACGTGGCCACTTCGATGTTGAGTCACTTTACCTGGGCATGAAGAACAAGAACTACCACGTGAGCCGCGCCACCGTCTACAACACACTTGACTTGCTGGTCGACTGTGATTTGGTGGCCAAGCATCAGTTCGGGAAAAACCAGGCCCAGTACGAAAAATCGTATGGGTTCAAGCAGCATGATCACCTGATTTGCACGGATTGTAACACGGTGATCGAGTTCTGCGACCCGCGTATCCAAAACATTCAGAATACAGTGGAAGAGTTATTGCAGTTTAATGTGATGCACCACTCACTCATTTTATATGCGTCATGCAAGAAGCAGAATTGCGAAAACAAGAAATCATGAATTTTAATCAGGAAATTAAATCGAATACGCTTATTCTTCACATTTCGGGCGACCTGATTGGTGAGGATAATGGGGTACAACTGGTGGAGGCCGTGAAAGAAGCCATCAGCCACAAGGTGATGACATGCATTATTGACATCTCGGAGTTGCGCTACATCAACAGCAGTGGCATTGGTGTTTTAATAACCTTGCTGACCAAGTTCCGCAACAAAGGGGGGGAAGTCTACTTGATGCGGCCATCCGAAAGTGTGAAGAAGTTACTCGTAATTACCAAGCTCAACGCTATTTTTCAGGTGATTCAATCCGAAGAAGAGATTATCAAAACTGCGCACTAAACTCATGAAGGTAGATGTTTTATTGGGCCTTCAATGGGGTGATGAAGGCAAAGGAAAAATCGTGGATGTACTGGCCCCGCGCTACGATATCGTGGCCCGTTTTCAAGGCGGCCCAAATGCCGGCCACACGCTCGAGTTTGATGGTATTAAACACGTGCTCCATCAGATTCCTTCCGGAATTTTTCGACCATCGGCAAAAAACGTGATTGGAAATGGTGTGGTTCTCGATCCCATCGTATTTAAAGCCGAAATAGAAAAGTTGGATAAATTCAAGATGGACGTGAGAGCCAACTTATTCATTTCAAAGAAGGCTACACTCATCGTGCCTACCCACCGGTTGTTAGACCAGGCGTACGAAAAGGCCAAGGGCGAAGATAAGATCGGGTCTACATTGAAGGGAATAGGGCCATCCTATCAGGATAAAATCGGGCGCCAGGGACTTCGTGTTGGTGATATCCTGGCAACCACATTTTTCGATAAGTTCAAAAAGCTGGTCAACACCCATTTCGAAATACTCAAAGGGCATGACATCGAGTACGATTGGGTGGCTTTAGAGGGGCAGTTCCTGGAGGCGGTTACGTTTTTGAAATCATTTAAACTCATCGATAGCGAGTACCTGATTAATCAAGAGTTGTCCAAAGGATCTTCCATTTTGGCCGAGGGTGCACAAGGCTCGCTGTTGGACATTGATTTCGGCAGCTATCCGTTTGTTACCAGTTCCAATACGGTAACAGCTGGGGCTTGCACGGGTTTGGGCGTGGCTCCCCGTAACATTGGTGAGGTGTATGGCATTTTCAAAGCCTACAGTACCCGGGTTGGCAGTGGTCCTTTCCCGACTGAACTATTGAATGAAGAGGGAGAGTTGCTTCGCAAACAGGGCAATGAATACGGTTCAACCACGGGTAGGCCACGCAGATGCGGCTGGATAGATTTACCCTCTTTGAAGTACTCGATCATGATAAACGGGGTCACCCAATTACTCATGATGAAAGCCGATGTGCTCAGTATTTTTCCGACCATCAAGGTTTGTACCCATTATCAATTGGGGGATGGAACAGTAACCCAAACGGTGCCCTATGAAATTGTGAACGAAAAAATTACGCCCGTTTACACCGAATTGCCCGGCTGGCAGACGACTTTATCAGGGGGCGCTGAACAGGCTATGCCACAGGCACTTCTATCTTATATTGAGTTCCTGGAAAGGGAATTAAACGTGCCCATTACGCTTGTTTCCACAGGCCCGGATCGACTTCAAACCATCCATCGCCAGGTAAAAAAAGGCTGAAATTTTAACCCGGACTTGTTTTTTCTCAGTCCGGCCCATACCTTTGCAGTCCATTTTTGAAGTAGGGGTCTGATTCACACGGAAGTAGCCTCTTTAAAGTCGAAAGACTTCTGTTCGAAACCACGGTTTCGAAAACGTTCATTGAGATGATGGTTGATAGCGGACCCGCTAGGTACTCGATAGAGGGTACTTGGCGAGTCGATTCTGAAATATCTGGTTTAACTGAGAAGTTAAACTGGAGGACAAGATTAAGATGAGACTAGGGAAACAACATAGCGGTGGGCTTAATTCTGGATTCTATATTCTGAATTCTGAATTCTGAATTCTGAATTCTATATTCTGAATTCTGGTAGGAAGTGCCACCGGGGGTCTGAGACTGGCTGGGAGGTTAGTTGAGGATTCTGAA
>JAJTGY010000078.1 GCA_021298015.1 Flammeovirgaceae bacterium
TTATTCTAACAAACCGCCCTGTACCAGACCGGTACGCAGGGTGGTGTGAGAGGACAGGTAGCGAAATAATCGCTACCTTCCTACTCGATTAAATGCTCTCCAGAACGTGAAAAAGAGCAAAGAGTCGCTAATAAAAAGAATCGAGAAATTAGATCGCCATATCGTTGAACTATGCTCGCAGACGCTTAAAACATTTAGTTAATTGAAGAAGTTCTCGCGGTTGAGGTCACGGCTGTTCTGCTTGAACTTGAAACCGTACTGAAAAAGGAGGTATGCCTGAAGGAAATGGCTGCCTCTATCAATGAAGTTGCCGTTGCAAAACAGGGGAAGGTAAAGCTGCCGGCAGCAAAAAAACTTTGTGCATGAACTCCATTAGGACTTTTCATTATTGTTATTATCCAAGTTCTTAAGAAGCACTTGCCCAAAAAGGGCTAAGAAAAACCTCGGTGGTAAAAGAATTTTTGCGGCTATCTTTGTAAGTGATCAGTAAAGTACCCTGACTCCGAATCGAAAATCAAAATTCATGGACGAATTGAATTTAGTCCATTGATGTTGTCGATTCAAGAAAAAGCTATTCCCCGGACCTCGACCAAAACTCACAGCAAATTGCTCAGTCCCTGCGGGGTTTACATGGTAAGACACAAAACGGTTTTTCTCGTCATAATAACCGATAAATTCAACACCAATAAAACAGCCGCCAATTGGTAGCGTTATGTTTTCAGTTTCAAGGTCAATTAGAATCTTATTTTGGTTCTTTCTGATTTCAATTACGAGGTCATTTTTTAGCAAATCTTCACCGGGACTCGAAGATACGTTTGCAAATATTCGAGGCCGGAGAATGAATTTAAATTTGTCTGTTGCCGGATGTTCCAAATGAATTTCAATATCTTTAAGAACGGCACCATATAAATCAGAGTTCTTTATAAGAGTGACGAACATTTTGGAATCCCTAAAAAATCCAGCTTCTTTTATTTGATCATTCCCAAGGCGGATACGTCTTATTTTTGAACCTCTGACGGTAACTTCATTTAGCTCATAGGATTTTTGTTTGAGGAGAATACTAGATTTGATCTCTTGTCCCAAAAACTCTCTGCCTTCGTATCCAATTGCTGAAATTACTATCGTGTCACTGTCAGCAAATTCGATTGAAAATTCGCCTTTCATGTTTGAATTTGTTCCCACGTCTTTACCTTTCAAGTGTACATTTACGAAAGGTATAGGCTCCTTTGTGTTCTCATCAACCACAGTAAAAAACAAGCCTTGCCCGAAATCAGGCAAGGCACTAAGCATCATCAAAAAGAAAATGATTCTTTTGATCAGAGCTGACGGCATTCAACAACTGTTTTTGTTTTTATCCAGAAATCATAATAAGTAATCGTTCTACAGATTGTACCCCCTTCATAGGCCTGCCATTCACTATATTCTCTTCCCCAGAATCTAGCGTCACTTGTCGTGACAGATGTTGTAAGAAAAAATCCCGTTAGGATAAGGTAAAAAATTGATCTTTTTATTTTGCTGCTCTTCATATTTTTTGATTTAGCTGGATCAGTAATAGGCATTTTGTTGGAATATTCCAAACTTACAAACTCTTCTTCACCTCACGCATTTCGTAGCTCTCAATCACATCGCCCGGCTTGATGTCGTTGAAGTTTTCGATGCCCATACCACAATCAAAACCTGATTTCACTTCGCTGGCATCGTCTTTAAAGCGCTTCAGCGAGTTCAATTTGCCGGCATACACCACAATACCCTCGCGAATGAGGCGGATCGGGTTGTTGCGTTTGATGTAGCCATCGGTAACCATACAGCCAGCTACTGTTCCCACTTTCGTAATTTTGAATACATCGCGCACCTCCGCGTTGCCCACAATCACCTCTTCCATCTCCTTCTCCAACATACCCTCCATGGCGGCCTTCACATCGTTGATGGCATCATAGATGATGGAGTACATGCGGATTTCAATTTCCTCGTTCTCGGCCAGCTTACGTGCCGAACCGGACGGGCGAACCTGGAAGCCGACAATAATGGCATCGGAGGCTGAGGCCAGCAATACATCCGATTCCGAAATCTGACCCACGGCCTTATGAATGATATTCACGGCCACTTTCTGAGTGGTGAGCTTCAGTAACGAATCGGAAAGCGCTTCCACGGAACCATCCACATCACCTTTGACAATGATGTTCAATTGCTTGAACGAACCAATCGCCAGACGTCTGCCAATTTCATCAAGTGTAATATGCTTCTTGGTACGAATGCTCTGCTCGCGCTGAATCTGGCTGCGTTTGTTGGCCACTTCGCGTGCTTCGCGGTCGGTTTCCACTACACTAAATTTTTCACCCGCCTGCGGTGCACCATC
Source organism: Flammeovirgaceae bacterium (assembly GCA_021298015.1). Taxonomy (GTDB): domain Bacteria; phylum Bacteroidota; class Bacteroidia; order Cytophagales; family Cyclobacteriaceae; genus ELB16-189. The sequence goes on from JAJTGY010000078.1 coordinate 2,357, forward strand.
AAGGCCTAATACTTGTACCGGAGTTGAGGGGCCGGCCTCCTTAATTCTCTTACCGGTATCGTCATACATGGCTTTGACACGGCCATAGTTGGAACCGGCCAGCATGATGTCACCGATCTTCAACGTACCGGCCTGCACCATAACGGTGGCCACATAGCCGCGACCCTTATCCAGCGATGCTTCAATGATAGAACCTACCGCTGGTTTCTCGGGGTTAGCCTTCAGGTTGAGGATTTCGGCTTCGAGTAATACTTTTTCCAGCAGTTCGTCAATTCCCTTTCCGGTCTTGGCCGAAATCTCCTGCACCTGGTACTTTCCACCCCAGTCCTCCACCAGGATGTTGATCTTCGACAGTGACTCCCGCACTTTCTGAGGGTTTGCGGTCGGCTTATCTACTTTATTGATGGCGATAACAATCGGAACACCCGCCACCTGGGCGTGATTAATGGCTTCCTTGGTTTGCGGCATCACATCATCATCAGCGGCTACCACAATAATGGCAACATCCGTGAGTTTGGCACCGCGCGCACGCATGGCGGTGAAGGCTTCGTGACCGGGCGTATCGAGGAACGCAATCTTGTTTCCGCTCTTCGTAGTTACATCATAGGCACCAATGTGCTGCGTAATACCTCCGGCTTCCTGCGCGGTTACTTTGGTATTGCGGATGTAGTCCAGCAGCGAAGTCTTACCGTGGTCAACGTGACCCATGATGGTAACAATAGGCGCACGCGGCAACTGATTTTCCTCGCTCTCCTTTTCTACCACTTCCTCGGTGTCCTCCTCGGTCGAGGTGAACTGTACATCGTATCCAAACTCATCGGCAATTACCGTGATGGCTTCAGCATCAAGACGCTGGTTGATGGACACAAACATGCCCAAACCCATGCAGGTTGAAATAACGTCATTCACTGACACGTTCATGAGCGAAGCCAGGTCGTTTGCCGAAATGAACTCGGTTACTTTCAGTGTTTTCGATTGCTCCTGCTCCTGCTGGATGCGCTCTTCCTGTGCTTCAAAATTGGCCTGCCGCTTTTCTTTACGGTACTTGGCACCGGACTGAAACTTCCGCTGTCCACCGCTCAAACGGGCCAGCGTAGCGCGGATCTTATCCTGAATTTCCTTTTCAGAAGGCTCCTCCTTCTGCACGCGTGGCGGCAAAGCGCGCTGCCCGGGGCGGTTGCGCTGGTTGCTTTCGCCAGCTGGTATACGTTTACGCGGACGTTTCTTTTTTTCGTCTGCACTTCCTGCCTCCTTTTTCCGCTCAGTTGGTAGTTCGATGCGATCGAGCACTTTCAAACCTTGAAGCTTATCTGCCTTCGCCTTGATCAACTCTTGCTCAACCGGCTGCGGTTTTTCAGCGACCACCGGCTCCACTTCCTTCTCCGAAGTCTTTTCTGTTTCTTTTTCCGGTTTTACCTCAGCAACCGGAGCTTCTTCCGTCTTCTTCTTGTCAAGTTCAATTTTGCCCACCACCCGAAAGCCTTCGAGTTTCGGCTTTTCGCGCTCAACCTTTTCGGGTTTGGGCTCCTCGCGGGGCTTCACAATTTCCTTCGAGCCCAGATTCTTAATCAGAATACGCTCGTCTTCCTCCACCTTCTTTCGATGCGCTTCGGCCGTCTCGGTGGCTACCATCACCTGGTCGCTGTGCTTCACACCAATGGAAAGGTGCGAGGCCTCCAATTTTTCGGAGGCGGAAGACGCATACTCCCGGGAAAGCAGGGCAAATTGCTCGGCTGTAAGCTTCGCATTGGGGTTATTCTCAACCTTGAAGCCCTTTTTTTCGAGGAACTCCAGAATGGTCGTATGGCCCACGTTCAGCTTGCGGGAAGCCTGCCCCAGTCGTATCGATTTTTCTTCAGCCATGCGTCAAATATGTCGTGTTATTTCCGGATTTCGCCTGTTTTGGCGGTTAATTCTTATTCAAATTCCTTGCGTAAGATCGTTAATACGTTCTCCACGGTTTCCTCTTCCAGGTCGGTTCTGCGCACCAGTTCTTCCTTGCTGAGCGCGAGCACACTTTTGGCCGAATCCAAACCGATACGCTTGAGCTCATCAATCACCCAGCTCTCCACTTCATCGCTGAACTCATCCAGATCAACATCTTCTTCCTGTTGTTGACCGTCCAACTCGCGGAATACATCGATTTCGTAACCCACCAACCGGCTGGCTAATTTGATGTTGAGGCCGCCCTTGCCGATGGCCAACGACACCTGATCGGGTTTAAGGTGGACCTGCACCCGCCCGTTTTCTTTGTCGATTTTGATGCTGGTGATTTTAGCCGGACTCAAAGCGCGCTGGATGAACAGCTCGAGGTTTTCGGTAAAGTTGATGACGTCAATGTTCTCATTCTGAAGTTCGCGCACAATGGCGTGAATGCGAGAGCCTTTCATACCCACACAAGCGCCTACCGGGTCAATGCGGTCATCATAGGATTCTACGGCCACTTTGGCGCGTTCGCCCGGCTCGCGCACCGCCTTCTTGATTGTAATCAGGCCATCGTAAACCTCCGGAACCTCCTGCTCGAACAAGCGCTCCAAAAAAACAGGCGAAGTACGGGACAGAATGATCTTTGGATTGCCGTTGACCATTTCCACCTTGTGTACAATCGCGCGCACGTTCTCGCCTTTGCGGTAGCGATCTTTGGGAATCTGCTCGCTCCGGGGAATCGCGATTTCATTACCCTCTCCATCGATGAGCAGCACTTCCTTGCTCAATACCTGATATACTTCACCGGTGATGATTTCACCTACAATGTCCTTGTACTTCTGATACAAAACATCCTTCTCCAGATCTTTTACTTTCTGGATCAGCGTTTGGCGGGCTGTGGTCACGGCTCTGCGGCCAAAATGCTCAATACCGATTTGCTCGGTCACTTCCTCGCCAACTTCAAAATCAGGTTCAATTTTCCGCGCCTCACTCAGGCTGATCTTATCATGATCCCAAATGTCCTCGGAGTCATCGTCTACAATCTCCCGAATCCGGTAAATCTCGAGGTCTCCTTTATCCGCGTTTACGATGATATCGAAGTTGTCATCGGTGACATACTTTTTCTTGATCATCGTACGAAACACATCTTCCAGGATGCGGATCATCGTAGGGCGATCAATGTTCTTTTGCTTCGCGAAGTCGGCAAACGACTCGATCAGCGTTGCGGTATCCATGGTTGGCGTCATTTGAACGAAACGGTTACAGTTGTTTTATCAATTTCTGAAAATGGTATTTCAATTTTTTGCTCCATTGCTTTTTTGCCGCTTCCCTCGGTGTAGGTTAGCGCAATCCCTGCCTCCGACACGGATTGCAGCACGCCACGGGCAATGCTCTTGTCGGTGCGGGTGACTTTAACACTGCGGCCAATATTTTTTTTGTACTGGCGGGCCATCCGAAGCGGCTGGTCTACCCCGGGTGAAGAAACTTCCAGGGTGAACCCAGTGGCATAGATGTTTTCCTGATCCAGTTTTTCGGCCAGCCTGCGGCTGATTTCGGCACAATCGTCAATGGTCAGCCCCTGGTCGCCATCGGCCCAAACGATGATTTTGGGCGGATTTTGGCGCTCCGCCACGTGTACGCCCACTAAAAAGTGGGAGTCGCTCGCCAGGCTGGCTTGTGCCAATTGTTCGATTTTCTGCTTTACGTCCATCAGGTCTATACAAACAAAGAGGGGACTTTTTAGTCCCCTCTTATCAGTTTTCGATATGAAAGTGACACAAAGGTAATGCATTTTTGCGTTCAAGTCAAAGTGCCCTGCGCAGCAACCCGGGGCCTCCGCTTATGATGAAAAAACTTCTTCGATCCTCTCTCGTGTTTGCCGTTTTGGTTTCGCTACCGCTGCTCAATGGCTGCGGGCCTAAGGATTCGGGGCAAAAGCCAGCAGTTGAAAAACCACTGGTGCAGGCACCTCCGTTTTCGGCTGATTCCGCTTTTCAGTTCGTGAAAGATCAGGTCAGCTTTGGTCCGCGCATACCCAATTCTCCTGCGCACCGTAAGGCGGGTGACTATATGATCGAGCAGTTACAGAAATTCGGTGCCACGGTAACCGTGCAGGCCTTTGAGGCCACTACCTATGACGGTCAGCGGTTAGCCTTGCGCAACATCATCGGAAGTTATTTTCCCGAAAGGCAAAAACGAATCTTGCTGGCCGCCCATTGGGATACACGGCCCTTTGCGGATAAGGATGAAAACCCGGCAGCAAAGTTTGATGGAGCCAATGATGGGGCCAGTGGCGTGGCCGTACTATTGGAAATAGCACGGGCGCTGCAAGCCGGGCACCCTCCGGCCGTGGGTGTCGATATCATCTTTTTCGATGGAGAAGATTGGGGCCACGATACCGAAACCTGGGATAAGATAGGCAAAGGCAAGCCGGCCAACTTCCCCTTACCGCCCGGCCTGGATTCGTGGTGGTGCCTCGGTTCGCAGCACTGGAGTAAGAACAAACACAAACCTAACTACTCGGCCTACTACGGCATTTTGCTGGATATGGTGGGAGCTAAGAATTCTCACTTCTTCAAGGAGGGCGTTTCGATGCAATATGCTCCGGCCGTCACCAACAAGATTTGGAAAACAGCTTCACAGCAAGGCTACAGCAGCCTTTTCGTGAATCGGGAAGTCGCAGGCATTACGGATGATCACGTGTTTGTGAACGAAATTGGCAAGATTCCAATGGTTGATATTGTGCATTACGACCCTGCACTCGGCTTTTTTGGTGATTACCATCACCGGACAAAAGACAATCTTGACTTGATCAGTCCGGAAACGCTGGAAGCGGTTGGTCGTGTATTACTCGCGGTGATTTACAGTGAAGAGTAGCTCAGCGGCCGGCATACATGCTTTCATAGTATTGCCGGTAATCACCGGACGTTACGTGCCTGAGCCATTCCGCATTGGCCAGATACCAATCCACCGTTTGATCCAGGCCGGTGGGGAAGTCTACCGAAGGCTGCCAGCCCAATTCAGTTTGCAACTTGGAAGAGTCAATGGCATAACGCAAGTCGTGGCCAGGCCGGTCAGTCACGTAAGTAATCAACCCGGCCGAAGTACCGGGGTCACGCTTTAGTTTGCGATCCATAACCTCGCACAACAGGTGAACGAGGTCGATGTTCTTCCACTCGTTGTTGCCGCCAATATTATAGACCTCGCCCACACGCCCGCGTTGGTAAATCACATCGATAGCGCGGGCATGGTCTTTTACAAAAAGCCAGTCGCGCACATTCTCGCCTTTGCCATACACCGGCAAGGGCTTGTGGTTGATGATGTTGTTGATCATGAGCGGAATCAACTTTTCGGGAAAGTGATTGGGCCCATAGTTGTTTGAACAGCGGCTGATAATCACCGGCATGCCATACGTGTTGGCAAAAGCCTGCACAAACTGATCGCTGGCCGCTTTGGATGCCGAATAGGGTGAGCGGGGATCAAGCGGTGTCTGCTCGGTAAAAAAACCCCCGTGCTCGAGCGATCCATACACCTCATCGGTTGAGATGTGATAAAAGCGATGGCCGCGGAAATCAGATTTCCACTGGTTACGAGCAGCAGTCAACAAGTTTACCGTGCCCACTACGTTAGTGAGAATAAATTCGGTCGGTTGTTCCAGCGAGCGATCCACGTGCGACTCAGCCGCGAGGTGAATGACACCCTCAAAAGAATACCTGGAAAATACTTCGTTAAGAAACGACAGATCGCGAATGTCGCCCCGCACAAAGGTGTAGTTTGGTTTCTGCTCAATGTCGCGCAGGTTCTCCAGATTGCCGGCATACGTGAGGGCATCCAGATTGACAATCCAGTAATCCGGGTATTGATTGACAAAGAGGCGCACAACGTGCGAACCAATAAATCCGGCTCCCCCGGTGATCAGAATGGTGCGTTCAGCCATTTAGCGAATGTAGCTTTCAAAGTTTTTGTGGTCGCGCTGATAGAGCAAATCCTTCGGCAGCGACTTGAAATAATCGTAGGTGATTTTCAATCCCTCTGCCCGCGATACCTTCGGTTGCCAATTCAGGATTTGACGTGCCTTACGAATATCCGGCTGCCGTTGCTTGGGGTCATCTTTAGGCAATGGTTGATAGATTACCTTTTGTGTGGTGCCCGTCAGTTTCACAATCTCTTCCGCAAATTCGCGAATCGTAATCTCGTCCGGATTGCCGATGTTCATCGGCTGTGCGTAATCACTTAACAAGAGACGGTAAATACCATCCACCAGATCGTCCACGTAACAGAACGACCGTGTTTGCGATCCATCCCCGAATACGGTGAGGTCTTCACCTCGCAATGCCTGGCCGATGAAAGCCGGCAGCACGCGTCCGTCATTGAGGCGCATGCGCGGGCCATAGGTATTAAAGATGCGCACAATGCGCGTATCCAACCCGTGAAAGGTGTGGTAGGCCATGGTGATGGCCTCCTGAAATCGCTTCGCCTCATCGTAGACACCGCGGGGTCCCACCGGGTTTACGTTGCCATAATACTCCTCGGGTTGGGGGTGCACCGTAGGGTCACCATAAACTTCTGAGGTTGAGGCCACGATGATTCGCGCTTTCTTGGCGCGCGCCAGGCCAAGCAAGTTGTGGGTGCCCAGCGAGCCGACTTTAAGCGTCTGGATTGGAATTTTCAGATAGTCGATCGGGCTGGCAGGCGAAGCAAAATGCAAAATGTATTTCAGTTCACCCGGCACATGTACAAACTTGGAAACATCGTGGTGGTAAAATTCAAAATCTTCGCGCTTGAAGAGATGCTCGATGTTGCGCAAGTCACCGGTAATAAGATTGTCCATGCCCACTACGTGATACCCTTCTTTGAGAAAGCGATCACACAGATGTGAACCCAGAAAGCCGGCTGCCCCGGTGATTAAAACTCTTTCGCGTGTCATGTCAAATAGTTTGTCGGCCTATGCTGATGTAGCGATACCCCAACTCCCGAATATCGCTCGGTTCGTACAGGTTACGGCCATCAAAAATCACTTTATTCTTCAACAGTTTACCTAACCTTTCAAAGTCGGGCGTACGGAACTCCGGCCACTCCGTTGCAATGAAGAGGGCATCCGCTCCATCGGCAGCCAAATACGGGTCTTCGTGAAAGGTAATGCGGTTGCCCAGCACCTTCTTCACGTTTTCCATTGCCTCCGGATCATGCGCACGAACCACTGCTCCTGCATTTAAAAACTCCTCGATGTTGTATAAGGCGGGCGCCTCACGTATGTCATCGGTATGCGGTTTAAACGACAAGCCCCACACCGCAATCACTTTTCCGGCCAGGTTGTTATTGAAAAATTTTTTCAACTCCGGCACCAGCTTGGTTTTCATCCCGTGGTTTACGTCAATGACCGAGCGCAGAATGCGGAAGTCATAATCTGACTCCTGAGCCGACTTGGCCAGGGCCTGCACATCTTTGGGAAAACAACTGCCCCCATACCCGATACCGGGGAAAAGAAAGCGTTTGCCAATACGGCTGTCCGTGCCAATACCCTTGCGCACATCATCTACATTGGCCCCCAGCCGCTCGCAGAGATTTGCAATCTCATTCATGAATGTAATCTTGGTTGCCAGAAAGGCATTAGCAGCATATTTGGTGAGCTCAGCCGAACGCTCTTCCATGAAAATGATCGGATTGCCCTGCCGCACAAACGGGTTGTAGAGCGCTCCCATTACTTTGCGCGCCCGGGGCGAAGAGGTGCCCACCACTACCCGCTCGGGCTTCATGAAATCTTCCACCGCTACACCTTCACGCAAAAACTCGGGATTCGACACCACATCGAACTCGGCCTTTGCGCGCGCTGCGATGCGGGACTTCACTTTTTCGGCCGTGCCGACCGGCACTGTGCTCTTGTCTACTATTACGGTATAATCCTTCAACAGCGGGCCCAGGTCATCGGCCACTTTGAGAACGTATTTCAAATCGGCAGAACCATCTTCGCCCTGGGGCGTGGGCAGTGCCAGGAAAATCACTTTGGCTCCTTCAATGCCCTCGGCCAGACTCGTGGTGAAAAAGAGGCGGCCTTGTTTTACGTTACGCTCAAACAGAAGTTCAAGCCCGGGTTCGTAAATCGTGACTTGTCCGCCCTGTAACTTCCTGACTTTTTCCGCATCGATATCAACACAGGTGACCGTGTTTCCCGTTTCGGCAAAACACGTACCGGTCACAAGCCCGACATACCCTGTTCCGACTACTGCAATCTTCATTTGGTGATCAAATAATAGCCGGCAAAATTAACCCATTCCGCCCTTGAAAACCGTTTTAAACCGTATTTAATTCGCAACCTAACATTCGTTTGTATACTTTTGCCTTCCAAACAGACTTCTATGAATATGACGATGGAAAACGCCAGCGGGCCCAGTTTCGCAGTTAGCGAAAGCCAGGAAATGATTGCCCAGATGGTACGTGATTTTGCGAATCGCGAGATCAGGCCAAATAGCATGCTGTGGGACGAAAGCCAGGAATTCCCGGTCGCGCTATTTCAAAAAATGGGTGAGTTGGGTTTGATGGGTGTTCTCGTTCCCGAGAACTATGGCGGTGCCGGTTTTGGTTATCACGAATACGTCACAGCCATTGTTGAACTTTCGAAGGTCGATGGCTCGATTGGATTGTCCATGGCCGCTCATAATTCGTTGTGCACGGGCCACATTCTGCAATTCGGCAACGAGCTACAGAAACAGAAGTACCTTCCAAAATTAGCCACCGGCCAGTGGATTGGTGCGTGGGGCCTGACGGAACCGAATACCGGGTCCGATGCGGGCAACATGCGCACAGTAGCCGTTGCTGATGGCGATTATTACATTCTCAACGGTGCGAAGAATTTTATCACGCACGGTAAGAGCGGACATGTCGCTGTCGTGATCGCGCGAACCGGCCAGGTGGGTGATTCACATGGCATGACGGCCTTTGTCGTAGAGCGGGGTACACCCGGCTTTGCGGCCGGCAAAAAAGAGAACAAGCTAGGTATGCGCGCATCCGAAACGGCCGAAATGATTTTTACTGATTGCCGCGTTCACAAAAGTCAGATTTTGGGTGAAGTCGGTGAGGGTTTCGTGCAGTCGTTAAAGGTGCTGGATGGTGGGCGCATTTCGATTGCGGCTTTGAGCCTGGGCATTGCCGAGGGCGCTTACGAAGCTGCCCTGCAGTATTCGAAAGAACGTCATCAATTCAACAAGCCAATCTCCGCTTTTCAAGGCATTGCGTTCAAATTGGCCGACATGGCCACCAAGATTGAAGCCGCGCGCTGGCTGATTCATAATGCAGCTGATTTGAAAAACCGTCACCAGCCGATGTCCAAAGAATCGGCCATGGCAAAACTCTACGCTTCGGAAATTGCCGTAGACATTGCCAACGAGGCAGTGCAGATTTTCGGGGGGTATGGGTATACCAAAGATTTTCCGGCCGAGAAATATTACCGGGATGCCAAGCTGTGTACGATCGGTGAGGGCACGTCAGAAATCCAAAAATTGGTGATTTCCAGGGCGATTTTGAAGTAATTTGGAGAAAACAAGGCTTTTCGCCTATATTTGCAGCCCTTAAGAAATAAACGGTATGCTAATCATCAATATCAAGGAAAACGAATCGATTGATAAAGCGCTGAAGCGTTTTAAGAAGAAGTTTGAGAAAACAGGCGTTCTGAAAGAGCTGCGTGCCCGCACATCATTCGAAAAACCTTCTGTGAAGCGGAGGAGTGAAATCATTCGCGCTGCCTACCGACAGAAGCAATACGCGCGGGAGAACTATTGATAAACATCCGAAAAGCATTCACATAACCCCCGGAAAGATTCCTTCCGGGGTTTTTTTTTGGTGTGGTAGATATGTGATAATCCCAGATTAACTCTACTTTGTCACAACAATTTTGCTGAAAATCAGATAGATAGCTATCTTTGAGCATCAGCAAAAAAATAAAAGCGGGAACCGCTGATAAGAAAGAACGGCTCCCGCGTATTATGTAAAAACCAAAACAAATATGATAAGAAAACTACACTG
>JAJTGY010000102.1 GCA_021298015.1 Flammeovirgaceae bacterium
GCCGGAACCGTGCCGCGCGCTCATCTTCCAGTCGTTGCCGGCGCTTTTCGCGCTTGGCAATGCGCCGGATGTCCTCAGTGCGGGCGGGCGCATCATCGCCGCCGGTTGGTCCGGTTACGGGCGGCGCCGGGGGTTCCGGGCCAAGCGTACCAGTGCCCGCCACCGTCAAAGCGCCAAGCGTGATATTTGCCGTGCCGGTAATGCCGCCGCCTGATACCGTGCCCGTGCCTGCAACAGTCAAAGCGCCCAGGGTAATGTTGGCGATGCCCGTGATAGGCTCCGGGCCAAGATTGCCCGCACCCGCGACTGTTAGCGTGCCAAGTGTGACATTCGCGCTGCCAGTGATACCGCCAGGCGCTCCCTGCGACTGAAGTAGCGTAAGGAGCGTCATGGTGGATTAGGTGCTACGCGTATCGTTCAGCGTAGCTTGCGTGTCATCGATCTCAATTTGGATTTCAGCCGCGCGCTGCAAATCATTCAGCCGCTCAACAGAAGCCTTCAAGGTTCTCAGGCTGGCGATCTTGGCTTCGAGTAGTCGGATCAGTTCTTCTTTTTTCATGGCTAGATTACCTGCTGGCGAAGATGGATGTTGAGGCTGTTTAGAACGATGTGGACGTAATAGATTTCCGTCGCGCCATCTTTATAAATCACGTCAAAAGCCGTATCGCCTGGCACAGCGGTGCCTTGCGGGTAAAGCATCTGGCTCCATGGAAACATCTCCGACCGCGCGAAATCGTAAGCGTACCAGCGCCCCGTCACGTCCTTCTGAATGTACAGAAGCCCGTTGTGCAGGGCGTACTTGGTGCCGGTCGTGAAGGTGTCAGCATTGGGCGCGTAGCTAATGGTGGCCCAGGTGTTGCCCGCGATATCATAGCGATGCAGGGCAGCGGTTGCGGCGCCTTGAAAGGAGTAAATGTATCGACCATTTAGAATGGCGCTTTCATTGGTCCAATCATTCTCACCAACTGAATGGACCCAATGCCCGGACATACCGGCTCCGGGGGCAGCAGCGCGCGCGGCACCCGGGGTCAGGGTTGACCATGTGTTCGCGGTGATGTCATAGCGATACATCGTGACGGCGTTGTTGCCGATATAGTATAGGAAATTGTCATTCCCCGAAATGGCGTATTGACTGGTCGCGTCTGGTGTCGTTGTCCAAGTCGCGACAGTCAGCGTATCAGCCGTGTTGGCAGTGATTGTTCTAATCTGCCCCGCGCCCGTGCCAGCCGTAATGCGAACCTGCGAATTGATCCACTGCGATGCAGTCCACGTTTTACCAGTAACCGTAAGCGTCGTGCCGGTGGCGCCGGTCGCGGTGCCGGTGGCGAAGTTTTTGAAATCACCATCAACAATAGACGGCGTGGCAATTAGCTTGCCATCAGTGCCCAAAGATGCAGGCAAGCCAGTCTGCGAAAGCGTCGTCCATGTGTTGGTCGCGTAGTCGTACACGCGGAACGACCCCGCTGCCAAAGTGCCCGCACCAACCACATACCAGCGCGGAGTCAAAAGGCGATACACCGTCGAAGCGCTAAAAGCGCTGGCTTGGGTGGCAACGGTAATGGTCGCGTTGGTCCCGACTGTATTGGAAACAATAGGTAGCACCGCACCGGCATTTGGGCCAGAAAGGATATGCACCGAATAACCACGCAGATCGCGGGCGAGTGTCTGGTTAGTAACAATGGTGCTAACGGTGCCGCCCGTTGCGGTAAGCGACGCCGCGCCAATGGTCGCGCCTGTCGACCACGCCCCTGCAACCGCCGAAACGCCTGCGCCAAACGTACCAGCCAAAGCGGGCGACGTGATTGGTATCCATCCATCCTCAGAAGGATTGTAGATGAAGGCTTCTGTGTTGCTTCGAATGCAAAGCTGTTGCTGGCGAAAATGCCGCGAAGACGCGATGCACGTACCTGTTTGCGTAGCGACTGGAAGAATGGCGCACGCTTCAAACCGCTTTAGATCAAGGATTTTTCGATTGCCGTTTGTCGTTGGCATGTCAAGTCACCGTGATGTTTCTGCGGATGTTGGAAGCACCCATTGCCAGAAAAGAAGGAAGGACATCATTCACCGCAAAGCCGCCAATCTGCGCTTGGTTGGTCAAGGCAGTTACCGTGCCAATGTTCCAGGTGCCCGCCTGCGTGGCGGTCATCTGTAGGTTTGCCGCCGTTGCTTGCCGCGCTTCAAAGATTGGCTGACCAAGCGCATTCGGAAGCGCAAAGCCAATCGTCTTGGTTAGGCTTGCCACCGCAAAGCGCAGCGCCTCAATCGCCTCCATCAATTCCGCAACCGCAGTCACGGGCAATGGATTGCCTTCCGACGCATCAGCCGCCACACCATCAGACCCCACGCTAATCTTGACGCGCTGATGTAATGCCCCGCCGATATTGTCAGCCGCGACAGTCGCGCCCGATCCAGGCGTATATCCGATGTTATCGCTCATGCGTTTCCATCCGTAAGAGTGAAGCCCGTAATCGTGACCGCTTGCGCCGCGCTAATGCTGGTGGATGAAAGCTCAAGATCACCACCGCCGCCCGTTGCCGTCACGCTGCCCTGCAAGTGGCAAGTCGCGCCTTGCTTGATGCGGAAATGCGCCGCCGTGCCGCCCGCGTCTGCGTTCAAGTCCTGCCAAGTCCCGGTAAGCGTTTTGGTGCCGCCGCTTGCGGCGTTCATCCAATTACTTGGCAGCGTCATGCTTGCCAGCAACGTCCCGCTATCCCCCGCCGCGCAATTCGTCGGCTGCGCGCCCGTGCGGATTTCCAGCGTCGGGGCGGTGCCCGTAGTGCTTTCGATGCTGTCAAGCCGCGCATTCCGCGCGTCAACTGATAATTGAACAACCATCAGGCATTCCC
>JAJTGY010000103.1 GCA_021298015.1 Flammeovirgaceae bacterium
CAAATACACAGAAAAATCCTTCTTCTTACCGAAGAACAAAAATATCTCGGCTCAATTTTTAGTTTTGGGTGTTAAAACGCGGAAGTCAGGAGCCTGATTGTTATGGTTCTATCCGGATATCTCGTTCGGACTAAGACCACCTAGGCAGGAATAATCCGCTTCGTTTTTTGTAGTCGTTGAATTCCGGGTAACGGGACAGGGATTTGTCTTTCTTCAACATGTTGGGCAAAAACAGGCCCAGCCAGATGAAGGCGAGAATGGCGAACGGAATCCAGTGAAACACGGTAAGCGCGAAACCTCCATAGATGAACATTTCCCCCAGGTAGTTGGTGTTTCGGTTCCGTTGAAAAAAGCCAGAGGTGATGAGGCCGCTTTTCTGCTGAAGGGTGAAATATTTTTGAGCGTCACTGCCAAAATGAAGAAATACTCCGATGATATTCAGCGCGACAGCACCCGCCAGGACCGGCAGGGGAGTGTTCCAGCCATTGGCGATCAGCAGAAACGGACCTACCCAATAGAGCAGCAAGAAAGAAAATACGAGGAAAGCATACGGCACACCGCACGGCTGTTCCCACTGCCGGTCGGGGAACAGGCGATCCTTCATCAACCAGAGCAGGCCGTAACTGCCGTGCAGGGCCAGGTAAATCCAGGCTTCAACAGAAAAATTCTGGTAGTACCACATCAGGGCAGCCATGACCAGTGCCGTGGCGCCCTTATGTAGATTGATGGGATGCTTGAGCTTCAATCAATACTTGGTTACTGTAGGATCAATCTGATCGGCCCACGCTAATATGCCACCCTTGAGGTTATACAGGTTTGTAAAGCCGTGGTTCTTTTCCAGCCAGTTGACCATCGTGCCGCTCCGGCCGCCACTGCGGCAGTGTATGACCACCTGTTTGTCGCGTGAGATTTTGTCTACGTTAAAAGGGACTTGCCCCTGGGGTATCAGCTCGCCCTTCAGGTTGCAGATATCGTATTCGTGTGGTTCGCGCACGTCAATCAGTTGAAAATCGGCACCGGTATCCATCAGGTGCTTCAGCTCTTGTACCGTTACTTCCTTCATATCGCGAGGGGGTTTTGTTCCACAATACTCGTCATAATCGATCAATTCTGTCACTTGTTTTCGTGCCTGCCGGTCGGGAATAGGGAAGAGGTCGATCCGGTTGGTGCGGGAGTCGAAAATCAGAAACGTGTTGCTCAGGGGTTTTTCGAGCCGGGCCAGCACCTTGATGGCCTCGCTGGCCATCAGGCTGCCGATAATGCCGGTGAGTACGCCCAGTACACCAGCCGTTTCACAATTCTGCACTACGCCCGGACTCGGGGGCTCGGGGAATAAATCGCGGTAGGTCGTGCCGCCCATCCAATTGAACACCGCCACCTGGCCCTCGTACTGAAACACGGACCCATACACCCACGGCAGATTCAGCAGCATGCAGGCATCGTTGATCAGGTAACGCGTGGCAAAGTTGTCCGTGCAGTCGATCACTAAATCATGACCCTGGAGAAACGGCAACGCGTTGGCGGACTCCAGTTTTTCGCTGATTGCTATGACATCGACAGGGTTGATCGCGGAGATTTTGTGGGCGGCCGCCTTTGCTTTGTTCTGGCCAATGTTCGATTCATCGAAGAGCACCTGCCGCTGCAGATTGGAAAGCTGCACGGAGTCAAAATCAATAATCGTGAGCCGGCCAACCCCGGCCGCGGCCAGGTAGTGCAGCACCGGACTGCCCAACCCGCCAGCACCGACCACCGCAACCCTCGACTGCAGCAACCGCTGCTGGCCCTCGGGCCCGAAGCCCGGCAGCACCAGGTGGCGGCTGTAGCGCTCGTGGTGGGTTTGGTCACTCAACGACATGCTTGAAATATCTGTATTTTTTTGAGATTACTTCCTACCTTCACCAGTGATGACAAAACGCAAAAACATTTCGACCAGTGCCCCGTGGGAAAACATTGTGGGGTATTCGCGTGCGGTTCAGTTAGGCAACCTGCTGGAGGTTTCCGGCACCGTGGCCGTGGATGAGAAGGGTGTGCTGGTGGGCCGCGAAGATGCGGCCGCGCAAACGCGGTACATTCTGGAGAAGATCAGCAAGGTGCTGACGCAGGTCGGCTATTCGCTCGCTGATGTGGTGCGCACGCGCATGTTCGTCACGGACATTAGCCGGTGGGAGGAAATCGGGAAGGTGCACGGTGAGTTTTTCAACACCATAAAACCGGCCACGAGCATGGTGGAGGTCAGTGCACTCATTGATCCGGACTACCTGGTGGAAATTGAGGTGACGGCTGTGAAGGGGTGACGAATTGGAGTATGAGGCATGAAATTGGAATCTCATGTTAAAAAGAATTAGAGATTATCTCCGTTGTTGTCAGGTCTTCTGACCTGACAAGGTGCTCGGCTGAAAGCCTGTCAGGTCGGAGGAGCTGATGGCAATTGAATGGAGTAAAAAATTCCTTTATCCTTCAGAACCTAACCTTAAGCACTATGAAAACTATCAGATTTGTAATTGTTATTCTATTTTTTGGTTGTCACGTATTGTTCGCACAGAAATAAGGTGGCACTAGTGACTTTTTATTGCGATGAGAAGATTGGAGGTACCGGGCTTGGAACAGCCGCGGAATCGCTCATTAATGACCCGAGTTTTAACTTACAAACATGGCTGTTAAAACGCGGAAGTCAGGAGCCCATAAACGACAAAGCCCCTCCGGTTATATGGAGAGGCTTTTGTCGGGGTGGCTACTGACGATCTTGGCGCCTAGGCGCCACGCGATACCGGATGGCCGATGTCATCGAGAAAGCGTCCGGCACCTCTTTTCTTGATTTTGTTTT
>JAJTGY010000030.1 GCA_021298015.1 Flammeovirgaceae bacterium
CCGCGACACCCTTGCTCTTAGCTAATGATATGCACTTCAGCACTCATTCGGGACTTGCACCCTTTAGCCAGTAAACATGCCTGACGCACAACAAAAAGGCTGCCAATGGCAGCCTTTTTCATGATCCGAACTAATCAGTTATTAATCTCTTGCTCCTTTGGTTCTGCCACCAATGCGGGCATGTTCTTTTCGCGGAATAACTTGTTGTAGTTTCCTATGTCCATTTGAATCAACTGACTCATCTGTTGCTTGTAGCGAGTCCAGTCGGCCTGCACATCGCGACCACGATCCTGCACCCCTTTGGTTAAGCGCGGATCGTGCGTATCGGCTACGCTGCGCAACTGTAAAAACTCTGCATTCAGTTTATTTGGGAAGTTGATGACATCCTGGAAGTTTTTGCTTCGGGGCTCAACCAGATTGCTCTCCCACTTCTCAATTTTATTCACCAGGTCTTTCCCGGTATTCACCAAGTCCTTAGCGTCCGCATTATCCTTAAGCGATTCGTTGTACGTTTCGATTTGCTTTTTCACCTGCCGCATTCGGTTTACGGCCTTGTGCAGTTCATCAAATTGCTCACTGGCCTGCCGTAGGAATTCCTGCTGAGCCGCCCACTCCGCGGCTGTGGCCTTCACATGGGGATCGGAAATGATTTCCAATTCCGTCTCGGAAGACTGCCCCTTGTACGTAATGCGGGCTTTATACTTGCCCGGTGCAACGCGATAGCCGCTGTGATCGCCATACACAAAAACACCGGGCACGCCCGTCAAAGCCTCGGTGCGGAAATCCCATGCAAAGCGATTGAGGCCAGCCTCAGCGGGAATGGTTTGTTTGGCGGGAGGGCCGCCCGGCCAGGGCTTGAAACCGTCATCGGCCTTGTTTGAATAAGAACGAATCACACGACCGTTCAGGTCCATGATCTGTAAGGTGACCTTGGCGGTATCGGCCTTCTCTTTCAAATAATAATCGAGGATAACGCCATTCAGCGGATTGCGGCCGAGGCCGGGTATATCACCGAAGTAGGCCGGAATGGTAACCGATGACAACCGATAGGTAGGCTTGGGAGAAAACACTTTCACCACTGCATCGCCAAATGCGCCTTTGCTTTGCTGGATAGCTGACAGATCATCCAAAATCCAGAAGGAACGACCAGCCGTGGCGGCTACCAGGTCATTGTCGCGGATGGTTAAGTCCGTAACAGGCACCACCGGCAGGTTGAGCTGGAACTTGCTGAAGTTTACACCCCCATTGTAGGAAATGAAAAAGCCCCGCTCCGAACCGGCATAAAGCAGATCTTTCACCTTTTTATCTTCACGTATCACTTTGATAAAGTCATCGGCCTCTACACCGGCTCCAATCTTCGTCCAGGTCTTGCCGTAGTCAACCGACTTGTAGGTCATGTTGCTATAGTCGCTGAACTTATAGCGCGAAGCCGAAATGTAAACGGTGCCTTTTTCGTGAGGCGACACTTCGATGGAGTGAATCATGCCTTCCGGCAAACCGGCTGGTGTCACGTTGCTCCAGTTCTTGCCGCCATCGCGCGTCAGGTGCACCAGTCCACAATCACTGCCGGTGTAAATAACGCCCGGCTCGTGAGGCGACTCCATCACATAATAGATCGTATTGTAGTTCTCTCCGCCCGCGCCTTCATTGGTAATGGGTCCACCGCTTACATCCTGTTTAGTTGAGTCATTGCGCGTAAGGTCCGGGCTAATCACTTCCCAGCTCATACCCCCGTTATTGGTACGGAACAGCACGTTGCCCGCATGATACATAACCTTTGGGTCGTGCGGAGAGTTGAGAAAGGGCGCGTTCCAGTTAAAACGATATTTCATTTTCTTGGGCGCGAAGGCAAGATTCGTTGACGGGTATTCCTGAATATCTTTGGTCTCACCGGTGCGCAGGTCAAGTACATCAATCTGACCTTGGTAACAACCACCAAAAAGCAACTGTGGATCATTCGGATTGTCGAAGGCGACCCAGGCACTTTCACATCCGGGTCCGTTTGTCCAGTCCTTATCGGTGATACCAAAACTTCCGTTGCGGCTTGGCGTGGCTACTGAGGAGTTGTCTTGCTGGCCACCATAAACCCAGTATGGAAAACGATTATCGGCAATAACGCGGTAAAACTGGGCCGTAGCCTGATTGTTGATGGGCGACCAGGTGCGTCCGGTGTTGTAGGTAATTTCACCCCCGCCATCATCGGCCAGCGCCAGGTTTTGATTATTTTTTGGGTTGATCCACAGATCATGCGTGTCGCCATGACCCACCCGGATATTCGCAAAGCTACGGCCACCATCAATGGAACGCATCATGGGCGCATTGAGCACGTACACCACATCGGCATTGACCGGATCAGCAAAAATCTCCATGTAGTACCATGAGCGGGCCGTCAGCGTCTGGTCGTTGGTCATGAGGTTCCATTTCTTGCCGCCATCATCACTTCGATAAACACCGGCTTTCGATTTTTCGGCTTCCACAATGGCGAACACCCGATTCGGATTCGCGCGTGAAACACTGATGCCAATCTTACCCATCTCTTTGGGCAGACCGTCATTGATTTTATTCCACGTTTCACCACCATCGGTTGACTTCCACACGGAGCAACCGGCACCACCGCTCTCCACTTTCCACGGGTAACGCCTGTGTTGCCAGGTGGCCGCATACAATATGCGGGGATTGGTCATGTCCATCGTGAGAGACGATGCTCCCGAGTTTTCATCCACAAACAACACGCGTTTCCAGGTAGCACCCCCATCGGTTGACTTGTACACACCGCGTTCGGCATTGGGGCCATGCACCGTTCCTTGTGCAGCAACATATACGACATCCGGATTACCCGGATGGACGACAACATCCGAAATATGACGCGTTTTTTCGAGGCCGATATTTTTCCAGGTTTTGCCTCCATCGGTTGATTTGTAAACCCCATCGCCATAGGAGGTCATGACACCCCGCACTGCGTGCTCACCCGTACCTACGTAAATCACATTCGGGTCGCTCTCACTCACGGCAATATCACCGATGGAACCAACCTTGAAAAACCCATCGGAAATGTTGCGCCAGGTCATACCGCCATCATCGGTTTTGCCCATCCCACCACCGGTATAGCCAACATAGTACGTCATGGCATCCAGCGGATGGCCGGCAATGGCATTGGCACGGCCTCCGCGAAAGGGGCCGATGTTTCGCCATTTCAAGCCCTTAAACTGATCAGCATTTATTGACGGGCCGCCAGGCTGCACAGCCGGTTTGGCTTTGCTTTTTTGCGCCCACCCCGCTGATGATATCAACAGGCACAATGAAAACAAAAAGAGAAAACGCTTCATACGAATTTTGATTTATTTCCCAGAGTTAAGGAAAAAGAAAAAAAGAACCTACTGGAATTTTGGCAAGCGGTTCAGCGGTTGGCCAGTTCGCGCAATGCCCGGCCAAATCCAACTTTAATCGCGTGGCCATCCCGATGATGTTGGTTTTTGACGACCCAACGGCCCCCAACCAATGTGCCCAGATTGCGGCTGGAGTCAGATGTATAAAGCAAGGTGGCCAGCCGGTTGCGGGCCGAAGTGGCCGCTGCCAGGTGCGCAGTTGAGTTTACGACCAGGGCATCGAGGGGTTGACCGATATCAAAGTGATTTTGCTGATTTTTTCCCATCGCCCATCGCCCGCGGGTAACCGACTCATGGATCAGATACTGCGCGGCATCCCCTGAAAACGAGTTTCGCTTGTGGGTAATTAATCGCTGCCGGTAGTCAATCATTCGCAATTCCTCAAACGGGTTCAGCCCGATGTGGCTGTCCGTGCCGATGCTCCATCGCCCGCCCTTTTGCACGTATTCCTTCATTCGAAAAATACCATCGCCCAGGTTGCCTTCGGTAGATGGACAAAGCACTACGTTGGCTCCAGACTTGGCGAGACCATTCAACTCCGGGTCATCAAGGTGAGTGGAATGAACAAGATGAAAGCGGCTATTTAGATCGGCATGGTTTAGCAACCACTGCATCGGTCGCTGCCCGCAGTACGCGAGGCAATCCGTGACCTCCTTCAGTTGCTCAGAAACATGAAGATGGATGGGGAGCGTGGCCGGTGCCCACGCCAACGTTCTCTGCACATCCGAAAAATCAACCGCGCGCAAGGAATGAACACTCACTGCTGTTGATGCATTTTCATGCTTTCGCACAACCGCTTCCGTAGCCTCAAACAAGCGAACGTACTCATCCAAAGTTTTGGAGATAAACCTGCGTTGACGGGGTTGGGGATCGACTCCAAAATTTCCTTTCTGGTAAAAAACAGGAATCAACGTAAGGCGAATGCCGGCCTGAGCCGCTGCGGCCACCAATCGCTCACCCATCTCAGCAGGATGATGGTACGGCCGGCCATCCGGATCGTGATGCAGGTAATGAAACTCGGCCACCTGCGTATAGCCGTGGCGAACCATCTCCGCGTAAAGCATGGCGGCAATCGCCTGCATCTGTTCCGGATTGATGGCCAACGCACATCGATACATGGCCTCGCGCCAGGTCCAGAAATCATCTTCTGTCCCAGCCGGGTGGTTTTCGGCCAGGCCCGCCATGGCATATTGAAAGGCGTGCGAATGAGCATTCTGAAATCCGGGGAGGGCAAAGCCCGCAACATATTCGATGGCAGTCGACTCGACTGGCGGTGAATCAGAAAGAAAACGAATGGTGCCTTTCTCATCCACCCCGACATACGCTGGGGACACCCATCCCTCGCCCTGTAGCAGACCGGAAAACTGGAAGTACTTTAAGATCAGGCTCATATTTGTCTGGCAACAATCAGCTATGTTTGTTATGGCATTCTCAACTTACAACACCTCAATCAACCGCTCAAAGGTTCGCTTGAGCAGTTCTCTCATTTTTTCCGCGCGAAGGGGCTCATAGACCTTCTCCGCGTCATCCATGTAATTCACTTTGGTCATTTCCAATTGCAACGCGTGCTGGTTAGCGGTTGGGCTTCCATACGCTCGCGTGATGTAACCGCCCTTAAACGGGTGGTTGTGGCTCACCTGGTACGAGCTGTGGTCAAGCGTATGCAGGGCTGCTTCGATCAGTCCCGGGCTGGCCGAGGTACCATCGGCATCACCTAAAATCAAATCGGGAAATTTCTCCGGCCGTATAGTGGGCACATGTTGGCGAATGGAGTGGCAATCCCACAACAGCACGCGGCCAAACTGTTCTTTTGTGGCTGCCAGAAGCTGTTGCAGTTGTTGGTGGTACGGGGTGTAGTAACGTTCCACTCTGCGATGAATTTCAGTTGCATCCACTTCCTGGCGCTGATCGCGATAAAGTGCGTGGCCCAAAAAATCCGTGGTGGGACAAAGTGCGGTGATAATTCGTCCATCCGTGTACAATGGCTTGCTTTGCGGATCGCGGTTGAGATCAATTACCCAGCGGGAGTAGTGCGCATAAACCATCGTGATGCCCATGGTGGGTACGAAATCGTAGAGCTGATGCACAAACCAATCCGTGTCATCGGGTGCTGCCATCAACCCGGGATCATACTGTGAAACCAACTCCTCGGGAGAAGCGGTGCCGCAGTGAGGTACGCTTACCACTATGGGCACCCGTGTGCCAGACGGCTGCCGGATGTGAAATGGCGCCATGGGCTATTTCCCTTTACACCTGGCCAATGCTTGCTCTAAGGTGCTGCTCGGCTAACTCACGTTGTTTGGCCGCTTCAGCTTGAAGTGCCGCGGCTTCTCTCTTACATAAATCGGCTTCCATTGAGGCCTCAATTGTGTGTTTCGTGTTCGCTTCCGCGGCCTCCGCTTGTCGCTTGGCCTCCGCTTGTTGGACAAAAGCGTAAACAATAGCCGTGAGCAGAAGTAAGAACAAAACAGCATTGGCTATCAAGCTAATCTTTTCTGACTTCATGACTATCAATTTAAGGTCAGAACGCTATCTCTTTTTGCAATCCTGCAATGCACGCTCCAACGCCACGCGATGCGTTTCGGCAAGATGCCGTTGACTCTCGGCTTCGCGTTGTCCCGCAATACTCATATCTCGTTGGATCTGCGCCTCGCGTAAAATTACTTCAGCTTGTATCTGTTGGGTTAATCCGTAACCCAATGACACCAAAAGCAACAACCCTAATAAAATCAAGACCAAAACAGGAACGCGAATTGTTTTCATGATTTCTTATCTTTTTTTCGTTTCTTCTTGGATGCAGGTTCCGGCTTCTTGGCCGCTTCCAATTGCTGTCGCAAGGCAATGTTATCGTTCATGGCCTTGGTCCACAATTGACGATACTGCTCTCCCGCCAAATCATTCATGGATGCTTTCAACTTTCGTATGCGCTGATACGACTCATCTATTCTTGCCCGGGGGATCTCACCTTTCAGTACAGCCTGACGAATGACATCAAAAATCCAAATGGGCTTTTGTTTCAAACTGCCCGGTACGTTGTTGGCAAAGCACAACACATCCACCCCCGCCAGGATGGCCAGTTTAATGCTCTCTTCAAAACCATATTGCTTTGAGATGGCCTCCATCTGCATGTCATCGGAAAAAATAACTCCGTTGTAATTCAGGCGCTGGCGCAACATGCCATTCAGTATCTCACGCGAAAGCGTGCCAGGCAAACCGGCTGTGTCCAGTTTCTTATTCACGATATGGCAACTCATAATGGCATCTACATGACCCGATTGCAACAAAGCCTGGTAAGGCTTCAACTCGCGTTCCGTCCAGGTGCGGGTAACATCGGCAACGCCAAAATGCGAATCGGTGGTTGAGCTGCCATGACCCGGAAAGTGTTTCAGTACGGTGACAACCCGGAATTTTCGGTGTTGTTCAATGAACTCGCGCGCCCAAAAGGTTACACTGTCTTCGTTGGCTGAATAGGCCCGCCCTGATTTTACGATGACCGGGTTTGTGGGCTCTACCGCTACGTCCACGCAAGGCGCAAAGTTGACATTGAAACCAAGGCCGGCCAGCGTTGCCGCTGTGGCCTCTGCATAAAAGCGTGCAGAGTCCAACGATTTTCCCTTCCCGGTGGCCTCGGCTGTGATCGACCGGGTGAAGCCGTACTTTTCCTTTAGTCGATTGACGCGCCCCCCCTCCTGATCAATAGCAACAAACAAACGGGTGGGTGCCGCCTTCTGGTAGGCCCAAATAATCTTCTTCAGATCGGCAAAGGCACTGGTTTTCTTGGGGACATTTTTTTCGAATAAGATGATGCCACCCACCCGGCCGGATTGTACGGCTTCATACACTAGAGTATCCACATCTGCCCGTGGTATGCCCAACAGCAGCATCTGCCCGATCTTAAAATCAAGACTATCGCGTAACTGAGCTTGCGTACTCATGGCTAGCCCTATCAGGGTCAATACTAAAAACAACTTCTTCATCAACATGTCAATAATGATCGCGGATGTATGTGAGCAGCGATTGCATCCAGGTGCGCACCTCGTTGCTGCTTTGCGTAAAATTAGCATTCATGAGGGCAAACACAAGTGTTTTGTTTTTCCGCGTTATGAGGTAGCCGCTCAACGCGTGGTTGTTGGCCAGGCTGCCTGTCTTTCCGAAAACAAAAGGTGGGTTAGCCACATACCAGTTTCGGAGTGTGCCCGGTTGCCCACCGGTGGCCAGCAGCGGGAAGAGGCGCTCGCGTGGATAGGTTTGCAACAACTTTTCCCATAATCGGCCCAGGCTACGGGGCGTATTCAGGTTGTAGCGCGAGAGTCCCGACCCGTCAACCCACACGGGCCTGTCGGGCAGGTCGCTCAAGTGGTTCTTCAGCAGGTAGTCAATGGCGATTTGCGTCTGCAAGGTGTCAGCTATTTTTCCGGAACAGGCGAGCAACAACTGTTCAGCCAAAAAATTATCGCTCTGCTGCATCATGACTTTATATACGCTATCGGCCGGAGTGGTCCACAGCGTTTGAAAACTGGCCAGTAACGGTTCGTCAATAACCGGTATGGACTTTTTCAACGTATCGGCCAGTAAGCGGGCAATCACACTGTCATCTGCGCGAAAAGGAATGATCCAATCGCGAACGTTTCGCGTGCCGTGCTTCACCACCACGTCATTGGCTTCACCCCTCAGTCGCTCAACCCGGGTACGTCCATTGCCCGCCTCTTCGCGCACATATTGATGGAAGTGATCAGGTGCCACACGTACAGTCTGCTCATCCACTTGAATTTCAATCACATTGCCGAACACCGGCAGAGCCGAGCGCTCAGGCGAGTATGACGCGTTGAAATCGTCCCAGGCCCAGCCGGGCCCAAATCGATCTTCGCGAAAGTTGGAGGACGAGAAGTAGATGGGCATGGCGGTGGTGCTGAGAAAAGAATAAACCGGATTACTTACGTTAACCTGGTTATAGAACAAGGTGGGGTCACCGGTACCCCAAATGATGAGCGAGTCACCACGATCGGTAAACCGAAGAGCTGGAATCGAATCGCCCAATAAGGTGAGGCTGGCGAATAGCGTTAGGATTTTTGTGTTGGAGGCAGGCGTGAAATACCGCGAGGCCTGATGATCAGCCAGCACCTTTCGCGTGGCAGGGTCATACAAATAGAAACCGATGTGATCCTGAAAACGGCCTTCAGCCGATCGAATTTCTTTGGCTACGTACCGCTGGGGGCTGCAGGCGGCCAGCAACGACAGCAGAAGCGCGAATACAACCAGCCTCATCCCATCCACGGCTTGCCCTGATAGCGTTCCGTAAGGACCCTACGATGATGAATCTCGTGCCCGGCAATAATAAATCCCAGGGCCAGCACCGATACTTCATTCTGGTTGGCTGTGCCCTTGCGCGTGAGCATTTCCTCGGTAAATCCCTCAAACAAATCCACTGTGGAAGAGCGCAGGTGAACCATTTCGGCTGCGATCTTTTTCAGCGGGCGTCCGGCCGCATTGGCCTCCGGGGCATAACTATTTTCGTCAAATGCAGACAATGGTGTTTTATCATTTCGCGCAAAACGCAGGGCACGGTAAGCAAAGATCCGTTCGGCATCCAGCGTGTGGCAAAGCACCTCGCGCACCGTCCACTTGCCGTCCGCATAGCGAAAGTCAGCTTTAGCCTCCGGCCAGGCATGGACCCACTCCACCATGCGGTTGCCGGAGATACGCAACGCCTGAATCACGTTGCTCTCCTCCACCAGTTTGACGTAATTTTTATAAAAAGAAGGAATGAAGTCCAGGTTGATCAACATAAAAATCAGAATTCAGTAAAAAGAGCATCCGGTAGTGACTCATCCACTTTCACACGCTTGGGGCCTCCGTTATCCGATCGGTCTGCCGACAGCAGAATGTTGCCGTACGTTTGATAGTTGTCCCATGGGCGAATAAAGTTTGCCGTGTCGTTAGCCGACTCTTCAAAGAAGGCCCAATGCCGGATAAGTTTATCGTGGATATCTACATACAACTTGTATTTGTTTTGAGGGGTTCGGCCTACGTTCTGGAAGGTGAGTTGCAAAACGTTGTAATAGGGCAAGCCGCGCAGCGTATCCTGGCCCAGGTATTTCAGGGTGACCCCGGTGTCCTTCAGCTTAAACGGCATCACCAACCAGTAGGAGTCGTTAATCCAGATATTCTTCGCGCGCTCAAGCATCTGCCTGCGCAACGAATCGGGCTCGGTAAGCTCCTGTCCTTTGATTTGTACACGGCCCTCACCCGTAGTGATGTTCACCAGGTAAATCGTGCTGTCATTCTTGCTTTCGATGCGCACGCGGCCCGTGTGTTTGTCCCACACCAGGTCTCGCCTGTCAAAAAAATTCCACGAAATGAAGCGCGTTTTATCCCACGCTTCGCGCCCGCCCATGGCGTGCATGATGCTGTCCGCCAAATCAATGGCGGCCGCATCCGAATTAGCGAAATCAAAACCTTCAGCAGCCGGGTTCAATTCGCCCAGCGTTTTTTCTTTGGGGCCGCAACTAGTAAGCCACACAACCAGACAAGCGAATAGGAGCGGGTAACGCACAGGCATCCGGGTGATAGGTTAGGGTATGGTGCAAGGTAGGAAAAATAGCTCTTTTCAGGTTGCCGATTTTTCCATTACTTTTCGTACCGCTGCCTCCACGGGAAACACCACCAAAGCTATACTCACCTGAACAAAAAACTCCACTACCGGTGAGCTTTTGAGGGATATGAGGGAATACAAAACAGTCTGCAAAAACTGAATCAGCAGCACCACCGTGAGAAGTGACAATAGCCGACTGATTACGCGGTATTTGCTGTCGGCCGTGCTCATCTTTATAGACAGCCACACTAATCCTGAAAAGAAGAAAAATTCCAGAGCATAAAACCATGAGCGCTTCCAGTAGGGGGCTTTCACCTCAAAATCAACCGTGGCCGCTACGGACTGCTGACCCAAAACATTTTTTGCCTGCATCACCAGTTGGTATTGGCCCACCGGCAGATAGGAGAAGTTGATCTGGCTATTGCCGGCCGACCAGCTTGACCACTTATTGAATAACCCGCGCACCTGATAACGATATTCCATCGCCTGGAGGCTAACGTAGTCGGGCTGAACAAACTCGAAGGTAACGCTACCTTGATCCTGGCTCACCAAAATTTGCTTGGCGGGTGGCAGCGCTGCTTGCTCTGTGCGCACTTGCCGGAGCATCAGCGGGTGCTTCTCGGCAACGGGCGGGGTGTTTTCCTGTGGAATAAACTTGTACAGCCGGTTGTCTCCGGATACTACCCATAAAGCATCTTCGCCCTGGGCCGGAGCGAGGTGTCGCAGACGCGGAAACAATGAAAGCCACTCCAGCTTCAACTTCTGCAGCCGCTTGTCAATCGTGCGCCACCCATGACCGTCATTAAACCAAAAGCTGCCGGCCGAGGCAAAATATTTGCGTGGGCCGGGCAACGAATCGTACCGCACCAACTGGTTACTCTCCGGCTGATAGCGGTAGAAGATTCCGGAGGCCGCAATGTAAACGTCCGAACCGTAGGCCAGGCCCACCGTTTCGTTCAGCGTAGGATTTTTGATTGACACCGTCTTGACCTCTGCTACTACACCCTCGAGCGTTTCAAGTTTATACACACCGCGGCTTCCACAAAACCAGACATTATCGAGACGATCCTCGAAAATATGGGTAACCTGATCGCGGATGGAGTCTACAATTAACTCGCGATACCAGTTCGTTGAGAACGGTTGGAGCGCGAGCATTTCATTCTCATACGTGCTGACCAGCAGTCGCTCGAGCGATACTGAATACATCATGGTTCGGATGGGCGATTGGAATACCGGTACCGTGGTCAGGCCCACGACTTCGAATAATCCGGCCGAGCCGCCTGCCAGAAGTTTACCTTTGACTTCCATCAGTTGGGTAATCTTGCCGTCAATTCCGGCTACCCGGCTAAATCGGAATGCCTCAACACCGGGCAAACCTGAGGGTTGCGCAGGGGGAACAACTGCTTTGGTTTTGGTGCGCGAGCGTTTGACTGGCCCGGGGTCAATGTCAGCAGCGGATGTGCGAGACTCCGGTTCGAGACGAAACAAACCTACCGTGGTGCCCACATAAAGCACCCCCGGTTTGGAAAAAACCGTAAGCAGATTTCCCGCCAAACCGGGGTAGTGATCGAACGGCCGAAACGGGATATCGGGCGCAATTCGCGTAAACCCATATTGGTGCGCTACCCAGACGCCCAGATCGTGATCGACAAAGAGGCAGTAGACTTCGTTATCCGGCAAGCCTGACTCATAGTTAATGATCTCGCGAATTTTCCCCGTTGTCTTATCAATAAAGATAACCCCACCCCGAACGGTGCCGATGGCAGCCAGGTTTGGCGTTACTGAAATGGCAGTCGCCAGTGTAACGCGGTTGAGCAACGTACGATCCTCCAATATGACTTCTCTCCAACCACCATTCGGTTGAATCACCAGCAACCGATTGGCCGATGTGCCAATAACCGGGGCGCCATCCTCCCAGGCATTGACAAAAACGATCTCCTCGTCATCCAGGAGGGTGAGTGGAATTGAGATAAGTTCCGGCTGGTCGATGTAATACAGTGCCGTTGAGGTGAAGGCTACGGGTCGGCCAAAAGCCACGCCTCCTCCCTTCCAGGCGACCTGCGCGGGCGCCTTTACCTGATGGAGTGCAACTTCCGATATGGCATCATAAACCGATATACCCGTTTCCGCAATTTGGTACAGCAAACTATCAGTTGCCACCAGGTTGAGCACCGGCTGTTGCGTAAGAAGCTGATATTGCGGAAAGCCATCCCGATCCGTGCCTAACTTACCGGTGCCGTCAATGCCTCCGACAAAGATTTTCCGTCCGGCCAGTTGCAAGGAAAAGACTGCACCGGGCGACTGAATGATTTTCCAGTTGCGGCCGTCAAATTCAAGAATGCCCTGCCGATTGGCAAAGTAGAGAATACCCTCTCGGTTTTGCACAATGCTGCGGGTAAAGTAGTCAAGGCGGTCATCAGCGGGGGCATGATGTGATAAGTAAAAGTCTCCCGCCTGCGACCAGGCCGAAAAGCACGCCAACCATAGAACCCACGCGAGGGCAAGAACCTTCATGTCAGGCTAAGACAATTTCAAAGATATTGAATTCCACTCATCAACTGATACGGCTCCAGTTGACGACCGACTTTTTCATGCGCTCAATTTGCTGGCGGACGACCGCGTGTTGCGGTAAAGCCAGGGAAGGATCGTTTTGCAGCAGTTCGGATGCTTCCTCACGGGCTGTTTTCAGGAGGTCCCCGTCCTTAGCAAGATCGGCAATGAGTAAGTCCAATACACCGCTCTGCTGGGTGCCCATCAGGTCACCGGGGCCGCGTAACTTCAAGTCTGCTTCGGCAATTTCAAAACCATTGTTGGTGCGCACAAGTGTATCAATGCGTACGCGGGCCTCCGCACTCAGTTTGTTCCCGGTCATCAATACGCAATACGACTGCTCCGCACCCCGGCCAACACGCCCCCTCAATTGGTGAAGTTGCGAAAGACCGAAGCGCTCGGCATTTTCAATAATCATCACGCTGGCGTTCGGCACATCCACGCCCACTTCAATCACGGTAGTGGCCACCATGATTTTAGTTTCATTACGTACAAACCGGGCCATTTCAAAATCTTTGGCTTCCGGTTTCATCTGGCCGTGTACGATACTAACCGGCACATCCGGGAAGGCGCGGGTGATGCTCTCATATCCGTCCATGAGATGTTTCAAATCCAGTTTCTCGGATTCATCAATGAGCGGGTACACAATGTAGATCTGCCGGCCCAACGCTATTTGTTCGCGAATAAATCCATGCACCTGCAGCCGGTGAGCGTCAAACCGATGAATCGTTTTAATAGGCTTACGCCCCTTCGGCAGTTCATCGATTACCGATACGTCCAGATCGCCATACAACGTCATGGCCAACGTGCGGGGTATGGGCGTAGCCGTCATGACCAATACGTGGGGATAGGTGTCAGCGTTTTTTTGCCACAATCGCGAGCGCTGTGCCACCCCAAAGCGATGTTGTTCGTCAATAACGGCCAGCCCAAGGCGCTGGAATTTGACCTCCTCCTCCAGCAGCGCGTGGGTACCCACCAGAATTTTCAAATGGCCGGCTTGCAAAGCGGCATGCAGTGGCCTGCGATCGGCCTTTTTTACCGAGCCGGTTAGCAAGGCGATGGGGAGTTTCATCCCGTTAGCCAGTCGGCTCAGGGTGGTGAAGTGTTGCTGGGCCAGTATCTCCGTGGGTGCCATTAACACCGCTTGCGCATCGCTGCCAATCACCAGCAGCATGCAAATGAAGGCCACAATTGTTTTGCCGCTGCCCACATCGCCCTGTAACAATCGGTTCATTTGCCGGCCCGATTTCATGTCGGCATAAATCTCTTTCACCACTCGCTTCTGCGCATTGGTCAACGGAAAGGGCAGCTGGGTATTATAGAACTGGGTCAGCAGTGTCGCATCCGAAAACGCGAAGCCCCGAAATTTGTCCTGCCGCACCAATTTCAACTTCAGGAGCCGCAGTTGAATAAAGAATAGTTCTTCAAACTTGAGCCGCGTCTGTGCCTGCAGCAGATTTTGCTGGTCCTTCGGGAAATGAATTTGCTGCACCGCCTCCTTTTTGTCCATCAACCGATGCTTGCGGATAAGTTCGCTGGGAAGCGTTTCATGAACGTGGGGCACAGCCATCGACTGAAGTTGCTGTTGCAACTTGATCAAGACTTTATTGTCGACATGGCGGGCGCGCAGTTTTTCTGAAAGCGGATATACCGGCTGTAAAAAACCACCTGCGCTGTTCGCGGTGGTTGACGGTTCTACCTCCGGATGTGCGATTGAAAACCGGCTGCCGTAACGCACGGGCTTCCCGAACACAACGTAGTCGATACCGGGTTTGATTTTGTCCAGCGTCCAGTTGATGCCCTGAAACCAAACGAGTTCGATATCCCCTGCTCCATCCGTGAAACGCGCCACCAACCGCTTTTTGCGGTGCGCACCCACAACCTCCATTTTGGTGATTCGCCCGCGCACCTGCACATGAGGCATTTCTTCGGTAATCTCGCTCACGGAAAAAAAGCGGGTGCGGTCATCATAACGAAACGGGTAATGCTGAATTAAGTCGGCAAACGTGAAAATGCCGAGCTCCTTTTGCAGTAAGGCAGCACGTTGAGGGCCCACGCCCTTCAAGAACTCGATCGGGGTTTCGAAAAAGTTAGTCAGGCAGCACCATTTTTGGAGAGAAGCAAATTAAGCCGAACCAACGGCATCATCAAACTAGAGCAAACCTCAACGCACTAATTTCGGGTTATTCGACAACAGCCGATTAGCGTGGTGAATGGTGACGACATCCACAAGTTCCGGTGAAACAACCCTATACACTATGCGGTAGCTGCCTTCAATTAACTCGCGGATTTACGGATCGTTCAATTCCGGTACCACTCGACCGGCCAACGGGAATTTCTCAAGAATCTCCGTTCGAAAGATCAGTCGGGCAATCTGAACTTGGGCATAGTGGAACGAATCCCGGGAGATGAAATCACCAATATTCGAAACATCTTCCAAGGCTTGGGGAGTCCACCTTACTTCAGTAGCCATTTTTTAAGCTTCTCCTTCATCTCCTCTTTTGAAACAGCTTTTCCTTCTTTCGATTGTTGAACGCCAATTTCAATCTTTTGGAGAAAAACCAGCTTCTCGAAAAGGTCTTCCACCTCAAATGCGGAAGGTAACTGATCAAGAGTTTCAAGAACTTGCTTCTTGGTTAGCATGGTCCAAAAGTAAACATCCTTCCGGACATGGTCAATCTCATTACTCACCTCTTCTTCCACTCCACCGTGTTGATCAGGTGCATAGCTTCGCGCTTCATAAACTCGATTGCCGGGGCCAGCGAATCGTTGGCCACGCGGGTGTTAAAATATACGGCACCCCGCAAGAAATTCCGCGATGAATCCGTCATGGTAAACTGAAACTGGCTGGGCACTTCTCCGGAAATCTCCGCGATCACAGCCGTTTTACCACTGGGTGTGCGCACGTTTACTTCATCGATGCCGTAAGCTTTAATCTGGTGTTTCGCAGTAAGCCGGTAGGCATCGTCCATCAACTCGCGCAACACATCCTCCCGGTTTTGCACCTGCTTGTAGGTGATGTGAATGTTCGCCTTCAATTCCGGGTAGTAGATTTCCACCCAATGCCGCTCGCGTATCCAGGAAGTATCCCGCATCAGTTGGGCATGTTTTGAATACTCAAAACGATAGGGAAGTGAATCCGGAGTGATGCGATACTCCGATGTGGGCAACACCAGACGATTATACCCCTTCGGTTTCGGCTGGTAGTTGCTTTCGCAGGAAGAAACCACAAGCCCGGCTATGGCCCAGGCCAAGATCAACCAACGCTTCATCACCGGTTAAAACGGCAAGTCATCGGTGGCGGTATCGGCAGTCGGTTTAAATTCTTCTTGTGGTGCGCTGTAGGCGCCACCTGAACTGCGCTCGGTATTGCTGCTTCCGCCACCGCGCGTGCTCAGCATGGTCATGTTATCGCCCACAACTTCGGTGGTGTAACGGGTAACGCCCTCCTTTTCCCACGAGCGCGTGCGTAGCTTGCCTTCGATGTAGACCATGTCGCCCTTGTGGAGGTATTTGGCTGCGATGTCCGCCAGGCCGCGCCACAACACAATATTGTGCCACTCGGTTACTTCCTTGCGGTCTCCCGTTGTTTTATCGCGATACGTTTCGGACGTAGCGAGTGTAAAATTGCAGACTGTTGCCCCGCTTTCAAGGTTGCGCACCTCAGGGTCTTTTCCCAGCCTGCCCACCAAAATCACCTTATTTACTCCAGACATATGCAGATTATTTGAAATTGCTCATTCAGCCGCCACGGGCGGGTGGTAAAATTACCAATTTTTACGAGGCCGCTCTTTTGCTATCCTGCAAATACTGATGGATAATGATCGGTTTGGGCAAGCGCTCAACCTGTCGGGGGGAGAAAAAGTTACCGCCCACCTTCTGTTGGATACGCTGCGCCTGCCCGGCCGTGGTCAGCTTTACACGAATCAGTTGAATGTGGAGCCGTTGGTGCGAAAGCAAATGTTGATACGAGACCGGCTTTGAGACAACGACCGCAGGGCCGAGCGGTAAACCGCTTGCTTTGATGATGGCGGATGCGCTGCGCTTGGTTTTCGTCTCAACCAAATGAAATTCATAAAGCCCGCGCCAAATGTCTTTATCGGTGCGTGGCCTCATTAATACTTTTTCGGCATGGGCAAACACGATATACGAGAGGTAGCGGTGGCGCACGGCCGCCTTCTTGCTCTTTACCGGAAACTCATGAACGCGTTGCTGCCGGAACGCTTCGCAATTTTTTACCAGTGGACACTCCGGGCATTTCGGAGCCTTGGGCGTGCACTGCAGCGCCCCGAATTCCATCAAGGCCTGGTTAAAAAGGTCGGGAAGTTCGGAGGCCAGTAACTCGTTAGCGAGCCGGGTGAACTTCGCTTTGGCTGCCGGGCGGGTGATGTCATCCTCCAGACCAAAAACACGAGCCAGTACACGAAAAACATTGCCATCCACCACGGCAACAGGCTCACCGAACGAGATAGATGCAATAGCTGCTGCGGTGTAAGGACCAATTCCGGGCAGGTCAAGTAAAAGGGTATAGGTAGATGGAAACGTGCCGCCAAAATCGTGCACCACCCGTTGTGCACAGGCATGGAGGTTCCGCGCCCGCGAATAATATCCCAAACCTTGCCACAGACGCAAGACCTTTTGCTCGGGGGCGGCTGCCAGATGATGGATGGAAGGAAAAGCTTCAATGAATTTCTGGTAGTATGGCAATCCCTGAGCTACACGGGTCTGCTGAAGGATGATTTCCGAAAGCCAGATCCGATAAGGATCACGGGTTTCGCGCCAGGGTAAAAAACGCTGGTTTTCATGGTACCAATCCAGCAGGCGCTGGGCAAAAACTCGCTTATTCATTCGTTCGAAACTTTGTAAAAGCGCCCGTTATTCGAAAGCCTTCTTGCATCAATTTGAACAGTTTAACGCATCTTTTTGATAATCAAACATTTCATTTTGTGAATGAGGCGCAGGCAGCTAAATTTGCCCTCCTCTTACCAAACCTACCTACCGTGACGAAGGCTGATGTTATCAATCAAATCGCAGAAAAAACCGGCATCGATAAAGCCGATGTGACTGCGAGCGTAGAGGCATTCTTCAGCATAGTGAAAACCAACATGTCGAATGGTCAAAATATCTACGTGCGCGGGTTCGGAAGTTTCATTAATAAGAAGCGTAAGAAAAAAATTGCCCGGAACATTTCGCGGAATACCGCCATCGTGATCGATGAGCATTACATCCCCAGCTTTAAGCCCGCGAAAATCTTCATCAATAAGATTAAGAACAGCGAGAAGGTGAAATCGCTGGCCGAGAAGCAAGCCTGAGGGTTTTGCCTGAGTACGAATGTGGAAATCGAGAATCTTGTTGGCGGTAGTGGCGGTGGGTATTGGCACCGGGCTTTACTTTCTGCCCAAATCCGTTGTTGAGAACGAAAGCCAACTGAAAAGTGAGACGGATCAGAACGCCCCGGGCGACCCACATAGCGATATTCCTATGGCTTTGGCGGAAGCCATTGCCGCGCTGCGGCCCCTGGCACAGCCGGTGCTCAATGAAAAAAGTGCTACTTTTGCCGACTCGTTGAGCCGATTATACGCCCAGGCAGGCAAATATGACAGCTCCGCGTGGTATGCCGGTGAAGCGGCAACGTTCTTTAAGAGTTTGGAATCGTGCCGGCAGGCAGCCGCGCGCTACTATGAAGCGTACAGTTTTGCGGTTGACCCCGAGCGCCAGAAGGTGCTGGCCGCTGAAGCTCAGCGTTTCCTCAACCAGGTATTGGAGCAGCGGCCCGATGATTTGGATGCACAGGGCCAACTGGCCATGACCCTGCTGGCGACCGCCCCGCCCATGCAGGGTATTCGAAAGTTGCAAGAGATCATTCAGAAAGATCCCCAAAATGAGTTTGCGCTATTTAACCTCGGCATGTTATCCGTGCAAACCAGTCAGTATGAACGAGCACAAGACTATCTGGCTCGTTTACTGGAGATCAAACCGGATAATAGCCAGGCCCGGATGTTGCTGGGCGTTGCGTACCTGAATGGCGGAGATAAAGACAAGGCCAAGGCTGAATTTGAAGAAGTAAAAAAACGCGATCCTGATCCTGCCGTGCAGGCGGCAGCCGATTCCTACCTGAAAGACTTAAGATAAACCCGGGCCAAATGGCTTAGGGTAGAGACCATAAACTAACACATTTACGTATGCCAAGTGGTAAGAAAAGAAAGAAGCACAAAATGGCGACTCACAAACGCAAGAAGCGTTTGAGAAAGAATCGCCACAAGAAGAAGTAATTGATTTATTAACCGCCCCGACATAGTCGGGGCACAACCATTTAAAGTTTTGAGTACCGAACTAATCATTAGTTCAGCTCAAAGCGGAAGTCGGATCGCTCTTCTTAAGGACAAACAGCTGGTTGAGTTTCATCATGAGAATGAAGCCAACCGGTTTGTAGTCGGTGACATTTACATGGGCCTGGTCAAAAAAGTTGTACCGGGCTTAAATGCGGCCTTCATCGATATCGGGTACGAGAAAGATGCCTTTCTCCATTATCTGGATTTGGGCCCACAGTTCAGTTCACTGCAGAAGTACACCAAGTTGGTACGGTCCGGTAAAATCACCGGGGGACGTCTGGACAAGTTCCAGGCCGAGAAAGACATTGATAAGCATGGGAAAATCGCCCAACAGCTTTCCAAAAACCAACTCATCCCCGTTCAGATTGTAAAGGAACCCATCTCAACCAAGGGTCCCCGACTTTCGTCAGAGCTGTCATTGGCCGGGCGCTATTTAGTGCTCGTGCCCTTTTCAGATGCTGTAAGCGTCTCGAAAAAAATCTCCAGCAGCGAGGAGCGCAAGCGCCTGCAGCGCCTCATTCAATCCATCAAGCCGCCCGGTTTTGGTGTTATCATTCGCACGGTGGCCGAAGGCAAAGAAGTGGCTGAACTCGATCGCGACCTGCGCAATCTCTTCAGCACCTGGCAGGAAGGCATGAACCGATTGGTGAAAGCCGAAGCCCGCGAGAAAGTAATCGGAGAATTAAGCAAAACCTCTTCCCTGCTGCGCGATTTGCTCAACGAATCGTTCGATAGCATCGTGGTGGACGACAAAAAAGCGTTTGACGAGGTGAAAGCCTACGTTCAGCAAATCGCCCCGGAGAAAGAGAAGATCGTCAAACTGCACACCAGCAAGGCCAAGGTATTTGAGCAGTATGGCATCGAAAAACAGATCAAATCGGCATTTGGGCAAACCGTAAGTCTGAAGGGTGGTGGCTACCTGATCATTGAGCACACCGAAGCGCTCCATGTGATTGACGTCAACAGCGGCAACAAGAGCACGCGCGAAGAAAACCAGGAAACCACAGCCGTGCATGTGAACCAGGAGGCGGCACGCGAAATTGCACGCCAGCTTCGCCTGCGGGATATGGGCGGCATCATTGTGGTGGATTTCATCGACATGCGCAGCCAGGAAAGCCGCAAGCTCATTCAGAAAACAATGAAGGAGGCGATGGAGCAGGATCGCGCCAAGCACACGATTCTGCCGCTCTCCAAATTTGGTTTGATGCAGATCACGCGCGAGCGTGTGCGGCCTCAAATGAATATTGTAACCAAAGAAGTGTGCCCCACATGTAATGGTACGGGCAAGATCTCGGCTTCCATTTTGGTTACCGACCTGATTGAGCAAACGGTGGAGCACTTGTTCGTGAAACAGAACGAGAAACAACTCGTACTGGCCGTGCATCCGTTCCTGCACGCGTATTACACCAAGGGCATGTTTTCGAAGCGATTCAAATGGTGGTGGAAATACAAACGCTCGGTGGATCTGGTGAAAGACTCCAGCCTGGGCATCACCGAATACAAATTTCTGAACCGCGAGGGCGAAGAAATCGACCTGGGGCAAAAAGAAAAGCCCGTTGAAGTGGTGATGGAAGCATAGTTAAAAACCCCGGCAAGTGCCGGGGTTTTTTTCTGCCATACTGACACGGTCCGGGCTTTGGAACAATACTTGATCCCACCCGCGCTACGTAGTTAAACCTAATTTTTCCAACAATTATGGCAGAAGTGGCAGAAAAAGGCTCCATCTCGATTCATACCGAGAACATCTTCCCCATCATCAAGAAATTCCTGTATTCCGATCATGAAATATTCCTGCGCGAGCTGGTCAGTAACGCGGTTGACGCCACGCAGAAATTGCGCAAGCTGGCTTCCCTGGGCGAGTTTACCGGAGAGTTGGGCGACCTGACCGTGGAGGTGAGTTTCGACAAGAAGAAAAAGACCATCACGGTGAGCGATAAGGGCCTCGGTATGACGGCCGAGGAGATTAAGAAATACATCAATCAGATTGCCTTCTCGGGTGCTGCCGAATTTGTTGAGAAGTTTAAAGACAAAGCCGATGCGAAAGATATTATTGGCAAGTTTGGTTTAGGCTTCTATTCGGCATTTATGGTGGCCGATGAGGTGGAATTGATTTCCCGCTCGTATAAAGCCAACGAGAATGAAGCGGCCCGCTGGACCTGCGATGGCTCGACCGAGTTCGAACTCAAGCCGGCCAGGCGTGAAGTGCGCGGAACGGATGTTATTCTCCACATCAACAAAGACTCGGAAGAATTCCTGGATGAGTGGCGCATCAAAGGCATTTTGGAAAAGTACTGCAAGTTCCTGCCGGTCGAGATTAAGTTTGGCACGAAAGACGAAAGCGTAGAAGACGGTACCGACAAAGACGGCAAGCCGAAGTACAAGACCGTTACCAAAGACCGGATCATCAACAACCCCGGTCCGCTGTGGGCAAAAACGCCAACTGAACTGAAGGACGAGGACTACCTGAAATTCTACAAGGAGCTTTATCCGTTCTCCGAAGACCCGCTTTTCTGGATTCACCTAAACGTAGACTATCCGTTCAGCCTGACGGGCGTGCTGTATTTTCCGAAAATCAAAAACGATTTCGAAGTTCAGCGCAACAAGATTCAACTCTACAGCCGCCAGGTGTTTATTACCGATGAGGTAAAGGATGTAGTGCCGGATTTCCTGATGCTGCTGCATGGCATCCTGGATTCACCGGATATTCCGTTGAACGTTTCGCGGAGTTACTTGCAAAGCGATGCCAACGTAAAGAAGATCAGCCAGCACATCACGAAAAAGGTAGCCGATAAGCTGCAGGAGATGTTAACGAAAGATCGCGCGGAGTTCGAGAAGAAGTGGGATGACATCTCCATTTTCGTGAAGTACGGCATGATCAGCGATGAAAAGTTCTACGACAAGGCAAAGGAATTTGCGTTGCTCAAAAACACGGACCGTAAGTATTTTACGCTGGAGGAGTACAAAGAACACGTTAAGCCAACCCAGACCGATAAGGACAAAAACCTGGTTTACCTCTATACCACCGATGCCGGAAAACAAGATACGTTTGTACAGGCGGCCCGGGCCAAGGGATACGATGTCCTGCTCTTTGACGGCATGCTCGACAGCCATTTCATCAGTAACCTGGAGCAAAAACTTGAAAAGACACAATTGAAGCGTGTGGACAGCGAAACTCCGGACAAACTGATTGCCCGCGATGAAACATTCACCAGCGTATTGAGCAAAGAGGAAGAAGAACAGATCAAATCCGTCTTCGAAAAAGCCGTGAACAATACGGCCATGAGCGTAGCCATCGAGCCGCTGTCACCTGAAGATCTGCCCGTTACGGTGACCATGAGCGAATGGATGCGCAGGATGAAAGACATGGCCCGCACGGGCGGAGGCGGCATGCCCTTTATGGGATCGATGCCGGACAGCTACAACGTGGCCATCAACGGTAATCATAAAATCATGCAGCAGATATTGAAAGCCGAGACGGAAGACCAGAAAGTGAAACTGGCCAAGCAAGCCTACGACCTCGGCTTGCTCTCGCAAAACATGCTCACCGGTGCCGATCTCACCAACTTCATCAGGCGAAGTGTGGAATTGGTTTCGTAGGTTCACATAGTACCCATCGTATCGGACAGGGGGCAGTTAGCTTCTCTGTCCTTTTTTTTGGTAGTTGTGCCAACCTTGGCTGCTGGGGGTCGGGCTGTTTAAAGAACTGCCCACCGGGTATGGCAATCCATGGTTCCATACAGGCCGGAGTTAAACAAAATGTTACGCACAGGCACGCACGTGCTAACGAAGCCAGTGGGCTGGTCGTTAAACTCAAAACCCTGTCACCATGAAAACCAAACTAACTCTCGCTTTTCTATTTTTCTCCCTGATCGCGCTGGGCCAGACACCCGAGCGACCGGCCTGGGTGGCAAACAAACCAACGGAAGAAGGCTATTACATCGGCATTGGCTCGGCCAGCAAGCGTCTGAACGACTATCTGGGAATAGCCAAAAAGAATGCCCTGCAAGATCTTGTCAGCGACATCCGTATCTCCATCAGCAGCACATCAATTCTGAATCAGATCGACAAAAATTACCAGTTCAAGGAAGAGTACGAATCCAACATCAAAACCACGGCTGCCGATGACATTGAAGATTTTGAGCGTGTAGCAAGTTATGAAGATGATCAAAATTACTGGGTCTACTACCGGTTGAGCAAAACCCGTTATCAGGCGCAGAAGCAACAAGATCTGGCAGCGGCAAGGAACATGGCCTTGCAATTCTTCGAAAAGGCAGTAGTGGCTGAACAAAGTAATGCACTGGCCACAGCCATTGACTTTTACTTTCGCTCGTTGTTGACGCTCAAAGACTATTGGGGGGAAAATATAGAAGCCGGTTACCAGGGTAAATCCATTTTTCTTGCCATCGAAAGCTACGCCCGCCTTCAGCAGCTCTTGGATCAAATCAGCATTCGCTCAGCCGCTTCCTTTGTCCGGGTGACCGGCAACGCCAATAGTCGTTTGGTTTTTTCCATCACAAATGGCGCGCAACCGGTTTCAAAAATTCCGGTGATCCTCACCGCTTCACCTCAACGGGTAGCTGCCGCCAACTACAGTAGCGATGACAAGGGTGAAGTAAACGCTTTGTTTTCGACAGCGGGCTGGAATAGCTCTACGCGCGAAGCAGAACTGATGCTTGATCTGAAGAGTTTTGCCCGCGCAAGCGCGGAAGAGCGCTTTTACGACTATCTGATTCGAAGCCTTCGTGTTCCCTCCGTAAAAATTGCAGTAGATGTGGCGCCCGTGTCGAATCGAACCCAACCCAGCGGTGATTTCTTCCCGTTCTTCTCCGGACTTGTTTATGCCGACTACGATCGCCCGGAACAATTTACATTCAAAAACCTGCGCCTGGTACCCCTTCGGATGAAGGCCGGTTTTCGTGACGCAGTAGGCAACCTGGGCTACTACACATCGCTGCACCAGGCCATGCTCAACGACAAGGTGGTCATCACCGAAGCCAGTACCGGGGGCACCGTGAACACGCTGATCGCACGGAACCTGTCCACTGATACGTTGTTTTTGATGTCGGGCGAAATTTTACAAGGCGGCAAACAAGATCGCGTAATCGCCCGCGATATGTTGATTCCACCGGGTGAAGGGCGGGTGCGCATACCGGTGTTTTGCGTAGAGCAGGGTCGGTGGAAGTACAAAGGACAAAGTAATGATCAGAAGTTTTCGGAATACTACGGTATGGCCAACGAGCACCTGCGCGACATTATTGATCACCGCCTCGGCCAGGCACAAGTTTGGGATGAAGTCAGTAAGAGCAATAAACGTGATGGCGTTAACAGTTCCACGGATGCGTATACCGATCACGCCAACAATCGCGCCTTCCGCAGAGCCGAGCAGGAGTATGTTGACTTTTTCCTGAACTTGTTTGAGCAGGACGACACCATTCTTGGTGTAGTGGCCATTACCGAAAATCGGGTTGAGGGAGCTGACCTATTCATCAACAACAGTTTGTTTCGGCAAGAATTTCAGAAGTTGATCTATTCGTACATAGATGAGGCGGTTACATACGGGGCCCCCATCGTCATCCGCCAAAACGTGGTCGAGGACTATGTGAACTCGCTGCTGGACATTTCACGGCAGGGCGACTTTATTGACCAGCGTGGTCAGGCATTTCGAAAAGGACAGCAGGTGATACATGTGAGTACCTTCTGAAAATATTTTTCCGATTCTTGCGTTATTTGCGTTAATGCGAATCGGAATACTGCTGATACTGGCCGCCTTTATTACTTGTGCAGCAAGGGCCCAGGTAACTCCGGTTACAGTGGAGGGTCAGTTTACGTTCGACACGGATAAGCCTTTCACGGTTCTGGACTTATACTCGCAAAACGAAGAACCCATCCCCACCAAAAAGAAAAAGCCAAAGAAAAAGGTCTTTTACGGTTTGAAAACCAAGAAAGGCTTCACGCGCAAGGGCTATGGCGATAAGATGACGATCGAACTTTTCTATTATCTGAAAAAAGCCGAGAAGCCGAACGGATTTGTCCGCGATGTGTATTGGTTCGATTTCTCCAGACGCGAAATCAGGCGGACCACCCCGGCCGGTTTCGATCAGAAGAAAGGCGTGCTGGTGCATGGACCCTACAAACGAATGATGGGTGGCACTGTTCTGGAAGAAGGTATCTTCTACAAGGGCACCAAGCACGGCCGTTGGATGGCGCACAACCGTTTTGATCAACTGGAGGATAAGGAAAAATATTACAAAGGCTGGCCGAAAGAGTCCATTGTGACCTACTACGACCCCGATAAAAAGACGAAGGTGAAAGAGATCATTCCGATGGAGTATGGCGAGAAGGAAGGATTTTACTACCTGCTGCACGAAAACGGCCAGGTGGCGGTGCGGGGCGAATACCGGTGGGATCACAAAGTGAATGAGTGGATCGAGAACTACCCCAACGGCAAGCGCAAGCGCGTAATTGCCTACGCCAAAGATCCGTTTGACGAACTATTCCGGCCGTATGTCAGAAGGGAGTTTGACGAGAACGGAAAAGAGATTTATTCCAATGACAAGGAGTATTGAATTCGCTCAATAAAACGCATCTTCAATGTGCACCACCTCAGGGGGCCGCACATGATCGCGGATGGACACGATGTCGTACCGAACGTTGCCCTGCCAGTTAATCTGATACTGGTACTCCACAGCCGCCTCCAGAATGCGATTGATCTTCTTTTGATCCACAAATTCCTCGGGGTAACCGAATGCATCGGACGAGCGTAATTTCACCTCCACAAACACCAGCCAGTTGTCGCGCTGCGCAATCAGGTCAATCTCGGCCCGCCCCGCGCGATAGTTTCGTTCGCGGATAACAAAACCCTTTTCCTGTAAAAAAACAGCTGCACGATCTTCGCCCGCCTTTCCTTTCTTCGTTTTGTCGCTCATGCACCCTACCTTTGCCGGAATTTACGACACATGTCTACGACCAAAAAATACATTGAATCGTTTACACTGCAATTGGCAGAAGGACTCAAATTAGGGCAAGCCCTGGATTTTGTACGACCGGGTAGCGACATTCGCAATATTGTGATTGCCGGCATGGGCGGCTCCGGCATTGGCGCCAACCTCGTAGAGTCCTTGACTTTTGGACGTATTCCGATTCCCATTACCGTGTGCAAAACGTACAACATTCCGCAGTTTGTAAGCCCGCATACCCTGTTTATTGCCAGTTCGTACAGCGGCAACACAGAGGAAACGGTCGCTGCCCTCAACAAAGCCATGTTGAAGCGAGCGGAAGTGATTTGCATTGCTTCAGGAGGAAAAATTCTGGAGATCGCCAAGGAATACAACTTACTTTACATTCAGTTACCGGCCGGCTCGGATAGCCCCCGCGCCATGCTGGCTTACAATATGCTGGCCCTGCTGTCGCTGCTGTACCACAGCAACCTGATTGGGGCAGCTTACATCAAAGAAACCGAAAACGCGATTGAGTTTTTGAACCGGGGCGAAAAAGGTATTCAATCGGAAGCCGAACTGATTGCTAAAAAACTAAAGGGCAAATTGCCGGTAATCTACTGCGACAGTCGCCTACATGCCATGGCGTTGCGTTTTCAACAGCAACTGAATGAGAACAGCAAGCAAATGGCGCATGTGAACACCTTCCCGGAAATGAACCACAATGAATTAGTGGGTTGGAGTTTCCCCGAAGCCCTGATGCCCATGCTACAAGTAATCTATCTCTACTCAGATCACGACCACGAACGCGTGGAAAAGCGCATGGAAATCTGCCGCGACATGTTCGTGAAAAAATCGAACCCGATTATTGATGTTATTGGTGAAGGCGCTTCCCTGCTGGAACAGTACTACTACCTCATACACCTCACCGATTGGATTTCGTACTACCTGGCCAAAGAAAATGGTGTTGAACCCGAGCCCATTGAACCGATTATTTACCTGAAAACCGAATTGGA
Source organism: Flammeovirgaceae bacterium (assembly GCA_021298015.1). GTDB lineage: Bacteria > Bacteroidota > Bacteroidia > Cytophagales > Cyclobacteriaceae > ELB16-189. The sequence goes on from JAJTGY010000030.1 coordinate 26,812, forward strand.
GAAAGTAAAATAGGTGACTCAAACCTTGAACCCGGTTTCCAATAAATCAACGCAACTGCTGCATCTCGGTCTTGTTGATTATCAGCGCGGATGGGATTACCAAACCCGGCTGTTTGAGGAAATTCTGGCGATCAAAAAGCACAATCGTGAACGAACAGATGGTGGGCATCAGCCAACGCCCAACTACCTGCTGCTGTGCGAACATCCGCATGTGTATACGCTGGGCAAAAGCGGGGACGAAAAAAACCTGCTGATTCCGGTTGAAAAATTGTCCTCCGTGGGTGCCACCTTTTACCGCATCAACCGCGGGGGCGACATCACCTACCATGGCCCGGGTCAATTGGTGGTGTACCCGGTCATTGACCTGGAAAATTTTTTTACCGACATCCACCGCTACATGCGATCACTGGAGGAAGCCGTGATTCAAACACTCGCGACCTTTGGAATTGAAGGCGGTCGGCTGCCTGGCTTTACCGGAGTTTGGTTGGAAGGCGAACGTCCGGATCGGGCGCGAAAAATCTGCGCCATGGGTGTCAAAACATCGCGCTGGGTAACGCTTCACGGCCTGGCGCTGAACGTTAACCCGGATTTGTCCTATTTTAACTACATCTTGCCGTGCGGAATCGAAAACAAGGCGGTAACCTCCATGCAAAAGGAGCTCAACCGGGAACTGCCCATGGTTGAAGTTCAACAGGAACTGGTACGCCAACTTGCCCGAACATTTGAGTTTATCCTGTATTGAGTCGAAATCGGCTACCTTTGAATACAGCATGAAGAAAGACATTGAAATACCGGAAGTACAAAACGTGACGTTGGCCGTTGTGCGCGAGAAAAATCTGGTTAATCAGGAGGAGTGGAAGGTGTATCTGATCAACAATAACAACTTTGCGATCGAAAACACACTGGTAGCCAGCAAGGGATATGGTGAAAAAGATGGTGAGCCGCAGCGCACCTCCACACTGCGCCATTTTCTTCAAACCGTGCCGGCAAACGGCTCGGTGCTCATTGAGCCCATTGATGCTGCGGTGTTTCACCTCACCAACGAATACTGGGTGAGCTACTATGTTGGCCGGCAGATTTACGATAAACGTTTTGTCTTCGTACCCGAGAGTATCAAAGAAGAAAACCTGACGTTTATCAAAGAACTGGATATGGAGGGCGTGCTTCACTCTTGAGTGTAAAAGATTCGTTATCTTTCCTTCATGACGTCCGAGTTTAAAAGCGTCCTGTTCCTGGATATTGAGACCATTCGTGGTGTACAGCATTACGACCAACTTCATGAGCGCCTCAAAACACAATGGGCGCGTAAAGCGAGCTTTCTCAAGCGGGAAGAAGGGCAAACCGATGCCGATTTGTACCACGACCGGGCCGGCATCTATGCCGAATTTGGTCAAGTAATTGTCATCGCCCTTGGCAAGTACACCGAAGACGAAAAGGGCCAACCCGGATTAAAAACCCGTTACCTGGCCGGTGATGACGAGAAGAAACTTTTGCTCGAATTCAAAGCTCTACTGGAAAAAATGGATTCCTCAACGCGCCTGTGTGCGCACAACGGCAAGGAGTTTGACTTCCCCTACCTCAGCCGGAGAATGCTCATCAACGACATCCTGCCACCGGACCTCCTGAACCAGTCGGGCCGAAAGCCCTGGGAAGTAAACCACCTGGACACGATGGAAATGTGGAAATTCGGTGACTACAAGCACTACACCTCACTCGATTTGCTGGCCGCTCTCTTCAACATCCCCACCAGCAAGGGTATTATGGATGGCTCATTGGTGAATAGTGTTTACTATGACGAAAAAAATCTGTCGAAAATCGCGGAATACTGTGTAGGTGATGTCGTGGCCATTGCACAGCTCTATCTCAAGTTCAAAGGGTTGCCCTTGTTGGCACCTCACCTTATTCATTAACCATGTCCAAAAAGAAATTCAAGGAAAAGAAACAAAAAAAGCAAAAAGAGACGCACACTTCGCTGTTCCGGCAGGTGCTAAATCTTTTTGATGAAAATCCCGGCCGGGTATACGACTTCAAGCAAATCGCACGAAAGGCCGGTGCAAAAAACAAGGCGCTGAACCAAGACCTCTTTTCCATTCTGGAAAACCTGGAAGAGAGTGGAAAAATCAGACAGCTTCCTCACGGGGGCTACACATCAACCCGGAAAACAGACACCATAACGGGCGTAGTCGACCATGTTAATGTCCGGTTTGCCTACATCGCCACCGGGCAGGAGGGCAGCAAGGACATCTATGTGCGCACACAAGACCTGGCCAATGCACTGCATGGCGATACCGTAGCGGTTGAACTCCTGAACAGGCGCACCGGACAAAACCCCGAAGGTAAAGTTGTAGAAATTGTGAAACGCGCTCGCACGCGGTTCGTGGGCCGTGTCGAGCTGTCGAAGAATTATGCGTTCGTAGTGCCGGACTTCAAGAAGATCTATCAGGACTTTTTCATCTATCCGGAAAACATTAACGGAACGGTAACCAACGACAAGGTGGTGGTGGAAGTGACTCGCTGGGGCGAGGGCGATAAAAGTCATGAAGCCAAAATTGTGGAGATCCTCGGTAAGACGGGCGAAAACGAGGCAGAAATTCACTCCATCATGGCGGAGTTTGAACTACCGTTTCGCTTTCCCGAGCATGTCACGGCTGAGGCGGAATCCATCCCGGGTGAGATCACAGCCGAGGAAGTTAAGAAACGAAAAGATTTTCGTGGGGTACTCACGTTCACCATCGACCCGGAGGACGCGAAGGATTTTGATGATGCCCTTTCGTTCAGAAAACTGTCAAACGGACACTATGAAATTGGTGTGCACATCGCAGATGTAACGCACTACGTAAAGCCGGGCACAGCCCTGGAGGCCGATGCCTTTGACCGGGCCACCTCCGTTTATCTGGTTGATCGAACAGTGCCCATGTTGCCTGAGCGGCTCTCCAACGGGCTATGCTCACTGCGGCCCAACGAAGATAAGTTGACCTTTGCAGCCGTATTCGAGATGGATTCGAAAGGAAAGATCCATAACGAGTGGTACGGGCGCACGGTGATTCATAGCAACCACCGCTTTTCGTATGAACAGGCCCAAGAGGTTATTGAGACCGGTACCGGTATGTTTGCCGCGGAGCTCAAGATTTTGAATGACCTGCATCACCTTCTGCGTAAAGAGCGTTTCAAAAAAGGTGCAGTGAACTTTGAAACCAGCGAGGTGAAATTCAAGCTGGACGAAAAGGGCAAGCCGCTGGCCGTTGTGCCCAAAGTGCGCAAAGATGCTCATAAGTTGATTGAAGAATTCATGTTGCTCGCCAATCGCGGGGTGGCCACCTTCATCTACAAAATGAAGAAGGGGGAAGAAAAGAACACTTTTGTTTACCGCACACACGACCTGCCCGATCCCGAAAAAGTGCAGGACTTTGCCACGTTTGCACGCCAGTTTGGCCATAAGCTGGAGGTAGAGGATAAATCCATATCGCGATCGCTCAACCGTTTGATGGATGAGATTGAAGGCAAGCCCGAACAAAACGTGCTACAGTCGTTGGCTGTGCGCGCGATGGCGAAGGCAAAATACACCACCGAGGCCAAAGGACATTTCGGCCTTGCCTTTGAGCACTATACCCATTTTACCTCGCCCATCCGCAGGTACCCCGACATGATGGCGCACCGTCTGCTGCAACACTACCTGGACCACGGCAAACCCGTAAACCGCAAGGAGTACGAGGAGAAATGCATACACAGCAGCGAACGCGAAAAGCGTGCGGCTGATGCCGAGCGAGCCTCCATTAAGTACAAGCAAGTGGAGTTTATGAGCATGGCCAGCAAGCGGCCATATGAAGGCATTATTTCCGGGGTCACCGACTTTGGCATTTTTATCGAAATTATTGAAACCAAATGCGAGGGCATGGTTCGGTTGGCGGATATGAAGGACGACTTCTATGAGTGGGATGAGCGAAACTACCGCGTTATCGGCAGACGCAGAAAAAAGGTATACCGTTTGGGCGATGAAGTTATGGTAACCATCAAGAAATGTGATGTCGACCGGAGGCTAATTGATTTGACTATCGAAGAGTTCTAGTACGAGCGTTTTAGAGCGCGGCCTATTGGAATCTTTGAACGAACTCGGTAAGACTTCGGATTAACTCTTCTTTCAGCGGCAGATCGGGCCGGAAGTAGGTTTTGATGTTTTCGGATCGATCAGCCGGTGCCGCACGCAAAACGTGATTCATACCTTCAATTTCCTGGTACGTAGCTGTTGAATAGGCAATCCGCAGGGCTTCGGCATCTGCCTTCGAAACCTGAATGTCGGTTGTGCCGTGCACGATCATGACCGGAATGTTCAGCTTCTTGATCTCCACCGCGGGATCATACTTCATCCAGGAGATAAGAAACGGCTGCACACCCGGTCGAAACAAGCCGGACAACAACATGGGCACTTGCTTTACCTGAAGCCCCATCTTCAGCGAATCGATAATGCCATCGGCTGCCTGAATCAAGGACGCAGGATTGTTTGCGTTAGCGTGAAGTTGTTCTTTCAATACGAAATCGATGGGTCGACCGGCACCGGCCACCGAAACAAACCCATCGGCTGCTGACCGTTGTATGGCCAGCATGCCCAGCAATGATCCTTCGCTATGACCCATGACGATTATCTTCGAAAATCGCGGATCGGTCTTTAAGCGCGCGATCCAACTTGCCGCATCAAGGGCAAAGTCATCAAAAACGACATTTTCCTCCTTTCCGTTGTATTTGCTTTTGGCCACCCCGCGTTTATCATAGCGCAAGGAAGCTATGCCATTGGCCGCCAGATTCTCGGCCAAAAGCTTCAGGTAGTCAGACTTCAAACCCGGGCTGTTGCCATCGCGGTCAGTTGGTCCGGAACCGGCTATGATCAATACCACAGGTAACTTCGCCTTATGCTCGGGGATGAGCAGCGTTCCCTTGAGCACGCTACGGGCACTGGAGTCGCTCACCAACTCCTCTTTAATGCTTTGACCCGCTGCCTGACGAATGCCAAACGAAGCGATTATGATTAACAAAAATCGAACGGCCATCGCTAAACGGTGACGAAACAGGTTAACCGGCATGAGTTGATAGTTTCCAAGGACGCTGCATTCCCAAAGCACTTACGATGAAAGGTAACGCTATTCAAATACTTGCCGCATAGTACACCCGCTTTACGCGCTCACTGGTGGCGGTGAGAATTTCGTAGGGTATGGTGTCAATACGGGCCGCCACCTCGGTAATCGGCAACTCAGGCCCAAAGATGATGACCTCGTCACCCGCCCGCACATCCATGCCCGTCACGTCTACCATGGCCATGTCCATGCACACATTCCCGATCACGGGCGCCAGTCGGCCCTTTATCCACACCGCCCCTTTTCCCCGGCTAAACGCCCGGCTAAAACCATCGGCATAGCCAATGGCGATGGTGGCTGTGGTAGTGGGTCGTGCTGTAGTACCCCTTCGCCCATAGCCTATGGTGTCGCCCGCATTTACAATCTTAACCTGCGACACAACCGATTTCAATGTTGCCACCGGTTTGAGTTCCGGATAAAATTCTGTTGTTGGATTAATGCCATACAAGCCAATGCCCAGCCGAACCATGTCCAGTTGTCCCTCCGGAAAGCGCAAAATACCGGGAGAATTTAATGCGTGCCGAAGGGGACGATAACCCATGCTAGATTCAAATCGGGAGCATGCCCGTTCAAACAACGCCAACTGTTCGCGTGAAAATTCATCATGCTGCGACTCATCCGCTGCAGCCAGATGCGTAAACACGCTTGCTACTCGCACGTTTGGAAGTTCTTTTAGGCGGTCGAAAATCATGGACCACTCGCCTTCGACAAATCCCAGGCGATGCATGCCGGTATCAAATTTCAGATGGATGTTAAGCACACGGCCATCCAACCGCTGAACCATTTCCTCTAACTGCGCACGGCTGAACACTTCCGGCTCCAAATCATGTTTCAAACACGCTGCGAGTGACTCAGCTGAAGCGTTCATCACCATAATCGGTAAGCGAATATGGTTTTTGCGCAACTCCACTCCTTCGTCCGGATAGGCTACGCCAAGGTAGTCGACTTTATGAAACTGCAGGAGATTGCCGATTTCTTCGCTGCCGCTGCCGTAGGCAAACGCCTTAACCATTGCCATCAATTTTACGCCCGGCCGCAACCGCGAGCGGAAAAAATTGAGGTTATGAACCATGGCCTCCAGATCAATCTCCATGACGGTGCCATGTACTTTGCGCTGCAACAGCGAAACGATCTTTTCAAACTGAAACGATCGTGCACCTTTAACCAGAATGACCTCGTGGTCGAATTGATTGAAGTCGACCTTCTCCAGAAACGCGCTCACCGATGAATAAAACTCACAACGACCCACTTGACCTGAAATAATCGCCCGGTTTGCCGAAAGCACTTCCCCGATACCGATAAAGCGATTGACACCGGCTTTGGCCAGCATACGAGACAACTCCGTCACCCAGTCCACACCACTGCGCCCGCTCTGCAAAACATCCGATAAGATCACCGTCTTGTTTTTCTTCTGTAGGCTGGCTAAAAAATCAAGACTGATGTGAAGGCCTCCGAGGTCGTTATTATAGGTGTCATCAATAAGCTGGCACTGATTGATTCCCTGTTTCATTTCCAACCGCATCGGCACAGCCCGCAACTGTCGCAAGCGACTCTGAATGACGGCAGGCTTTACCTTCAACCAAAGCATAACGGCTACTGCATGCAGGGCATTCTCCTGCAAGGCCCGGTCCGTGAACGGAAACGCAAGGCTGACTTCCTCTCCATCAAAAAGAATCTCCGCTCCGTCTGCGCCCCAGTGCTGCAGGTGCACATCGGAATCCGGATGTACACCCCAGGTGAACGTGCGCCCCCGATAACTCCGCTCCACCTCTTCGAAAATAGCGGTATGATCGCGGCAAAAGATCAAAGTCTGAGCCGACTGGAAAAGCTTCATCTTCTCCCGGATCTTTTCCTGACGCGACTTAAACCCTTCATCATGGGCGGGGCCAATGTTCGTATAAAGGCCTGCCGTGGGCCGAATGATGCGTGCGAGCGCGCCCATCTCACCGGGTTGAGAGATGCCGGCTTCGAAAATCGCCAGATCATGGTAATCCTGAAGTTGCCAAACCGACAGCGGCACTCCGATTTGCGAATTGTAACTGCCGGGATTCTTGCAGATGCTGAAGTCAACGGAAAGAAGCTGATAAAGCCATTCTTTGATGATGGTCTTGCCGTTGCTGCCCGTTATGCCTAACACCGGTACCCGGAACGATGCGCGGTGGTGCGCAGCCAGGCGTTGCAAGGCATCCACCGAAGATGTCACCTGTAACAAATTGGCCCCAGGCAAGGTGGCTGAATCGATGTCTTGCTCCACCACAAACTGACGAATTCCGGCTTTGTACAGTTCGTTCAGGAAACGATGCGCATCGTGGCGTTGCCCGCGAATGGCAAAAAATAACGTGCCGGCCGATGGTATGGCTTTCCGGCTATCCGTAGCGAGATAAACCACCTCGTGATCTTCGGTCATTGCCAGCACATGGCCACCGCAAACGTCAACAAGTTGAGAAAACCGCATGCTAGAATAAACGGGAGCCGTTGGGGACTTTTTTATCTACCGAGGTTAGGACCACATCACCTTGCGCATCGGCAAATCCGGTGACTAATACCTCGGAGGTGAAGGACGCGATCTTCTTGGGCCCAAAATTGACCACACAAACGACCTGGCGGCCAGGCAATTCCTCGGGCGTGTAATGACGGGTGATCTGGGCGCTGGATGCCTTAACGCCAAGGTCAGGCCCAAGGTCAATCCAGAGCTTAAAAGCGGGCTTTTTGGCCTCCGGAAAAGGCTCCGCCCGCACCACCGTGCCCGCGCGAAGGTCGATTTTCGAAAAATCCTCCCACTGAATCATATATTTCGCTACTTTTGGTATCCTTACGCAAAGTAATCTGTAAATACCATTGTAGTGCGCAGAGACGTAAAGTTAGCCGGAAACCATATTCTTTTTTTCTTCGCCATGCTGGCTTTCAGTTCCGTGGCGTTTGCACAGGAGGGCATTCCAGGCCAGCCTGAACGCGAAGCTCCGATTGAATCAAACGAAACTCCCGAAGTCGATAAAGTAGTGGTGTCGGAAGAATCCGGAAAACCACAATCTGTTCGCGAAACGCCTGTCATCAGTCCAGCAACCGGCAACGCGAATAAGCCTGGTAAACCAACCGCAAAAAACGATGGTAACCCGGCTAAGGAAAATGCCGACCCGCTAAATTTCAATTTCCTCTATTACGTTATACAAAAATTCAAGTCATCCGACATCCTGGATTAGGATGATGGCTTGATTTTTTACCTTTGCAACCCTGTTGCAAAAATCTGTGCGCTATCTCTTTACTCTTGCTTTCGGCTTTTCGAGTTTGCTCTCATTAGCTCAGAATGCGCAGTGCATCCTCACCTTGTCAGGCACAGTTTACGACAATGAAAACCAACCGCTCGCAGGTGCCACGGTGGTCGTGTTGCCCAATGGACCGGGAACCACAACCAACAACCGGGGTCGCTTCGAGTTGAAGAATCTCTGCGAGGGAAATTATCAAATTGAAGTGCGCTTTGTCGGGTTTGGTAGTTATCGCCAGGAAATCCGGCTAGGCCAGAATAAGCAATTGACGGTTTCGCTTGAGCCGGACGAAACAGCTCTTCAGGAAGTGGTGGTGGAAGATCATGCTCCGCACGTGGAGGCCACATCTACATTCAATCGGCTAAGCGGGCATGAACTTCAGGAGACGATGGGCAAACCACTGGGTGAAGCTTTACGCCAACTTGCCGGAGTTAACACGATTCAAACCGGACCGGCCATTTTCAAACCGGTGATTCACGGGCTTCATAGTAATCGTGTTTTGATTCTGAATAACGGCATACGGCAGGAAGGGCAAAACTGGGGAGCTGAGCACGCACCGGAGGTGGATCCATTTATTGCCAGTAACCTGGTGGTGATCAAGGATGCTGCTGCCATCAAATATGGGTCGGATGCATTGGGAGGCGTAGTATTGGTGAACCCGGCCGAACTGCCACGCGACCCCGGATTGGGGGGACAATTCCACCTGATCGGTGCGTCCAACAATGGATCGCTGATAACCTCGGGCTTCGTTGAAGGGGGATCCAAAAAGTGGAAGGGCCTGGGTTGGCGGGCGCAGGGCAGTATAAAGAAGGCCGGGGACTCGCGCGCCCCGGAATACGTGCTTTCCAATACAGGATTTGAAGAACAGAGCTTCTCGCTGGCAGCCGCGTATCACAAAGCCAACCGGGGTATAGACGTATTTGTCAGTCACTTTAATACCAACATTGGCATTTTGCGCGGGTCAGCCACCGGTAATGCCGAAGATCTGGCCAATGCCATGGAACGCGAACCACCCCAACAGACAATGCCCTTCACGTATGACATTAAGCCGCCCCGGCAAGATGTACAGCATACGCTGTTCAAGTTAAACGCACACCAAACCGCAGGTAAGAACGACTATCGGCTGCAGTATGGTTTTCAGTTGAATGTGCGCAGCGAGTTTGACCAGCGCAGGGGCAGCCTGGTTGAGATTCCGGCACTCGGGTTCAGGCTCTTTACCCATACGCTCGACCTGGAGTGGCAGCGCCAACACCATGCGCGTTTCCAAAGCAACTGGGGTATCAACGTTATGCATCAGGTAAATGAGAAAATAGACGGTACGCAAACCATCCCGTTCATTCCAAACTTTACGCATAATGCCATCGGACTGTTTGCACTGGAAAAGTTTACGCTTACGCACTGGACAGTTGAGGCGGGCCTGCGGGCCGACCTGCGGAACTACGATGTAGCCGGGTTTGATTTTCAGAATCAGCTTTATCGATCGGAAATTCATTTTCAAAACATCAGTGGCACCGTTTCGGCCCAACGCATCGTAGGCAAACGCGGGTCGTTCACCAGCTCATTGAGTAGTGCCTGGCGCCCGGCTAACCTGGCGGAGTTATACAGCATCGGAACGCATCAAAGCGCAGCCGCCATTGAGTACGGGCTGCTGCTGGACGAGGAAACCACACAGGTAGTGCCCTTTGAAAACAGCGGGGTAAAACCTGAACAAGCCCTCAAGTGGGTGAGTGGGTTTACGTACACCGGTAATCGGCTCACATTAGATGTAGCCGCTTACCTCAATTACATCCGGCATTTCATCTACCTGCGGCCGCGCGGTGTTACGAGTAGCCTTCGCGGTGTTTATCCATATTTTCGCTACACCCAGACCAATGCCTCCTTTGCCGGTGCTGATCTGTCGGTCGGTTACAAGCTTTCCGAACGGTGGAGTATGAACGGGAAATTATCCTACCTGCGAGCCCGCGATGTGGAGGAAAATGATTTCCTGATTTTCATCCCGGCCAATCGTGCGGATATCAGCATCCGATATGAATCCGGGAAAAAGGGCGTGGTCTCCTGGTATGCCGAAAGTGGATTGCGGTGGATTGCCATGCAGACACGTGCTCCGCGTGTTATTACTCCACGTCAACTGATTGACGCTACCGCCCAGGGAATCGACCTGATTGCCCAGAACGATAGCAACTTCGATTTTATGGCCGCCCCAGCGGGTGTTCAATTACTGCACGCGCAAGTTGGCATCACCTGGCAACTCAAAAACGTAAAACTGGAAGCCCGGTTGGCCGGGGAAAATCTTACCAGTGAAAGCTACCGCGAGTATACCAACCGCATGAGGTACTACGCCAATGAAACCGGCCGAAATTTCATCCTGGGCCTCCATTTGAGCTTTTAGTTGTCGTTCCCGATTCAATCCTTATATTTGCAACATCGTTGCAAAACAAAATTGAAGTTAATATGAAGAACAAACTCTTTTCATTGGCGAGCCTGTTGTTGATGGCCGGTGCGCTCGTTTTTCTCTCAGGATGTGATAATGATGACCCGGAGCCCGAAAACGTGCCCGAGGTCGTTACCAAAGTCATCCTGTCCTTCACGCCCACAGGCTCAACAACTGCCATAACGGTCACCGCAAACGACCCGGACGGTGAGGGGCCACAAAGCTATGTATTCAGTGGCCCGGCAGCTTTGGCCAGAAACACGGCATACAACCTATCCATCAGCCTGTTGAATGAACTGGCCGACCCCATGGACGAGGAATACAATATCGGGCTGGAAGTGAAAGAAGAAGCAGACGAACACCTTTTCTTTTTCGGATGGACGGGACCCCTTTTTTCCAACCCTGCGGGTAACGGCAACATTGACAACCGTGCAGATGCGGTCAACTACACCGACACTGACAGCAAAGGATTGCCCCTCGGGCTGACTACCTCCTGGACAACTGCAAATGCCTCTGCAACGGGTACCTTACGAATTATTTTAAAACATCAGCCGGACATCAAGACGTCCACCTCCACGGCAACGGACGGTGTGAGCGATTTGGATGTTACGTTTAATGTGACGGTGAATTAGCATTCGCTACCCCCCTGATCAATCGTTCTGTTGCCGGCCGACAGAACGATTTTTTTTTGTTTTATATTTCGAACTACATTCTGATTTATGAAACAACTAATTCTTACAGTCAGTGTCCTTTGCCTTTTCCTTACCCCTGCGGTTGCGCAAAAAAATATTACTATTGATGATTTTACCCTACGCCCCACGTTTTTGCAGCGAAGCGTTTCGGGCATCAACTGGATGAAAGACGGCAAGTTCTATACGTCTCTGCAAGAGAATAAGATCGTAAAGTTTGATGTGACCACCGGCAAAGCTGTGGAAACACTGCTGGATGGAGACGCTCTCTCACTTGAGGTGGACGACTACGAGTGGAGCGCAGATGAAAAAAAACTGATGATCCTCTCTGAGCGCGAAGGCATCTATCGAAGGTCATACAAAGGCGTGTACCACGTGTATGACCTCGCCTCCAAATCGCTTCGAAAACTCACCACCGAAAAATCGGGTTACGCTACGTTTTCGCCCGATGCCACCCGAGCGGCTTTCGTGCGCCATAATAACGTATACGTAGTGAACCTCAGTGACCTGAAGGAGACGCCCGTAACCACAGATGGCAAGCACAACGAAATCATCAATGGCTCAACCGATTGGGTGTACGAAGAGGAATTGGGATTCGCACAAGCTTTCTATTGGTCGCCCGATGGCCGATACCTGGCGTACTATCGCTTCGATGAGAGCCGGGTGCGGGAGTACAACATGCAGAAATGGAACCGTGGCCAGCTTTACCCGGAAGATTATCGTTTCAAGTATCCCAAGGCAGGCGAGGCCAATGCGCTGGTCGATATCTTCATCCGCGATGTAAATTCAGGCGTAGTGGTAAAAGCAGATCTCAGCACCGAGACCGATCGGTACATCCCCCGCGTGAAATGGACCACTACCCCGGGGTTGCTTTCGGTTCGCACACTCAACCGGCTTCAAAATGAAATGACGCTTTACCATGTGAATGCCGCCACGGGCGCGGCAACCTTTGTACAGCAGGAAAAAAGTGATACCTATGTTGATGTTGAGTATACGGATGACCTGATTTATACCCACGATCAAAAGTATTTCATCTCAGCCAGCGAACGCAGCGGCTACAAGCATCTCTACCTGAACACCACGAACGGGCAGGCCGTAAACCCTATCACCGCTGGCGATTGGGAGGTTACGCAACTCGTTTCGGTGGATGAGAAGGCCAGATTGGTTTACTACATCTCTACGGAGGGCAACTATCTCAACCGCACTTTTTACTCCGTGTCTTTTGATGGAAAACGAAAGACCAAACTATCGGCCGCAGAGGGTACCCATACGATCAACATGGGCCCTGATCATCAATACTACATCGACTACCATACCAGTGCCGATGAGCCGCTCGTGGTTACCTTATTCAAAACAAAAGGCAATGCCGTGGTAAAAGTGTTGGAGAGTAACGAAGCATTAAAAAAGACGCTGGACGAATACGGGATCGTGAAAAAAGAATTTTTTCAATACAAAAGTGCCGATGGCTCAACCTTGCTGGATGGCTTCCTGATCAAGCCGCGCAACTTTGACGCTTCACGCCAGTACCCGGTCCTGGTTTACCAGTACAGTGGCCCTCGTGCACCCAGTGTGCTAAACGCTTTTAGTGGTGGAAATTTTTATTGGTTCCAGATGCTGGCACAGAAAGGTATTATCGTGGCGGTTATTGACACGCGCGGTACCGGCTTCCGGGGCGAAAAATTCGCGAAGATGACCTACAAGCAACTCGGCAAATTTGAACTCGAAGATTTGCTCGCTGGCGCCAAACATTTGGGCGCACTCGATTATATTGATGAAAGTCGCATAGCATTGCACGGATGGAGTTACGGAGGCTACATGACTTCGCTGGCCATGACCAAAGGCGCAGGCGTATACAAGGTGGGTATTGCGGGTGCACCGGTAACAAACTGGCGGTATTACGACACTATTTACACCGAACGTTTTCTCCAAACACCACAACAGAATGCCTCGGGTTATGATGACAACTCGCCCACCACGCATGCCGCCAATTTGAAAGGCGATTTTCTGCTGATTCATGGAACCGGAGACGACAACGTGCATTTCCAAAACTCGGTGGCACTTGAAGACGCCTTGATTCGCGCGGGCAAACAATTTCGCTCGTGCTACTACCCCGATCTGCCCCACGGCTGGGGGGGCAAGCCGCGCCATCACCTCATGACGTTGATGACCGACTTCCTGCTGGAAAAACTGTAATGGATAACGAAGTACTGGAGCGAAAACTGAGGCGATACAGGCGCATAGGCTGGACGCTCGCACTGGCAGGTGCGTTGTTTTCCTCACTGGGTGCTTTCATCGCCATTCCCTTATGGGGTGTTGCCGTGGGCTGCTGGGTACTGCGTTATTTTACTGCACACAAACTGGAGCCAAAGATCTATTCAAGAGACCCTTCATATAAAAAATCAGAGACCCAAAGTGCCCCAATTGACAAGCAGGCCATGATTGGTAATATCATCATATGGGTTTTTGGAGGCCTTTTCATTATCACCATCATTATCTGGGTAGGCAACCGTGATGAAGATACATCCCCCACTGAATTGCCCTCGGAACAGTTAATCACGGCAGAACAACAAGACCTGTCTGCAAATGCGCGAACCCAATTTGAAAAGGGTGAACAGGCATTTAACAACGGTGATTACGACCGTGCAAAAAAGATTTTTGAAGAAATCACCCGGCAACAACCTGCCAACGCAAATGCCTGGTTGATCTTGGGCAACGTGCATTATGCACAGAAAAATCTTTCCTCAGCCGATCGTTGTTATTCCGAGGCGTTGGTTGCCCATCCCGATATGATCGAAGCTCTTCACGCAAAGGCCTATGTGAAATTCGAGCAACAACAATACAACAGTGGCATTGATTTGCTCACCCGGGCTTTGACTGCCAACCCGGAATATACTGATGCCGTCCTTCTTAAGGCCGACTGTTATTATGCCCTGGAGGATTATTCAGGAGCGATGCCGCATTACAGAAAAGCATACGAACTGGGCTCGCGCATTCCCGAATTGACGCATCGCCTGGCCTGGCTGGAGGACCGGGCAAACAATAGAGAAGAAGCTGTGCGGTTGTACCGGGAAACCCTGGAAAAGGATCCGGAGCGAAAAGATATCTTTAAACGCCTGATCGAATTGGACCCCGGCCGGGCGAAAGCCTACGAACAAAACCAGCTCGACTAAACGCCAAAATCATATCTGCTGAAAATACTACCTTGGTCTGATGAAAAAACTCTTTTGGCTGATTGTGCTGCTCCCGGGCTTAGTGAAAGCGCAATCCGGTTCTGAAATTCTCGTGCTCGATCTGAAAGTCAAGAAGGGCAGCGTCAGCGCCTCAAACCCGGTGAACGCCACCCGGCACCCGGGTTACGACAATCAACCGCATTTCCATCCGCAACTGCCCCTGCTGTATTACGCATCTTTCAATGAAGATGGGCGTTCGGACATTCGGGCCTTTAACCTCAAAACCAAGACAACGTCAAACATCACCACCACGGCAGAGCGTGAGTACTCCCCCACGGTTACACCCGATCGCCAGTTTCTCTCCTGCATCATTCAGCGCGACAACGGTGCGCAAGACTTGGGCAAATACCCGATTGACGGTGGCGAGCCCCAGGTGCTGATCAACAACCTGACGGTCGGTTACCATGTGTGGCTCGACAATAGCCATGTCGCCCTTTTTGTATTAGGTGAACCGCAGACACTGCATTACTTGCAGTTACCCACGAGGCAAGACACCATCCTTGCCTCGGGCATCGGGCGCTCCCTTCATCGAATTCCCGGTGAACGGGCGCTTAGTTTTGTCTGGAAAAAAGCTGAAAACGACTGGCGTATTATGAGGTTTGATCCAGAAAAAAATACGGTTTCGGAGATTGCGGTCACACTGCCCGGCCGCGAAGACCTGGCGTGGACGGCAGACGGAAAAATTCTGATGAGTGATGGAACGAAACTCTTTTTCTACGACACCCGCTCGAACGGTAAGAACTGGATGGAAGCCGGAATACCCCCCACACCTGAACTGAGAGGCATCACACGGCTGGCGGTGAACGCCAAGGGAGATAAACTTGCCGTAGTTGTTGCCGAGTAATCACTTCTCGCAAAACGAACCTTTGGCAATTAATAACTTTTCGGCTTCCACAGCCAATAAGCCCTGCTGAACAGCCGGGTCCGTAGCAAAACGATCTGCGTTTATCGCTTCAGCGGCAATTACAAGATCTTCCAGTTCGCCCACTTGCACATGCGTGATGATCACCTTGTTCGTGTTCAGGCCCGAAATAAGATCCTGATGCGCGAGGAACAGCCGGGTAGCATCCCGCTGATTATCCTTCGTGAGTTGAGGTACGAAACGAATGAACGAATAGTTCACCATCTGATACGGCTCGCTAACCGCGCAAATCGAGCCGATGACGGGTTTATACGGCAACACTTCCAGCCGCCAGCGCTGGGCCTGCACTCCGGGATCATCCGCCAACCAACGATCAATATCTGCCCGGTTGGTGGAATTGAAAATAAAAATCCCCCCACCGCCTTCGAATGGGCCAGCAGCCACGAGGTGCCCCTCCTTGTGCAGTTTTTCCATGTTAGCAAAGTGACCTTGCATGAGCTTGTCTACTTCCTCCTTTGGCATAGCGGGTAAATCCGGTCTCTTGTGGAGCATGACAAGTGTAAACTCCTTTTGAGCAAAAGCCCATTGGGAGAGGAGCAAAAAAATCAGAATGCGCATCATCGAAAGTTACGGGTGATAAATTTGTTCAACATGGTTCGCAGGCGCTGGTGAAATTTCTGCCTTACCGGTGGCAACTTGAAAAGCCATGCTTTCCAGCCAAACGCCATTTTCAACCATCGGTCGAAATCGAACTCATCACGATGATCAATAATCTGGCCATCGGCAAATCGAAAGTGCGCGTGAATGTGATTTTGCACGGGCCGGCCAGTGAGCGAGAAGGTATAATGGGCAACCCAGGTTGCGCTACCCTCGTTTTCATTGGCCTTTACGTCCGAGAAGTTCAATGTCATGTCCCCGCCCCGCTCGATCAGCATCTGCCACATGGCGCCCACTTCAGCTCCATGCAAATCCTGAAACGCGGGATCATGAAAATGCACCTCGGGGTGGTAACAAGATTTCATCGTTGCCGCATCGCGCTTTTGAAAGGTGGCATAGAACGAATGAATCAGGGCTTCGTTGGCTGTCATGCGGCAGTAAGAATAGTTTGAGCGAGCATCTTCATTTCGGATGCCGTGTTGTAGAGGTGCGGGGCTACGCGAATGGAGTCGCCCCGAATGGAGACTGAAATTTTTTTCTTTTGAAGCGCCTCCTTGACTTTGCCGAGTGAAATTTCACGAGGCAACCTGACTCCAAAAAGGTGACTCCCCCGATACTCTTCTTCAATCCAGCAGCCGGCCGCGCGCAGCATGGCAAGTGCTTCACGCGATATCTTGTGGGTATACTCCTGAATCCGCGAGGGATTCCACTGGTTAACTTGTCGAAGAGCTTCCAGCATCATGGGCACCAATATAAAGTTGCTATGCTCGCCTACCTCGTAGCGCAGGGCACCCGGCTGATAAGCGGGTTGATAATTGACCAGACCTGTAAAGTCCTCGCTATGCAGCCGGTTGATCCAATTTTCTTCCACTGGTTTACCGTCATCGAAGTACGGGCCGTAGTAGGCCAGCCCGATCGAATAGGGGCCCATCAGCCATTTATATCCCGCGCACACCAGGGCATCCGGATCGAACGCTTTCATATCAAACGGAAGAGCCCCCACCGACTGCGTGCCATCAATGATCATTAAAGCTCCAACGTCACGTGTTCGCTTGCGAATGGCGGCCAGATCAAATCGGGTGCCATTTGCCCAATGCACGTGGCCCAACGCTACGAGGCGGGTGTGGCGATTGATACTGTCGAGGATCCGTTCGTTCCAGCGCCTGCCGCGCTCCGCCAACTCGTCAGGCGGTCTTACAATTTTTAAGCGGGCACCGGCACGGTCAGTCAAGTCCATCCAGGTGTACACGTTACTCGGAAATTGCTCCGCGGCCACCACCACTTCATCTCCTTTATGAAGCTGAACATTACGTGCCACCGAGGCAAGTCCGTAGGAAACGGAGGGAATAATGACTACACGTTTTGGACTGGATACATTCAGCAAACGGGCATACTCGGCACGCAGCTTTTCGGAATCTTCGAAAAACATGGCCGGAGTTACAGCCATGGGGTTTCTCTTTTGTAAAATCCCGGCCATACCCGCTCGCTCAACTTTCTTGAGCAGAGGGGCCATGTAGGCGCAGTTCAGGTAGACACCGGTTTTAGGCAACGAGAACTTTGAGCGTTGAGAGGGTAACATGATCAATAATTGCGGGGAGATAAGCCGAGCGAATCGCGCAGGGGCAAAAATTCATTTTTGTTTTTGGTCCAGTAATCCGTCATCAATGTTTTTTGGCGCACCGCCCGTGTTACCTGCTCTTTCCCGTTTTCGACTGTGGTTTCCTGCCAGGCCAGGATTGCATGAGGGAATGCATGCTCCATTTCAATTACTAACTCACGCCCAGATTCGGGGTAGGAGAGTGTATACACCAGCGTGTCGCCCCGGGTGTCGGAGTGGCCGCTGGCTTTCATCGGGCGGAGATCTTCATGCCGCAGCCGGGCATGCAGCAACCCGGGCAACACTTCAAACTCCCCTTGCGGCAGCAGCCGCGGGTCAAGCCGGGCCAGCGTCCAGAGTTCATCTTCCAGGTGATCATCGTTAACCAAAAGATTTTGCTCGCCCTCCTGTTCAAAATAGGAATGCCCAACCAGTTGGTATTGGTGGTGCCCACGCAACAGTAACTGTTTATACACTTGGCCGCACCACTCCTGGCTACTCATCGTCACTTTCAAGGTGTTTTCATAACGGGCGCGATCTACGGGCGTAAAAACCGAAAGCATCAGGGAATACGGATAAATACCGGTGACGAAATTCTTGGTTAAATTCAGCTTGAGTACGTTGACCTTATCCTCCGCGGCCTGCTTGTGATTATCCAACTTCACCAGTTTATTCCGCGAAAAATCCTCGGTTACAAAAATCAACACGGCATTGCCCTCGCGATTTTCACCGTAGCGCGATTGACTGAGGCGATAACTGGTAATTTCCGCTTTGCCGGCATACCAGTACGCCTTGAACTGTTCCTGATGATACCCGGCATTCGGCAGTTCCGCGGCAGGGCGATCGGGGGCACAACCCAGAACCAGCCAAATCAGTCCAAACAGAAGTTTTTTCATCCCACCATTACGATTTGATGATTTAAACTTAATGATTTCCGGTGCTGCGATTAAACGCAGGGTTACCAATTTTATCCGAGCGCCATAAACACTCACCTGAAAAACCTATGAGAACCCCGGGAGAGGATTACAAAGGCATCCGATTCGTTCGGATTTCGTCTTTGCCGAAAGAGCAAAAGGCGATCTTCTGGTCTACCTTTGAACAAGATAAGATCATTAAGGTACTGGGCAACCAGGAGTTACTGGTCGATTGTATTCCCTATGCCGACTTTACGGCATGGATCGAGAAGATTAAGGCGCGGCCATCCAACCGCCCCGTAAGCGCAGCCGCCTGGTCGGTATTAATCGGAAGCAATTTTTTGCCGGGCTTCGCGATATTCTTCCCACAAGTTCTTCAATATCTCGGCCGCAGGCCGCACGTCCCGAATGGCTGCCGCTACCTGCCCGATTTCCAATTCACCTTCCGACAAATCGCCCTCGAAGATTCCGCGTTTGGCGCGGCCGCGCCCGAGGAGCTGCATCAATTCATCCTTGGAAGCGCCCCGGGCCTCGGCCTCCTGCACCTGTTGAAAGAAGTCATTTCGAAGTAAACGAACCGGAGTAAGTTGTTTAAGCGTAAGGTGCGTATCCCCTTCCCGCGATTCAATCACGCGCATTTTAAAGTTATCGTGCGCAGACGACTCCTGGCTAACGGCAAATCGCGATCCGATCTGGACACCGGAAGCACCCAATGCCTCCATCGCCAATATGGCCCGGCCGGAGGCAATTCCGCCAGCCGCAATTACGGGTATGCGCACAACGTCCGCGACCAAAGGAACCAGGCAGAGGGTGGTAGTTTCTTCGCGGCCATTGTGGCCGCCTGCTTCAAAGCCTTCGGCTACAACGGCATCCACTCCAGCCTGCTCCGCCTTCTGGGCAAAACGCGAACTGCTTACCACGTGCACCACAGTCATGCCCTTCGACTTCAGGTGGGGGGTCCAGGTTGCCGGGTTTCCGGCCGAAGTAAACACAATCTTGACTCCTTCCTCCGCCAGAATTTCCATTATGGCAGCCATCTCCGGGTAGAGCAAAGGAACATTAACGCCAAATGGCTTGGTGGTGGCAGCCCTGCATTTGCGAATATGTTCGGCCAGGGTTTGCGGATGCATGGAGCCCGCGCCAAGGAGGCCCAGGCCGCCTGCATTGGAGACGGCCGAAGCCAGCCGCCAGCCGCTGCACCAAACCATCCCGCCCTGCACAATGGGAATCTCGATGCCCAAGAGATTTCTTACACGGTCGAAGCTCATAGAACCATCTGTTTTGGCCTGAATATCTGAAGATTAGAGCAGGCTCGGCCTGTGGGCCGGAAGAAATCCTGCTTAAAGTTTTCCACAAATCGGCAATTCAGTAAATAGGCCGTAACAATCTGTATTTCAGATGATTAAGTCGTAACCCTTTGATAATGTGGATAAAAGACAAAAATTGTGGATTGAATTTTGTCTCATTTTTTGGCCAATTCTAACTGGTTGATTATCGGGTTTTTAAAGCGGCAACGGGGCTGGATATTACATGTCTCCCATTCGTGTATTTTTGCATCCCTCGGGGAACCTGCCAACGTTTATCTATCACATGAAGCGCCTCTTGCTTATTGTTCTGTTAGCGGCAACACCCACCGTGGCGGTGGTGGGCCAAACGGCCTCGCGTATAGGGGTAGATGATTTGGTTAAAGACATGACCTCCACCGATACCAAAGTCAAAGTCTACAACTTTTGGGCTACCTGGTGCGGCCCTTGCATAAAGGAGATGCCCCTCTTCGAAAAGCTGTCGGCCGGCCGACCGGATGTAACCGTTACCTTGGTGAGCCTGGACCTGGATCTCGATCCCGACCCGGCCAAAGTGTATAAATTCATTGAGCGCAAGAAAATCAAGTCGCGTGTGCTTATGCTGGATGAGCGTGACCCCAATGCCTATATTGAAAAAATCGACAAGCGGTGGTCGGGTGCTTTGCCCGCCACGGTTATCATCAATACCGCAACCGGAAAACGGTTGTTTGTGCAAAAGGAATTGAAAGACGGTGATCTGGAAAAACTGATCGCGGATGTATTATAAACCCTAAAACAAAATGAACATGAAACACGTGATGTTGATGATGGTGCTCGTAGCCGCTACCGCATTTACACCCAATTCAACCGGCTATCAGGTTGGAGATTCGGTAGCTGACTTCAAATTGAAAAGCGTTGATGGCAAAATGGTGGCCCTGGCTGATTTTCCGAATGCCAAAGGTTTTGTGGTGATCTTCGATTGCAACACCTGCCCGTACTCGAAAGCGTACAATGCAAGAATCCAGGAGTTGGATAAGAAATTCGCCAACCAGGGATTTCCGGTAATTGCAATCAATGCCAACGACCCGAGCATATCCAAAGGAGACTCCTTTGACGAAATGGTGAAGTACGCGAAGATCAAGGGCTACAACTTCCCCTACCTGATGGATGAAACACAAAGTGTGGCCAAAGCATTTGGCGCAACCAATACTCCGCACGTTTTTGTGCTGAACAAAAAGGGTTCGGAGTTGAAAGTAGCCTATATCGGTGCGATAGATGATAGCCCGAAAGATGCCGGCCAGGTGACCAAACGCTACGTAGAGGATGCTGTAAATGCACTGCTCAACGGCCAGCCGGTAACCACTACCAAAACCAAAGCCATCGGCTGTGGCATTAAGTGGAAGAATGCTTAATCAGATATTTCTGCTACAAAAGCCCGGTCGCACCGGGCTTTTTTTGTGCGTCAGGCATGTTTACTGGCTATAGGGTGCAAGTCCCGAATGAGTGCTGAAGTGCATATCATTAGCTAAGAGCAAGGGTGTCGCG
>JAJTGY010000104.1 GCA_021298015.1 Flammeovirgaceae bacterium
CGAATGTTTAGCGGAAACAATCAGTTGATAGGCTAAGGCTGTTCGCGCCGCTTCAATATTGACCCAGGCTGCCGATTCAAATTTGACCTAGGACCGATTGCTGCATTTTGAATCTGAATCTGTGGATAAGTCTATCAAATCGCTTTTGTTAGATGATTGGTTCGTCGAGCGGCACCTCTTTGCCTTCCTTGTCCTCTTTACGCTTTTGCTCGCGAGATTTGATGCGTGACTTCGCCGCCATCGAGCTGTGCTGGAAACGATAGGATTCATTGCCGGTCTCAACAATATGGCAGTGATGAGTCAGTCGATCCAGCAACGCTGTGGTCATCTTAGCGTCGCCAAACACACTCGCCCATTCAGAGAAACTCAGGTTGGTGGTGATGACGACGCTAGTGTGCTCGTAGAGCTTCGACAGCAGATGGAATAACAACGCACCACCCGCCTGGCTAAATGGCAGGTAGCCAAGCTCATCGAGAATCACCAAGTCCATCCGCATCAACGACAGCCCGATCCGGCCCGCCTTGCCGTCGCGCTTCTCCTTCTCCAACGCATTGACCAAGTCCACCGTTGAGTAGAACCGCACCCGTTTGCCTTGGGCGGTGATGCCGGACACGGCAATGGCGGTGGCCAAATGGGTTTTACCCGTGCCGGGTCCACCAATGAACACCGCATTCTGCGCGGTGTCGGTAAAAGACAGCGTCGCCAGCTGTTTAACCAATGGCTGATCGACCTTGGAGGAGGCGAAATCAAACCCTGCCAAATCCCGGTGCACCGGGAACTTGGCTGCGTTCATCTGGTGGCTCACCGAGCGCATGGCACGGTCGGTGTTCTCGGCTTGCAACAGGTGCTCGATCAACCACTTCGACGATTCGGTCGATGTTGCCCCTTGGGTGAGCAAATCCGACCAAGCGCTCGCCATGCCATGCAGCCGTAGACCTTTGAGTTCGATCGTTAAATCACGCATGGTCAGCCTCCACCACGTCAGCAGTGACCGCATCCGCCACGTCACCAGTGACCTCATCCGCGCCTCGCAGACTATCGTAGCGCTCGGTGTTGGCAAGTGGTGCCTCATTGAGCTTCAGGTGCGTCTCGACATGAGGTGGTGACGGGCTCGCGTTCAGTCGAGCCAGGACATTCAGAACGTGCTCGGCACTGAGCACGCCAGACTCAATGACCAACTCCACGGCCACTAATACGGCTTCCAGTCCCGCCGTTGGTACGGCGGACAGCACCTGTGCCATGACCCGGTCGCCGCCAGCGTGGCGCATGAGGCCCTGTTTTAGCTGCGCGAGCGGCGGCGGCAGGTCGGCAAATGGAGCGCCGTTGCGTAGCGCACCAGGTTTGCGCTCGACGAGCGGGATGTAGTGTTGCCAATCGAATACGATCTGACCACGGTCCGCCAGTCGATCATGGCTGGCCACCACCGCATCGGCGGCGGCAATGTTGACCAGGTTGGGATAGAGCCGCGTGCTGACCCGCTGCCCGGCAAATTCACAGGGTACCGAGTAGCGGTTGCGTTGCACACTGACCAAACAGGTGCTCGATACCCGCGCCGGTTTCTCGACATACCCATCAAAGGGGGTGGTCATGGGCATCATCTCGGCTTGTTCGAGCTCCAGCATTTCGGCAACACTAAAGTCTTTGTGCTCCGGATGGCGCAGTTCGGTCCACAGGGCGCGGCAGCGTTCCGCAAGCCATGCATTGAGTTCGGTGAACGAGCCAAATCGCCGACTCTGTGCATCAATCCAGATTCGTCGGCGAGTGTCCTGCACGTTCTTCTCGACGACGCCTTTCTCCCAACCGGAGGCGACGTTACAGAAGTCAGGATCAAACAGGTAGTGCGCGCACATGACGGCAAAGCGCGCGTTGACGATGCGGCCTTTGCCCTTGTTGACCTTATCCACCGCGGCCTTCATGTTGTCGTAGATACCACGACGGGGAATGCCGCCCAAGGCGGTAAAGGAGCGCGTGTGGGCATCAAAGAGCATCTCGTGGCCTTGGCTGGGGTAGGCAACGACCCAGAATGCCCGGCTGGCGCACAGTTTCAGATGCGACACCTGCATCCGCCGGTAAACACCGCCGATGACTAACCCTTCTTCGCTCCAGTCGAACTGGAAGGCTTCGCCCAGTTCAAACTTCAGCGGGATAAAGGCGTGGGGGATCTTGGCATCGCGGCCGCGCCAGTCACGGATGAAGTCGGTCACACCGGTGTAGCCGCCGTCATAACCTTCCGCCTTGATTTGGGCAAACAGCGCCTTGGCCGTCCGTCTATTCTGTTTCGGGCGATGACTATCGGCTCTGAGAGCCTGCTCAAGCGTGGCATAAAACGGCGAGAGTCGGCTGGGTCGTTCGTTGCGCCGGTACTTAGGCGGTGCCACCTGTTCTGCATCCCGTAGCCATCGCCGTATCGTGTTTCTCGATAAGCTCGTGCGGCGGGTAATTTCATGAAGCGACAGCTTGTCGCGCAAATACATCCTTCGAATCCTGCCTAACATTTCCATGGTGATCAACCTTTATCTCCCGCCTAAAAATTAGGCAGGCAAGTAGAACACCTAGGTCAATATTGAAGCGGCATAACCCCTAAAAGTGGGTCAATATTCGGTCGGCGGCAACAGGGCCCATCAGCTGCGAAGCGAGGCGTTGCCATTGCGTAGCTTGGACGCCCAACCCTCGCCGCGCCACAAACCTCGAAGCTATTTAGTGCAGCGTGTTCTCAACATATTTGCGCGCTTGGGTTGAATTGTTCTCAACTTAATTGCTGTGTTCTCAACATAATTAGGAGCAAACACACAGGCGATCAGATTGGCCGCGCTACTCG
>JAJTGY010000105.1 GCA_021298015.1 Flammeovirgaceae bacterium
CGGACCACCGAAGAGCAGGTTGAAGGTGGCAACCTGACCGGAGGGAACAGACTTGTTGAAGGCCTGCGGCGTGGGATCCACACCACCGCCCGCGGTCGTACCGTAGAAGAACACGCGGCAGATACCGGTTTCATTCACGGTGCCAAACGGATCCTTGCTGGCATTCGTCACAGCGATACCGGTGTTGAAGCCGGTCACGCTGCTAACGAACGGATACAGCAGGTTCGTCGCGCAGTTGGTGATCGTGAAGATCGGGCGGACTTCTTCCGGCAGCTGCAGCGCAAAGGCCGGCACCGAAGGATAGCCGTTACCACCGGTGGCCTGGATCGGAGCAAAGTTGCCCGAAGCGTTGGCCACAACACTGGTGTTGGCATCCGTCACGATGCTGGTGGTCGGCGTGAAGGCGATCGCCACGATAAAATCGAAGCGGTCGAGCACGTTGTCCTCAGCGCGGAGAACTTCCCAGAAGAAGACGCCCGTGCCATCGGCGGCAATGGGAACGCGGATCAAGCGGATGCCACCGATTGAGGGGATGCTGTAACCGGCATAGGCAGCGCCAGGGCCAGCGAAGCCAATCGCCGCGCTACCCTGTACGGCAGCCACACCACCCGTTCCCGCGTTGACGGTGAAAGCCTGGGTGGTAAGGGGGGCAAAACCTTCGCGAGCACCATCAGCACTCGCGCCGTCTATGGCATAGGCCGCATTTCTGGCATCGGTTCCCTGACCGATGCAGAAGCCGGAGGAGTTGTCAGCGTTGCGACCGATACGTCCAGCAGCCGTGCCGGAAGCGCAACCCGCACCGGCCGTAACCGGTTGTGCCGAAACATATAGGCGAACTTGCGCCGGGATGCCTGAGAAGCGAGCGCGCAGACGCGTTCCATTGGAAGCAATACCGGCCACATTCAAGCTATTCACGTTGGTGAAGCTGGTGTTGTAGAAGCCAGATTCATTGTTGTAGTTCACAGTCGGGTTGGCCTGGCCAACATTATTCGTGAAGAACTGATTGAACTGAGGATCCTGAACATCCAGGCCGGAGTTGTTGGCAAAGGCGCCACTTGTGCCGCCCGAGTAGCCGCGGCGCTTAAATGCAACGCCATAAGCTTCGGTGAAGCTCAGCGCACCCGTAGAAACGAGGCCGCCAGCTGGCGATGCACCTTCCGTTGGGAAAGCGCCACCCGAAGTGGCGTTCCAGCCCAAGCACTGGGCATAGGGGCCGCCCGAAATCGTGTCAAAGAACAGACCACGTTGCACAAAGCCCACCACGCCCTGAGCATTGTTCAGGACGAGGTTCGCCGGCGGGTTCTGGATCGAAATGAAGGCCTGGATCTGGCCGTTCACCTGGAACGCATTGGCCACCTGCACGCGGATGTTCTTGATGCGGTACACGCGATTGCCGTTACCCGCACCAGGCTGCACTACCGGCACGCCAACGAAGGTGATCGTCTGCTCGTTCGGAACAAAACCGCCACCCACGCCATACTGAGCCTGATAGACATTCAGCGGGTTGCCAGCCGTGGTGCCGCCCGTATTGGAATTAGTACCGGTACCGTAGCCAGAAGCAATCGCGGTTCCATTGTTGAAGAAGTAGTTCTGGCCCGTGCAGACGCCAGCCGTGCCTACCGTGGTGCCGGCGTTAGCGCAAGGATTCTGGTTGCTGATCATGCTTCCTGTGCTCGCCGTGGTCGGTTCATCAATGAACAACAATGCATCCGTCAGGTTGCTCGTGCCGAAAATCCGGTTGGTGATACGGGTACCGGCAACAGTCACGGAAATATTGATCGCCGGTACAACCACATTGGCGAGCGTCACCGTGACGGTGCCACCGCTGTAACCGGTGCACGGCGTAGCGTTGCTGATCACACCGCCAACCCAGCAGCCAGTCGGAAGATTCACACCGGTGCCAAGGTTTGGTACGCTCCCAGCAACATAGCCCGTTGCTGTGTACAATAATTGCGACCCGGCGTTGGCGCCCACGCCGACTGCCGGAATCACTTGGGGAACATTGGGGCTGAACCCGGTTACGAGAGACAGATTGAAGTAGCCGGTGACAGCATTGCCACCGTTACAGGTAACTACGATATCGCCTACAAGCTCGCGCAGCCCTTCGCTTCGAACGACGAGGGGCGAAAAGCTGGTGTTGCAGACGTAGGGATTTGCTTGCGCCTTGGCGGAATCCGCAGCCCCAAAAAAGGAAGCTACGGCCGCTACGGCCAAAAGCATTTTACGAAAATGCGACATTTCCTTCTCCTTGTGAAGTGTTGTCTTGTTTTTTGAATTGATGGAAGTTCTCTTTCAACCTGAGCCTCTTGTTACAGCTTTTGTACTACGACTCAAACCTTTACTACGACTCCAAGCCGAAGCGACTTCTTTTGTAAATCTCTTGGATTTCTGTGCTCGCGGGATTCACGTCGCCGTGATGAAAGCCGCCTGTCACTTTACAGACATTCTAGTAGTAGCAGAATCCATTGCCTCGAGTCAAGGAATTTTCTTGGCAAGATGCTGAAAGTGCATGGGTTACACCCCAATCGCTCCGCTCTTTGTGGCATTCTGACACAACCTGCACCCTTTCGACACACTTTTTCCGGTTTGACCCAGGCCAAGATTAACGAATTGTTAGAACGGCGAGATTCGAAACGGCCTCTCCTTGCCGCAACTGCAGGCCTACCGCCATCCCCGGAACGAGATTCTGGGGAATCTGCGCATTCACCTGGTATAAACCGATAAAGCCTGGGGCGAGACCGGCAAACAGCGGCGTCTGTTCGACCCCGCCAATCGAGACAACAACCGGGTTTTCGACGACCGACAAGCCGTTGCCCTCCAGTACGAAGATCGCTGGGGCCCGCTCGGCCAGATCCAGCCGCAATTGCGCGGCGCCAAAAGCGGACTCAAGCGTCAAACTTCCTAAACCGGCCCCCGCCCCGGCCGGCAGCACCGTATTCAATTGAAATCCATTCGAAAACAGTACCGGCAAGGTCTGCCCCTCGAAGCGAACACTCGAGCCGGCCTGGCCGGCCAGGGGCAAACCATTTCCGAAAATGCTGACAATCGTCCCCGGCGCCAGACGGCCATCGAAGCTGGCCGCATTCACGATCGCCCCGGCATTGACCTGAATTTGCTCGGGGCTCAGCACCCAATTCTCCCCACTCGGACGCGCCACCCGAAACGCCGCCGGCACGGCGCCGCTGCTGGCCGTGCGGCTGGCCGGGGGACCCAGGCTGGTCAGCGTCAAGAGGTAAGGCGCCTCGGGCACTACGGCCTGATAGGCCGGTGCGCTGCCGTCGCAGAACTGGACGCGGAATTGCCCCGCCGGCGCCGCCGAGCCCGGATGAGCAAAGCTGGCCGGCCACGCCGCCACGCGGCTGCAGGGCTGAGCCGGGCTGGCCAGCTCAAAGGCGCTGCCCGAGTAGGCATGGAAGGCCGGCGCATTCAGTCGCGGCGAAAGCTGAATGGCCGCCGCCAGCGTCCCCCGCCATAGATTCGACCCCAGCGGAAACCCATTCGAATAAGAATTCATTCGCGTTGCGCCAAAGCGCGGCTGCGGATCGCTGATCACCAGATCGCCTTCCGCGGTGAGTCCGGTCACGGTGACAAAGTGAGCGCCCGCCGGCTGACCATCCCGGCTCAGGCTCAATGCGGCAATCACTGGCCCATTGGCGGCAAAAGCCTCACGCAGCCCGGCCAGCGTCGGCTCCACGAAGCCGATACCCAGCGCTCCCCCCGCAAAATCAATGGCCCGGAACAGGTTCGGCTGCGGCTCTCCCCCCGTATCGAGATACCCATCACAGAGCGGCGCCCCCGCCACGTCGCTTGCGCAGAAGGCGCGCAAATAAGCGTTCAACAGCTGTGTATCCGCCAAGCCATTGTCGGCCGGCACCGAGCCGCGCTGCTGATGAAAACGAATCA
>JAJTGY010000106.1 GCA_021298015.1 Flammeovirgaceae bacterium
GATTGTGCCCACTAATGGGCGTCGGCTGCTCGGCTACGTGGTGCGGAGTGACTGACTCCGCCGATCACTCCTGATCACAGATCAATCATTTCAAGACCCACAGTGCAACCAAACTGTTGATTTCAGCCTTAAACGCTGCCACGATTTCAATCTAAATCGAGGCCACCCTTTTGCTGCATAGCCGGGCTATGCGGTTGTGGATAAGTCAGGACTTTCGGTAAGTTTGCCTCCTTTCGGTTTGGTTGTCTTGCGTTTGTTGGTTGCCGTCATCGAGCTATGACTGAAGCGCCAGGATTCGTTGCCGGTCTCGACGATATGACAGTGATGCGTGAGTCGATCGAGTAACGCCGTGGTCATCTTGGCGTCAGCAAACACGCTGCCCCATTCGCTAAATGATAGGTTGGTGGTAATCACCACACTGGTCCGCTCATAGAGTTTGGACAGTAGGTGGAACAACAGTGCGCCACCGACTTGGCTAAACGGTAGGTAGCCCAGCTCATCCAACACCACGAGATCGACGTGGACCAAGCGGTTCGCAATCTGGCCGGTGCGACTGGTGGCCTTCTCTAACTCCAGCGCGTTGACCAACTCGACCGTTGAGAAGAACCTGACGCGCTTACCATGTTTGCGCAAGGCTTCAATACCGATCGCCGTCGCCAGATGCGTCTTGCCGGTCCCAGGCCCGCCAATTAACACTACGTTTTGTGCAGCCTCCACAAACGCGCATTGATGTAGTTCGCGCACCAGCGTCTCATCGACACCGCCGGCGCTGAAGTCAAACCCGGCCAAGTCACGGTGCATCGGGAAGCGTGCCGCCCCCATCTGATAGGCCATTGAGCGCACTGTCCGCTCGGCCGTCTCCGCTTCAATCAACTGGCGCATAAAGGTATCCGGCTCAAATGCGGTATGCCGGGACTTGGCCACCAATTCGGGGTAACAACTCGCCATGCCGTTTAACTTCAACAGCTTCAATTCACTGATCAGTTCAACGGACATGGGCACCTCCGCTGACCGTGTTGAGCATGATCGTCGTCAGGATGGGGCTCGCCAGTAGAGCTGACTTGATGACCGCGTTCATCCTGAGACGGTCGTAGCGATCTACGTCTGCGACTGGCTCTGTCTGTAGCACCAAGGCGGTCTCGACGGTCGGTGGCTTCGGCTGCGCGCGGTCCTTGAGTTGAGCCAACAGATACAAGACATGCTCCGCGCTAGGCTTGCCGACGGCCAAGGCGGCCTCGGTGGCTTCCAAGATCGCGTCCAGACCATGCGCCGGAATGGCCGAGAGTAATGTGGCCATCACCCGATCCCCACCCGGCCGCGTCAGAAGTTGTTTCTGCAGTTCGCGCAATGGCGCCGGCATTGACTCGAACGGTGCGCCGTTGCGCAAGGCACCTGGCTTCTGACCAATGAGGTCGATGTAGTGCTGCCAGTCATAGCGGGTCTCATCACGTTCGAATGAGCGCGCATGGGTGGCAACCTTCTCGTCGTCGGCCACCACATCAATGGTGGTCGGATAGAGCCGTAAGCTGACGATACGGTTGGCGTGCGCGGTCGGCACGCTGTAGCGGTTACGGTCCAGATGAATCAGGCCGGTCGAGGAGACGCGGACGGGGTATTCCACATAACCATCAAATGGCCGAGGCAGCGGCATGAGCTTGGTGCGCTCGTCCTCCAGCACCTCAGCCACCGTCAGTTCTGGCCACTCTGGATGTTTGGATTCGGCCCACACCATCATGCATTGCTTGCCTAGCCACTCGTTGAGTGTGTCCAAGTCAGACCAGCGTGTCTCCATCGCCTCGCGCCAGATCTGTCGGCGTCGGTCTTGGACGTTCTTCTCCACAATGCCTTTCTCCCAGCCAGAGGCCACATTGCAGAACTCCGGTTCAAACAGATAGTGTGAAGCCATAGCATCAAACCGGGCGTTGACGGTGCGCTGCTTGCCACGCCCGACCTTGTCCACTGCGGTCTTCATGTTGTCGTAGATACCGCGGATGGGTATGCCGCCGAAGGCGGCAAATGCTCTCGCGTGCGCATCGAAGAGCATCTCATGACTCTGGGTCGGGTAGGCCGTGAGCCAGAAGGCGCGGCTGGCGCATAGCTTGGTGTGGGCGAGGTCAAGTCGGCGGCGCAGGCCGCCAACAAAGGCGTACTCGGTACTCCAGTCAAACTGGAAAGCCTCACCCAACTGGTACTTCATGGGAACAAAGGCGCGTCCGCTGCCTGCTTTTGACTGCTGATCGCGAAACTGACGGGCGAAGGCGGCAACTTGGCCATAGCCACCCCGGTAGCCAGACGCAACTAGCTCTTGGTACATCGAATGGACGGTGCGTCGATCGCGCTTGCTGCGATGCTGGTTGGTCTTCAACCAACCGCGCAGCGTATCAGCGTAATCGTCGATCTTGGTCTCGACCCGCCGTGCGGGATACTTCGGTTCAACAACGGCCGGTCGCTCGTCGAGCCACCGATCAATCGTGCTACGGGCTAAGCCGGTTCTTCGGGAAATCTCACGCTTCGACAAACGTTCACGATAGAACATCCGCCGCACTTTGGCTAACATGGCCACGGTAATCACTCCTCAAATCTCCCTGCTCAAAAAGTAAGCAGGGTAGTTGATTCATGTGGCCTCGTTTTGGATTGAAAAACTCCCTGAAAGTGGCAGCGTTTAAGGCTGAAATCAACATGCTCTGTCAACATGGCAAACCTTGTGCCGTTATCGATTTTTGTCCACTAGGCACAAAGCAACCGGTGCCGTCAGCAAATAGTACGAAATGGGCCTCAATCACGGCGTGTCCAACATTACGCTG
>JAJTGY010000031.1 GCA_021298015.1 Flammeovirgaceae bacterium
CTTCTTTTGCACGGTCTTTTCTTGCGAAAAACTTGACTGAAATTGTTTGTCTCATATATCCCTTAGTTTAATTGGTTAAAGTATCCTTTTCAGGATGCTGAAATCAAGATGCGCGATAGTCGAACATGTTGATATTCAGCACTTTGACCTCGTTTTGGTACCAACTTTCCGTCTGAAAGTTTGGTACCACTACTGGTACCAAGGGATTGCGAATTTTTGGTTGTTTTTGGTATGCTCTAAAAACAAAAAACCTCGAAATCATTACGATTTCGAGGTTTTGATTGTGTTTGACTTTTACTTGGCAGAGGAGGAGGGATTCGAACCCCCGATCCCCGTGAAGGGATGCCGGTTTTCAAGACCGGTGCAATCAACCGCTCTGCCACTCCTCTGTGTTCAAATGATACCCTTTTCTTTCAGGTACCGGTATCCTTCAATTGACTTGAAGAATAACTCTCGTTTTAGAGCCTCAGACTTTGAATCGAAAGGCTCGCTATAAACAACTTTCCATGGTCTTCTAGGTTGGGTATACCTAACCTTTCCTAGATTATGCATTTTTTGCCTATTATCGAGATCTTTTGTATGACCGTAATAATAAGTGCCCACCTTCTCACTTTGTAAAATGTATGCATAAAACATTTTACAAATTTAATTCGAACCTCGGATCCCCGTGAAGGGATGCCGGTTTTTCCCGCAGGGATCCCGTTGGGGCAAGACCGGTGCAATGCCAAAGGCATCCCTTCGGGATCAACCGCTCTGCCACTCCTCTATTGTCGGCCGTAGCCTTGGCGAAGGCCGATTTTTCTCGGGTTGTCCAAAAATTTAGGACTGCAAAACTAATGGGATTTTCTGTTTTACAAAAAGCTACCGCAAAGCCTTCTCTTTCCGGCTGTTTTTTTTCCCGGCATCAATAGCTTGCAATTTTCGGCCGTAGTGCAGGCTGGCGTTGATTTCATAACCAAAAAGAAGTACGATGGTAAGCAGTTGAATCCAGATCATGAGCGCCAGCAAAGCCCCGATAGACCCATACACCTTATTATAACTGCCAAAGTTGGTGACGTAAAATGAAAATCCGTACGATACACCCAGGCAGGCCAGCGTGGCGATGAACGAACCCACGGAAAAGAACGACCAATTATAATGGACAGCAGGCCCGAAGTAGTAAATGCAGGATATGGCCAGGAAAAACATGAGAAAGATGATAAGGAACCGGATGACGAACAGCACGTGTATGGTGTAACTGTCCATACCCCACTCGGTAACCAAATCCACGTTGGCCGTTATGTATTCGAGCAACAGTTGGCCCACGATCAGCAACGTGGCAGCACTGATCAGTGCCAGGGCGAGCATGGCCGTGAGGCTGAGGGCGGTAAACTGCATCCGCCAGAAACTCCTGCGCTCCACGGTGCGGTAGCAGGCATTGAAGGCCCGCATGAGGGCCATCATGCCGTTGGTGGCCAGGTACACGGCAAACAAAAAACCAAAGGTGAGCAGCCCACCCCGCTGGTTGTTCACAATGTCCATAATGGTGTCGGCCGCCACGCTGCTCATCGAGGGCGGCATCACCTGGCTGAGAAAGTTGAGCACACTCTGGTGGCTGATGGCCGGCAACAACGTGGAGATGTACGGAATCAGCGTGAAGAGAAAAATGATGGCCGGAAAGATGGCCAAAATGAAATTGAACGACACACTGTTGGCGCGGTCGAGAATTTCGTCTTCGTTGATGTTGTGAGCAAAGATTTTCAGAAACCGGTAGAGCGACAGGTTTTCGTACTTCCGGAAGCGAATCTTCTTTAACCAGCCGCGGCCGCTGCTGGCGGATGGAATTTGCAGAATTCGCTTTCGGACGATGTAACGCATAGCCTTATCCGAAATAGGGTTTCAGCGTATCGTCAAACACTTTGGGAGGTCGGCAGGGGCGCCCGGTTTTCTTATCGACAAAGGCGAGCAGGGTTTCCCCTTTGTTGATCAGCTTACCGGCTGCATTGGTGATCTCATACTCAAATCGAATGCGCACACTGGGTTTTTCCCGGATGGTGACGCGCACGGTGAGTTCATCATCGTACAACCCGGCTGCGAGAAAATAGGAATGGTTTTCCAGCACGGGCATCATCACGCCCATGTCTTCCAGTTCTTTGTAGGTGAGCCCGAGTTGGCGCAAGGCCTCCACCCGCCCCACTTCGTAGTACATGGCATAGTTGCCGTAGTACACGTACCCCATTTGGTCGGTTTCACCATATCGTACGCGCACCCGTGTTTCGGCTACATACATAATCACTTCGCCTGGCGGGCTTTACGTTGTTCGATGGTTAACGCGCGCTGGTAGGCGGCCGCATTCCGGTTGTGCTCGTTCAGCGTTTTCGCAAAATTGTGGTAGCCGCTGAAGTCTTCTTTCGAGCACATATAGATATAATCGTGTTGCTCATAATTAAGCACGGCATCGATCATCGGGATGCCGGGCATGTTAATGGGCCCGGGCGGCAAGCCGGCATTTTTGTAGGTGTTGTAAGGCGAGTCTACTTCTTTGTGTTTGTCCAGCACACGCTTGATGGAAAAATCACCTACGGCAAACACCAGCGTGGGGTCGGCCTGCAGGGGCATGTTTTTTTTCAGTCGGTTGATGTACAAACCGGCAATGCGCGGTGCTTCGTCTTCGCGGTGGTTTTCCGCCTGCACGATGGAGGCCAACGTGGAAACTTCAATGGGTGTCAGCCCTAGTGCTTTGGCTTTGGCTAACCGGCTTTCGTTCCAGAATTTCTTGTATTCCTCATACAACCGCGCAACCAGTTCGTCCGGTACAATATTGAAGTACACTTCGTAGGTATTGGGGATGAACATGGCCATGATGGTTTCCTGAGTGAAGCCCTCCGGGTTGTTGGCGATGAAACGGTCGAGGGACTCGTCAAATTCTTCCGGGTGAACACCCACGTTGCGCGTGATCTTCTCGCTGAGTTCCATGTACTTGCGTGCGTTGGTGAAGGTAACGCGCACAGGCTCCTGACGGGCGGCCATCAACACGGCCAGTGCCTGCAGGTTGGTCATGTTTCGCCTCAGCACAAACCGGCCGGGGTTGATCTTGCGATCGTAGCCTTTCAGCCGGGCCAAAAAACTGAACGATACCATGTCGTTCACAAATCCGTTTTTCCCTAAATCCTCCTGCAGTTTGCGAAAGGTTGTGCCGGGGGTGATGATGACTTGCCGGTCGTCCTTGTCCACCAGGATGTTCGGTGTATAGCAAATCTGATACCCGTAGAAAACAAACGTGATCAGCAGCGTGGAGGCAATCAGGTAAATGGCCAGTTTGGTCTTACTTACTTCCTGCATAAAAAAATCATCCTTCAAAAATACAAAAAGTAAGGTGCTTACCTTTGCTCCATGGCGGCCGAGTTGCTCAAGATTCACCCGGTTAATCCCGAGCCCCGGAAAATTTCGCGTACAGCCGAAGTATTGGCTGCCGGGGGGATTTTGGTATACCCCACCGATACCGTGTACGGCATCGGATGCGATTTGCACAACAGGCGTGCCGTGGAGCGGCTCTGCCGCATTTTGGACATTAAACCCCACAAACTCGACCTGAGTTTTATCTGTTCGGATCTCAGCAACATTGCTCTATATGTGAAGCGAATCGATACGCCCGTTTTCAAGATTTTGAAAAAGGCGCTGCCGGGGCCGTACACGTTTATTTTTGAATCGAGCAGCGAAGTGCCCAAAATTCTGGACATCAATAAAAAGACGGTGGGCATCCGCATTCCGGATCATCCGATTCCGCGGGCGATCGTTCATTCGTTACAGCGGCCGCT
The DNA here is from genome assembly GCA_021298015.1 of Flammeovirgaceae bacterium. GTDB lineage: Bacteria > Bacteroidota > Bacteroidia > Cytophagales > Cyclobacteriaceae > ELB16-189. Next base: position 3,798 of record JAJTGY010000031.1, read on the forward strand.
CATCACGAGCTCGGTCAAAGACGATGACCATATCAAACAGTACACCACTGACCCCGAAGAAATGTATGAAGATTTCAAACACGTGGTGGATATGGTAATTGATGGCGGCCCCGGTGGCCATGTGCCGTCCACGGTAGTGGACTTTACCTCCGGTGAAGGTTTGGTGACGCGCCAGGGATTGGGCGATTACAGTTTGTTGGCATGAAGCGTGTTTGCATTGAGGCGCATTACCTGCCGTCACTCGAATTTTTTTGTGCCATTCGGGATTTTGATGTCCTCCGCCTCGAAGTCAGCGAGCATTTTGTGAAGCAGAGTTACCGCAGCCGGTGTAACGTACTCACGGCTCAGGGCGGGCAGATGCTGTCTATTCCGCTCACGGCCAAGCACGGCAAAGTGCCGTTGCGCGATGTGCAACTCGACTACAATCCGAAGTGGCAGACGAATCATTGGCGCACACTGGAATCGGCCTACCGCAAGGCACCGTACTTCGAACATTATGCACCGGATCTGGAGCCCTTGCTCAGGCAACGGCCGGTTTTTTTGGTTGATTTCCTGATTCCGCTGCTGTCATTCTGTCTGCATTCGCTGGGGTGGAATAAAAAACTGGAATTAACGTCTGTGTATGAAACCGGGCCGATGGATGATGTAGACCTGCGCAACCGCATTTTGGCTAAGAAATCGTTTGAGGGCCGGCCATTTTATCGACCTTACCCGTATTATCAGGTGTTTGGCAAATCATTTGTACCCAATCTCAGCGTTTTGGATTTACTTTTCTGTGCAGGGCCCGAGGCGAACGCAGTTTTAGCGCGATCGGCAATGCCGAAATGAACAAACGTCAGGGCGGCTGTGTTTGAAAGAAATAGAATGGAAGGCGGTCGTCCCTCGCATTGATAAATCTGACCGAAAACTTTACATTTACCGAGATTCTCCGTGATTATGGAAGCAAAATTTTCGAACCGTGTTAAGGAAGTTATTTCCCTCGCCCGGGAAGAGGCCCTTCGCCTCGGCCACGACTACATCGGCACCGAGCACCTGATCCTGGGAATGATCCGGGAAGGAGAAGGTGTGGCGGTAGCCGTCTTGAAAAAACTGGGCGTTTCGTTGGACCAGCTCCGCAACGAGATTGAAAAAGTGAGCAAGGGCACGGCAACCGGACAGGTGAAAAACCTGGCTCAGATTCCGCTCACGAAAGTATCGGAGAAAATTTTGAAAATTACCTACCTCGAGGCAAAAGTTTTTAAAGCGCAACTGATTGGCACCGAGCACGTGCTGCTGTCCATCTTGCGCGATCCCGATAATCTGGCTACGCAAATCCTCAACCGGTTTGACGTGGAATACCAAACCGTAAAAGAAATGCTCGAGTATCAACAAGATCAGCCCATGGCGGCTTCGGACACAGACGATCCGGATGAAGAGTCATCGAAAATTTTTGGCGGAGGTTCGGGGGGCAGCGGATCCAAAGAGAAAAAAGGAACCGAGAAGTCGCGCACACCGGTGCTCGATAACTTTGGCCGCGACCTGACCAAACTGGCTGAGGACAATAAACTCGACCCGATCGTAGGACGTGAAAAGGAAATTGAGCGCGTAGCGCAGATTTTGTCGCGCAGAAAGAAGAACAACCCGATTCTGATTGGCGAGCCCGGTGTGGGTAAAACCGCCATTGCCGAAGGGTTGGCGTTGCGCATTATCCAGAAGAAAGTATCACGCGTGTTGTTTGGCAAGCGCGTGGTTACGCTGGACCTGGCCTCGCTGGTGGCGGGTACCAAGTACCGCGGTCAGTTTGAAGAGCGCATGAAGGCGGTAATGAATGAACTGGAGAAGTCGCCCGATGTAATCTTGTTCATTGATGAACTCCACACCATTGTGGGTGCCGGTGGCGCGTCCGGTTCGCTGGATGCTTCCAACATGTTCAAGCCGGCTCTGGCGCGCGGAGAAATCCAATGCATTGGAGCTACCACACTGGATGAGTATCGCCAGTACATTGAAAAAGATGGCGCGCTGGCGCGCAGGTTTCAGATGGTGATGGTGGACTCCACATCACCCGAAGAGACCATTCAGATTCTGGAGAATATCAAAGAGAAATACGAAGATCACCACCACGTAACCTACACGAAAGAGGCGATCGAGGCCTGCGTGAAGTTATCGGATCGCTACATCAGCGACCGCTTCCTGCCCGATAAGGCCATTGACGTGCTGGATGAAGCGGGTGCCCGTGTTCACATCAACAACATCCACGTTCCGGAAGATATTGTTAAGCTGGAGGAGGCCATTGAGGACGTGAAGAAGGAAAAGAACCGCGTGGTGAAAAGCCAGAAATACGAAGAGGCGGCCCAGTTGCGCGACAAAGAGAAGAAGCTGATCGAGCAACTCGATTTAGCCAAAGCGCGTTGGGAAGAAAAAACACGCACGGAGAAATACACGGTGAACGAGGAAAACGTAGCTGATGTCATTGGCATGATGACCGGCATACCGGCCAACCGTATTGCGCAGAAGGAGAGTAACAAGTTGCTGGGTATGGGCGACCAACTCAGTGGCAAGGTGATTGGACAGGAAGAGGCGATCCGGAAACTGGTGAAGGCCATTCAGCGCACGCGGGTGGGCTTGAAAGATCCCAAGAAGCCGATTGGCTCGTTTATTTTCCTGGGCCCCACAGGCGTTGGAAAAACGGAGTTGGCCAAAGTGCTGGCTACCTACCTGTTCGATAAAGATGATGCCCTCGTTCGCATCGATATGAGCGAGTACATGGAGAAATTCTCCGTATCGCGGTTGGTGGGTGCGCCTCCCGGCTACGTGGGCTACGAGGAAGGCGGTCAGTTAACCGAAAAAGTAAGACGCAAGCCTTACAGTGTGGTGCTGCTCGATGAAATCGAAAAGGCCCACCCGGATGTATTCAACATTCTGCTCCAGGTATTGGATGACGGCATTCTGACCGATGGCCTCGGCCGCAGGGTGGACTTCCGCAATACCATCATCATCATGACCTCGAACATCGGGGTGCGTGACCTGAAGGATTTCGGAGCCGGTATTGGTTTTGCGAGCAAGGCCAAGCAGGAAAGTGCTGAGGAGGCGATGAAGTCAACTATTCAAAACGCGTTGAAGCGGGCTTTCAGCCCCGAATTTCTCAATCGCCTGGATGATGTGATTGTCTTCAATTCGTTGCAGCGCGAACACATCCACAAGATCATTGACATCACGCTGGGTAAACTGTTCAGCCGCATCACGGCTCTCGGGTATCACATTGAACTCACGGAAAAAGCGAAAGACTTCCTGGCCGAGAAAGGGTATGACCAGCAGTTTGGTGCCCGTCCGTTAAACCGCGCCATTCAGAAGTACCTGGAAGACCCGATCGCAGAGGAGATCCTGAAGGGCGAAGTGGAAGAAGGCGGAACATTGGTGGCCGAGTACCCGGGAACGGGCGATGTGCTCACCATGAGTGTGAAGAAGAAGAAAGCGCCCAAGGAAAAGAAGAACGAATCGTAACGATTGATTTTCTGAGAAATAAAAAAGGAGGCACGGGCCTCCTTTTCTTTTTTCCAGTGGTTGATGGAGGCTAGTATCCGCCTGAATACTTGCGGATGAACCATTCACTTCCGATCAGCACCACCACCAAAAAGAAGATCCATTTCAGATTGATCAGCGGTTTAAAACTGTCTTCGGCTCGTACGGTGGATTGGGCGGGCTGTTGGGTGAGTTCTTGCTGGAGCCGGGCAAGTTGATCGGCCGCAACAAAACGACCACCGGTTTGGCGGCTCAGTTCGCGCAACAACGAAAAGTCGGCAGTGAGGTTCAGCGACTCCGCTTGTTGTTCGCTCACTAAAAATTGTCCCCCCGCAGTCTCGCGTTGGCCATTGAGCAAAGTGGACGCGGTGAAGCGGTAAATGCCGGGCGGCAGGTTACCGAGGCGGAAACGGGTGTTGCCCGGGCTGGTGACGTACTGATAGGAGGTGCGCTGCTCGTTTTCGTTCTGCACCACCAGGTCGATGGTCTGACCGTAGATGGGTTCAAAGAGATCGTTGAACACCTGGCTTTCGATCTGCACGGGTGCAGCACCGGAAAACTCCGGTTGTACAGCAAAGCTTCTGAACTTCCGCTTTTCCTCGCGTGTGCTCAGGTATTGAATCAATTTCGAAAACAGTTCGTCAAATCCCGCGGTGGATTCGCGATCGGCAAATTCGCCCAACCGCCAGCGCCAGAAATTTTCGGCCAGCAGCACCCCGGATTTTCCGGATGCCGTTTCAGCTGTGAGCAACAGGGGCCGGTCCGTGGCCACCGAGCCGATGCGTTGCAACAAGATGACTTCGGCCGTTGGCGGAAAGTTGAAACGCCCAAACGGAACTGTGGCCGGAGGATATTGAGCGAAGATACCATTCAGATTTTCGCTAAAAGTAAATTTGACAAAGCCCCCATTCACCAACGGGGTGGCCTCGTCACGCTGGCCGGTGGGTTCAAAGGCCAAACCAATGGGAAGGGACGAAAGCTGGCGCAGATTACTGCGGGCAGTAATGATGTATAGCGTTGCGCCAGGCTTTAATTGCTCCAGGGTGCTGAGGGGCCACTTGCCTCCGCTTTCCAGTGCACCGTGTACAATCAAAAGATCAGCAAAGCCGGGTTTGAGCACGTCTGGGTTGGGTTTGCTTACTCCGGGAATATGCACGTACCATTCATAATTGGCGTTTTTCTCCAGCACGGATGCCAGCGCTTTGATATCGGGGTGAGGCGCGTTGGCGACCAGGAGTATTTTTTTCCGGCCCTCCACCACATCAATAAATACGTTTGCCCGGTTGTTGTCGGTTGTCATTTCATCCCGGAGCGGCAAGACCTGAAACTCGTAGCGCTGCAGGCCTTTGTCCGTTGCCGTTAGTCTGAAATCAAAGGTGAGCAAACCCGCCTGGCTGCGTTGCGTCTGTTCGCTGAGTACGCGGTTTCCCTGGCGCACCCGCACCGTAACGGGTTGATCGGGAAGGGACTTGATGGCCACTTCGGCCCGCAGGGGAAATTCATTACCCTGGTAGGTAATCTTATTGTAGATCACCTGCTTCAGCACCAAATCTTTTCGCTCGGTGGTATCGCCCAAGCCCACGGCATGCACGGGCACCGGTATTTGTTGGTAGAGGGGCGAGGTGCCGGAGTTATAAATGCCATCGGAAACCAGCACCAGCGAACTCATTTTTTTTCCCTCCATATCGGCCAGCGTGCTGCGGATGGCCCCCGCCAGGTCAGAGGTGGGATGATCGAATTGGCCGACCGGCATACCGGTGAGTGATCGCATGACCACTTCGTAACCGTTTTCGTCCAGTTGCGCCTGCATCGCCTGCAGTTGGTTTAGCATGGCCTGCCGTTTGATGCTGTCGGTGGTTTCGCGAACGGAGGCAGAATGATCGACTACAATGGCGACTACCGGTTTTTCATACGTAACGTCAGTCAACCGCAACACAAGGCCCACCAGCAACAGGAAGAGCAGCGTGGCACCCGTGGCCCGGAGAGTAAACAGAATTCGGTTGGTGGTTGCCGACCAGCCCGCACGTTTTTGATAGAGCAGCCACGCGTAACCCAGGCCAGCGGCAATGGCGGGAAACAACCAAAGGGGCGAGTGATCGAACAGCAGTCGGGTCATGTCAACAAATCAGTAACCGTACTTTTCTTTCCACAAGGTGCGCAGAAACTGGCGCATTTCGTCTTCGCGCGGATTTTTACCTGGCTGGTAAAACGTTTGCCCGGCAATTTTCTCCGGCAGAAATTCCATGTGGGCAAAGTTTCCTTCAAAGCTGTGGGCGTACTGATAGTTTTTTCCATACCCCAGGTCTTTCATCAGCCGGGTGGGGGAGTTTCGTATCGATAACGGCACGGGCAGATCACCGGTTTCCTGAACGGTGCGCAAGGCACCTTCGATTGCTTCGTAGCTCGCGTTGCTCTTGGCCGAGCAAGCCAGGTAGGTGGCGCACTGCGCCAGGATGATGCGCGCCTCGGGATGGCCGATCAGGTTCACCGCCTGAAACGCGCTGGTGGCCAGGACAAGCGCTGTGGGATTGGCATTGCCGATGTCTTCCGAAGCCAGAATCACCATCCGCCTGGCAATAAACTTAACGTCTTCGCCTCCTTCTATCATACGCGCGAGGTAGTATGCCGCGGCATTGGGGTCGCTGCCGCGAATGGATTTGATAAACGCGGAGATGATGTCGTAATGTTGCTCACCACTTTTATCGTACAGGGCGATGTGTTTTTGTGCCACCTCCATCACCAGGGCATCTGTAACGGTGATGGTGCCCGGTATAGAGTCACAAATGAGTTCCACCAGGTTGAGCACCTTGCGGGCATCACCACCCGAGATGTTGATCAGGGCAGCGGATTCGGCAATGGTGACCTGCCGGGATTTGAGCTTCGAATCCTTTTTCAGGGTTTGGTTGATCAGGTGCAGCAAGTCGGACTCCGTCAGGGGTTTTAACACATACACCTGGCAACGCGAGAGCAGAGCGGAGTTAACTTCAAACGAAGGATTTTCGGTGGTGGCACCAATCAGGGTGATGACCCCTTTTTCCACCACCCCCAGCAGGGCATCCTGCTGTGATTTGTTAAAGCGATGAATTTCATCGATAAACAAGATCGCCCGGTTGCTGTGTTTGGCTTTATCGATTACTTCGCGCACGTCTTTCACCCCGGCACTCACGGCACTTAACACATGAAATGGCCGCTTTACTTCATTGGCAATGATGTTGGCGATCGTGGTTTTGCCTACCCCGGGCGGACCCCAGAGAATCATGGAGGGCACATTGCCGGTTTGAATCGCTTTGCGGATAATGCCACTGTCGCCAACAAGATGTTGCTGCCCCACGAGGTCCTCGAGGCGTGAGGGCCTCATCCGTTCGGCTAAAGGCTGGGCATTTTCCAACATGCTAAATCATCAACAGGATCCAGAAGAAGCTAATCCCAAAAGCAATAATGATGCAGATGAGGAATAAAAAGTAAAGTACTAGAAACTTGGCGATTGTCTTTACCCAACCTTGAGCGTACATGCGCTTCATGGCAAAAACCAAATAGAAGAGGATCCAAAATCCAATCGCTACGCTAAGCCAGGAGAGCCAGGGCACCAGGCCCAGGAGTAACTGAACCGAACCGGCAAAGTACACGAAGTTATAGTAGTAGATGGAAAACACCAGGTGCTCACTGTAATAAAATCCTCTGCGCATATATAGGAGTTTGAGCAGCAGGGCAAACACGGGCAGCAGAAAAAAGATAACCTTGGAGCTGTTTTCCAGGAGCGGTTTTCCGATGGCCTCACCCATGTTCTCCTGATTTCTTCGAAAGCGTTGGTTTAGTTCAATACCCCGGATTTCCATTTTTCGGCTAAACCAACCATCGCGTTCGGCTTCCGGCAGCGCCAGCTGAGCGGAGTCGTATTCTTCTACCGAGTTATACTCTGATCGGCTGATGCTGAAACCCGGGCCGCGGTCTACCTTGCGAGGTGTCGCCAGATCCAGTGAGTCCATCGTCCTTTGCGTCATCACCCATTCGTCCGGGTTGTCCGGGTTGCGGGGCAGCCGGTCGAGCAGCGAATCGACACGGGGATTGCCGAAGTCGTTTTTCAATTGCTCGATGTCAGACCGATCTAATTCAATGACCTCATCCGGTTCATCATTCACAATAGTGAAAAACAGGAAGAAGAAGACAAAACTGATGAACACGTACATCCGGGCCGGGTGGTAGTAGCTTTCGCGCTTTCCTTCATTGTATTCCTTGGCCAGGAAACCAGGCTTGGTGATCAGGTACTTGGTCGTGCGAAAGAATTTACCTTCATAACTCCAGAACGAAGAGATAAAATTGTCGAACAACTCGCGCAGTGTTTGCCGCCTGGGCAGATCTTTTTGACCGCAATGGGAACAAAAGACATCGGTGAGCGGGGTGCCGCAGTTCAGGCAGTTCTCGTTATGGCGTTTAGGCGCAGTATTTTGTTCGGCCTCAATGAGTGCTTCGGCCTCGGGCATCGATTTTTCCAGTTCGTCCATCAGAAAGAGAGTTTCGTGATTCTCTCTTGTGCGCGGGTGAGCATGGCATCCGTGAAATCAATGTGCGTGACTATGCGTATTTGTGTAGGGCCAAATGCTAATGCTTTAACCTGATGGCTTTCCAGGGCAGCGAGGAACTGTTGCGGTGTTACCGAAGGGATGAGTTCAAAAATGATGATGTTGGTATCCACCGGCATGATGGATTTTACCCACCGCTGTGCGGCAAGGGTTTGGGCCAGTTGTTGAGCCCGGTGGTGATCTTCCCGCAAACGCGCCACATGGTGATCCACTGCATAAATACCGGCAGCGGCCAAATAGCCGGCCTGGCGCATTGCTCCTCCAAACACTTTGCGCATGCGCCTGGCTTTTGGCTCCAGTTCTTTTTTGCAAACCAGCACCGAGCCCACCGGTGCACCGAGCCCCTTCGACAGGCAAATGGAAACTGTATCAAAATACTGTCCGATGGCGGAAGGTGAATCTCCTGTCTCGGCCAGGGCATTAAAAAGTCGCGCGCCATCGAGGTGCATGCCCAGCCCATGCGCGCGGGCCGTTTCGCTAATGGATTTTATCTGCGCCAGGGTATAGTAGCTGCCGGCTTCACGCACCACGGTATTTTCGAGCGCAACCACCGAGGTTCGGGGATAATGTTGATCGTTGCTGTTGAGGTTGGCCGCCACATCAGCCGGGCTCAACCGGCCCCGGTCACCCTCTATCAGCCGCACACTTACCTGGCTGTTGCCGGCCAGGCCGCCCCCTTCATACTTATAAATATGGGCGCCTTTGTAGCAAATGACTTCATCGTAGGGTTGCGTGAGAATGTTGATTCCGATCTGATTGGTCATGGTGCCACTCGGGCAATACACCGCGGCCTCCATGCCCAGCAGCGCTGCGCATTTTTCTTCCAGTTTTTTCACGGTGGGGTCCTCGCCAAAAACATCATCCCCCACTTCGGCACGCCACATGGCCTGGAGCATACCTGGCGTGGGTTTCGTTACCGTGTCGCTGCGCAAATCAATAACCATACGGTTGAAATATACAAAAAGACATGGAGCCGTATGCTTTTGACTTCAATTCTGAATTTGTTGCAAATTGGTCGTATGAAAGCCATGCGAATCCGTGTCAGCGGAAAAGTTCAGGGTGTTTTTTATCGCGACAGTGCCCAGCGTGTTGCCATAGAGTTGGGCATTACGGGTACCGTACAAAATTTGCCGGATGGCCGGGTGCTCATCGAAGCTGAGGGGGAGCCGGCCGCTTTACGAAAAATGATCGGTTGGTGTTGGAAGGGGCCGCCCCGTGCGGATGTTACCGGGGTGGATAGCGAGGAGATTTCTCAACGCGGCTTCCCTGATTTTCGGATCGTGCGGTAGGGCCATACCTAGGTTGGGCGGGGTGTTACTTTTTCCAACGCTCCAGCGAGGGAATGGTTCGGCTGGCCAGCCAGGAAAACACAACGTTGATTCCTTTTTTTCTCATTTCCTAAATGCAATGTTTCTGCATTTTTTCAGCTGTGTTGATTTCCGGAGGGGTGATGAACGCCCCATTTTGGTAGCACATAGAGCAAAACCGGATGCTGGTCGTTCCGTCTTCTTCCGTGCCGCCACCCGTTTTATCTTTTTTCAGCGGGTACCCGCAACTTTGACAAAACTCATATTTTTTCATCGCTTGCTCGTTTTCGCTGCTGCCGGCATCAACCCATTCGCGCAGGGAAAGATAGCAGCATATGCCATACCGTTATTTGAGTTCGGCTTCCTCCGATTCTTCTTCGGCCGGTATTTCATCCCACTTCTCGGTTTCATCGTGGTGCAGGTATTCCAGAATTTTCTGCTCTACCTGCCGCAGTTTCATGCCGCGCAAATACTTGCCATTGCGCGCCAAAATGAGTCGGCCCGTTTCTTCGCTGATCGCCATCACCAGGGAATCAGTGATTTCGCTCATACCGATGGCTGAGCGGTGGCGCAACCCGAAGTGCGCAGGCAAGTGATCGTTCTCACTCACCGGCAATACGCAGCGCGCGGCCTTTACGCGACCTTTGAAAATGATAGCGGCACCATCGTGCAGCGGACTGTTTTTGTTGAAGATGGACAACAACAGGCGCTTGCTCACTTCGGCATCCAGGGGGTCGCCTGTTTCCACGTAAAATTTCAAATCGCTTTCGCGGGAGAAGACAAGCAGGGCCCCCGTGCGGGTGGCCTTTAATGTTTTGGCAGCTTCAATGACCTGATGCACATCAAAATCTTCGTGGTAGCGGTTGCGCCAACTGATGACGGATTTGAAAAAATTATCGCGGTTGAATTCGGTGCTGCGCCCGATGAGGAGCAGAAACTTGCGCAACTCAGGTTGAAACAGGATGATCATGGCCAACACCCCTACACCCATAAACTGCCCCAGAATGGTAGCCAGCAATTCCATTTGAGCCGCTTTGACCACGAGGTAAATCAGGTAAAGCGCCAGGATGCCGAGGAAGATGTTGACGGCAATGCTGCCGCGAATGAGTTTGTAAACCTGATACAGCAGAATAGCCACCAGGCTGATGTCAATCAAATCCACCCACCCCACATCCAGGAATCCGATTTTGAACAGCAGAATCACGCGTGGAAGTTACGGTTTTTTTACCATGCGTGAGCCTGATCCGCTACCTGAATCAACAACAAGGCCAGGGATTGAGCCCCGACTTGGCGGGGCGAAAGCCCGAAGGCCCCCAAATTATTTCTTGTTCACTTCCGGATTAATTTTTACCGGTGTGAGACCCTTCAGGTACTTATCAAACCACTCGACATAACGCTGTATCCGATCGGCCTGGTAACTGGGCACGGCAATGCCATGAAACTGGTTGGGATAGACGATCAGCTGCGTGGGTGTTCCCACCAGTCGCATGGCCTGGTACATTTGCTCACTGCCAACGGCCGGCACATTGAAATCGTTCTCGCCCGTCATGAAAAGGGTGGGTGTTTTGATCTTATCCACTTTCAGGAACGGGTAGGAGAGTTTCATGTATTTGTCCAGGTTTTTCCAGGGCACGCCCAACTCGGTTTCGAATTGCGTGATGTACTGGTCGACACCAAACATGGACAGCTGCAACGAACTGCCCGCCCCGCTGGCAGCCGCTTTAAAGCGGGTGTCGGTAGCAATGGTGTAGTTGGTTAAAATGCCACCATAGCTCCAGCCACCGATGGCGAGTTTATCCGCATCGGCTATTCCTTTCGCAATGGCATAGTCAGCGGCACCCAGTATATCGATCACTTCTTTGTTACCCCAGTCGGCATAAATGGCTTTGGTAAAGGCCTGGCCGCGGCCGGAGCTGCCCCGGTAATTCACGGAGATGACATTATAGCCAGCGCCCGCCAGCATTTGTGGAATGGCATCGAAGCCGTAATCATCTTGTGCCACCGGCCCGCCATGAATAAAGAAAATGGTCGGTTGTTTTTGATTGGGGTCGGCCCCGATAGCCCGGTACAGAATGTTGGAAACCAACGTGCCATCTTTACTTTTTGATGTGAAGCCCTCCACCCGGGCCAGCTCAAGAGTACTGAACAATTTCTGTTGGTGATGCGTGAGTCTGCGCAGTTGACCATTTTCCACTGCGTAGATTTCGGAAGGCGTTTGAGGATCGCTCATCATCGTGAGCCAGTGACCGGCCGGGTGTTTGATGAGGGAGGTGAATATGCGGTCGCCACCGATAACGGTGGTAAGTTGCCCGGCTGTCGTCAGGTTGGCGATGTATTGCGTGCGGTCATCCTCCACCAACACAGTCAACTGATTGCCGGCCCACACATGAGCATTCACGTTGCGGTCCAGGGCACCGCTGATGCGCCTGGTTCCGGAACCATCGGCATTCATCACACAGAGGTAGCGGAGGTCATACATCAGGAAGTTGGATTCGGATGCCGATTGCATCCAGGCCAGTTGCTTTCCATCTTCACTCCACCGCGGGTTGTAATCGGAGCCGCGCCAGGTGGTGAGTTGCTTGAACGTGGCCCCTTTGCGCGCTTCGATCACAAAAATGTCGGTGTTGCCATTGCGGTCGGGGTCTTCGGTGCGATTACTCACAAAAGCAATATGCTTGCCATCGGGGCTCCAGCGCGGGCTCACTTCATCGTAGTTTCCGCGGGTGAGCGTGTCCAGTTTTTTTGTGTCCAGGTCGAACAGGTAGAGGTGGGTCTGCAACCGCTCGAGGTAGCCATCGCCATCCTGCTTGAAGTGAACTCGATCAATCACGATCGGGTTGGCGGTTTTATCCTTGAGTGAATCCGGGCGCTTGAGATCTTCGAGCACGAGTGCGATTTTTTTTCCATCGGGCGACCAAACGTATTCCCGGATGGAGCCTTTAACATCAGTCAGTTTACGCGCCTCACCACCTCTGCGGTCCATAATCCAGATTTGGCTGCGGTTAAGGCCCGCACGCGCAGAGGTGAAGGACAGGTACTTGCCGTCCGGGCTCCACCGAGGTGACGATTCGCCATCGGGCGTGTGGGTGAGTTGAACCTGCTGTTGGCCGTCCCAGTTGATCATCCATAAATCGGTGCTGCGCTTGTCTTTTATCGAATCCACGGTAGTAAGGGTATACGCGACCCAGTTGCCTTCGGGTGAAAGCTGCGGATCACCCACACTTTGCATCCGATAGAAATCGCGGGCGGTGAGTTTTCGTTTCGACTGGGCGTGTGCGGAAAGGGCGATCAGACAGCAGAGAACCAACAGGATGTTTTTCATGACAATTGATGGATAAGTTTTATGCATTCCATGGCCGGCTTCACATCGTGCACGCGCAGAATTTTCGCGCCCTTAAGCAAGGCTACGGCATTCAAGGCAGTGGTACCCGACAGGGCTCCGGCCGGATCGGTGCCCAACGTACGCCAAATCATCGACTTGCGCGACAGCCCAACCAGCAAAGGCTTGCCGAAGATGTGGAAGGCCGTTAAGCGGTTCAGCAACTCAAAGTTCTGGGCTACTGTTTTGGCGAACCCGAAACCCGGATCGATGATGACATCGTGAACTCCCATTTGTTGTAGCTGGGCTACACGCGGATGTAACTCATCGATTACCTCGCGCGTGACATCCGTGTATTCCGTACGCGAGTTCATGGTTTGGGGCGTGCCCCGCATGTGCATCAAGATATACGGTACGCGAAGACGCGCCACGGTGGTCAACATGGCTGCATCCAGCGTTCCACCGGAAACATCATTGATCAAGCCGGCCCCCGCGGTTACGCAACGCTCGGCAACCTGGGCGCGAAACGTATCGATTGAAAGACTAGCCTCCGGAAAATGCCGGGTGAGGGTCTCTATGGCCGGTAGCACCCGGTCAAGCTCTTCTTCAACGGAGACGTCCGTTGCACCGGGCCGCGTAGAGTACCCGCCCATATCTAAAAAAGTAGCGCCTTCCGCCAGCATTTGGCCTGCCGTGTCCTGTATTTTTTGAAATTCAATGCGACTGCCCGAGTAAAAGCTGTCGGGTGTGATGTTCAAAATGCCCATGACAACCGGCCGTTGGAGATCAACCAGCTTGCCACGAACGGTAAGTGTAACGTTGGATGAAAAAATGGTATTTTGCACGCCTTATGATGGAGAAAACGCTGGCCGAATATAGAGAGGTGATGCGCACCTGCCAAACCTTATTTGCCAACAAAACGCGCGACTACGGAACTGCCTGGCGCGTGCTGCGCTTGTCCTCCATCACCGATCAGATTTTTATTAAAGCGCAGCGCATTCGCAGCATTCAGGAGAAAGGCGTTCAGAAGGTGGCCGATCCGGTAAAAGATGAGTTTATCGGCATCATCAACTACTGCCTGATTGCCCTCATCCAGATCAAACTGGAGGGTAAGACCACGCTGGAGATGACCTATGAGGAGCTGAAACCCCTGTATGAGCAAGCCGTTGACGAAACCATCGCGCTGCTGCAAAATAAGAATCACGACTATGGCGAAGCGTGGCGCGACATGCGGGTGAGCTCCATTACGGACATCATCTTAATGAAGTTGTTGCGCGTGAAACAAATTGAAAATAATGAAGGCAAAACACTGGTGAGTGAAGGCGTGAAAGCTAATTATCAGGATATGATTAACTACGCGGTGTTTGCCATGATTAAATTGAACGAGAAGGGATGAAAAAATTCGTTGATCCGATTGCCCGTGTATTGATTGGCGGGCTATTCATTTTCTCAGGCCTGATCAAGCTGAACGATCCGGTAGGTACGCAGATCAAGATGGAGGAGTACTTTGAGGTATTTGCTCAGGACTTTGGGAACCTGTTTCATTACTTCATACCGGCTGCGCTGCCGATCGGGCTCGTGTTGATTGTCCTGGAGATTGTGTTGGGCGTGGCCGTGTTGTTGTTCTACCGCATGCGCATCACCCTGTGGGTGATGCTGTTGCTGCTGGTGTTTTTCACCTTCCTGACTTTCTACTCGGCTTACTTTAACAAAGTGACCGATTGCGGATGTTTTGGAGATGCCATCAAGTTGACGCCCTGGGAGTCGTTTTACAAAGATGTCTTTCTCATGGTTTTTGTGCTGCACCTGTTCTGGTACCGGGGTAGCTATAAGCCGGCAGTTTCGGAGCGCACCGGCTATTCGGTAACAGTGGCTACCGCGTTGATCAGTCTCTTCCTGGGCATCTATGCCATTTGGCACTTGCCCTTTATCGATTTCAGGGCTTACCGCGTGGGGAATAACATTCCAGCCCAGATGCAGCCCGCAGAGCAGCCCATTATTGAGTATGTTTTTGAGAAAGCGGGTCAAGAAGTGACGTCCGCCAGTTTTATTACCGACAGCACGTACCGGTACAAGTCCAGCCGTGTGGTGAACGAAGATCGCGTTCGCCCCAAGATCACCGACTATGCCGTGTCAGATGAAAACGGTGGCGACATCACGCAGGCAACCTTTGAAGGCAACAAGCTGTTGTTGGTCATGTACGACATCACGAAAACCTCGGTGGCCCATATCGATGAAATCCGGGAGTTAACCAAAGCCCTTGATGGCCAGGTGGACTGCCTCATTCTGACCTCTTCCTCGGCTGCACAAGTAGATGAATTTCGCCATACCCACCAGTTGGCCGTACCCTTTGCGTTTGCCGATGCCACTGTCCTAAAAACCATTATCCGGTCGAACCCGGGCCTGGCGTTGTGGAAGAATGGTACGGTGCTGGCGAATTGGCATCATAATGACACTCCGGGTAAAGCCGAGGTATTGGAGCGGCTGGTGCAGTCGACACACTAATTCGAAAGGGTGATGCACGTTTGGAGGTTTTGCGTGTCATGAAAAAAATATTCCTGATCGGTTTGCCGGGTTCGGGTAAGACTACGCTGGGGCGGCAATTGGCCGATCACCTGGGGCTGCCGTTTGTCGATCTCGACAAAGAAGTGGAGAAGCACGAGGGAAAGCTGATAAGTGAAATTTTTCAGCAGCAAGGCGAAAACCATTTTCGATTGGCAGAGAGGAGCGTATTGCGCAACGCTTGTGAACTGCCCACGGGTTTTGTGATGGCGACCGGAGGCGGGGCACCTTGTTTTTTCGACAACATGCACGTGATGAACGCAGCCGGGGTAACGCTTTTTCTGGATGTGCCCGCGCGCATTATTCGGGAGCGACTAGAGCGCGGCAACCTGAACAAGCGCCCACTGTTTGCCGGCCTGACACCCGATGCATTAAAAGACAAGATTGAGTTTTTGCGAACGCACCGGCTGCCGTTTTACCGGTTGGCCCGCGTGTCGGTGACGGATGCACAGGTTACCGCGGCCCAACTGGCCAACCTGGTCTGATCAAAAGGTATAGCCGACTGTTACCATTACTTGTGTGCCACTCTGGCCAATGGTTGCCAGTGGATTGGTGGGCAGATTGACCGTATACGGTCGATAACCGAAACTTTGTTGACTGAAGACGGCAGCCAGATCCACATACACCGGAGACGATCGGTAGCCTATACCACCTGTAAATCCCGTTCTTTTTTGATTGATGCCGTTTTGCTCGTTTCGATACGGGTCAGGCATGTAAAAGTAGCCGGCACGAAACCGGAATTTTTCGTGGCGGAACTCGCCCCCCGCACGGATGGTAGTGGTCGACTGGTATGCGTTTCTAATATCTTCGTTGTCGGCCGAAAAATCAACGCCCAGCGTATTGGAACTGTATTTGGCTTTGGCAAAGTTCACCTGCTCAACATCGACCGTCACAAAACCGGACTTGCCAATGAAGAAGCTGCTGCCCACGCGAAGCCGCCAGGGCGATTGAAGACTATAGTCGGTAAAAATCGGGTCGAGTTCAGAAGATTCATCATTGAGGAAAAGGTTCGGAAGATATTCGAAGTTCTTCCATTGGCTGAACATGCTGGCATTGTAGTTCTCGCTGAGGGAATACCAGGTAGGTGTGGAAAGGGAAAGGCCAACCTGGATAAAGTCCACCGGCCGGGCAATGGCCCCGAAATTAATGTTCACTCCGCTGCCGCGGATATCCAGGTTCTCGCGAAGCTCGAAGAAACTGAGGGGTTCGTTCACAAAGTCCTCACGAAAAGTTTTTTGGCTTTCGTAGGTAAGGGAGACAATGCCAAGCGACCCACCCAGAAACACCCGATCCTTCACGTTCACGCCATACCCGAACGACCATTGATTTTGACCGCCCTGCGTTTGAATTTCTTCCTCTTGTAATGGAATGCTTAACACATCTGTGAAGTAATCGGTATCGGGTCCGGGGGGGCTCAAGATCGAGGCTTCGCCAATGAGGTAGTTATCGTATGCCAAACGTGTTAACGAGTTTGAATTGTCGCGCACGCCAGCGGGCACGGGAAAGGAGAACTGGGTTGGCGGCTGGCCCGTGGCATCTTCAATGAAGTAGTCAATTAATGAACTATTGGAATTTTGGCCGCTGTATACCATCCGGCTGTTGAAATCATTGAGGCGCGTGAAAGAAACACCGAATGTTCCGCTAACTACTGCGCCTTGCTTGGATGACGAAAAGGCTAATCCAAAGGAAGGAATGTTAACGCGGGACCGATTGGTTTGCGTCCGATTGTCGAAATATTCCGCAGTGTTTTGGGTTGCCAGGGTGCCCAATGTCAGCGCCACTTCTGACCGGTTGTACATGCCGAGGCCGGCCGGATTCGAAGCCGCCAGGCTGATATCTCCGCCCAGACTGATCTGTGCACCACCCATGGCCTGAATTCGTGCCGTACCTCCAGGCATGGTGCGGCTAAACAGCAACGCAGTCTCTGCATAACTCTGTGCGCGAGCCACTTCCCCTACGCACAAAATAATCCCACTGAGCCAGAGGCCCGTAATAATTTTCATGAAAAAGGAGTCAATTAGTTGCGGCCCCTTCGTCCACCGGATGAACCACTGCTGCCTCCGCCCGAGCCGGATGAGCCGCCACTGAAACCGCCACCACGCGAGCCGCCAGAATTGTAACCGCGACTGTTGCTGCCACCGTCATAGCTGCTCCGTCCGGAGGAATTCGACCAATAGCTGCGGGAGTTTGACCCGTCCGAGTTGCTCCAATAACTGCGCGTACTATTCGTGTTCGTATTCGTAGCATTATTGGTTGAGCGCCAGCTGCGATCGTAGTATTGATTGCTCTCGGTGCGTGTGCGGCCTCCCGAGGTCTCACGACCACCGCGGGTGTAACTTATCTGTTGCCCGCGCGAGTTGTCAATTACGGGGTTGGTTACGCTACTACGGTTTTGGCGTCTTCCATTCACGATCGGGTTGTTGTGATCGATGTTATTGTTAACAATGATCACCGGACGGCCCCAGCCGCCACCCCATCCATTATTCCATCCCCAGGGATTTCCCCAGCTATTCCATCCCCACGGGCTACCCCAGTTGTTCCATCCCCATCCCATTCCAATGGACATACTCCATCCACTATTCCAACCCCACGGGCTGCCCCAACTGTTCATTCCCCAAGGACTGTTCCATCCGCCCATTCCCATGCAGCTAAAGCAACCATTGAAACCCATACCCCAACCGGAATTCCAAGGGCTCATCATCCAGGGGTCGTTCCAGCCCCAACCACCCCAAGGATTTCCAAGTCCGGAGTTAAATGCCATGGTAGGCATAAAGGTGGCGCTGTTTACAGCAGGGTTAACCTGCGCCAGATTCTGATTGACCCCCTGAGGCGTGTAGTCAGGAGTAAAATAAGCAGCCTGTGTTGCAGCCGAAGGATCAACTTTAACTTGCGAATTGTACTCCGGGTTAATATTCCGGCCCGAGTAGCTATCGGTAGGATTTAGTGTTGTCTTAACGTCACTGGCTTCGCGGGCTGCGGTACGCTGCTTATTCCACTGCTCATTTTGAGAGGCAGTAACCAACGCCCGGTCCTTGCTGCGGAAATACATATCGTCCGTTTCCTGCGCCAGGGCGGTTACGCTACACATTATGCCAACTATCCAAAACGGTTTCATATGGTTGGGTTGCTTGTTTGTAATTATAAAAACGCAAAAACAGTGTTTTTTGATCTGATTACCTTACAATTTTACACCTTAAACAGGTCAAAATCCAGCCCTTTGGTGGTGGTAGTTTTGCCACACGGCAAAAGGTGGTCACTTCGGGCTGCCCGGATAGAATTTCATCTGGATTATCCATTTTCCCGTCCGAACGGCCTTTGCCCGCTATATTTGCGGCCTGTTTTAGCACATTTTATGGGTAAGGAAATTACAAGCCGCGCGGAAGATTATTCGCAATGGTATCTGGATTTGGTTAAAAAGGCCGATTTAGCAGAAAATTCGGATGTGCGGGGCTGCATGGTGATTAAGCCGTACGGCTACAGCGTTTGGGAAAAAATGCAGCAAGGTCTTGACCAGATGTTTAAAGACACGGGCCATACCAACGCCTACTTTCCCCTTTTTGTGCCCAAGAGCATGTTTGAGGCCGAAGAGAAAAACGCAGAAGGTTTTGCCAAGGAGTGCGCCATCGTTACACACTATCGTCTGAAAAGTGATCCGGCCCAAAAAGGAAAACTGATGGTTGATCCGGAGGCGCGGTTGGAAGAGGAGTTGGTGGTGCGCCCCACCAGTGAGGCCATCATCTGGAGCACGTATAAGAAATGGATCCAATCGTACCGCGACTTACCCATTCTGATCAATCAGTGGGCCAACGTGGTGCGTTGGGAAATGCGCACCCGGTTGTTTTTACGTACGGCAGAATTCCTTTGGCAGGAAGGTCATACGGCCCATGCCACGCGAGCTGAAGCCGTGGCCGAAACGGAGCAGATGCTCCATGTTTATGCTGACTTTGCTGAAAACTTCATGGCGCTTCCGGTGTACAAAGGCCGGAAGTCGGAAAGCGAGCGGTTCCCCGGAGCGGTAGACACCTATTGCATTGAGGCCATGATGCAGGATGGCAAGGCTCTGCAAGCCGGCACATCCCATTTTCTTGGTCAGAATTTTGCCGATGCGTTCGATGTGCAGTTCACCAGTAAAGAAGGCAAACTGGAGAAAGTATGGGGAACATCCTGGGGCGTGAGCACCCGGTTAATGGGGGCGTTGATCATGGCGCACTCGGATGATGACGGGCTTATTCTTCCTCCCAAACTGGCGCCAATTCACGTGGTGATTGTGCCAATCTTCAAAAATGAAGAGGAACTGGCCAGGATTTCGGAAAAAGTGAATGGCCTGGTAAAAGACCTTCGGGCGCGCGGCTTGTCGGTTAAGTTTGACAACCGCGACACCCATAAGCCTGGGTTTAAGTTTGCCGAGTACGAAATGCGCGGTGTTCCGGTTCGCCTGGCTATCGGCCCGCGCGATTTAGAAAATGGCACGGTGGAGATGGCCCGCAGGGATACGAAAGAGAAAAAGGTGGTGAAGCTGGGCGATGTCGCAGCCCTGATTCGTCCGCTGCTGGATGAAATTCAGCAGAACATGTACCAGCGGGCCCTCAATTTCCGCAACGAGATGACAACCCGGGTTGACAGCTACGAGCAGATGAAGCACGTACTGGACACCAAAGGTGGTTTTGTGCTGGCACACTGGGATGGTACGGCCCAAACCGAGGCGGCCATCAAGGAAGAAACGAAGGCGACCATCCGCTGCATTCCGCTTGATGCGTCCGAAGAAAAGGGTGTTTGTGTGTATTCGGGCCAACCGTCTGTTCAACGTGTGTTGTTTGCCCGGGCGTACTGATGGCTAAAATTGTAGTAGCTTTACCCGAATGGAATGGATGACTGTTGCTTCGCTGATCGGCCTGGGGCTTTTCCTGCTGGTGGTCGAAGTCATTTTTGTGCCCGGCACCACGCTGGTGGGGTTGGTTGGTTTTGCTTTTTTGCTCGTAGGCATTGTTCTTAGCTTCAACTACTTCGGCCGCGAAACGGGGTGGCTGGTGCTGGGGGGCTCAGCGGTGGTGGCCGGAGGTTTGTTTTACCTGGCCTTTCGAACCAACGTGTGGAAGCGCTTTTCGCTCAAGTCGAGTATCAACAGCAAGGTAAACGAGGTCGATCCGGCCGAAGTGACCACCGGTATGGAGGGCATTGCGCTCTCCGCTTTACGACCGGTCGGGAAAGCGGAGTTGCATCAAAAAATTTATGAAGTAAAAACGTTGGGCGCCTACCTGGAGACGGGCAGCCGCGTGCGTGTTATTCAGGTGTTACCCAATCAAATTATTGTTGAACCTATTATTTAATCAATTGCTATGGAGAATTTGATGTTCATTTTTATCGTTTTCATCTGCATAATCGGGTTTTTCCTGTTTATGTATTTCGTGCCGGTGGGTTTGTGGATCACCGCGATCTTTTCGGGAGTAAAAGTTACCATCGGTCAGTTGATTGGTATGCGCTTACGGAAAATTCCACCGAGTGTTATCGTAAACTCATTGATCACCGCTACCAAAGCGGGCATTTCGCTTACCTCTAGTGATTTGGAGACGCACTACCTGGCAGGCGGTAATGTGCCCAACGTAATCCGGGCGCTTATCTCGGCCGACAAAGCCAATATCAGCCTTAGCTTTAAACAAGCAACAGCCATCGACCTTGCGGGTCGCGATGTTTTTGAGGCAGTTCAGATTTCCGTTAATCCGAAGGTGATTAACACACCAAAAGTAGCAGCTGTGGCGGCCGATGGTATCCAGCTGATTGCCGTAGCGCGTGTAACGGTGCGCGCCAGCCTCGCCCAGTTAGTGGGTGGTGCCGGTGAGGAAACGATTTTGGCACGTGTCGGTGAAGGTATTGTAACATCAATTGGCTCGGCCGTTTCGCACAAGGAAGTTTTGGCAAACCCCGACAAAATTTCCAAACTGGTGCTTTCACGCGGGTTGGATGCTGGCACAGCGTTTGAAATTCTCTCCATTGACATTGCCGATGTAGACGTGGGGGCGAACATCGGGGCCAAGTTACAAATCGATCAGGCTACGGCTGACTTGAAAGTTGCCGAAGCAAAGGCTGAGGAACGCAGGGCGATGGCTGTGGCGTTGGAACAGGAGATGATCGCCAAGGCCCAGGAAGCCCGTGCCAATGTAATACAGGCAGAAGCGGAGATTCCAAAAGCCATTGCGCAGGCATTCACCAGCGGCAACCTTGGCGTTATGGACTACTACAAAATGCGTAACGTTCAGGCCGATACCGAAATGCGCCAATCGATTTCAGGATCGGATCAGGGTACCAACCCTGCCAAATAACTTTCGCAGATAAGGATTTAGAAGGTGAGCGTTTTTCGCTCACCTTTTTTCATTCCAATAAAGTTTTTCCGGACCGCATCATACCGTAACTCCGCGAAGTCGATCGGAATAACAGCAAGCCCCTCAATGGAGATGACGCCCCAGCGATCGTACTGGCGAACGCGTAACAGGCCGGATTCAATTTGGTCTATTGCCTGAAACTTGGGCTGCACCACGATTCGAAGCTGAGGATCAGCTAAACCCAGCGCTCCGTTTTCCACCAATAGCCAATAAGCGTTTGGCCGTTCTTCCAATCGCTCGAAACGACAGGGGAGAAGCATCACACCATCTTCCCGCACAATTCCCCACTTCCCGTTTTGCCTCACCTGGGCGCGACCGTTCACAAAGCCTTGCACCTTCTCGAAATTGGGTTGAATGATCAGTTGATCAGCCTTTGAAATAAATCCCCACTTGCCAATCAGTTTGACCGGAGCCTTGCCTTCCCGGAAGGGACCAATACTATCGTATCGATTCGCGATTCGCAGACGGCCGAGGTCATCGATAAAACCGTACTTGCCGTGTCTGCGAATGCCACGATACCCTTCGGACTCCGCCATCACAAATTCGGTTTGGGTTGGCAGATGCTCACTGCGATCGATCAGTTGGCCAAGGAAGTTTATTCGCTTCGAGGAGCCATCTGGCAGGTATTCGGTAAAAAAGGAGCGGCCCGACTCGACTGGATTGTGCGTAAAGTAAATCCACGAACCGCGGTAGTCTTTCAAAATCAGTTGCTCACCATCCCGTACCCAGAAGTGACAACTATCGGCAAACCAGATGGGCAAGGTTTGCGGAGCCACCAGCCAATTGTCCTTCAGCCCGATGATGCCATAGCGGCTGCGGTATTTGACCAGCACCTGGCCATCCCGCACGTCAAGGATCGAGTCATACACACAGGTGACCACTTCAGTTCCACCCCGCGCTAGCAGACCCCAATAGCCCTTGCTGACGACCGGAAATAAACCTTCCTGTTCCGGCCCGATCCAGTCGTAGAGTTTCGTGTGCACAGCATTACCCGTGTCGTTCAGCAGCCACCAGGTCTTCTTGTTTTGCTGCGTGGCGCGCGCACGCAGGGCCGGAAAACTTCCGGCTATCGAATCGTAGATCAAGGGGACCACCACGTCTCCACTTTGGCGGATCACACCGCTGCGTTGATTTTTTTTCGCGATCAGGTAGCCGGGGGAAAGAGGAATCAGGTGCTCGTACTCGAAAGGCAGAACGGTTTCCCGGTTTTCATTCAGCAAACCCATCCGGTTGCCGCGCGCTACCAGAAGTACATTACCCCACGGCTCGATATCGCGCGCGGCCAGTGTGGCGGATGCGTTCCCCGTCTGAGTCAACCACATCCACTGATTAGCGGCAAGGGTAACAATTTCTCCGCGCTCGTTCAGTTCTATTTTTTCGTATGCCGGAGTGAGCATCACCTCGCCTTCCGGGTTCAGCAAACCCTCCAGATTATCTTCGGTGAAAGCTGTAAAGTTGCCCAAGGGCCGGAAGGCCTGCACCTGGCCGGGATAATAGCGTTTGCCATTTTCATCAACCAATTCGAACAAACCATCGGTATTACTGATGGCAAACTGCCGCTTGGCAACAGGAATGATGCTGCGGTAAGAAAGAGGCAGAACGGTCTCGTTTGCCAGCGACAGAATGCCCTGGCGAATTTCCCCGTTCTTCCGGACGGTGACCATTGCCCGCATGCCATGCAACCGGATGTGATCATAGATCAAGGCGATCACGGTTTTACCCTGCAGATTTAATATACCGGAACGCCACCCCTCAGGCGTAAACTTGCGCGCATTCAGGTAAGCCCCGTGCAGTGTCAGTTCGGTGAATTGTGCCGGATGCAGAATCTGGTTTTTCAGATGGAGAAGGCCCCAGGCGTTGCCCGATCGAAATCCGGTAACGGACTCTACTACCGAAAAACTCCCATCGCTCCAGCCCAAGGCCTCGAACGTTGCGGCTACAACGACCTGGCCGCCCGAATCTTTGATGCCATAGCGGCCACCTTCTTCAAATACGTGATACGGTTGAACGCTGCCGAAGGCAAGGTTAGCGACCAAACAAAAAACCAGAATCCGAATCATCTCCGCAAAAATAGACGGACACGCCACTGGAGAAAAGAAAAATCGACAGATGGCAACCACGCGGCCGCTTTAGTCACGTTTGACCTTTGGTGAATGAAGGAACCGTTGATAATCTTCCGGGGTGTCCAGATCGCAAAGGCCGCGCTCAAACGTAATTTTTAGCGTGGATTCCGGCCGGGCTTCAATCACGCGTTTCGCCCCGGCCTCATCGCTTAGTTGCGCCAGTTCAGCAAAGCGCGAGGACCGGAACACAGCGGGTACGCCCACCGAATCGCCATACGCAGAGGCCACAACGGAAACCGAAGGTTGTTGATTCAATGCATCGATCAGATTGGCGAGATGGTTGGGGGTGACATGCGGTTGATCGCAAACCATAAAAAGGATCGCATCATAGGATCGGGGTGCCACCTGGGCCAATGCCGCCTTGATCGAGCTACCCATGCCCCGCTGCCACTCGTGGTGGATGATGGTGTTGACCGGCAGATCGAGGATTTCCGGTAAATGTTTTTCTGCCTCTGATCCTAAAACAACCCAAACTGCACCCACGGATGCCTGCACTGCTGTCGAGGCGGCCCGGTGGAGCAGGCTTTCGCCCTGCACAGGCAGCAGTTGTTTAGACGTGCCCATGCGCGTTGACGCTCCGGCTGCCAACACAACCACAGCCGTTTTTCCTGATGGTGCCAAGGTTGAAGTCAAGGAAAGAAAAATCAATTCAGTTCACCGGCTTGTTGCCGTTTTTTGTTCCGGCTCATCCGACAGAAATACCTGTTTTAGTACTTCACCGGTGGCGCTGCGCTGGTGAATCGGTCCGGAGTGGTATTTCAAAAATCCACCCGAGCGGTTGGCAAATCGTGCCTGGATTTCGGCAATGATGGAGACGGCTATTTCATCAGGTGCCTCGGCACCAATATCCAGTCCGATGGGGGAGTGTATGCGGTGCAGTTGTTCGGTGGTCAACGTCAACCCCTGTTGACGGAACTCCGCCAGCATTTTGTCAAAACGTTTGCGCGGGCCCAGCAAGCCAATGTAGGGAGCATCCGAAAAGATGATCTTCCGGAGAACATCGCGGTCATATTCGTAGTTGTGCGACATGAGCACGCATGCCGTATAACCGGTGATTGAAAAGTCGCGATCAACGAACTCGCGCTGGCAGAGGGCGAGCTTGTCGGCCTCGGGAAAGAACACGGGGGCAATATGCGCAATGCATTCATCCGTCACATCCACCTGCCATCCTAACGATTTAGCCAGTTGACTCACCGGTCGGGCGTCAAATCCACCGCCAAACAAAATGAGGTGCGGAGCCGGTTGAATCAATTCCAGGAACACCGGGTGCTGGTGAATTCCTTCCTCGAACATTTTGGCGTATGATTTTCGATTCAGGAATAGACTCATCAAATCAGCTTGGGCCAGGCGCTGCAGCAGTTGCCCGGAGGATGACAGCGTTTCTCCTGCACCGTCCAACAGCAGGAACTCACCCGCTGACGGACCGTCAAAAATAGTAGCCAATGCCAGGGGGCGATTGGCTTCCACCGCCTTTTCCACTACCGGCATCACCTGCTCAACCGGTTGGATCAACACATCAATGACACCGTTGCAGCCCAGCCCGATGCCGAGATTTTGATTGCTCTCCTCGCGGGTGTCATAGGTAACCGTCAGGGATTTTTGTTCGCGCATGACCTGGCGGGCTTTGCGCAAGGCATCGCCTTCGAGGCAGCCCCCACTGATTGAACCGGCCCAACGCCCGTCATCCCAAATCAACATGCGGGCACCGGGGCTTCGGTAGGACGAGCCATGCACCTTTATTACGGTTGCCACCGCGCCCTTTCGCTGTTGCCAGTCCGTTTTCCGGTATTCGTTCTGTATGGTGGTAAAATCTTTCAATTCTTCCGTTTATTCTTCCTCTTCGTTGTGGGCCAGAAATTTGATATGTAATAGATGACCCTCGTATTTCTTAAAATGGAGAATGTCTCCCACGTTTTTGTCCTCGAAATGATCGGAGGTGCAGTGCACCTGGAGCGTATCACCACTTGCCACCTTTACAAACGCCACCCATTGATCATCGCGCTGGTGGGTAACAAAATAGCGGCTGCGTTTTACACCACCATACGGAGTTTCACCACTCTTGGTGTGCCCGGCCACAAATACCTTTTTTACAATAATGCCCTGGGTGTGTTCGGGCGGAGAGAACAACGTGTCGTACAGGGCCACCGCGCCCAGTGCCGTCAGGGCCACGATTAACAGGACGGAAATCCAGGTACTCGCTTTCATTTCCGTGCCGCCTTTACTTCTGCCGGTGTAACGGCCCCGCCTTTGTTGCCGAACGAATTGCGGATGTAATTCAACACATCGCTGACTTCCTGGTCGGATAAATCAAAACCCGTCATGTCCGTGTTGTACATTTTTCCGTTCACTTTGATCTCACCGGTAATGCCATACAGAACTTGTTGGATCGATCGTTTTTTATCCGCCATCAGGTAATCGGATTTGGCCACAGGCGGAAATACGTCCGGAACACCTTCTCCGTTTTCCATGTGGCACGAAACACAATAGGCTATGTAAACTTCCTTACCTCTGGCCGTGCTCGCCTTCAGGTCAAAGCCCGGTTTGGATTGAAACGCAGACAGCGTGATTAAAAAGACTCCAATGAGAACCGTATACTTCATAGTTAGCTTGTTTTATACTTCTTCCAGGGCAAAGGGCAGTTTGCGAATCCGTTTGCCGGTTAAATCAAAAATGGCGTTGGTCAGTGCTGGCGTAAACGGTGGCAGCCCAGGCTCTCCTACACCACCTGCTTTTTCTTCATTGTCGACCACATGCACTTCAATATCCGGGCTGTCGGTAATGCGCAACATTTTGTACGAGTCAAAATTGCGCTCCACAGCTTTACCTTCCTTGAAGGTGACCTCATGTTTGGTTGCCGCGGCCAGCGCCATGATGATGCTGCCTTCGACCTGCGCCCGAATGGTGTCGGGGTTTACATACCAGCCGCAGTCCATAACGGCCCAAACTTTGTCGATCTTGATCTTACCATCCGGCTTGCGTGAGACTTTTACGACTTCGCCTACAATGCTGCTGAAACATTCGGTGATGGCCACGCCCCAGCCTTCGTTTGGCTTTCGGTTTTTCCAACCGCTGACTTCCTCCAACCGGTTCGCCAGTTCATGGTAACGGGCATCCCAAAAATAATTTCTACGGAAGGCGAGCGGATCGGTGCCGGCCGCATGCGCCAGTTCGTCCAGGAAGCTCTCAAACGCAAATCCGTTGGTGGACGAATACACGGAACGCCACCACATCACCGGAATGGGCGACTCCAGCGGAATGTCGCTGAAGCTGTAATGCGGCATGCTGTTGAGGTAAGTCTCCAAAAATCCTTCGGTAACATTGCTGTTATATGCCATCTTGTCGGCTCCCGGATTTTGATGATCCATGTTTTGCCCGGCCATCCGTGTTTCGAAGGCCTGCAGTCTACCTTGGTCACTCAGACCCCCGCGGCATTGATAGACCATGCCGGGCCGGAACGGTCCCTGGGTCATGTCATCTTCGCGCGTCCAAAAAACTTGGACGGGCGCCTGGATGGCTTTTGAGATCACGGCCGCTTCATGCGGATAATCGAGAAACGCTTTCCGACCAAAGCCGCCTCCGAGAAATGTCATGTTCACCGTGACGTCTTCCGGTTTCAGCCCCATTAAATCGGCTACATCGGCTTGCACCCAATCGGGTCCCTGAATCGGTCCCCAGATCTCAAGCTTGTTGTTTTGAAAATGGGCGATGCAGTTTAAGGGTTCCATACACGCGTGCGCCTCGTAAGGCGTTTCGTATATGGCTTCCAGTTTTTTGGCAGAGGTTTCAAATGCGCGCTTGAAGTCACCCTTGGTGCGAAATGACAAGGCCGGTTTGTTTTTGACATCCTCGCGCATTTGCGCATACAGTTGTTCCGAGTTGTGGTGGGGAAAGGCCGTATCGTCCCACTCCACCTTGAGGGCTTTACGCGCCTGCAGGGCGGCCCAAAGCGAATCGGCAACCACCGCAACACCTTCCCGGTCGTGACTAAACACCCGCATTTTTACAGGCAGAATGTGCTTTACACCGGGCATTGCCCTGGCAGCGGAGTCGTCAAAACTTTTGAGCTTGCCCAAAAACCGAGGATTTCGTTCAACTACGGCATACAGCATGCCAGGAATTTTTTTGTCAATGCCGAACACTGCCTGCCCATTGGTCTTCATCGGAATATCCTGACGCGGCATGGGCTTGCGAAGAACCTTGTAGTCGCGGGGCGATTTCAGTTTTACCTCTTTTGGCGGCTGTAACTTGGCCGCTTCGGCCACCAGGTCGCCATACGATATTGCCTCACCTGTTGTGATTTGAATAACCCGGCCATTTTCCGCTACCAATTTGGTGCGGGCCACATTCCATTTGCGTGAGGCAGCTTCCAACAGCATCTCGCGGGCCGAAGCTGCGAGTCGCAGCAGGCGTTTGTAAGAACCACGCACCGTAGAGCTTCCGCCCGTGATCTGGCTTCCGTATTTGGTCTGGCTGCCTTGGGCAAAAACAATTTTTACCTGATTCAAATCCACTTCCAGTTCTTCGGCAATAATCTGAGGCACGGCCTGGAACGACCCCTGGCCCATCTCCGCCCGGTGGTTGATGATGGTTACTGTCCCCGCGGTGTCAATCGAGATCCAGGCGTTCAGCTCAATATTTTGGGCTTCCGCCAGTGCTGCGGTTAACACGGGCGAGTCCTTTCCTAATGCGGAAAATCCAATGCCCAGCGTGAGGGCCGTGCCCGTCATGCCACTGAGCTTAATAAAGTTTCTGCGCGAAATAGTTTTGGTTATCATGACCTTTTCCGTTTAGGATTTGGAAGTCGGATTTTTCATTTTTTGAGCCGCCAGTTTAATGGCCTTGCGGATGCGCGGGTAAGTTCCGCACCGGCACACATGTCCCTGCATGGCAGCATCAATATCTGAGTCGGAGGGGTTGGCGTTGCGCTTCAGTAATGATGTGGCCGCCATGATTTGTCCGCTTTGACAATAACCACACTGAGGCACCTGGTTCTCAATCCAGGCTTGCTGCACCGGATGGCTGTTGTCGGCCGACAAGCCCTCAATAGTAACGATGGCTTTGTTGGCTGCGGCTGTCACCGGTAATGAACAGGTCCGCACAGGCACGCCATTGAGGTGGACGGTACAGGCACCGCACTGCGCAATGCCGCAACCGTACTTCGTGCCAGTTAAACCGATTACATCGCGGATCACCCACAGCAGGGGCATTTTGGGATCTACATCCACCGTGTGAGGACGTGCATTGACAGTAAAACTGATGGAAGCCATATACCTTGAATTTTGCGCAGTGAAGATACTAAAAGTACGGACTCACAGTTGGGGCCATGTTTCGTGCGGTTCGCCAGGCCGGATGAGGGGCAAAAATCATCCAACCCTTATTTCAAACGATTGCAGAATGCGTTGGCAAAAACCTCGTAACCGAATTGCGGCTGAATTGTTACTTTCGCAACCCGTTTTACTTAAACCGTTTTTCATGTCGTTTAATCTCGACCAACTCTTCCCCTATTCCTTCGATACGAAGTACAATAAACCGGTGGCCTACTTCTCGATGGAGTTCGCCATCGACCAACCCCTGAAGATTTACAGTGGAGGTCTGGGGTTCCTGGCGGGTTCGCACATGCGAAGCGCCTTTGAGTTGAAGCAAAACGTAGTGGGTATTGGCATTCTGTGGAAGTATGGCTACTACGACCAGATGCGCAACCGAGACCTTACCCACCAGGTGAGCTTTATTGAAAAGAACTATTCATTCCTGACGGACACCGGCATTGTCTTCCCGATCACCATTCACAATCATGAAGTTTATGTGAAGGCCTGGTTGTTAAAGCCGGAGGTTTTCAATACGGCCCCGGTATTCTTATTGAGCACCGACCTGCCCAAGAACGATCACCTCGCCCAGACCATCACACACCGGTTGTATGATCCGCATGAGTCGGCCCGGGTGGCCCAGTCCATCTTGTTGGGTGCCGGTGGGGCCAAACTGTTGGATGTGATTGGCCGAGAGACCCAGATTTATCATTTGAATGAGGGCCACGCCCTGCCGCTTTGTTTTTACCTTTGGAATAAACTCAAAGACCTTGAGGAAGTGAAAAAGCGGGTTGTATTTACCACGCACACACCTGAAAAAGCCGGCAACGAAGAACACAACATTGGCTTGCTGGATGTGATGAGTGCCTTTCAGGGTGTGCCGCGTGCCGATATTGAAAAGCTGGCTGAACCCGACACCACTAACCTGAGCTTCACGCTGGCCGCCTTGCGAATGGCCAACGTAGCGAACGGAGTGTCGCAATTGCACGGTGAGGTGTCGCGGCAGATGTGGAAAGATTTTTCGGGTATCTGCGAGATTCTGTCGATCACCAATGCGCAGAACCACACCTACTGGCACGATGCTGAGCTTGACGAATACCTGAAGCGTGAAAAAGATGACTTTCTGGTAGCGCGTAAAAAGGAGATGAAGCGCGACTTGTTCAAGACGGTGGCCAACCAAACCGGAAAGTTGTTCGATGAGAATGTGCTCACCATTGTATGGGCACGCAGGTTTGCCGGCTATAAGCGAGCCGATTTGCTGCTTCAGAATTTCGAACGTTTTCTGAAAATTGTAAACAACAGCGAACTGCCTGTTCAGGTAATCTGGGCCGGGAAGCCCTATCCGGAAGATCAATTCGCGATCGATATTTTCAATTCTATTTACTGGAAGACGAAAGACCTGCCCAACGTCACCATCTTGAATGGCTACGAGCTTTCGCTGTCGGCTTTGCTTAAGCGCGGGGCCGATGTATGGTTAAACAACCCGCGCCTCTACCGCGAAGCCTCCGGCACCTCGGGTATGACGGCCGCCATGTTGGGTGCGATCAACCTCTCCATTCCGGATGGATGGGTGCCCGAATTTGCCCAGGACAAGGAGAACTGTTTTATCATTCCGGTGGCAGATGATCAACTGAGCGTGGAAGAGAAAGATGCGTTGGAGCGCGAGATCTTGCTGGATTTGCTGGAACACGAGGTAATCCCAACCTACTACCGCAAACCCAAAACGTGGTTGAAAATGATGAAGCGCAGCATGACCGATGTGTTGCCACAGTTTGACTCGGGCCGGATGGCGCGCGAGTATTACGAGTTGCTGTACAATCGCTCGGTGGAGCGTGTGGCCTCCCGGCTTCGCGAAGCCGTGAGCCAGGCGTAATGCCCGAAAATTCCCGTACCTTTTACCGGTAATCGTCTGCTGGAAGACTTTTCCTTCCGGCAGGCTTGGGTTACTTGCCAGCTATGAAGCATATCGTAATTGTCGGTAACGGAATCAGCGGGGTAACAGCCGCCCGGCATATTCGAAAACGCAGCCCGGCCCGTATCACCATCATCTCCTCTGAGACCAAGCATTTCTTTTCGCGCACGGCACTCATGTACATCTACATGGGGCATATGACGTTTGAACACACGAAGCCGTATGACGATTCTTTTTGGAAAAAGAACCGGATTGATCTGGTGTTTGATCATGTGGTGCAGGTGGATCCGCATTCTCACCAGCTGATATTGAAGTCAGGCCAATCGCTGCTTTACGACCAATTGATCCTGGCATCGGGTTCACGGCCAAATCAACTGGGCGTCTTGGGCGAAACACTTGACGGTGTACAAGGACTGTATTCGCTTGCCGATCTCCAGCGAATGGAAAAACATACCCGTGGCATTCAACGCGCAGTGGTGGTGGGTGGAGGATTGATTGGTGTGGAGATGGCGGAGATGCTGCGTTCGCGCAACATTGCCGTAACGTTTCTGGTACGCGAACCGGAGTTCTGGAGTAATGTGCTTCCGCTGCAGGAGGCCGCTTTGATCAGCCGGCATATTCGGAAGCATGACGTTGACTTGCGACTTTCGTCTGAATTGGGTCAGATCGTTGATGACGGACGCGGGCGCGTGAAAGCGGTGATCACCCGGTCTGGCGAACAAATCGATTGTCAGTTTGTGGGGCTCACCGTTGGCGTGTCACCGAATATCAGCTTCCTGGCCGGTTCCGGAATTCAAACCGCACGAGGTGTTTTAGTGAACGAGTATTTGGAAACCAATTTTTCCGACATCTACGCCATTGGCGATTGTGCAGAACGCGTTCCCGTACTGCCGGGCCGCAGGGCGGTTGAGCAGGTATGGTATACCGGGCGCATGATGGGAGAGGTGGTGGCTCAGACCCTTACCGGCATGCCGACCCCTTACCAACCCGGCCCGTGGTTCAACTCAGCTAAGTTCTTTGATATCGAGTATCAGACGTATGGACATGTACCCGCCCAACGTTCGCCCGGCTTGGCCGATTTTTACTGGGAACATCCGCGCGGAGAAAAGGGCGTGCACGTGGTTTGGGAGAAAGATACCCGCAGGTTTGTAGGTATTAACAGTTTGGGTATCCGCTTGCGGCATGATTGTTTTGATCGCTGGCTTCGCCAGGGTGTGTCGGTTGATTTTGTGATGGAGCATCTGCCCGAGGCCAATTTCAATCCTGAGTTTTCCGAGCGACACGAGCCTGCTATTGCTTCCGCCTTTCAATCGTACCTCTTACCGACAGCCGTATGAAGTTTGTCAAGTGGATCGGGCTTTCCCTCTTTGTTGCCGGCTTCAGCTTTTTTAATTATTTCTTTTTTGCCTCAGACTACCGGCTCACGCCCGATGGTGTGAAAGCCCACCTGGATGATGCGCGTGCTGCGCTTTTTTTGAGCCAGTCGGGCGACCTGATTGATCGCACCGTAGCCTCTCAATTTGATTTTGTAGCCGAGTTAAAGTTGACCGCAGTCCGAGCAAACAAAAAGGTCGAACACGACTACGGCATTCAGGAGAGTGAGTTACAGAAGTTGCTGGAGGCCAGTGCTCCCGTTTTTTCAATCCACCGTGTGGATTCGTTGTGGCGCGACTCAACTCCTGAACATGAGTTTAAGCGTAAGGCTTTCCGCGACTATGGAAGTTGGCTGGATGGGCAACCGGTGACGATAGACCAGTTGACGTTGGTTGCCGATAACATACGCCAATATGCCGTCATTCCCACGTTTGGTTTTGATCGGTATGCAACCAAAGATTTACTCTACTCGCTCACGAAAGCATCCAGCACCGGCCCGTTGCCGAAACAACCGCTCTTATTTCTTTTGCTTTCGGTCGGCCTCGCCCTGGTGGGTGCGCTGATGTTCATCTTTCCGAAACTGGCACGACCCCCGGGCATTCAAAACAATGGCATTTTTTTTCAGGCGATCAAAAACACCGGTTGGTTGGGCGTGTTACTGGGCTCCTGGCTTATCCTTTTTTATGTTGTCTTGTATTTCTATCCGGAGTACATGGTGAACTGGATTATACTGGTTGACCCGGTAAGCCGGTGGATCAGCGGCCATGAGGCGGGCCGTTTTTTCTTATATGGCTTTATTTATACGCTCTGCATTTTGGTGATGGGCGTGCGGTTCCTCATTCACTACCGGCATAGCTCGTATCATCTGTGGCGAACAGCCTCGGTTATGTTTTTTCAGACAGCCTTTGCCTTCCTTATTCCCGAAGTATTAGTACGACTAAACCAGCCGTACTTTGATTTCAAGAATATCTGGCCGCTTGATTACAGTTTTTTCTTTGACTACCGGCTTGACCAGCTCATGGCCAATGGGTCGCTCGGCCTCTTCATGCTGGTCTGGGGCATTGTACTGATTGTGGTGGCAGTACCTGTGCTGGTTTACCTTTTTGGCAAGCGCTGGTATTGCTCCTGGGTATGCGGTTGCGGAGGCCTTGCCGAGACGCTGGGCGATCCTTTCCGCCAATTGTCAAGCAAAAAAATTTCGGCCTGGCGTGTAGAGCGCTGGATGATCCATGCCGTGCTGGTCTTTGCCGTGGTGATGACCGGGGGTGTTTTGTACACGTATTTCACCGGTTCGTCTCAGGTGTTGTTCTTCAACAGTTATGACGTACGCGAGTGGTATGGAGCGCTGATCGGGGCCGGCTTTGCCGGAGTGGTGGGCACGGGCTTTTACCCGTTAATGGGTAATCGTGTATGGTGTCGGTTCGGCTGCCCGCTGGCCGCGTACCTGGGGTTGGTGCAACGGTTTAAATCGCGGTTTCGCATCACCACCAATGGCGGCCAGTGCATTTCTTGCGGCAACTGTTCCACCTATTGTGAAATGGGCATCGATGTTCGTTGGTACGCGCAGCGGGGACAGAACATTGTGCGCTCCTCCTGCGTGGGTTGTGGCGTTTGTTCATCGGTTTGCCCCCGTGGTGTTTTGAATTTAGAAGTACGCGATGAAGCGAACCGGTTCGGCCAGCCGGTATTGACCGGTAACAACGGAGTGATACAGGAGGGTGGAGCGTGAAACCAGTCGTAGACGTCATCATTCCGGCCTTTAACGAGGAAAATGGTGTAGGAGAAGTAGTGCGTGAAATCCCGCGCGCGTTTGTGCGCGAGATTATTGTTGTCAACAATGCCTCTACCGATAACACCGAAGTGATCGCCCGGGAGGCGGGAGCCACCGTTTTGCGCGAACCTGTGCCGGGCTATGGCCGAGCCTGTTTGCGGGGCATCGCTCATGTGCAGTTGGCAGAACCCCTACCCGAGATTATCGTCTTTCTGGATGCTGACCACTCCGACTTTCCGGAAGAGATTCCGAACGTGATTCAACCGATAATAGAAGGAAAGGCGGATTTGGTCATTGGTTCGCGCGCGATCGGCCAGCGCGAACGTGGCTCGATGACACCTCAGCAGGTTTTTGGTAATTGGCTCGCCACGCGGTTGCTTTCCATTCTCTATGGCGCGACCTTTACTGACCTCGGCCCGTTCCGGGCGATACGATTTAACAAATTGTTGGCGCTCAACATGCAGGACAAAACCTATGGCTGGACAGTGGAGATGCAGCTCAAGGCTGCCCGTGATGGGCTCCTGTACGTGGAGGTGCCCGTTCGTTACCGCAGGCGCATTGGCTTCTCCAAGATCTCGGGCACAGTTAAAGGAACGTTACTGGCCGGATACAAGATAATCGCTACCATTCTGAAATACCGTTGATATGTGGTCGGGGGTGATCATTGGGGTGTATATGGTGTCGTTGCTTTTTCTGTTTCTGTTCAGTCTGGGCCAGTTGCATCTGGCCTGGATCTACAGTCGGAAAAAAAAGAGGTTTGCCCCGGTGTCGGCACCGACTGGTTTCGAACCGGTGGTAACCATTCAACTGCCGGTTTACAACGAGCGGTACGTGGTGGCCCGTTTGCTGAACGCGGTTTGTGCGCTCGACTACCCGCGCGAGAAATTGGAAATTCAAATTCTCGATGATTCCACGGATGACACCACTGCGATCATTCTGGAGCTGCTTCAGCATCTGCGGGCCAAGCAGCTTGATATTAAGTTGCTCCACCGCGAAACGCGCACCGGATACAAAGCCGGAGCACTGGATGTCGGGTTTCAATCGGCTCGCGGTGAATTCATTGCCATCTTCGATGCTGATTTCGTGCCTGATCCCGGTTTTTTGAAATCTACGCTGCCGTACTTTCAGCATCCACGCGTGGGTGTGGTTCAAACCCGGTGGGATCACCTCAATCGCAACCAGTCGTGGCTTACCCGTTTGCAGGCGTTTGGCCTCGATGCTCATTTCACCATTGAACAAAGCGCCCGGCAGGCAGCCGGCAGCTTCATTAATTTTAATGGCACCTGCGGCATCTGGCGGAAACCCTGTATTGCCGATGCCGGAGGGTGGCAATCCGACACGCTTACCGAAGATCTTGACCTTAGTTATAGGGCCCAGCTGCGGGGCTGGCAATTTGAGTACCTCGATTCCGTGAAGACGCCCGGTGAGTTACCCGTAGAGATGCCGGCCATCAAGTCACAACAGTATCGCTGGAACAAAGGTGGAGCTGAAACGGCCCGGAAAATGCTGGCGAAAGTATGGGCAGCGGGACTTCCCTTTGTGAAGAAGTGGCATGCCACATTTCACCTGCTCAACAGTACGTTGTTCTTTTTTCTTCTGTTGGCCGCACTGCTCAGTGTGCCGGTGTTATTCATCAAAGCGACCAACCCCTGGCTGCGCCCGCTGTTTCATTTGGGCAGTATTTTTTTAATCGGGTTCTTTTCGATCGCGTGGTTCTATTGGCTGTCCACGCGACAGCATCCGTTACAATTTTTTAGGTTGTTCCCCGGCTTCCTCATCATGTCCATGGGGTTGGCGCTGCACAATGCGTTGGCCGTTGTCGAAGGATGGGTTGGCCGTCAAACTCCGTTCGTGCGAACGCCTAAGTGGGGCCAGGCCGAAACCACGAAACCGATCACGTCCAAGGGAGGAAAGATTCGTGTAACACCGCTTACACTGCTGGAGGGCGCTCTCGCGATTTATTTTGTCTGGGGCGTTGTTCTTGGTTTTCAGCTGCGGGACTGGGGTCTCCTGTTCTTTCATGTGATGCTGGCACTCGGTTTTGGTTTTGTGTTTTTCCTTTCGCTGAAGCCTGTTCGCTATGCCTGAGTTACGCATTTCCCGGCTAGCCATTCTCCTGATTTTCGTCTGCCTGGTTGTGTGCATTCAATATGGAATGTCGCGCGAGCAGAGCATGTTATTGACCACGGCTTATGTTGTTCTGTTCGCGCTGTATGTTTGGATCGTTCGGTCAGCAACTCCAACCGAAGGGCGTTTTTGGATAACCGGAGCGTTGCTGGCACGCATTGCTCTGCTGGCGGCTGTTCCCAATTTATCCGAGGACGTCTATCGCTACATCTGGGATGGTCGCGTGTGGCAAAGTGGCGGAAATGCCTTTGCTTTGGTGCCAGCCGATGCCAAGCAATTGAACATCCCCGGCTTAGACGAGGCGCTATTCAACCAGCTCAATAGCCCCGAGTACTTTTCGGTGTACCCACCCGTTTCTCAATTCTTGTTTTGGCTGATCACCTGCCTGTCACCCGATTCGGTTATGGGGAGTATTATCGTTTTGCGTCTGCTGGTGATTGCCGTTGAAGCGGGGACCATCGTCTTGCTGATTCGTTTACTGAACGGGAGCGGCCGGCCGGCCACATCGGCACTCTGGTATGCGTTGAATCCGCTCGTCATTCTTGAGCTATCGGGCAATGTGCATCTTGAGGCGTTCATGATCTTCTTTATGCTTCTGGCTATTTATCTTCTTTTCAAAAGGCGAACAGCATGGAGTGCAGTCGCGTGGGTTGCCTCGATAGGGATTAAGTTGATGCCGATCCTGTTGTTACCGGCATTGATTTCACTCGTTGGCCGTTGGCGGTCGATTCGCCTGTATGCACTGGTGGCGGCCGGGTTGTGTTTGTTGTGTATTCCGGTGTTTGGGTCAGATGGGGGCATGGCGAAAGGCGTGGGGTTGTTCATTCAAAAATTTGAGTTCAATGCGAGCATCTATTATCTCGTGCGGGAATTTGGCTGGTGGAAGTACGGATACAACACGATTGCCGAAACCGGATGGAAGTTGACACTCGTTGCCGGCCTTTTGATTTTGTTCTACAGTTTTCTTCCCTACGCGCGTGTGGGTAACCTGATCGAA
The DNA here is from genome assembly GCA_021298015.1 of Flammeovirgaceae bacterium. Lineage (GTDB taxonomy): Bacteria > Bacteroidota > Bacteroidia > Cytophagales > Cyclobacteriaceae > ELB16-189. The sequence goes on from JAJTGY010000031.1 coordinate 41,048, forward strand.
CGATTGGCAGGGCGCGGGATGAACGTCTTGTTCATTTTTTTTCTGTTTGCCACCACCGTGCACCCGTGGTACTCGACCACACTCCTGGCATTGTGCACACTTACCGTCTTGAGGTATCCTGTGGCGTGGTCAGCCGTTATTTTTCTAACCTACACAGGTTATTCCACAGCAGGCTATGTAGAACAACCTGCGCTTGTGCTGTTGGAGTATGGTGTGGTGATCGGGTATGTTTTGTTTGAGGCTATGATTAGGCCAAGACTTCCCCACCTTTGAGCAACACTTAGCGTGACCGTTGTATTAAAACTCCAACAATTGTGTGCGGTGAGGCGGGTTAATGTGAAGAAGTTTATGTCAAAAACTCCGGTTGGTGGTCATGGTCTATCGGAGTTCTTTTTTCTTGAATTGGAAAAGCGGTAACCCGCGGTTAAAAACCAATACGAAGTCAAAGTATCAAAGTCGTAGAAGGTTCCAAAAAACTCAATTGGCCGCGTTCGTGAGTGAATCCCTCCCGACTGAAACCGCAAACCCAACGAGAATCTATTCTTGACAATATCAGCACCAACGGTTGGAGTGATAACCAGCGGGCGTAGGGTGTTCCTGAGGTTTGCAGCAACCTCCTGTGCCCCAGCACAATTAGTGCATTGCAAATAGTAGTCATCCTCTGCGGCAATTGGTACGTTAACACTTAAACCTGCGCTCCATTCAATGCTCAATTTCTGGCTTTTAAACTTCACCAACAGGGGAAACTCGATATTGCGGTAGACCCGGCTGGCCAGTTGATAGCGAATTGGGTTTCTGACCGTATTATTAAATGTTTCCACGGACAGTCCATCCTGAAAGTAATTAAGCCCCGATTGAAATGATAAACGATTGGTCAATTTGGTGGATAAGGTGACACTCAAAATCAAATACGTTTTGCCGGGGGGGGGCCTACATTAACCGTAATACTGTCGCAAACGGCAACGCCCGAACTTTGACTTTTTTGATAGAACCCGAATGAAAGTCCCCACTCAACGCGTTGCCCAAGCGAGGGCAAAGCCGACTCTAAAACAAGAAGAATGATGAATTGGGCTTTTAGTAGAGTGAGGACTTTCATGGTGAATCTTTTACGCCCTAATTTCGCTGGTGAACGAAAAATGACATTCTTTGTCCGGGTGCGTATTCTGTTCCTTCGCCATCCGTGTTATCACAGTAACTAACGAAGTGTTCGGCCAAGTCATAGTCTTCATTGAGTTTTGTCACGCTTCATGATAGTATGGAGCACGAATGTGGATGATGAGAAATTCATGGGTTGGCGTGACGATTTTTTTTTCCATGCAGGCTAAAAAAATGATAGTTCAATGAAAATGTTGAGTATCTGCAATCCACATTGAATTCATGTATTGAGTTGTTAAAAGTGATTTTCTGTGTCAAACTGTTTGAAAAAAGCTGTTGAATTCTGAAATCCAACGACACGCGCTTGTACTTCACACCAAGTCCATAACTGCCAAAAATCACGAAGTTTCGATAGGCGTCATCAATCTGATTAACAATTTCGGCTACTCCGGGGTGTTTATTGCCAAAAGAAACGTCTACACTTTCGCTGGGCCGGAACTTTGTGTTGATCTGTAGGCTTGGACCAGCGAAAATGTAAAGATCGATTTTTTTATATGTAACCAGCCTCAACCTTGGCAAGATGACGAGTTCGAACGTGTTGGTAGCCAGTGAAGCACCTTTCTTAACAGGACAAAAAGTACATTGCTCAGCTTGATTGAATACTAAAAACCCTAAGAACTGCTGCCTATACAGCAGGGAGTTTCGTAAAGACAGATGTTTCGAGAATGAGATTTCATAAAAGAACCCCAGAAAAGCCTCACGGTTTGGAGTTGTCGGATCATGTATTACGACAACATCACCCGCCACAGCTCCACCGGTTATTTTAGGAGCATAAACTCCGACACTTGGACCAAATGATTGCTTTTGCCCTATTAGTGTACTTGGTAGAGCGAGGGAAAAAGCAGATAAAAGCATAAGCCCCCTAAGGGGGCTTATGCCGGGTGTTTTAGCGTTCTTTAACATTGAAATTGACCCTTCCCGTGCTGTATTCATAACCTTCGTTGTTAGCCTTGTCACAATATGCAACAATTGATTCTCCCAACAAATCATCGCCATCGGTGATGGTGAAAGACAACTGACTTGTCACCGTGCTACTCGTTCCACCGCTATTATCGAATTTCGAACTGAAACTCGTGCTGTAGGTAGTTGTGGTTCCTGGATCTTTTTCAACCCAGAAATAATGCATCGCATTGCCATAAACCGATTTGTCCCACGTTACAATTTCGGTATTTATCGACTTCCATGCAGGTTTACAAGAAAAAACCAAGTTTAATTTGAAGACTTCATTTTTTGGGGCTAATGTGATAAGCAATCGTCAACATAGAAGAGGTCTGGTTCGTGCCAAAGGGATAGCGCTGCCCCCATACCGAGATATCACTGGTAATTGTACGCGAGATATTGGCAGCCACCCTGCCGATTACGGATATGCGCCAAACTTTTATTTGTACGCCTAGTGCATAACTGCATGTAAACGGTTTAATTGAATTGTCTTCGATAGCTTTTAAGACATCGAACACACCCGGGTGGAGCCCGAATGATGGTGAATACTCGTATGACTGGCCATTTTTCAAGTTCATTTCCAAGTTTATGCCCACCAATATGCCTATATCAACAGTATTCTTTTTTAAAGGTAAAATGAATTGAAGGCTAATTGGCAACTCAAACGTTCGATATGAAACGCCCCCGCCTTTACTAACCGGACATAGAGCGCAGGTAGCTTCAGCGTTATACGCCAACACCGATAGATCATTTCGGTAGGTATTGATTTCAACTCGAAAAGAGAAGTTACGTATTACGTCACGCTGAAAAAAAAGCCGAGGGATATCCAAGGACCACCGCCTCCGGATTGGTTTCGTACAGAGATGCTGTCGCAATTGGCACCTCCTGCTTTTGTTAGATACTGTAAACCTAACTGCGGTCCAAAACTGGCCTGAGCAAAAAGGTTAGAGACTGAAATAAGGAGTATCAGTATGATTTCTAAATGCTTCGTTGTTGTAAAAAACTGGCGAGACGGAATACATCCGCCCCGCCAATACATGACTATTGTCTAATGTGGAAAAATACGTAACCAACTCCGGTAGTATACTGATATCCTCCATTGGTCGTCTTATCACAGTACTCCACGATCGCTTCTCCAAGGGCGTAGTCTTCATTACTTATTGTCACTTTCACCTGTCCCGTTACGGATGTTTTTGTACCACCGGTTCCCTCATATTGGGTCGTCATAGATAATGATATCTCAACCGGATCACCACTATCTTCCTCGTACTATGTATATTTCATCATGTTACCAAACGTTGATTTATCCCAATTCATAACTTCAGTTGGATAAAAGTCAACCCAAGTTGTCCAGCAGTTAAGCCCTAGCCAGTTGCAATTTTTGAATTTGTGTCGGGCATCACCTGCGCTGAGGCGGGTTGATTTGAAAAAAATACATTTCAAAACTTGCGCGGCTGTCACGATCTGTTGGAATTCTTTCTTCGGAATCCATAAAAATGATAACCAACTGAAATCAGGACAAAATTACTATTCACAATATGCGGGTATGAGTTTCCGTTGAGACTCAGGTTGTTCATCATTGAGGGCCCAGTCATATCCAACCAGCGCACGAGCGCAAATACCCGCGAATACCGAATTCCAAAACCGTAGGTTAAAAACAACTGGTTAGACTTATACCCGTCCCAAAGTTGGTTGATCACTTCAGCTACACCCGGATGCTTGGAGCCAAAAGAAACCGGGGGCGGTTGCGCCCCCGGTTGATAATCATAACGGAAGTGAAAGCTTACACCACCATTAACAGATAGCGCCAATTTCCCAAGATGTATCAAATTCAGGTCCGCATTGGGGTAAAACTCGATGATATTGATACCGAAACCTCCTTGTTTGCGTACGGGACAGAACTGACATTGCTCGGCAGCATTCCACACAGTAAAACTCGCAAATTGCTGGGTGTAGTTGATCTGGCTGCTAACCGACAAATATTTGTTAACTCGATAGCTTATCCCCAGGCCGATCATGCGCTCACTGTCACCAGCATCCGGAGTCGTGGTTACCTGAACATCGCCTGCTGTAGCGCTCCCCGCTACGGAGGGAATGTAGTTGCCAAGTATTGGCCCAAACGAGAGCCTTGGTGTTTGACACAGGCCCTCAAGCATGAAAAGTTGGACGACAAATGCAACTAACCACTTCATATCTTATCTCTCTTTTACATTGAAATAAATTTTGCCTGTGCTATACTGATAACCTTCGTTGTTAGCCTTGTCACAATATTCTACAACTGCCTCCCCCAATAAATCATCTTCGGTTGTAATAGTAAAAGACAACGTGTTGGTTAAAGTTGATTTGGACCCGTCTGTATTGTCAAACGTTGTACTAAAACTAGTGCTAAGAGTTGACTGGGTTCCCGGATCCTTTTCAACCCAGAAGTAGTGCATGGCATCACCATAAGTCTCTTTATCCCATGTGATAATCTCCAAATTGACGTTTTTCCAGGCAGGCTTACAGGTGAAGCCAGGGAACGGACAGTTCTTAAAATCTCGGTCGGGCCAGGAGATAAACTTTGTAACCTTCGCCACCGCACCGTTTGGCCTTGCGAAAGTTACAGTAACTTCAATCTCTAGTCCTCCGTCAAACCATTGACTTGCAAAGTTGAAATCCCTGATCGAAGAAAATTTCATCCTTACCAATTCATCTTTGTTATTTCTCGTATCCCTATCACACGGCACCGGCCCGGAATTGAAGCCGCCACCGGAGGATCCACCACCACTATAACACGAGTTAACCGCGGTGTAATAATCCGAACGGTAATAGTAGTTGTACTCGTCAGTGGAATAGATGGGCGTAAGGGTCATACAAACGACATCGTCAAACATTTGCGCCCGTCCGCCACTGGCAGATTTACCGCTCTTTGCCGTGGCCATTACACGCTCATTTTCGCTGATAACAATCACCAGTTGGTCGGGTTCCTCGGTGGCGCTCAGCCGGTGCTCATTGCCTTCGGCATCAAAAGCTATTAATTCGTCACCTTCTTTTTCCGGCACATAGGCAACCAGCGGAATCCGCGTGGCTGTATCCCAGTTCTCGATCGAGTCCTTCGCAAGCGATGGAATGGCAACCTGTAAAAGAGGGTGCAGCGTGCCGAGGGAATCCAGCAGACCGGGGGCGGTACCCACTCGCGAATCCGCACGCGCAGCGGGAAACAAAACCTCCGCTAACGTTTTTCCTGTAGCCTTACCTGCCGAAGAGGCTGATCGGCCAATTTCCCGGTCTTTTTCAAATTGAAACAAAAAATTGTTGTCGCCATCAAATCGGTTTAATGTCCGGTCTTTTATAAAGTCTCTTACATTTTGGTCACTCAAAGATGCGGCAAGCGACTTCGCGAAATGCTGCGACAATTTGTCTTTGACGGTTGCCGATGGTACTGATTTTACGCTACGTTCCTCCAGCAGCGATTCATCGGTACAACCCAACACCAAAACAAAGAGAATGAGGGAGCTTATCGCTCCCGGGCGGAAAAGAGCCCACGGGGGGGGGATGATTTTTTTAACATGGCATTTTGGTTTATGTGAAACATGGGATAAAAGTAATACCCGCTGTTCTTCAAATGCCATTGAACTTTGCGTTAAATGGTACATCGCAAAGCAAGGGGTGTTAAGCATTGCCGTCAACATTTTTAGGGTGTTTCGGGCATTGCCGCCCCTAATACCATAATTAAAATTTGAGGAATTCGACTATTCCTTACATGCCACTAAAGGCGATGATTGAAAAATCTGACAGGGCGTATTGGCAGCATTGCCAGGATGACGAGCTCTCCTTACTTTTTGGAATACGCCACGCCTATCACTCCGCCTTCTGGTTTGCGAATTTCCCGAGGCGTGGTTCGGTGCTTTGCCTGCCTCGCACGCCTGTCGAGTTGTGCGCCAGCATTGGTGCGAGAGTTCACGAACAGATGATGTTAAGATGGATAACAGGCATATTCGCGAGTTTTGTTTTTATGAAGAAGGGAGATATTCTTTTGCTTTCCGGCAGTGTCTTGTTTTGGATTCCATGGGTAACTCAAGGTTTAAGAAAAAAACGAAAGAGATAAAGTATTGGCATTGCACCACGAGCAGTAAGTAAAAGCAGGGCAATCTCAGGCTTGTTAGTGAAACCGCCCGATTTGTCTGCAAGCAACACCAAGAGCGGTGGTGTGGTCAGCCGTTATTTTTCTAACCTACACGGGCTATTCCACAGCAGGCTATGTAGAACAACCTGCGCTTGTGCTGTTGGAGTATGGTGTGGTGATCGGGTATGTTTTGTTTGAGGGTACAGTCAGGGAGGCCAAACCCAAATCAGAGTTTTACGAGTGAAGTTTTGTTAATCCATTGCTCCAATCGCCAGATCCGGGAGCACCAGCCCACTTTGTTTCACTGTTTGTTCTGTTCGGTTGGTACCAACAAGACTGTTGGTACCAAATTTAATTTTTAACATGTAAGTCTACAATTACAATTTTTGTATACATTTTTTAGAATGAATCGCACTGGATATATTACTTTATTTTTATTGATTTCAATTCATGGCATAGCCCAGATTAAGATTGAAATCCAAAATGAAGATATTGATGATGTTTGTGCAATTAGTGTGTGCATAGAGAATAATGAGGATATTAAAGGCGTAAAACCTACGTGCACAGGAAAAACGCTTTTCATTGAAACTAATGGGTACAACAAAATTAGACTCTCTCATATTGGGTATTATGATACTGCATTAGTGATTGGAAGTTCTTCAGAATCTCACACCCTTTTACTAAGACCCAAAGTAATTGAATTGAATGAAGTTATTGTCAAAGATATCAAGCCTTTTGTGCATGTCGACAAAAAGAAAGGTAAGAGTAAAACAATGTCGTTTGCGTTGAACGAAAATACAATATGGTATTTTGAAATTGATTTATCACATTTAGACGTAAAAGAATTGTATGAAGTAAATGTCGAATTGAGTAATATTTGTCGTGAGGATGATATTGCAATAACTCTGTATGGCACGTTAAATGATGCGGTTAATAATGCCCCTTTTTATAAAAAGGTAGTGGCCTTAGAAGGGATAGACAATAAAATACTCAAGGTGTTTGATCATACTGAAACAAAATTAACGGTTGCGGACCTTTATCCTTAGCTTGGAAATTATACCCATAAAGCCAGATAGACCAATAAAACCAACGTTTGTTGTTACGGCATTCCAAAACAAAGAAACCCAAATTTACTATCAAAACGAGAAAAATTCGATTAGCAAAATGCCAAACGAGTATTTCTTAAAACACTTCGATGGATATCCCCTCTTAGTTAAAACTGTCAAATATGGCAAGTGAAAAACATGGTCGATATTTTGACTTTTTTCTATACGCTTTTTTTGTAGCTGGGATAGTTGTTTTTGCCGTAAAGCAATTAAACAAGTCTGAAACTAATTATTTTGACACCTATCCAAAGACTGAAATTAAATTTGAAAACTTTATTGATTTAGGGCAGGTTCCTTCCATTAAACCTATCATTTTTGATGGTTTTTTTAAGAATATTGGGAATACCGAATTACATATTGCAAACTTAAAAACTTTGTGTTGCTGTACGGAATTTTTAATAAAAGACTTGATTGTGCAACCAAGGGACAGCACATCAGTTTCATTTACAATCCTACCAACAGAGCAAGGCAGCGATGTAGTAAGTCTCTACTTTGATGCAAACACAAGGCAACAGAAGCATGAAATAAAGGTAACATATGAAACCGTAAAATAGCAGTATGTTAATTCACCTATATTCAAACCAGGAACATAGAGTTTTCACCGCTACGTGCTTCAACTCGCAATATCTGCTGCAGGCTGACGAGCGCGAGGACGTGCTCATGGACAGCCTTCGGTTTATGGTGAATGACAAGCGGATATGGCTTTATGGTTTCGTCATCATGCCTAAGCCTATACACTTCCTTTGGCGTAGGCAAGAAGCTTGGGTCAACAAGAGTACCGAACAGATGTTTTTGAAATCACAGTACAGCAAATCAAGTTCATGCTTGTTGAGTCGGCATCGGCAGAATTGGAATAATACCGAAGCACCCAAAGTGACCGCATCTATCACTTAAGGGAGAGGCGACCTCTTGCCATTGCCGGTGTTCTTCACCGGCAATTTGGTTTGAACTTCTCGTTGGTGATGAACACCCATGCTTGCGGAGAAATGGCACAAGCATGACGCTTGCGCCTGTCTGCGATGAGCACTTGTGAGGAGAAGTGAGAAGGGTGACATCGCTGGTCGGTGACAACACCGACCATGGGCTAAGGTACTGTCAGGGAGGCCAAACCCAAATTAGAGTTTTACGAGTGAAGTTTTGTTAATCCATTGCTCCAATCGCCAGATCCGGGAGCACCAGCCCACTTTGTTTCACTGTTTGTTCTGTTC
>JAJTGY010000079.1 GCA_021298015.1 Flammeovirgaceae bacterium
AAATGCCCGGGTGGTGGAATTGGTAGACACGCAGGACTTAAAATCCTGTGGCCCTTAAAGGCTGTACGGGTTCAACTCCCGTCCCGGGTACTTTCGAGTTAAACGCTTGCTGGGTCTTTTACCTCTGTGCGAGTTAACATCGTCACCTTCGACTTTATCGAATTCGTAATCAGGCAGGCGGCTTCGGCTTTTTGCACAATGCGTTCGGCCCGTTCACGGTCTTTCCCCTCTTTCAGGGTAACCACGGGTTTCAGTTCAATTTCTGAAATCATGTACTTACCCTCAATCAACTCCAGTTTGCCGGTGGCCGCACACTGAAACGCCTTAAACTCAAGTTTAGAGTTTTCCGCAATGGCCAGGAAAGTTGTCATCAGGCAACTGCTCACTGCGCCCACGAGCAAATGTTCGGGCGACCAAATACCCGCCATGCCTTTTGGGAACTCGGGCGGGGTAGCTACGTCAATCGTTTGGGGCAATACGGTGGAACTCAACACGCCTTGGCGGTCGGCTTCCCACATGACGTTCACATCATAATAATGTTCCATACTTATAGGTGTTGTTCAATCACCCGCTGCAGTTGGGCCAGGGGCATAACCCCGGACTGCCGCCACTTCACTTCGCCATTCTTAAACAAGATCAGCGTGGGTACTCCCTGAATGTGGTACGCCTGGGCCGCCAGCGGATTACGGTCCACATCAATTTTTACAATTTTTGCTTTTTCACCCACAACTGTTTTCAGTTGCTCCAAAATGGGGGCGAGCATTTTGCAAGGGCCGCACCATTCGGCTGAAAAATCAACCAGTACCGGTTGAGGTGAGCGAATGAGTTCGGAGAACGTGGGTTGTGCCATACGCTACGCTACATTTTGCCACGGGCCTGCGTTATGCACGTTCACGAATCCGGCCTGCTTTAGAATTTGTTTGGCAGAAGAACTGCGCATACCTGATGCACAACAGGTGATGATCACCTGGTCTTTGCTCTTGAATCGCCTCAGATTAGCATTCAATTGATCCAGCGGAATATTTACTGCGCCTTTGGCATGACCTCCGGCAAACTCGCCCCGCGAGCGTACATCCACCACAGCCGCACCGTTTTTGATTAATTCCGCGTAATCTACTTTGGGGCCAAGGCCCAGCATGTTTTTCAATAGTTCCATCATGAGTTTGAATTAGATTGGTTTTCTGTTTTTGTTGTTTTTTCAGACGACTTGATCATGCCCCCGGCTAACCAGCCCAGTACACCGCCATACAGCGTGCTGTTGAACGGGCTGGAAGTAATGGGGCAGGTGCCGGAGTAACACCCGACATAATACCAATAGGCCCAACCGGCCGCCAGTCCAGTTGCCAATCCCATCCATTCCCATCGCGTTGGCCACCTCATCGTCTTTTTTTATGCAAATCTAAAGCGAGGCGCTCTCTGCGTCAGGAACAAATGTTACAGGCCAGTCAGAATTTCGATGGTATTGCGGCCCAGTTTTACCAATCCCTTGGTTTCCATGGTTCGCAGCAAACGGCTGACTGCCTCCCGGTGCGTGTGCAATTCGTCAGCGATTTGTTGATGGGTGATATGGAGTACGCGGGTGCGTTGCGCTTTGGACCGCTCCTGCAGGTAGTGCAGTATCTGTTTGTCGAAATTGTGAAACGCAATGAGATCAATCACTCGAAGCAGCTCGGCAAAGCGATTGGAATAGGTGGTGTGCATAAACTGGCGCCATTCGGCTGACTGAAACCAGTCCTCCAGTTGATTAGCGGGAATGAAGAGTATACGGGCATCTTCTTCCACCACGGCATTGACCATACTCTTCTGGCCGGACTGGCAACAGGTGAGCGACATGGCACAGGTATCACCGGGGTATAAATGATAAAGGAAGACATCGCGGCCTTCTTCGTCTTCGCGCATAATGCGCAGACTGCCGGCTAACACCAGAGGCGTAAACACCACAGGGTCGCCCGAAGAAATGACTTTGGCCCCTGCTTGCACTTTCTTCAATACCCCAAACCGCTGAAGACCGTCAATGAGTTTGGGGTCATGAAAAAGATCGGAGACTTCCATATACCGGTTGGTGTGATTTGCTAAATTTACGATGACAAGCTGATTCCTGATAGCCAAACTGAATCGATATGAAAAAAATTCTCCTTCTGCTGTCGTTTGGTTTCTTTTTTGCCTTGGCCGCCAAAGCACAAACCGTCTATTCTTCGGATAAAGGTGAAAAATACCACACGGCCGATTGCCGGATGTCGGGCGATGCCAAAGACAGGACGCTGGCTTCGGCAAAAAAGGCGGGCAAAAAAGCCTGTGACATCTGCAAGCCCGATGATCTGGGCAAAGCAAAACTGAACCGGTGCGAAGGCAAAACCAAAGATGGCACCCGCTGTAAGCGCATGACCGGAAATAAAACCAAGGAGTGCTTTCAGCACACGACCACGTAATGCAACGGGATAAATTGCATCCAGACGGGCCGGAGATCAGCCGCCTCGTTGCCGGAGTATGGCGCTGGCATACCGTTTCGCCCGAAACGGTGGACCGATTGGTTCGAACAGCCCTGGATCAGGGCATTTCAACCTTCGATCATGCGGATATTTATGGAGACCATGGCAACGAGGAGATTTTTGGGCAGGTTTTAAAAAAACAGCCCGCGCTCCGCGCCCAGATGGAACTGGTGACCAAGTGTGGTATCAAACTCTTATCGGCCAAACGCCCCGCCACGCGACTGAAGCACTACGACACCACTCGCGCGCACGTCACCTGGTCAGTTGACCATTCACTGGCGGCACTGGGCACGGACTACCTGGATCTTCTGTTGATTCATCGGCCCGATCCCCTGCTCAATCCCGCGGAGCTGGCTGAGACGTTTGCGGATTTGAAGCAACAAGGCAAAGTGCTCCACGTTGGCGTTTCCAATTTCACGCCTTCCCAATTTGATGTTCTTCAGCAAGCGCTGGATTTTCCGCTGGTCACCAACCAGATTGAAATCTCGTTATCACGGGTTGATCCGTTGTTCAACGGTGATTTGGATAACCTGATGCTTCACCGGGTGCGGGCCATGGCCTGGTCGCCCCTGGGTGGTGGCAAACGGGTAGGCGATGAGCGCGACTGGTTCGCGATGGCGGCCAGGCACAATGCCTCGTATAGCCAGTTGGCACTGGCCTGGCTAATGCAGCACCCCAGCGGAATCTTTCCCATTATCGGTACGACACAGCCCGATCGCATTGTCGAATCAGCCAAAGCCCTTTCTATTCAGTTAGATCGGCAAGATTGGTTCGAAATGTTGCGCTGGGCCACGGGTAAGGACGTGGCTTGACAAATTTGTATCTTTGATCAATGAGAACGATCGAGACACCGCCCCGTTCCCTAATGCAGGTTTATCAGAGTTTACCAGAGGGTACGCTGGCGGAGTTGATTGATAATAATTTGATTATGTCGCCTGCACCGCAGTTTATCCATCAACAGATTCAAAAGAAAATTACCCGAGCATTAGATCAATGGGTTGAGGATCAGGGATTGGGCTTTGTCGTGCCGGCTCCATTCGATGTTTTTTTAGATAATACGGGTAATGCTGTTCAGCCTGACATTACGGTAATCTTGAAGGGTAACCCAGGCAAGTTGGATCAGTCTTTTTTTGGTACTCCGGATTTGATTGTCGAGGTACTTTCGCCCGGCAATAGCCATTATGATCTGGTTAAGAAGCGAGACCTTTACGAGACGTTTGGTGTCAAAGAATATTGGGTGGTTGACCCCTTGACAAAAGATGTGACCGGTTTCTTTCTCCAAGTTGCCCGGTTTATCCAATTGCCGAGCGATCAAGGAAAGATTGAATCCCGGTTACTGGGCTGCCAGTTAGTATTTTAGTTCCAGTCTTCATCGATCAAATTATTTTTTAGTTCGGAAACAATCCGTAGTTCAAATTTGTATTTCTTGCCGATTGGTTTGCGGCAATGACAAAATCTGAAAATGTTCTTTCAAATGACCCTACCGGGCACGACCACATCGAAGTGATCGGGGCTCGTGAGCACAATTTGAAGAATGTGTCGGTGGCGTTGCCGCGCAACAAACTGGTGGTTATCACCGGCATTAGCGGTAGCGGCAAATCATCGCTCGCGTTTGATACCATTTATGCCGAAGGGCAAAGGCGCTACATGGAGAGTTTCTCTGCCTATGCACGCAGCTTTATCGGTAACCTCGAGCGCCCCGATGTGGACAAGATCAACGGCTTAAGCCCGGTTATTTCCATCGAGCAGAAGACCACTTCGCGCAATCCGCGTTCAACGGTTGGCACCGTTACCGAAATTTATGATTTCATGCGCCTGCTCTTTGCCCGCGCGGGTGAAGCATACTCGTACCTGAGTGGGCAAAAAATGATCCGCCAATCGGAAGATCAGATACTGGATGCCCTGCTGGGGAATTTCGCAGGCAAAAAACTCACCCTGCTGGCTCCGGTGGTCAAAGGCCGAAAGGGCCACTATCGCGAGTTATTCGTTCAGATTCGAAAGCAGGGATTTACCAAGGTGCGAATCGATGGGAAGTTAGCGGAGATCACCGCCAAAATGCAGGTGGATCGCTTTAAGATACACGACATTGAAATCGTTGTTGACCGGATAGTTGCTGATCCCCAGGATCGATTCCGGATCAGCCGGTCGGTGGCACGAGCCATGAAAGAAGGCAAAGGCGTGATGATGGCCATGGAGGAGTCGGGTAAAGTGCATCACTTTTCCAGGTTCCTGATGGATCCGGCCACGGGCCTTTCGTATGACGAGCCTGCCCCCAATTTGTTTTCATTCAACTCACCCTATGGAGCCTGCCCGGTGTGCAACGGGTTGGGTGTTATCGAAGAAATTACTGAGGAGTCGGTTATTCCGGACAAAAAGCTAAGCATCAGCCGCGGAGGCATTTTGCCGCTTGGTGAATACCGCGACATCTGGATCTTTAAAAAAGTGGAGGCGATATTAAAACGATACAAGGTATCGCTGGCCACACCCATCAAAGACATTCCGAAAGAAGTGATGCGGATATTGTTGTACGGAGATGATGTGCCCGTGGCGGTCGCATCCGTGAAGTATCCGGGTACTGAATGGAATACCAAATTCGAAGGCATCATCAGTTTTATCAATAAGATGCGTGAGGACGGGTCGGACTTTACCCGAAAGTGGACGGAGGATTTTACCATCACCCGCACGTGCCCGGAATGTCTGGGCGCTCGTCTGAAAAAAGAATCTCTTCATTTTAAGCTCGACAACACCAACATCGCCCAACTGGCTGAACTGAATATTTCAGCGCTTAGCCGATGGTTTGACGGCTTGGAAGGCCGACTCAATGAAAAGCAGCGGGTGATTGCCACTGAAGTGTTGAAAGAAATTCGCAAGCGGATTGGTTTCCTGTTGGATGTCGGGCTGGACTATCTCCACCTGAACCGCCCGATTAACACCTTGAGCGGTGGTGAGTCGCAACGGATACGATTGGCTACCCAGATTGGTACGCAACTGGTGGGCGTGCTGTATATTTTGGACGAACCAAGTATTGGGTTGCATGCCCGCGACAACGCCCGCCTGATTAAAGCCCTGAAAGATTTGCGGGACCTTGGCAACACCGTGGTAGTAGTCGAACACGACAAGGAAATGATGCTCGAGAGCGACTACATTGTGGATATTGGTCCGGGCGCGGGCCGTCATGGTGGCGTTATCGTGGCCGAGGGCAGTCCGCAGCAGTTTCTGCGCAACAACAGCACTACGGCCCGCTACCTGAGTGGCGAATTGACTATACCCTTTTCGAAGAATCGGAGAAAAGGATCGGGTGAGTGGCTGTCGCTCACGGGCGCCAATGGAAACAATCTGCAAAATGTTGACCTCGAAATTCCGTTGGGGACGTTCACCTGTGTTACCGGTGTGTCGGGCAGCGGTAAATCCACGCTCATTCACGATACCCTTTTCCCGATCCTCAACCGGCATTTTTTTAATGCCCGAAAAGAGCCACTGCCCTATAAGAAAATTGACGGCCTGAAGTTGGTTGACAAAGTGATCGAGGTGGACCAGTCGCCCATCGGCCGCACGCCCCGCTCAAACCCGGCCACGTATACGGGTGTATTCACCGACATTCGCGATTTGTTTTCGCAAATGCCCGAGGCGAAGATCCGGGGTTATAAAACCGGCCGGTTCTCGTTCAATGTAAAGGGTGGGCGCTGTGAGACTTGTGAAGGAGCCGGTTTGCGACACATCGAGATGGAGTTTTTGCCCGATGTGTACGTGCCCTGCGAAACCTGTAAAGGCAAACGGTACAACCGCGAAACGCTTGAAGTACGGTTTAAAGGCAAGTCCATTTCTGATGTGCTGGATATGACCGTGGAGGAGGCCGTTACCTTCTTTGAGCATCAGCCGAAAATTCTGCGCAAGATTGAAACGCTCAATGACGTAGGATTGGGCTATATATCCCTTGGGCAGCATGCGACAACGTTATCGGGCGGTGAAGCACAACGCGTAAAGCTGGCGACTGAACTGTCGAAACGTGATACCGGTAAGACGCTTTACATTTTGGATGAGCCGACCACCGGTTTACATTTCCAGGACATCGCGCATTTATTGGCCGTGCTTCAGAAATTAGTTGACAAAGGTAACACCGTATTGGTGATCGAACACAATCTGGATGTCATTAAGTCGGCTGATTACCTGGTTGACCTTGGCCCAGAGGGTGGAGCCGGTGGCGGAAAGATCGTTGCCAAAGGAACCCCCGAGCAGGTAGCTAAAAATGCTGCGAGTTTTACCGGCAAGTTTCTCGGGTCAGAGTTGAAGGTACGGAGTTGAATCGGCCAACCGAGTTTATTTTATCACCAGTTTTTCTAGTCGGCTAATTCGCGACTCAAGATCCCCGAGCGTGTCTAACTTTGCCGAGAGCTTATCAATAGCGTCAGCAAGTTTGATGTTCGACAATCGCAATTCCTGAAACTCCACATTGGTCTTTTCTTGACTGCGTTGTGACTCAGAGACTACCTTTGTCAAGCGATCCACCGCGGGAACCAAATCCGCCATCAGATCAGTCAATTGATTCACTTTGTCGTCAAGATTCATAGGGATAAACTTATCAAAATCAGCCGTTAGTACCAACTGTGCCATTATTCTCAGCCGCCACCTCTTCCCGGGTACTGATCCAAAAATTGTTGTACCCTTCGCCCACTTGAATGCTTAACAAGCTGTTCGCCAGCATTTCCAGGATGGCCAGAAAATTAAAAATCAATGTAATGCGTGTCGGTGACTGATGCAGTAAATCGGTGAACGCAATGCGGCCACGGGTGCGCACTTCACTCAGAATAAATTCTTTCCGTTCTTCGATGGTGTACGGGTATTGAATCACCTGATGCACGGGTTTATTCTTTTCCTCTTCGGCCCGCTTCATCACCTTTTCAAAAACCATCAGCAGCTTGAAGAGATCTACATCCTGCAGCTCAGCTTCCACGTTGGTACTCTCGGCCAATTGGCGCAACTCCTTCATCAGGTTGCCGCGCTTTTCTTTCATGATCTCGGTCTCTTCCATCTTGTGGAATTGATCGATCACCGATTTGTACTTTTTGTACTCGAGCAAATGCTTCACGAGCTCTTCACGCGGATCAATCTCATTGCCGGCTTCATCCAGTTGCGGCCGGGGCAATAGCATTTTAGACTTGATGCGCATGAGCGTGGCAGCCACCAGAATAAATTCGCTGGCCAGTTCTACGTTCAGTTCCTCCAGCCGATGCATGTACTCCAAAAAATCATTGGTGATTTTGGAGATCGGAATATCGTAGATATCCAGTTCATCGCGTTCGATGAAAAACAGCAGCAGGTCAAAGGGCCCTTCGAAGAGGGGCAGGCGAATTTCGAAGTTTTCGGTAGTCGTCATGAAGTTGCAAAAATACCGGGTTTCCCCCATTTCCGGCTCAGGTTATCGTCTCAGTTTCCCACAAACTATTCACCCGGTGCCGTGGAAAAGCCCAAAATTGGGCGGGTTGCGCAAAACACTTACCTTCACGGTCTGTTTTAATCATCAATACCCGCTTTTTCACCCCATGTTAATCGAACCCGGAAAACTGTTGGCCAATATCAACGGCCCTGACGATGTGAAAAAACTCGACCAGGCGCAATTGGTTCAGCTTTGCGATGAATTGCGACACTTTATCATCGACAATGTGTCGGTCTACGGTGGGCATTTTGGCGCCAGCCTGGGCGTAGTCGAATTGACCGTAGCATTGCATTATGTGTTCAAAACGCCCTATGATCAACTGGTGTGGGATGTGGGCCATCAGGCCTACGGCCATAAAATTCTCACCGGGCGAAGGGATGTTTTTCACACCAACCGCGTGTATAAAGGGATCTCGGGTTTTCCCAAGCGCAAAGAAAGCATCTACGACACCTTTGGAGTCGGGCACTCCTCCACGTCCGTGTCGGCTGCGTTGGGCATGGCAGTGGCCTCCAAGTATCAGGGAATTGATGATAAACAACACATTGCGGTGATCGGGGATGGTGCGATGACCGGTGGTATCGCGTTTGAAGGCATGAACCATGCCGGGGTATCAGACTCCAACATTCTCATTATCCTCAACGACAACTGCATGTCAATCGATCCGAATGTGGGTGCCCTGAAAGACTACCTCACCGACATCACAACCTCGCGCACGTACAACAAGTTGAAGAATGATGTCTGGACGGCCTTGGGTAAACTCTCCACCTTTGGCAAGAGTGCGCAGGAAATCGTATCGAAGGTGGAGCACGGCATCAAAGCTACGTTGCTTAGTCAAAGTAATTTCTTCGAGTCGCTTAACCTCCGGTACTTCGGTCCGGTTGATGGCCATGACGTTGACCACCTGGTGCATGTGCTCAGTGATTTGAAAGAAATCAAGGGCCCCAAACTGCTTCATTGTGTTACGGTGAAGGGCAAAGGTTATGGTCCTGCCGAAAAGGGCAATGCCACTACCTGGCATGCACCCGGGCTGTTTGATAAGATCACGGGCGAGATTTATAAAAAGACACCGGAAAAGCCACAGGCTCCAAAATACCAAGACGTTTTTGGCCATACGCTGGTTGAGTTGGCCAGGCAAAACGAAAAGATCGTGGGTATTACGCCCGCCATGCCCTCGGGCTCATCGATGAACATCATGATGAAAGAGATGCCCGACCGCGCCTTTGATGTGGGTATTGCCGAACAGCATGCCGTTACATTTTCGGCAGGACTGGCCACGCAGGGATTGGTGCCGTTTTGCAACATCTACAGTTCCTTCATGCAACGTGCCTATGATCAGGTGGTGCATGATGTGTGTATCCAGAATTTGCCGGTGAATCTTTGTCTTGACCGGGCAGGCTTTGCCGGTGCCGATGGTCCAACGCACCACGGAGCCTACGACATTGCCTATTTCCGCTGCTTGCCCAATATGATTGTGGCTGCGCCTATGAATGAACAGGAGCTGCGCAACCTCATGTATGTGGCGCAACTTCCGCGAACCGAGAAAGCTTTCTCCATTCGTTACCCCCGGGGCCAGGGTGTGATGCCGGACTGGCGTACCCCATTTGAAGAAATCGAAATAGGGAAAGGCCGCAAGTTGCGCGAAGGCGAAGAGTTGGTATTTCTCACCCTGGGTCACATCGGTAACTACGCCACCGAAGTTTGTGAACGTTTGGCTGCGCGTGGCATTGAAGCAGGGCATGTGGATATGCGGTTCGTAAAACCGTTGGATGAAAAGCTGCTGCATGAAATTTTTAGCCAATACAAAAAAGTGATCACCATTGAAGATGGATGTATCCAAGGCGGCTTCGGTAGTGCCATTCTCGAGTTCATGGCGGACCACCACTACACGGCAGAAGTAAAGCGGCTGGGCATACCGGATGCCATCATTGAACACGGTGAACAAATTGAACTTCATCGCGAGTGTGGATTCGATCCGGACGGAATTGAGAAAGCGGCCCTCGCGATGCTGGAGCCAAGCCTGGCTAACCGGTAAGGCAACCCATGATGCCGGCACTACATTTCCAACGGACAGGCACGGGCTTTCCGGTGATTCTGATTCACGGCTACTGCGAAACGCTTGAGATCTGGCGCGATTTCGTGCCGCTTCTTACGAATCATCTTGATGTAACTACTCTTGACCTGCCTGGATTTGGCAGGTCGCCCGCGCTGCGGCAGCCGTTTACCGTTGATGAGGTAGCGGATATCGTAACCGATTTTATCAAGTCTCAACATTTTACCGAAAAGCCCCTACCGATTGGCCATTCGTTGGGCGGCTATGTGGTACTGTCGATGGTTGCCCGTTATCTCGATCTGTTTGCTGGTGCCGGGCTTTTTCATTCTACGGCATTTGCCGATTCGGAGGAAAAGAAGGCGAATCGGAACAAGGCTATCGAATTTGTGAACCGAAACGGGGCGAGACCCTTTATTGATAGCCTCATCCCCAATCTGTTTGCCGATAAAAGCAATAACCCGATGAAAACAGCCCTGGACATTGGCTATCAAACACCGGATTCTACTGTTACGGGATATGCCGCTGCCATGCGCGACCGGCCGGATAGGTCCGGATTGCTGTCGGCATTATCAGCCAACTTGTTGATTATTGCCGGCCAGCAAGACACCGTTGTGCCTGAAGCCGTCAGCCGCCAGATGGCCGGTTTGGCCAAAAACGCAGTTTTTACTCTTCTTTCCGGGGTTGGTCACATGGGCATGCTGGAAGCACCTGAAGCCTGCGCCACGGCAATCGTTTCATTTGCGCGGAAAAACCGCTAAAAACATGAAATTTTATTGCTTTTTTGGTTACTTGCTTCCTCGCAGAGACATGAAGCATTGCCTATATTTGTTAGTTCACTAACTTAGACCCGCTAACACCGATTTATGGAAGAAGTTGTAGACCCGAACAAGTACGCCTCCTGGAATAGTCTGGCTTTGAACCTCGCCTACATTTGCTGGGGCTTAGGTATTCTGGTTGCCTTGGGATATTTCATCCGATTGAGCCTGATCGTAGACAACAAGGATAAATATGATTTCATTAATAAGCACGAAATCAAATTCCTGTGGATCGCATCCATCATCCTGATTCTGGGTGGCTGCTTCTTCTTTAATGCGAACATAACGGAGCTTACCCCGGTGTGGATTTTTGTGCGGGTGTTTATGACGGTAGCGTTTGGAATGCTCGTAGGGCTGGTGATCCAGAACCTGCTTAACTTCTATTATCCTTTCTTTATTGAGAAGCGCCTGAAAGTACTGCGCTACAAGCCTCGGGTTTCACCCAAAACGGGTAAGGCCATGAAGCTGTTGAGTGAGGAGGAGGAAGATGCCTACATGGACGAGGGTATGATAGCGGAAGAAAATGTTTTCTCCGTTGATTATGACGTTTGGAAGGACGAGGAAACCGGGTATATCAAAATTGAGAAATATGCAGGTCACCTGCATGCCTTACAGTGCCCCGAATGTAATTACCAGACGTTCAAAGTTGTGAGGGAAGAAGTGATTACGCAACCATCCCCATCTTCGGAGGGCGAATTGATGAAGCACTACGAGTGCGGTTACTGTGGCTACAAGGCCAAGAAGGTGGTTGCTCTTAAATTCACGTCAAAACTGCAAGAGTCAGCGGCTGCAGTTTCGTAACAGGATTGAGGTAATTGAAATTAGAAAAAGACCGGCATTGCCGGTCTTTTTTTCTTTGTGCGTCAGGCATGTTTACTGGCTATAGGGTGCAAGTCCCGAATGAGTGCTGAAGTGCATATCATTAGCTAAGAGCAAGGGTGTCGCG
>JAJTGY010000107.1 GCA_021298015.1 Flammeovirgaceae bacterium
AGCGCGCGCACAGCGGTAACGGCTACGGTGAACACGGCATTGGTTGCGCCCACAGCACCGGCCGCAAGTCGCTGCGGAGCCGGCACCGTTGCGCTATCGGCTACCAGCGCCACAGCTGGAACCTTTAATTGGTACTCGAGCCCTAGTGGTGGCCCAGCTCTGCGAACAAGTCCGGCAGGGGCCACATCCGATGTGTATACTTCTTCCTCTATCGCAACGACTTCTACGTTTTATGTCACGTATACTAATGCCGGTAATTGCGAGAGCTCACCTCGAACTGAAGTTGTAGCCACTGTGCTACCCGTGCCAGTGGTTTTGTCTGTTACGGGTGGGGGCAATCTCGCCCTGGGATCGATGCTTGTAACGTTATCCGGCAGCCAACATGGCACACAGTATCAACTTCTTCGAAACGGAGCAAATATGGCTGCCCCGCAGATGGGAAACGGATCAGACCTAATGTGGCCGGTCACCCAGGAAGGATCCTATACGGTGACTGCCCAGCTCGGAAGCTGTACAGCCCCGATGGCCGGCACAGCAACTTTCAGCAATGGGCTGGTTTCTGATCAGGTGGAATTCAATGCTCTGAAAGAACTTTTCCAAAGCACCAACGGTGCCAACTGGGCCAACAAAACGAATTGGCCTGTTTCCTGGCCTGCCAGCGCATCTGCCTCCGAAATGGCAACCTGGTATGGGGTAGGCGTTGAAAATGGTGATATTCAAACCATCTGGTTACAGGGTAACAATCTTATCGGAACACTT
This sequence comes from Flammeovirgaceae bacterium, assembly GCA_021298015.1. GTDB lineage: Bacteria > Bacteroidota > Bacteroidia > Cytophagales > Cyclobacteriaceae > ELB16-189. The sequence goes on from JAJTGY010000107.1 coordinate 760, forward strand.
CCACCAGGTATTGGGAACTTAACCCAGTTGCGAGTGCTTAATATGCGCGCGAACTTGGTTACCGGTGCCATCCCGAACGAGTGGTCAACCCTGGTAAATCTAACCGAATTCGAGTTCTTCCACACGTCTATCTCCGGCCCACTTCCCGGGTTTCTCAAAAATTTCAACCATTTGCGATGGATCACCATTGGTTCTGCCAATCTTACCGGGCCCGTGCCAGATTACGGTGGATTACCGGCTCTTCGCGTGCTCGGTTTGGAGGGCAACCTGACGCCCGGTCCCGTTCCTTCCTGGATCAGTACCCTGCCATCGCTGGCCTATTTCAGTATGGCAAATTCAAAACGCACCGGAACAATACCCGAATGGGTGGGCAATCTGACGGGTTTGATTTCATTCAACCTCAGCAACAATCAACTCACCGGGCCCATTCCTGCTTCCATCGGGAATTGTACCTGGTTGACCGCCTTAGATCTTGGCAACAACCAGCTCTCGGGCAACTTACCGGCAGCGCTCAACAAACTCACCTCACTAACACGACTTGTTCTTCAAACCAACCAATTTACCGGCACATGGCCCTATTTGGGCGACCTGGTTAACTTGCAGCACGCTGACCTCTCGGCAACTCCTACCTACGACCGGGCCCCGATTCCCGAGTGGGTCGGAAACCTCCGCAAACTGCAGTATCTTGACTTGAACAACACCAACCGGAGCGGAGCCATCACCCCGGCCTTGGCAAATCTATCTTCCATCAACGAACTGCGCCTGCAATACAATCAGTTAACGGGTAACGTACCGGCCTTCCTCACTACACTCCCCGCCCTCCATACCCTCTTCCTGTTTGCCAATCAGCTCTCGGGCGAGTTACCCCAAAACTGGAGTGGAACTCCGCAGCTGTACTACCTGCAAATCTCCGGCAACCGCCTCACGGGCTCGGTGCCTGCCTCGCTGCTGGCCCTGCCAAGTCTCCGGTTTGCGTATTTCCATAGCAACGATTTTACTTCGATACCAAACTTCAACACAGCCGTTAACAAGGCGAATCTCTACCTGCGGGTGGATAACAACCGCCTCGACTTTAGCTCCCTGGAGCCCAACTTCACAGGAAACGGTACCCACGGGTTCACCGATTTTGTCTATGCCCCGCAGAAAAATTTTCAGGACCAGCAGCGACTGGATGTAACGGTCAATAGCCTGTTGGAGATTGTCCCCCGGCCCCTGACACCCAACGCGACCATCATCTGGGAGAAAGAAAGCACCCCCGGGGCATGGACCAGCGTAAACACGTCCAATCAAAATACCACGCAATCCACCTGGCGGCAGGCAAATGCTGTCTCCGCTCATGCCGGAAACTACCGCTATCGAGTTTCCAGCACACGCGTTCCAGGCCTAATGCTCTCCAGCGAGCCCATCATCGTAGCCACTACAGAAGTGTTTACGGCCTCGCCCTCTGTTGGTCAGGCACTCTACAACGGCAACATTACCGCCATGACGTGGCGCACCGACCCCGCCTATGCCACAGGCACCAGCGGGTATAAAGGAATGTTCTTGTATGAATATGACGACCGCTACCAGATCAAAGAAGCCCAGTTTGCCAACCCGAATTTCTCCGCCAATACGTTTGCGCTGGAGGGTAATCGCTTCCGCGAAACTGGCTTTACCTACGACCCCAACGGCAATCTGCTGACCCTCAAAAGGTACAATCTATCGCAAACGAAGATTCATGACTTTACCTACAGCTACCAAGCCCGCAGCAACCGCCTTACCAGTGTGAGCGGTTACGTGAATGCCTACACCTACAATGCCGTAGGGCAGATGATCGGGCAGGATAACGTAACCGGGCAGGATCTGTTCGTGGATTATGACGTGAGCGGCAAGGTGACCACGGTGTACAGCGATGCAGCCCGGACGAAATTCACGACCAAATATTTGTATGACGACCGCGGCTTTCGCCTGGCGAAAGAAACCTATAACACAG
>JAJTGY010000032.1 GCA_021298015.1 Flammeovirgaceae bacterium
ACTGTGCATCCCTTGTGGAATCACGCGTATGAAATTGACACCTTAACAGGATAAGCACCAACCGATGTCACAAGCTCGGTGAGCAATCACCGATGCAAAGTACGAACATGAAAATTTACTCTCTTAAACTGTTTTACTGAACTCAAAACAAACTTGAGAACTTAAAATTATACACATGAAAAGGTCGATTATCGGATGTCTGTTAGTTGTTAGTGTTTTGCTGGCCCATTCTTCTCTTGGACAAGCTCAGTTCGCCATCGGACTCAAGGGTGGTGCAAACTTTACGAAAATTGATGTAAGCGATCCTTCGGCAACATGGGACGGTAAAACAGGATTTCATGGTGGTGCGTTCGCGCTTATAAAAATTTCAAAAATCGGTATACAGCCCGAGTTGATATTCTCTCAACAAGGATCTACAGTTAATGTAAACGCACAGGATCTGAGTTCAAACTTTTCTTATTTGAATATTCCTGTAATTCTGAAACTCTATTTAGTTGGTGGTCTAAACCTTCAGGCTGGCCCTCAATTTGGATTCTTGACATCGGCTGAATCAGAGTATAATCCACTTACGAACGTCCCTCAAACTAGCTCTGATGTGAAAGACCTTTACAAGAATTCAGACTTTAGTTTGGGTTTGGGCGCTGGCTGGGATGCACCGTTTGGCTTGACTTTTGATGCCCGGTACAACCTTGGTTTGTCCGAAATAAACAATAACTCTCAGGTAGAGGCTGCCAAAAATCAGGTGTTTCAAATATCAGTTGGCTTCAAGCTTTTGAAGTTCGGGAACTAATCTCGGCAGACCTTACTTGAAGAGCCATTCGCCCGAATGGCTTTTTCTATTTTATGAACTATCAGCAGGCAGTTGAATTTTTGTACGCCCAGTTACCCATGTATCAACGCGTGGGTTCGATGGCATTCAAAAAAGATTTAACGAATACCCTGGCCCTCTGCGCCCGGCTGGGTAACCCGCACCGGAATCTTAAGTTTGTGCATGTAGCAGGCACCAACGGCAAGGGCAGTTCGTCTCACATGCTGGCGGCTGTATTCCAGTCAGCCGGGTATCGCACGGGTTTGTATACGTCTCCTCATCTCAAATCGTTCACCGAACGGATCAAAGTAAACGGCACCGAGGTTTCTCAGGATTTTGTGATTCGCTTCACCAAGCGAGCGAGCGATTGGATTGCAGAGATTCGTCCTTCATTTTTCGAGTTAACCGTGGCGATGGCCTTAGAGTACTTTGCCGAACAAAAAGTGGATATCGCCATCCTGGAGGTCGGTCTGGGTGGGCGACTTGACTCAACCAATGTCATAGAGCCCGAGTTGTCGCTTATCACCAACATCGGCTGGGATCATATGGACATGCTGGGTAATACACTGCCTAAAATTGCAGGTGAGAAGGCGGGCATTATCAAAGCCAGAAAACCGGTCGTCATCAGCGAACATCAACCTGAAACGGACGAGGTCTTTATTCGGAAGGCACGCGAACTGAATTCGGCCTGCACATTTGCCACCGATCGGGTCACAGTCACTGACGTGTCGGGTGGTTTTGAAATTGGTATAGATGGAAAGTCATCGTTCCGGCTGATACCACAACTCAAAGGCGATTATCAGCGCAAGAACATAGCGGGGGTGGTTTGTTCGGCTTTGCTGCTTCGCGAACAAGGCTGGCAAATTTCGGAGGCACACCTGCGGGAAGGAATTGAACGTGTGGTGGAGTTGACGGGATTGAAAGGACGCTGGCAGCGGTTGTCCGATTATCCGCTGACTATTTGCGATACCGGCCACAATTTGGATGGCGTTCGCGAAGTAGTTACCCAACTGCAGAAGCAGAAGTACAACCATTTACACATCGTTTGGGGTAGTGTACGCGACAAGGATATCACCGGCATACTGGCGTTGTTGCCCACCGAGGCTCAGTACTATTTCTGCGAGGCCCGAATTCCCCGCGCAATGCCCGCCCGCGAACTGGCCGAAAAGGCGGCCGGTTTTGGATTGCACGGGCTAGTCATTCCCGATGTCAACCAGGCATTGGCGGCTGCGCGTTCAGCGGCCGGGGGGGATGACCTGATTTTTATTGGTGGCAGCACGTTTGTAGTAGCCGAATTGGATCAGTTATAATTGCGGCCGTGAAGGGAAAGTTAAAACGGTTTGCAGTTGTGGCTCAGCGTGACAATGTGCTGGAGCCAGGCAAGGAGATCTTTAAGGAGATTAAAGGACGATGGAATGAATGCTATTTTCCAGCTCGACAACCGATAACCGTTGAGTTGGCCTGTGGAAGGGGTGAGTATACCGTGAACCTGGCCCGACAGTTTCCGGAGCGCAATTTTATTGGCATCGACAAAAAGGGAGACCGCCTGTGGAAAGGCAGCACCTGGGCCGTTGAAGGACAACTCACTAACGTAGGTTTCTTGCGCACCGATATTTTGTTTGTCGAGAGTTTCTTTGAGACGGCTGAGGTGGATGAACTGTGGATTACCTTCCCTGATCCGCGACCGCGCAAGCGCGACATCAAACGCAGACTTACCAGTCCGCGGTACCTGGACATGTATAAAAGGCTGGTCAAGCCAGGCGGATGGGTGCGGTTCAAAACGGACAATACTCCGCTTTTTGATTTCACCCTGGACGTGCTGCGGAATCGTACGGATGTGCATGGCCTCGTCTACACGCATGATTTGTATTCGTCTGATCTGCGGGCCGAGTGCTTTGATATCAAGACGCGCTACGAGGAGATGTTTGCCGCGAAAGGTGAAACCATCAAATACCTTCGCTTTGCCTTCACGTCTGCATAACAGTTTAATAACATAGTTCTTGATCTTTGGCCTGAATGGGCGGCTTACCTTTGTCTAAACATGGCAAAAAAGCGCAAGCGCGAGGTTGAATTGGTTGTTTTGTCGGATATTCACCTCGGCACCTATGGCTGCCACTCCGAAGAGCTTCTTCGGTACCTCAAGACCATAAAGCCCAAACGTTTGGTATTGAATGGCGACATTATTGACATGTGGCAATTCAGCAAAAGATATTGGCCGAAGTCTCATATGCTGGTGATCAAACACCTGACCGGCCTCATCGCCAAAGGAAACACCAAGATTACCTACCTCACCGGCAATCACGATGAAATGCTGCGAAAGTTTGCCGGTTTCAGATTGGGTAATTTTCAAATTGAGAACAAGAAGGTAATTGCCTTGAACGGCAAGAGGGCCTGGCTGTTTCATGGCGATGTTTTTGATGTCACCATGCGTTACTCAAAATGGATTGCCCGGCTCGGTGCTATCGGATACGATCTGCTGATCCTGCTGAATGCAGCGGTCAATTTCATTTCCAAGTCGTTGGGCCGCGGGCGCATTTCTCTATCGAAGCGGGTGAAGGACAGCGTCAAGCAAGCGGTTACGTTCATCAATAACTTTGAGCAGACCGCAGCCGAAATCGCGATTGCCAACGGGTATGACTATGTGGTTTGCGGGCACATCCATCATCCGGAAATGCGAAAAATTGTGACGCCCAAAGGCGAGGTGACCTATCTCAATTCCGGTGACTGGGTTGAAAACCTGACCGCGCTCGAGTTTCATCAGGGTGTTTGGCGCATTTATCGGTATCAGGATGATCTGTACGCGCAAAACATCAAACTTCCGAAACACATGCGCGGTGATCTGGATAATGATGAGATTTTTAAGGACCTTGTTTCGGAATTTCTTTCCGGCAAAGCAAAATGAAGATACTCTACGCCATTCAGGGAACCGGCAATGGCCATCTGTCAAGAGCGGTCGATATCATCCCCGAATTGAGCCGGTATGGCGAACTGGATTTGTTGGTGAGCGGAGCTCAAGCGGAAGTCAGATTACCTTACCCGGTTAAGTACACGTCAAAGGGTTTAAGTTTCTACTTTGGCAAGCGGGGTGGCATTGATTTCTACAAAACTTTTGTGGAGAACAGGTCGGGCGACCTCCTGAATGAGATCAATAACTTTCCGGTCGAGCGCTATGATCTGGTCGTCAATGACTTTGAGCCAATTACGGCCTGGGCATGCCGGAAGAAAAATATCCCGTGTGTTGGACTCAGTCATCAGGCCGCGCTATTGTCAAAGAAATCGCCCCGGCCACGAAGGCAAGACCCATTCGGTGAGTGGATATTGAAAAAGTATGCCCCGGTGAAGAAATATGTTGGTTTTCACTTTAAGGAGTACGACAAAAATATTTTTCAGCCTGTTGTTCGGAAAATTATTCGAGAAGCCAAGACCACGAACAAAGGGCATTACACGTGCTATTTACCTGCCTACGATGACAAAAAACTCGTGGAGTTATTCATGAAATGGCCCAAAGTGCGCTGGCATATTTTTTCGAAGCACACCCGGCAGCCTTACCACATCGGGCGTATTTCGGTTTATCCGGTAAGCGGTGCGGAGTTTGTCGAGAGTCTGCTGTCTGCAGAGGGGGTGCTAACCGGAGCTGGTTTTGAAACCCCGGCAGAAGTTCTTCACCTGAACAAAAAGCTGATGGTGGTACCCATGAAAAGCCAATATGAGCAGCACTGCAACGCGGCCGCGTTGAAGAAACTCGGGGTGCCGGTCTTGAAGAAAGTGAAACGTAAGCAGTTGCCAAAGATTGAGGCCTGGATTGATTCAGCTAAACCTTTAGACATCTTCTTCCCGGATGTGGCAGGTGCTGCCGTAGACCACCTGATGACAAGGGTCATATAGGGGATAGTATTTCGCAGAACTTTTCTGATTTAATACGCCTGTAAAGTTCAGATAACATCTTATGCTCATCTTGGCAAACGTCATGAGCAAGACACGGGTATTGGTGGTGGATGATGATGCCGACATTCTGGCGTTGTTAAAATACAATTTGGAGAAAGAAGGTTTCAAGGTACGCACGGTGGAAGACAGTCGCGAGGCCGTGGGTGAAGCACTTGGTTTTTCCCCCGACCTGATCATTCTGGACATCATGATGCCGTTCATCAACGGCTTGGACCTTTGCCGACAGTTCCGGAGAATGGAAAAGTTTAAAGAGGCCTACATTTTCTTCCTCACTGCGCGTTCAGAAACTCTGCTACAAGAGCCCGCGCTGAATGCGGGAGCCGATGATTTCATTGAAAAGATTGTGGGCCTTCGGTTACTCACAAACCGGGTAGTAGCCGTCTTGAAGCGGCACTTTGTGATTCGCAAAAGTTTAAGTGAGGTTAAGGTCGGGGGACTAGAGGTGAGCCGGACAAAATCACTTGCAGTGCTGGCTGGCGAAAAGATACCCCTGGCTCGCCCGGAACTTGACCTGCTGTTTTTTCTCGCTCAAAATCCGCGCAAGGTCATCACACGCGAACACCTGATTGGAAATATCTGGGGCTCTGAAATTTATTCCGGTTCCTTGTCGGTGGATACTTATCTTGAAAAGTTGTCACAAAAACTGGGCGTGGGGTGGATTATGCGCTTGAGCGAAGACAAATACAAATTCATTCCCCGCTGATTTCGAGTGTCTCCAGGATTTCGCTCAGGTAGTCGAAATCGGTAAGGCCTGGTTTTTCCTCGGCTGAACCTTGCAAGGCGAGACCGCAGTTGGGAAATTGCAGCAGTCGATCCCAAACAGTCGCACCGGGCCACTCAACCAATACGGGTGCCATGTCTGTCAAGGTACGCACGACTGGCAAATCTGATAGACTGACGTTACTCAATTGAAAATACGCGGCCCTCTTCAAATCGTGGTCAGGCAGCGAACGGACCTCTTGTGCTGTGCCACTGAAGATCACCGGTACAGACGATGGAACACGAGCGGCCTGTGCAGGCGTTGCCAGGATCAGATCCGGAATAAAGGACTCCAGAAGTTTGGGCACATCTGTTTCCTCCGGGGCGAGTTCCAATACCACACGTGGCCCGGTAACCCAGCCTCGGATGTCCCGATACGTGTCGAGTGCCAAAGTCGATGGAAAACCGAGCAAGTCCACACCCATGCCCGCACAATAGCGGGCATCGCTCAGGTTTACGATGTTTCCTACCTTCACGGTTACTTTTAGCGCCATAGCTCGAATGCGACAATTGATTTGGGCCAAATTTCGGTAAACGGGTTGGTATTGCGATGAGAAGAATAACGTCCTTTCGGTACCTTTGCTGGCGATCATGAGAAAATGGATTGGTGTGTGGTTGGTTCTGCTGGTGGCCTGCGAGAATGAGCCGCCAGCCCCCGTACAGTCCGGCAGTCAGTTTTTTCCGGTTGCAGGCGGTTTGTTTTGGACGTATGCCGTTGAACAAACCGTGACTACGCCCACCAGTGTTTCGTCAGTGCAATTTGAGATCCGGCTTCGCGTTACCGACTCACTGCTGAATGCAGAAGGTGGTTACTCGTACCGCGTTGAGCAGGCGAGGCGTAGCCGGCCTCAGGATGCCTGGATCAATGAAGGTAGCGGATTGATTCGGAAAAATAGCTTGGAGGCCGTTCAACAGCAGAAAGGTGTGAGCTACGTGAAACTAGGTTTCCCTCTATTCGAGGGTCGAAGCTGGAACGGGAATGCCTTAAATGCTGAAGAGGCGGAGGAGTACAGGGTCGTGTCGTTCAATGAGCCCTTCGAAACGTCTACGGGATTATCATTTCCCCGGACACTGCGCGTAGATCAGGCTGAACTAGACGATCGGATAGTCTTCCGGGATCTTCGCCACGAAGTGTACGCGGAAAATGTGGGATTGGTGACACGCGAAGTAACCCAGTTGGAGTATTATACTGATCCGCCCCGACTGGGAAAAGAAATGGTGAAACAAGGCCTTGTCGAGAAGATGGCATTAATTGAATTTGGTCGTGAATAGATGGCCGGCCGGAGTTCTGTGCACGTTAATGACGATGCCGGTGTTTGCGCAGGTCAACCGGTACTTTGTCTCATTCCGCGACAAGGCTAATACGCCTTATTCGCTCACGTCCCCCGGTGATTACCTATCGGAAAGGAGTTTGGCAAGGCGCAGCCGCAACCAGGTGGCCGTAACGATCGATGATTTACCGGTTACACCGGCCTATGTTTCCACCGTACAAACTACCGGAGCAGCGGTACTGTTCGCCTCGCGATGGCGAAATGGGGTGATCGTGGAAGCCACGGAATCGCAGCGGGTCGCGTTGGTTGCACTGCCTATTGTATCCTCGGTCGTGTTGATCGCGCCTGGTCCGAAATCCTCCTCGTGGGGGCGGCAGCGCAAACGCGATCGAGAGGCAACGGAAGGCACGTCTTCGGGAGCAGCCACACGAACCCAGCTGACTCAAATTGGAATCGACCAAATGCACGCCTCTGGTTATCGGGGCGAAGGCGTTTGGGTAGGTATATTCGACAGTGGTTTTATTGGCGTGAATACAACAGCACCCTTCCAACATCTTTTTTCAGGTAGCCGGGTGTTGTATACGTATAACTTTGTCAACAACCGCAGTGGCGTGTATGAGCGTGATGATCACGGCACCGAGGTTATGTCCGTCTTGGCAGCGCGAACGTCTGCCTACCAAGGCGCGTTGCCAAACGCATCCTATCTGATGTTTTTGACCGAGGATGTGGCCAGCGAATACCGCATTGAGGAGTACAACTGGACAATCGCTGCCGAGCGTGCCGATAGTGCAGGAGTTGACGTGATCAACTCATCGCTGGGTTATTACGATTTTGACCACCCGGCTATGAACTATGCCAAGTCCGATCTCACGGGAGATCGGGCAATCGTGACGGGGGCTGCCGCGATGGCCCGCGATCGGGGAATGATTGTCGTGTGTTCCGCGGGCAATGAGGGAGCTATTTCATGGAAATTAGTCACGCCTCCGGCCGATGCCGATGGAATCTTAGCGATAGGTGCTGTCAATAGTGCAGGCCTGCGCGTGGGGTTTAGCTCGACAGGGCCAACAGCCGATAATCGCATTAAGCCGGATGTCATGGCCCTTGGGTCGGGCACCACGGTGATCAATCAGGCCGGTAATGTGTCAACCGCATCGGGTACTTCGCTGGCCAGTCCATTGGTTGCCGGATTAGCGGGAGGATTACTTCAATACGGTCCTTCCTGGACATCCGCAACCGTGGTTCAGGCAATTAAGGGTTCGGCTAGTATGGCCTCACGGCCAGATCAATTTATGGGCTATGGAATTCCCAACTTTTATGCGGCCGTTCGTTACCTGTTGGCCCGGGACAACCGCGATAACATTACGTTGTATCCCAACCCGGTAGATACACCGCTAACTATTTCGTTTAAGGATCAACCCGAGCAGCCCGTCAAAGTGATCATTACCGATTTGATGGGCCGAACGTGCCTGGAATACGAGAGCGAAATCAATTGGCAGAGCACCAACCCCGTTCAACTCGATGTGGTTTCGTTGACGAGCGGTCTGTATTTGGTCAGGGTGCAGACAAACCAGGAGACTGTAGTATTCAAGCTGATGAAGAATTAAGTTGCGTCATTGTTTGTAACTTTCCCGTCTGATTTTAAATGGCTTTACTTGCTCCCTCCATTTTAGCAGCCGATTTCGCCAATCTTGAAAAAGAGGTGACCATGATCAATCAAAGCCAGGCTGACTGGATTCACATTGATGTCATGGATGGTGTTTTTGTGCCCAATATCTCGCTTGGTGTTCCCGTAACAGAGGCGATCAACCGGCACGCCAAAAAGCCGTTGGATGTTCACCTGATGATTGTTCAGCCGGAACGGTATGTTGAGGCTTTTCGCAAGGCGGGTGCTGAAGTCATTTCTGTACATTATGAAGCCTGCCCGCATTTACACCGCACCCTTCAGCAAATTAAGAGCCTGGGAGCCAAGGCAGGGGTGGCCATCAACCCGCACACGCCCGTTCACCTGCTGGCTGATGTAATAGCCGATATCGACCTGGTTTGCCTGATGAGCGTTAATCCGGGTTTCGGGGGCCAGAAATTCATTCCCCATACGTTTGCCAAAACCCGTGAACTCCGCAAACTCATCCAGGATAGGCATGCCCATGCCCTCATCGAAATTGACGGGGGGGTGAACCAGGAAAATGCCCGCGACCTGATTGATGCCGGAGCGGACGTGCTGGTGGCCGGAAATTTTGTTTTCTCTTCAGCTAATCCAATTGACACCATCGCGCGTTTGAAACAATAAACTGGCTGAAGATTTGTTAAATCATTCTTATGCGCGTCTATCTTTTTCTGATTTTTCTGACCCTTTCGGGTGCGTGTAATCAACGTACGGTTGCCCGTGTCGATCCTCAAACGCAAGTAGACCTGAGCGGTCGCTGGAATGACAGCGACTCGCGGATAGTGGCCGACAGGATGGTCGCTGACTTGCTGGGTAGTGAACGTTTCAAAGAATATGCCACCGCCAAAGGGCGCAAACCCGCCATTATTGTGGGGCAGGTGCGCAACCGGACAAGTGAACACATTGACGCCAACGCCTACATCAAGAAGTTTGAGCTCGCCATTTTCAATTCCGGAATTGCCGAGTTGATTGAATCCGGGGATTTTCGGGATAAGCTTAGAGTAGAACGAGCCAATCAACAGGACTTCGCCAGCCCCGAGACCATGAAACGTTGGGGCGAGGAGACAGGTGCGGACCTGATGCTGTTTGGAGAAATGACGTCTGAGACGGATGTCTATCAAAAGGATCGGGTAGTTAACTACGTGACCACGTTGTTTTTGACCGACATGGAAACGAACAGGCGCGTGTGGTACGGGCAGCACGAGATCAAGAAAAAGATCCGCAACTGAGTAACCATGAACTGGTGGCAGGTTACGTGCGGTGTTGCAGTCATTCTATCGCTGGAAGCTTGCGCCACGTATTATCAGTCTAACCAGACATTCAACCAGCAATTTGAAACCGGTGATTTGGAGAAGGCACTCCTGACCCTGCAGGGGCAATCACATGAAGCCCGCGGCAAAAAAGAGTTTTTGTATTTCGTCAATAAGGGATTGGTGCTATCGTTGCTGGGGCGTTATGAGGAAAGTAATGAGTTTCTTGAGCGCGCGTATCTCTTTGGAGAGGATTACCGGAAGAACTATTTGAATGAGGCTGCGGCCTATCTCACCAACCCCACGATAACTCAATACCGGGGTGAGGACCATGAACACCTTTTTGTTCTGTACTACAAAGCACTCAACTTCGCCAAGATGGGTAAGACTGATGAAGCTCTGGTCGAGTGCAGGCGCCTGAACATTCGGGCGCAACAGTTGGCGGATCGGTACAGCTCGCCAAAAAAATTCCAACGCGATGCTTTCGTGCACACGCTCATGGGCATTCTTTACGAAACCGATCGGGACCACAACAACGCCTTTATCGCGTATCGCCAGGCGGTTGAAATTTATGAGCAGGACTACGAACCGCTTTTCCAGCAATCCATGCCCGAACAATTGAAATTGGATGTGCTGCGCACGGCAACGCTCAACGGGTTTGAGGATGAGGTTGCTTTTTATAAAGAGAAATTTAATCTACCCGATTACTCGTTCACGCCACCGGTTCATGGAGAACTGATTTTCTTCTGGCACAATGGGCTTGCACCCATCAAGACGGAGTGGGGCGTTACCTTCATCATTACGAGGAGAGACAATATGGCTTACATCACCAATGCCGAACTGGGCCTTACCTTTCCTTTTAGCCTGGACGGATATAGTGATGAGGATAAGCAGGGATTGAGCTCGTTGGAGTTTTTCCGCGTTGCTTTCCCGCGTTATCTGGAGCGACCAACCTTCTTTCGCGGAGCTACGCTTCACCACCAAGGGGAGGCGTATCACCTGCAGTTGCTGGAGAACGTCAATAAGATAGCCTTTAAAGGCCTGGAGCAGCGTATGGGTCTGGAGTTTAGTAAGGCCCTGATTCGCGTAGCACTGAAAAAGGCAGCCGAGTATCAGGTTCGCAAAGAGGATAAAATGCTGGGATCGATCCTGAGTGCCATTAACACAGCTACTGAACGAGCCGACACACGCAATTGGCAAACCCTGCCCCACAGCATCTATTACTCGCGGTTACCACTCGGTGAAGGTAAAAACACGGTGTCGCTCACGTTGGACGGTATGCAGGGGGAAGTGGTTCACCAATTCGTGTATGAAGGGCGGCCGGGTCAAATACTTTTCCACACGTTTGCTTCGTTAGAAAGTAGATTTCCTGCTTACTAGGAAAATTGTTAATTTCATGACCCAATCGTTGATTATGAGCACTCTCAAGATTTTGGTGAACGCTGTCGTCTGTTGCACAGGTGTAGTTTTGTATGGTTGTGAAGAAAGCGATGCAAGGCTTTCTGCAGTGTTTCCGGCTGGATTACCAACAACCCTAAAGTTGGTTGAAATGTCAGGAAACATAGCCAGTGTTCCGCCACTGGTCGGGGAGGACATGCCTTGGCAGGAAGAGATAAATTTTTCGATGCCTAACAAGTTTGTCAAGATTCGGTCTGATAAAACGACCGGAAAGACCGAGCGGGCTGAGGTTTTTTTTGTAATGGAGTCTTTTCCTGGGGATCCGGAGATGTACATTGCGCTTACATATCGGCAAGATAATCCACTGATCGCCAGTTGCATCCGAATAGAATTAAAAGAGTATCTAAAAGTTGAAAGACTCATGGTGAACGGAACTTGGTCTATCTGTGATGGACCTGGACTTCATTATCGATGGATGGAGTCACCGATTTGAACAGAGATCTGCCGTTCGGTACCGGTCTTAAAAATTGTCGTTAAATACTCTGTTGGATGTTTAAAATTCTCCTTACGCTGCTCGTGTTCGGTTTTATTAGCTTGGGGCAAGCGCAGGATGTGATTCCCCTCGATCGGTTTTATGTAGATCGCAAGGGCGTTTCTCCGTTTCGCAAAATTCTCTCGCGAATCAATTGGGGCCTAAGCCTGGGATATGGACGCACCTACTTTGCCCACGAACTTCCCGGTTTTGGCGTCTATCAAGGCACTGACCTGCCTCCACAGATTTTTCAGGCTGGTGCTGTGCCCGGCACACGCTACAGTAACTGGGTGACTCAATCGCAAACCAACGCAGATCCGTTGACGCCATCGCCCTTATTGGTAAGCTCGGACGACCCACCGTTAGGTTTTAGAGCCCGGGCCATTAACATACCGGTGAAGGCTACGCTTCATGTAGAGTTTTTAAAACGTTTCCGCGTAGGTGCAGGCTATTCATTAGAGTTGATGAATGTTGGCGCGTTTTCGCCCATTAGTTTTACTGACCAGATTGGCAGTTTTACGCTGGCCAATCGCTCGGGCATGATGAGCAAGTATTTCATTTTAGCAGGAGGTTCGTTCTACCGCTTTCGGGATTACCTGTTTACTGCGGACGTGCAATTTGGCGGGTATAACCCGGGTAAAAACTTTGATAAAGCCCAGATCGACCGGAGTTTGTTCTTCAATCTGGGTGTCACCGTGGAGCGCGACTTAAGTGAATATTTCCGGGTATTCGCGAGGCCCTCGTTTGAGGTGAAAAACTACGGCATATCGCTGCCTGAAACGGGGTTATCCCTCAAACACAATCTGAACGCATTCTACCTGAACTTTGGCGTCACCTATCGCATTCCCGAGTTGCCCCGGTGTTTTCACCGCAACTGTCAGGCTCAAATTAACCATGCTCATGGCAATCGCGAGTACCGAAGCCGGATGCACCCGTTGTGGAAAAAACAAAATCCCGGGTATGGGGAAAACAGCCCTACGTTGATCAAGTACAAAGGTAAGAACAAGCGAAGAATCAACCCCTAGTTGAAACACATCGAAGACGGTTTTTCAAGTCGTCCGGTGCTTTTAAAAAACCTGTATTAGCCGCTTTATTTTCGAGGTTTTTGATAGTAAAAAACCTACCTTGCACACTGGTTTTAATACCCGGTTTTTTTAACTTTTATAACACCTCTGAAACGTGGCAGAAGAAAGCGGACTTCCAACAGGAAGACAAAGCATCATCCCGATCAATATTGAAGACGAAATGCGAGGCGCGTACATCGATTACTCGATGTCCGTCATCATTTCCCGGGCGCTGCCGGATGTCCGCGATGGGCTGAAACCGGTGCACCGCAGGGTGCTGTATGGCATGCTCGAGTTGGGGGTGAATTACAACAAGCCCTATAAAAAGTCAGCCAGGATCGTGGGGGATGTAATGGGTAAATATCACCCCCATGGTGATGCCTCAATTTACGACACCCTTGTGCGGATGGCCCAGGATTGGTCATTGCGCTACCCCATGGTGGATGGGCAGGGCAACTTTGGCTCGGTAGATGGCGACCCGCCAGCAGCCATGCGCTACACCGAGGCACGTTTAAGGCGCATTGCCGAAGAAATGCTCACCGACATCAATAAGGATACGGTGGATTTTCAACCGAACTACGATGACCAGTTTACGGAGCCCACCGTACTTCCTGGTAAAATCCCCAACCTCCTGGTTAATGGCTCATCCGGTATTGCCGTGGGCATGGCCACTAACATGGCACCCCACAACCTGCGCGAGGTGGTAGATGCTACCATTGCTTACATCGATAACCGTCAACTGACAATCCCTGAATTGATGAAGTATGTTACCGCCCCGGATTTCCCTACGGGTGGAATCATTTACGGTCAATCGGGAGTGCAGGAGGCCTACCTCACCGGGCGTGGCAAAATCACCGTGCGGGCACGTGCCGAAATTGTAACGTCAGCAACGGGACGCGACCAGATCGTGGTTACGGAGATACCCTATCAGGTCAACAAGGCGCAGATGATCGAAAAGACGGCCGCCCTGATCAACGAAAAGAAGATCGAGGGTATCTCGGATCTACGTGACGAGTCTGATCGTGATGGCTACAGGGTGGTTTACGATCTGAAGAAAGACGCCATTCCGAACATCGTCCTCAACAATCTCTTCAAGCAAACGCAGTTACAGTCCTCTTTTGGTGTCAACAATGTGGCGTTGGTGAAAGGCCGCCCGCAAACGCTCAACCTGAAAGATCTGATTGTGCATTTCGTTGACCATCGCCATGAGGTCGTGATACGCAGAACCAAGTTCGAGCTGGCTGAGGCCGAGCGCAGAGCCCATATTCTGCAAGGCTACCTCATTGCACTGGATCACCTGGATGAGGTTATTCAACTTATCCGGAACTCGCGCGACCCCGACACGGCCCGTGATGGTTTGATGTCTCAGTTTGGCCTGACCGAGATCCAGGCGAAGGCGATTTTGGAGTTACGCCTCCAGCGGTTGACCGGTATGGAGCGCGAGAAAATCCAAAATGAGTACAAGGAGGTGATGGCGCTGATCGATGAATTGAATGCAATCCTGGGAAGCGAAGACAAGCGGATGGGCATCATCAAGGCCGAGCTTACGGAAATGAAAGAGCGCTATGGAGACGACCGCAGAACGGAGGTTGTTCATAGCGATGAAGATATTACGGTGGAAGACATGATTCCCAACGAGGAGATGGTAATCACCATTTCCAATCAGGGGTATATCAAACGCACCTCCTTGTCTGAGTATCGCACGCAGGGCAGGGGTGGAGTTGGGTCCAAAGCCGTGACAACCAAAGAGGATGATTTCACCGAGCACTTGTTTATCGCCCAGGCTCATAACTACCTGTTGATCTTTACGGAGTTCGGGCAGGTGTATTGGAAAAAAGTGTACGAGATTCCCGAGGGCTCAAAGACATCCAAGGGTAGGGCCATTCAGAACCTGCTGAACATACAGCCCGGTGATACGATTCGCGCGGTGATCAATTTGAAAAGCCTGGAGGACGAGCATTACATCAATAACAATTATCTGATTTTGTGCACGGAGAGAGGCACGATCAAGAAGACTTCACTGGAGGCGTATTCGCGTCCGCGGGCGAATGGGATTGCCGCCATCACCATCAATGAGGGCGATCGCCTGCTGGATGCTGCGCTGACCAATGGTAATAATCATATCATCATTGCCAAGAGCGAGGGTAAAGCCGTTCATTTTCATGAGTCTGATGTTCGCCCGATGGGCCGCACGGCATCGGGTGTACGCGGAGCTACGCTCGAATCCGCTCAGGATAAAGTTATTGGCATGGTATGCATCACCCGGGAAGATGCCAATCTGCTGGTGGTGAGCGAAAAGGGGTATGGGAAGCGCTCCGCCATTGATGACTACCGGATTACCCGCAGAGGCGGAAAAGGTGTTAAAACCATTAATGTCACTGAAAAAACTGGCAAGCTTGTTGCCATTAAGGAAGTTGTCGATAATGACGAACTCATGATCATCAATAAATCGGGCATCAGCATCCGGATTCGCGTAGAGGAGCTGCGGGTTATGGGCCGCGCTACGCAGGGGGTTCGCCTGATTAAACTTAATGAAGACGACACCATTAGTTCTGTTGAAAAAATTCAGCAGATGGATGACCCTGCTGCGGAAACTCAACCAAACGAAAACTGAACCTAAACCTAAACCTAAGTTAAAATTAACCAGACGTAAATGAAAAAGTTAGTTGCACTGTTGTTCCTGGTGCCGGGCCTGGCGATGGCTCAAAAGGAAATCAAGCCGAATCTCTCAAAGGCCGAAGGTGCCTGGAAGTCTAACAAGCTGGATGAAGCCAAGGCCATAATTGATGTATCGGTGGCGAGTCAGGAGTTTATGGTGGATGCCAAGAAAGGCGGCCCCTCTAAGAATGCCGCCAAAGCCTGGTACCTGAAGGGCGTAATTTATGCCGCGTTGGATACCACCAAAAATCCTAAGTTTCAGGCATTGAGCGCAAATGCGTTTGATGAGTCAAAGGCCGCGTTTGAGAAATCGAAAGAAATTGATCAGGGCAAGTCAAAAGGCTTTATTAAGTTGCCGGACGGGGCATTGGGTGGTTTTGAGCGCGAGTACACGATCTCCGAGGTGAATGATGCATTGGGTAACGGCTATTTCAATCGGTCACTTCGTTTTTATGAAGAAGACCGCGACTACACCAAGGCATTCACCTATATCAAGTATTCCATGTATTTCACTCCGGCCGATACCTTGAAGATGCGTATTGCCGGAACGTACTTCGGGCCCGCTGCGAAGGAGTATGAGCAGTCAGCTGGTTTTCTGGAGTCGTATGTCAAGGGCGGTGGCACCATGAAGGAGGCCTACCAGCAGTTGATTGCACTGTATAGCACACAAAAGAAGAACGAAGAGGCATTGGCGGTTATTCGTCAAGCGAAGGAAAAGTATCCGAATGAGGCCGAGTTCTCGCAGTCGGAAATTGCGATACTCTATGACATGGGACGCTTGCCCGAGGCCAGAGCATCGATCGAAAAGAAGATCGCATCGGGCGGAGCTGACCGGTCAACCTACTACAACCTGGGTTTCATTTGCAACAAAATTAAAGACATGGACTGCGCTAAGAAAGCATTCAACGATGCCATAAAAATCGATAAAGATGATTTTGACTCTTATGCCATGCTCGCGGACATTAGCTATAAAGAGGTGGGTGAAATTCGAAGAGAGCGTGGTGCGATTACGGGATCAACCGATGCGGATCTCAAAAAGCGTAAAGAGCTTTTTACGAAAATAGGCGATAAATTACGCGAGTCTCTCCCGTACTGGGAGAAGTGTTACGAGTTGAAGGGCACGGATGACAATGTGCTGTATGGCTTGCTGAGCGTCTATGGCGATCTTTATGCCTATGATGAATCCTATGGCCCCAAAATGGAAACACTGAAAAAGAAAATGAAAGGAATGGGCCTTGAGGTAGACTAGCCTCTGGTTGTTATGACAAAAAAAGCCCCGCCATCGCGGGGCTTTTTTTGTTTAGCGCACAGCTATCGGAGCTGACAAAAGTTTGTCGGGAATGTCAAAGGCATCCACTAATGGCACGGCATCTTGCCGGATGTCCCAGCAAAGCTGGTTGACGAGTTTGCGGATGGCCTTGGTCTTAACGCCTTCCATATAGCCCTGCTCCAGGTACCAGCCTTTATTTTTGTCGATCTGGGAAAGGGCAAAAAGGTCACAAAGTTTTTTCAGCACAGCCCGGCATCCGGCATCGGTCACCCGCTCAATCTGAGTCCTAAATTCCTCCAGCAGTATTCGTTCAACATAGGCTTGTGACACCATCACCAGGTGATGCTGGCAGACGTTGAAGGCATCAAACGAATCCATTCCGGAATCAATATGCCGCTTGAGGCGCTTGGCAGCAGACGTTAAGATATCACGCTCGCGATAGCGGAAAGCACTCAATTGAAATTCAGGATCGAGCAGGTGCTCCTCATCCGTGTTTCGAACGGCTATGGGGTTCATCTCGGTGATGGAGGTTTTTGCCTGACCCGCCAGGTAGTTCACGATGGTGAACATGTTCATGTTACTGAACTCCTGTTTGAATTCGGTAAGCCTGCTTTTGGCCACCAGTTGAAGCAGTACCGTATTGTCTCCTTCAAAGGTGGTGTAGATGTCGGTGTCGTTCTTCAGGGCATCAATTCTGTTCTCGGATAAGTATCCCTTGCCGCCACAGGCTTCACGGCACTCCTGCAAAGTAGCCGTAGTGTTCCAGGTGGCCCAGGCTTTTAGTCCCGCAGCGAGGGCCTCAATCTCCTGCATTTCTTCTTCCGATCTTTTCAAAAACCGATCGGTGAGATACTGAAGGCCAAAGTGAAGGGCGTAAGCATTGGCTAACAGGGGCATCAATCTTCGTTGATGAGTGCGGTAGTTGAGAATGGGCACTTCCGCTCCGCCCTCCGGTCCAAATTGCTTGCGTTGATCGCCATACCGAATCGCGATAGTGAGCCCCGTTTTGGCAGCCGAGAGCCCGGATCGGGGAATGCCGATCCGGCCTCCAACCAGCGTACCCAGCATGGTAAAGAACCTGCGATTGTCGGAGGTGATGGGACTTTCAAACCGCCCCTCATCATTAACCGAAGAGTAACGGTCCAGCATGTCGTCTTTGGGAATCACAACTTGGTTGAAATGAATCAATCCGTTATCAACTCCATTGAGTCCCATCTTGCGGCCGCAATCTTCGATGGTTACCCCAGGGTGCAGTTTGCATGATTTGTCACGCAGGGGTACAACAAAAGCGCTGACACCATAATCCTTTCCATCCAAAATTAGTTTGGCAAAAACGGTGGCCTTTTGCCCGTGAAGCGCAGCATTGCCGATATATTCTTTGCGGGCATGAATATGGGGGGTATGAATGGTAAAGGTTTTATTCTGGTGATTATAGGTGGCCGTGGTTTCGATGCCGCGCACGTTCGATCCGTGATGCGTCTCGGTCATGGCAAAACACCCGGGAAGTTCCAGTGAGCCAATGTCCTCTAAATACTTTTGATGATGCTTTTCAGTGCCCAGGAAGTAAACGCTCATTCCCCAAAGCCCAAACTGTACACCAAATTTCACCACCATGCTGAGGTCGTGATAGCTCAGTGTTTCCATGATGGTAAAGTAGCCCGCCATATCGGCTTGCCCACCGTAATTAACCGGGTAGGCCCATGCGCCATAGCCTTGATCGGCCAGGTGTTTGAGCCAGCGTAGCACCTGGGCGCGGTAGCGACCAAGGTCACCGGGATCGACATAACTGAATTCAGGGTCGCACAGCAGCGTCTTCACCTTCCGGATCAGATCGGCCTGGTTCCCATCCAATATGGCGGTAAGCTTAACGGGTTCGAAACTTTGAGTCGTGCTTTGTTGTGCGGTGATCGTGCTTCTGCGATCGTGAAAGTTGGAAACGGCTTCGTGGCTGATTAGCCCCAGGGTGGCTTCAATTTTCTCAAGCGAAGTTTTGGCTCCCAGCAATCGTGGACTTATTGTGCCGTCATCATGTAGAGCCGCCAGCGCAATGCCCAGGTCAACTAAACTTTGCTTTGGCCGTGGGTCACTGGCCACTCTGCGAATTTCTTCCCGCCACTGCATGAAATCATCGGGAGCGGGTGGGTCGGTGGGATCAATCTGCGAGAGAAGTAAGGACCGATCTTCATCCGAAAGCCAGGTTTGGCTTCGAATCAACCCCTCCAACGTGGCCACTTCACTGGGTGTCAGCACGGTGTCCGACCAAACGGTGTACAGAAGCGGAAGGAAGACGTATAAATCCGGATTCTTTTTAATCTGTGGAGAAGCGAGTAGGGATGCCATGGATTGATTTATTGGGATAACGTGGATTTCTTGTTGGCCAAACTGTTAATTGCAAAAGAATTAAACCCGAATCTACGCAAATCATATGTATCCAATCGCCATAGGCACTCCACTCACATCCTCAGCCGTCAAAGTGATGTTACTGGGGTCGGGCGAGTTAGGCAAGGAGGTGGTGCTGGAATTTCAGCGCTACGGTGTGGAAGTCATAACCGTTGACCGATACCCCAATGCTCCCGCCATGCAGGTGGCCCACCGCAGTCATGTAATCAACATGTTGGATGGCGAAGCACTGGCTAAACTCGTTCGTCAGGAGAACCCCACGTTCATTGTTCCCGAGGTGGAAGCGATTTCTACAGAAACATTGGTGGATTTGGAAAGAGAAGGTTTCCGGGTAATCCCCACCGCCCTGGCCACGCGACTAACCATGAACCGCGAAGGCATTCGGACGCTGGCCGCGGAAAAACTTGGACTGCGCACCTCACCCTACCGGTTTGCCGGATCGTATGAGGAGTTCGCGCAGGCTGTAAGGGCTATTGGCTTGCCCTGTGTGGTCAAGCCCATTATGAGTTCATCCGGAAAGGGGCAGAGTGTGGTTCGCCAGGAGGCTGATGTGCTGGATGCCTGGCGATACGCGCAGGAGGGTGGCCGCAGCGGTGGTGGCCGGGTAATTGTTGAAGGGTTTATCGATTTTGATTATGAAATTACGTTGCTCACCATTCGGCACGTAGGCGGTGTTACATTTTGCGCACCCATCGGTCACCGACAGGAGCATGGCGATTATCAGGAGTCCTGGCAACCACACCCGATGCCTCCACCGGCTCTCGCTGCAGCGGAACAGATTGCCCGCCAGGTGGTGGATGAACTGGGTGGCGTAGGCCTCTTCGGTGTTGAGTTTTTTGTAAAAGGGGATACGGTATACTTCAGCGAGCTATCACCGCGCCCGCATGATACCGGCATGGTGACCATGATTTCGCAGGATTTGTCGGAATTTGCGTTGCACGTGCGAGCCATTCTCGGTTTACCGATACCGGCTGTCCGCCAGTTAGGACCATCCGCCAGCGCGGTCATATTGGTAAAAGGACATTCGAAAAATGTGACTTTTTCAGGCGTGGCCGAGGCTTTGCAGGAAGCGGATACCCAACTTCGCCTGTTTGGCAAGCCCGAGGTGGCAGGTGAACGCAGAATGGGAGTGGCCCTCGCACAAGCCGGCAGTATTGACGAGGCGCGGAAGAAGGCGACTGCTGCGGCACGGGCCGTTCGTTATTCACTGTAACCACTTGCCTGACGTGGACCGGTTCGGTAGTTTTGATTTGACAAATGGAAGCCTACGGTAAGATTTTGTTGATTGCGATGCCCGCTTTTTTGTTGCTGGTACTATTTGAAAAATGGTACGGGTGGTTTAGGGGCAACGATACAGTACGCAATATGGACATGATCTCAAGTCTGAGCTCGGGTATTACCAATGTCACCAAAGATGTACTGGGTCTTAGCGTGGCCATCATCTCGTATGAGTGGCTGGTGAGGCGTATCGCCCTTACCCAGATTGATTCCGGCTTTTGGACGTATGCCATCGCATTTGTTGCGTTAGATTTTGCCGGATACTGGGTGCACCGTATCGCCCATGAATACAATCTCTTCTGGAACAACCACATCATTCATCACAGCAGTGAGGAGTTTAACTTGGCCTGTGCCTTGCGGCAAAGCATTTCGTCTATTGTGCGCATTTTCGCCATCTTCTTGTTACCAGCCGCTCTGCTTGGGGTTCCAGCATCTGTCATAGCCGTGGTGGCACCCCTGCACCTTTTTGCACAGTTCTGGTACCACACGCAGCATATTGGTAAAATGGGCTTCCTGGAAAAAATTATTGTCACGCCATCCCATCATCGGGTGCATCACGCCATTAATCCCGAATACCTCGATAAGAACTACTCCCAGATTTTCATCATTTGGGATAAACTATTCGATACGTTTCAGGCTGAGTTGGCCGATGTTAAGCCGGTCTATGGCGTTACCCGCCCCGTTCAAACCTGGAACCCGATCAAGATCAATTTCATGCACCTTTGGCTGTTGATTAAGGATGCTTGGCATGCCGGCAACTGGCTGGACAAATTTCGCATTTGGTTTATGCCGCTGGGGTGGCGGCCTTCAGATGTGGCAACTCGCTTCCCCGTACACAAGATTCAGGATGTTTATCACTTTGAGAAGTACAACCCGGCCCACCACCGCTACCTGGGTGCCTGGACCTGGTTTCAAATGACCATGCTGTTATTCTTCATTAGCTTTTTGTTTGCCACTATAGCCAGTATCGGCAGCCCGGGGATTTTTGTCTACGGGCTCTTCGTTTTTTTAAGTGTGTATGCCTACACCGAACTTATGGATGGTAATGCCAATGCCTGGGTATGGGAGTCGATCAAAAATATGTTGGGCGTGGGCATCATCGCCACATGGGGCGATTGGTTCGGAGCTTCGCAGTACTTGAATATCTCCACCGCTATGGTGGCGGCCTACTTCTTCATCTCGACCGTGGGCACTGCCTGGTTTTGTCTGCGGGTACCGGCAACCAGAAGGTCAATGGCATCTGTTTAACCTTTTGGGGATACGAACATGACTCACATCATTCTTTTTTGCTACTTTCAGCCGTAGTATCGCACAACCAAACGAAATCGTTCATGAATACACAAAGTTTATCACCAGCCGCGCGAAATGGGTTGGTGGTTCTCCGCCTGCTCATCGGCTGGCATTTTTTATACGAAGGCGTTATCAAAATGTACAGTTCTACCTGGACGGCCAAGGGTTATTTGCTCAGTGCCAGTTTTCTTCAACCTGTTTTTGGTTGGTTGGCCAGCGATAGCCTGATCGGCTTCGTGGATACAGCTAATATTGTAGCCCTGATGCTGGTGGGCGTTCTTTTGGTCCTTGGCTTCAAATCAAAATGGGGCTGCTGGGTAGGCATCGGCCTGCTGGCTTTGTATTACCTGGCGCATCCGCCATTCCCGGGGCTGCCGCAAGGGCCAAGTGAAGGCAGCTATTGGCTGGTGAACAAGAATCTGATTGAAGCGGCCGCTCTTTTTGTTCTGGCGCAACTCACCACCGACACCCATTTCGGTATTGCGCGCTTATTCTCAACATCAAAAAATTAACCGGACTACTGTATGGCAGACGATAGCATTTTCAGCAAACTTTCAAGACGCGATTGGCTCAAAGGGCTCGCGGGTGTGCCGATACTGGGCAGCATTTGGTTTGCGGGGGCCAGTTTTGCGGGCAAGGCCAAGCGTGAACGCAAGGCGTTGTTGGAGACGCTTAACATCAAGGCATCGCCACCGCCACCTACCGGGCCCATGAGCGGAGACCCGATCCGCGTAGGCATTGTCGGCTTTGGCGGGCGGGGCGAAGATCTGGTGCGCGCGTTGGGGTTCCCCACCCAGGAGTGGCTGGAGGCACGCAAAAAAGATTCGGCCGAAAATCCGAGCGATACACGCCTTAAGGAGTTCCTTGAGCAGGAAAACCTCAATGTCAAACTCACCGCTGTTTGCGATGTGTTTGACGTAAGGGCCGATCGGGCGCTGCGTTCATTTAACAGCAACGGTAATGTGTGTAAGCGGTACCGCACGCATGAAGAGTTGATTGCCAGTGGTGAGGTTGATGCGATTATCATTGCAACTCCCGATCATTGGCATGCGCCCATTTCCATTGATGCCATCAAGGCGGGTATTCACGTGTACGTAGAGAAACCCATGACACACAACATTGCGGAAACGTATGCCCTGCGCGATGCGGTTCGGGCTAACCCAAAAGCTGTGCTGGCGGTTGGCCACCAACACCGGCAGACCCAAAGTTTCCTGACGGCTCAGGATGCTATTGCCAAGAACATCCTCGGTCACGTGTCGCTCGTGGTAACCGCAACAAATCGAAATGACGACAACGGAGCGTGGCAATACGACATTCATCCCGAGGCATCGCCTCAAACCATTGATTGGGAGCGCTTCCTCGGATCAGCACCTAAGGCTGAATTCAACAAGGAGCATTTCTTCCGGTGGCGCAAATGGTGGGCCTACGGCTCAGGGCTGTCGGGCGACTTGATGACCCACGACTACGATCGCATTAACTGCATCCTGAAAATGGGAATTCCCAAATTTATTACTGCTTCGGGTGGCATTTATACCCACCGCGATGGCCGTAATGTACCGGATGTGATGCAGATCAATATGGAATTTCCGGACTTCTCGACTGGCTCGAGCCAGGAGGCGGGAAAAGAAAAGGGGATGACTTTTGTCTACAGTGCCACGCTGGGCAATACATTCGACCGCGGCACGGTGTTGATGGGGCATGATGCTTCCATGGAGTTGGGCAACGCGGTGACCATCTATCCTGACTGGGGATCTACGCGCTTTCAAAAAATGATTGAAGAGGGAAAGGTTGATCCTACCGTACCGGTATATCAGTATGATCCCAGCGCGCATGGCACCGATGCGGTCACCTCGGCCACGGCTAAGTACTTTGCCAACAAAGGACTGTTGTGGACCTATCGCGATGGTAAACGAGTGGACTCAACGTTCCTCCACTTACGTGAATGGCTGAGTTGCATTCGCAATGGCGGAAAACCCAGTTGCGGAATTGATGAAGGATTTGAAGAAGCTATTACCGCGCATATGGGCGGATTGTCGTATAAACTTGGTCGCAGAGTAGAGTGGGATCCGGTAGCGGAGAAAATCATAGCGCTGCCAGGCGAGGACTTGGATGCGATACTCCTGGCCAATGAAGAGTTTGTGACAAGTTCGGGCACCAAAAAAAGCTAAAGCAAACTTTTGTGTCGTCCCTCAGTTGGTTGTGCGGATGCGTTTTACTTATTGTGGCTGGGTGCGGCTCACGTAAAGAGACGATTAAGCCCACTGTGGGCTCCATCACGGAGTCGGTATATGCATCGGGCATCGTAAAAAGCCGTAGTCAATACCAGGCCTACGCCACCGTTACAGGAATAGTCGAGCACGTAGCGGTACGTGACGGTGATTTAGTAAAGCGAGGACAGCCAATATTACGGCTGCGAAACATAGCGGCTAAGCTTACAGCTGATAATGCCCGCCTTTCAGCTGAGTATGCCGAACTAAAACGCAACCTGGATAAGCTCAACGAAGCGCGGCTTGGTCGCGATTTTGCCCGCAGCAAGTTGATTAACGACTCACTCCTGATGGAACGGCAACGCAACCTGATCAACCAGAATGTTGGGTCTCGGGTGGAGTGGGAGCAACGGCAACTGGCTTACCAGAATTCCCGCACAGCCTATGAATCTGCTGAAATCCGCTACCGCGAATTAAGCCGTCAGCTTGACCTCACCGCCCGCCAAGCCAAGGTGAATTTTGAAATCAGCGAGCAGCAAGCCCAGGATTTCACCATTACCAGTAAAGTGGATGGTCGGGTATACGCTATCCTTCGTGAGGTGGGAGAATTAGTGACGCCACAGACACCGGTGGCGGTTATTGGCGAGGCTGATCACTTTTTGCTGGAACTGCAAATTGATGAGACTGACATTGTGCGAATAAAGCCCGGTCAACGCACTGTGGTTACGCTCAGCAGTTATCCAGAACGGGTGTGGGAGGCCCTGGTCACCCACGTTAATCCAATTATGAACGAGCGATCTAAGTTATTTACGGTGGAAGCAGAATGGGTGGAGCCCCCGCCTTCGCTTTATCCTAATCTTACCGTGGAAGCCAATATTGTTATCGCCATCCGTGAAAACGTGATGACCTTACCGCGCAGTTTTCTCGAGTCGGACTCGACTGTAAGGCTTGATAACAATGAATTGCGCAAAGTCAAAGTTGGATTGCGCGATTACCAGCGGGTTGAAATTCTGGGCGGGCTGGCCGCGGAAGATGTAGTTGTAAGACCTGGCTCATGAACGTTAAGCTGACCATGGAAATCGCGTGGTCCTTGATGCTGGCGCGATGGAAACAGACCCTCGTGGCGGCTATTGGGGTTACATTCTCGATCACCATGTTTATTACGTTGCTCAGTTTTATGACTGGCCTTAACCAACTTCTTGACAGCCTGATTCTCAATCGAACACCTCATGTCAGAATTTACAATGAGATTAAGCCATCTGAAGTGTTGCCGATCCAGCGTGTAAGGGAGTTGGACGGGTACCATCATTTTGTACACTCAGTGAGGGCAAGCACAGCACGTGAGGAAATTCTGAACAGTGAAGCAATCTTACGTGCGATACAAAGCGACCAACGAGTGCTGGGTGTTTCGCCAAAGGCATCAGCCCAGGTTTTCTTTAATGCTGGTAATGTAGACATCACGGGTGTTGTCAACGGCATTGATGTGCTGGCGGAAGCAGAATTGTTTCATTTTGGCGAATATGTGGTGGCCGGTTCTTTACCTGATGTTCATAAACTCCCCAACACCATTATTCTCGGCAAACCGTTAGCCGCCCGATTAATGGTAGAACTGGGAGATATTATCCAATTGACCACTCCGGATGGTGAGCGATATCAGGCTAAAGTAGTGGGACTGTACCAATCCGGCCTTCAGGATTTTGACAAGACTCAGAGTTTCGCATCGCTCACCACAGTGCAAAAGATTCTGGGGAAAAGTCCCTCGTACATGACCGATATTCAGGTTAAGCTCAACCGGCTTGAAGACGCACCGTCCGTTGCGCGTGAATACCAGCTTCTTTTTGGTACGGAGGCTGCAGATATCCAGACAGCAAATGCACAATTTGACACGGGCACGTTTATCCGAACCTTAATCGCGTATGCCGTAGGTGTCACATTGCTTATTGTGGCTGGATTCGGTATCTACAACATTCTCAATATGATGATCTACGAAAAAATGGATTCCATTGCCATCCTAAAAGCAACAGGTTTTTCTGGGCGGGATGTGCGGCTCATCTTCCTGATCATTGCGCTGGGTATTGGTTTCTTTGGTGCGATAACCGGCCTATTCTTTGGTTTTGTTCTTTCGTCCATCATTGACCAAATTCCGTTTGTCACCGAGGCGCTTCCTACAACCAAAACCTACCCGATTAACTACGACCCCCTGTTCTATCTGATCGGTTTGGCGTTTTCGATTGTGACCACCTACCTCGCGGGTTTGTTTCCAGCTGTAAAGGCCAGCAAAGTGGACCCAGTGGTCATTATCCGGGGTAAGTAATATGGCAATCCCCGTACTGGAGGCCAGGCATGTTTCCAAGCACTTTCGCGACCCGATTGACGTGAAGGTCCTTGATGATATCGGGTTCACGATCACCCGTGGTGAATTTGTATCGGTCGTGGGCAAGTCAGGGTGCGGCAAATCCACACTTCTTTACGTTCTATCAACGATGGATACTGACTATGAGGGAGAAATCTGGATCGATGGCGAAAATATGAAACTGAAGACCCACCATGAACTGGCTCACGTGCGAAATGAAAAGATCGGTTTTGTTTTTCAATTCCATTACCTGCTCAACGAGTTTACAGTTCTTGAGAATGTCATGCTGCCTGCTCTGAAACTGGGCCGTTACCCCCGGGAAGAAGCGGCTGAACGGGCCATGCACCGCTTGAAGCAACTTGAAATAGATCACCTGGCGCAGAAAGCTGCAAACCAGATTTCGGGCGGAGAGAAACAAAGGGTGGCCATTGCCCGGGCATTAATCAACGACCCGCTCATCATTATGGGTGACGAACCTACCGGAAACCTGGATAAACGGAACAGCGAAATTGTTTTTGGAATTTTTCGCCAGTTGGCAGAGGAGTTTAACCAAACCATGTTAATTGTCACCCACGATATGGCTTTTGCTGCGCGAACACACCGTACCATAACCATGGAGGATGGCCGTATTTTACTCACCTGATTTCTTGGTATAAATTCCTAAGACCGATGAGTCAAAATTTGCTACCTTCCGTTTTTAAAACAATACCGTATGGCCAGCTATCAATTGCAAATTAACGGCAAAGAGTACCGCACCGAGGCTGATCCTGACACACCGCTTTTGTGGGTACTACGCGATAACCTCGGTTTACTGGGTACCAAGTACGGCTGCGGCATTGCCCAGTGTGGCGCCTGCACCGTTCACCTCAACGGTTTGGCGGTTCGTTCATGCACGCTGCCCGTTTCCACCGTTGGTACAAAAAAGGTAACCACCATTGAAGGCCTGTCGGCTGACGGTACACATCCGGTGCAACAGGCTTGGGATGAAGTGGATGTCCCTCAGTGCGGGTACTGCCAGGCCGGCCAAATCATGACGGCTGCCGCGTTGCTCGCGAAAAATCCAAAGCCAAGTTCGCAAGAGATTGACACCGCCATGAACGGTAATCTCTGCCGCTGCGGCACGTACCACCGCATTCAGGAAGCAATTGTGTTGGCCTCATCCAAAATCTCAAAATAAAAAGCCATGGAAACCATCAGAACCAGCAGGCGCGATTTTATCAAACTTTCTGTGGCGGCCGGGGGAGGCCTGGTGCTCGGATTTAACTGGAGCGATACCGAGGCTGCCGGCATTGCGCTGCTACCCGCGGGAGCGTCAGACGCTGTGAACTTCAACAGCTATCTGGCCATTTCACCCGATGATATTGTGACCATATTCTCGCCCAACCCTGAGCTCGGGCAGAATATCAAGACCTCCTTTCCCATGATTGTTGCCGAGGAATTGGAGGCGGATTGGAGCAAGGTGTACGTTGTGCAGGCTGCACTCGACACAAAAAAGTTCGAACGTCAACTCACGGGCGGAAGTGGTGCTATTCCCCATTCGTGGGAGCGCTTGCGTAAGGCAGGCGCCACGGCCAAGTATTTGCTGATCGAGGCTGCGGCCAAACGATGGGGTGTGACCTCAGCCACCTTGGTGGCAGAAAACGGCCGGGTTTGGGACAAAGCCAACAATCGTTCACTCACGTTTGGAGAATTGGCTTCTGAAGCATCGCAAATTTCACTTCCGGCCGAGGTTAAACTGAAGGATCGGAAGGATTTCAAAATTATCGGCAAGCCGATACGCAACGTAGACAATCAGGCGATGCTCACCGGCAAGCCGTTGTACGGCCTTGACTTTTACCGCAAAGGCATGTTGACGGCCATGATTCAGCGCCCACGTTCATTTGGCATGAAGTTGAAATCATTTGACGGCACAGCCGCCAAGGCGGTTCCGGGCATCGTGGATGTCATTCAGTTTAAGAATAATGTTGCCGTCATCGGGAAGAATACGTGGTCGATCATCAAGGCGCGCAAACTGTTGAAGATTGAATACGAGAAAGAGGCAGCCATTGAAAGCACGCCCGATCACGATGCTTTATTCAGAAAGCTGCTGGACGCGAAGGAATCTACGGTTCGAAGAAAAGATGGCGATGTAGACACCGCTTTTTCGGGAGCGGCCAAGGTGATAAAGCGCGAATACCAGTGCCCGTTCCTGCCACACAACCCGATGGAGCCCATGAACTTCTTCGCGCATGTTAGGCCAGACGGAGTAGAGTTGGTGGGGCCTTCTCAAACACCGGACATGGCCAGAAATGAGGTGGCCAAGTTGTTGGGTATCGCACCAGACAGAATTACGCTTGAGCTGACGAGATTGGGCGGTGGCTTTGGAAGAAGACTGAAAGCCGATTATGTGGTCGAAGCGGCTGAGTTGTCAAGCCTGGTTAAAGCTCCCGTCAAGGTAATCTGGACCCGTGAAGACGATATGGGGGGCGGCAGCTACCGGCCTGCTGTGCGTTATCGGTTTGAAGCTGCGCTGGATAAAGACGGCAACCTGATTGGGTATAAACTGCGTGGCGTAGGCATTAATTCCGGAAATCCTACGCGGGAGCATAACTTCCCTTCCGGTGCGGTGGACCACTTGTTGATCGACTCCATCGAGCATCAGTCACCCATCACCACGGGTGCGTGGCGTGCCCCGATAACGAATTTCCTCGCGTTTGCCGAACAGGCATTTCTCGATGAGGTTGCCGTGGAAGCCAAGAAAGACCCGGTACAGTTCCGGCTCGATCTTCTGGATCGGGCAAAGAAATCACCGGTTGGTGAGATACGGTACGACATTGACCGGATGAAAACGGTAATTCAATTAGCAGCCGAGAAGGCCCAATGGGGAAAGAAGAAAAATGTAGCTCAGGGTTTCAGCGTCTACTTTTCGCACCGCTCGTACGTGGCGCAAGTGGCCGAAGTGGAAATCAAAGGTAGCAAACCTGCCGTTAAGCGGATCATTGCTGCATCCGACTGTGGCATCGTGGTGAATAAATCAGGTGCCGAGCAACAGGTGCGAGGTGGTATTGTGGATGGCATGGGCCATGCTTTCTTTGGTAACCTCACGTTCAAAGATGGGGCAGCGGAACAACTCAATTTCAACTCGTTCCGCCTCATTCGTTTCAAAGAAGTGCCGGAAATTGATGTTCATTTTGTTGATAACGGCATTGACCCCACTGGCTTGGGTGAACCTGCGTTGCCGCCTACCGGTGGCGCTATTGCAAATGCCCTGTTCAAAGCAACCGGCAAGCGCCTTTACAACCAACCCTTTAATAAACAACCGGATCTGGAGGGCGTAAGCCTCGGCCGCAGTATTTAAATTATTTCATCTGTTTCATGAGTAAAATTATTCGTCAGGGGATGAGCATTGCATTGCTCATCCCTTTTTTTGTTATCGGTGCATTCGCACAGAACATACCCCGCGACCACTATCAGGACCTCAGTTGGCGCATGATCGGCCCGTTTCGGGCGGGCCGCACCGTGGGTGCCGTGGGTGTGCCATCGCAGCCGAGTGTTTTTTACATGGGGGTGAACAACGGTGGCGTTTGGAAGACAGACGACTATGGCCGCATCTGGCACCCGATTTTTGATCGCGAATCCACCGGCTCCGTTGGCGACATCGCGGTGTCGCCCTCGAATCCCAACATCGTCTATGTCGGAACGGGCGAGGGACTTCACCGCCCCGATCTGGCCATTGGCGAGGGAATTTTTAAATCCACCGATGGTGGCATAACCTGGCAGCATGTGGGCCTCAAAGATGTTCAGCAGGTGGGCCGCTTGGTGGTACATCCCACCAATTCGGATATAGTCTTCGTTGCCGGCCTGGGTCACCCGTACGGAGCAAATGAGGAGCGCGGGGTGTTTCGCACCACCGATGGCGGCAAGACGTGGACAAAAGTGCTCTACCTCAATGCTAATACAGGAGCCATTCAGGTTGAACTCGATCCCAACAATGCCAACACCGTTTATGCTGATTTGTGGGAACACCGCGAAGGCCCGTGGGAGAACGGGTCGTTCAGTGGACCCAATAGCGGCTTGTACAAGTCCACCGATGGCGGCAGCACGTGGCGAAAACTAACGACTGGTTTACCTACTGGCGAACAGGGCCTTGGCCGCATCGGCATCGCCATTGCACCCGGCAACTCGCAGCGGCTCTATGCCACAGTGGATGCTCGCCAACTCAGCGGCATTTACCGCAGCGAAGATGGCGGTGAGTCGTGGCAGCGCGTGTCAACCGATGGCCGTGTGTTTGGGCGCGGCAGCGACTTTGCCGAGTTGAAAGTGCATCCAAAAAATCCTGACGTTGTTTTTTCGGCCAACGTGGCGTCCTACAAATCACTTGATGGCGGCAAAACGTGGTTTAGTTTCAAAGGCGCCCCGGGTGGTGATGACTACCACCGCATCTGGATCAATCCCGTAAACCCGGACATTATGATTTTTGCGGCCGATCAGGGTGCTGTGGTGACCGTTAACGCAGGCAAATCATGGGGAACGTGGTACAACCAACCCACGGCTCAGTTGTATCACGTTTCCACCGACAACCAGTTTCCCTACTGGGTCTATGGCGGCCAGCAGGAGAGTGGCGCCATTGGTGTAGCAAGTCGCGGTCCGGGCGGGCAGATTTCCTTTCGGGATTGGATGGGCGTGGGGGCCGATGAGTACGCTTACGTTGTGGCTGATCCCAAAGACGCGAATATCATTTACGGAGGGCGTCTCACGCGTTTCGACAAACGTACCGGGCAGTCGCAAAACGTAGCGCCCGAGGCCCTGAGATCCGGAAAGTATCGCTTGTTGCGCACACTACCGGTATTGTTTCATCCGGCCGACAACACCATGCTGCTGTTTGCCACAAACGTGTTGTGGAAGTCGCACACGGGCGGGAACAGTTGGGAAGTCATCAGCCCGGATTTATCGCGACCCAATCCCGAGGTACCCGCCAGTGTGGGCGACTTCCGTAAAGAGCCTACGATCCCGCAGCGTGGTGTGATTTATTCGGTGGCCGGATCGAAGTTCAGCAAAGATGTGATCTGGGCCGGCACAGATGATGGAAGGGTGCACGTTACGACCGATGGCGGAAAAAACTGGCGCGAGGTTACACCTGAAGAACTCACTTCGTGGGACAAAATTTCACAGATCGATGCCGGGCAGCATGACGTCAACACCGCTTACATTTCGGTGAACGCGTTGCGAAAAGATGATTTACGCCCGCACATCTACAAGACAACAGACGGAGGCCGCAACTGGACGCGCATCGTGGCGGGTTTACCGAATGAGCCGGTGAATGTGGTGCGCGAAGACCCGGTGCAGCCCGGTCTGCTATTCGCAGGTACTGAGAAAGCCGTTTACTTCTCTGCCGATGCCGGGGCCACCTGGCACCCGCTGCGTCAGAACATGCCCGCAACTTCCATTCGCGATCTGGTCATCCACGAACGTGATCTGGTAGTGGGCACGCACGGCCGATCCATCTGGATCTTGGATAACTTCTCTCCGCTGCGCCAACTCGCACAGCTGAATAACCGCGAAGCCAAACTGTTTAAGCCTGAAAAATCTGTTCGCGTGCGTTTCAATATGTTCAGCGATACACCACTGCCACCCGAAGAACCGGCAGGCCAAAATCCACCAGACGGTGCCGCTTTGGATTATTACTTGCCCAAAGCTGCTACGCGGGTTCAACTTGAAATCCGAAATGCGCAGGGTGAGCTGGTGCGTTCATTCAGTTCTGCTGATCGCAGCGAACAACCGGATACGGCAGCGCTGGCCTACCCAACCTACTGGTTTCGCCAGCCTGAAGCACTTTCTATAAAACCAGGGCACCACCGGTTTATTTGGGATTTGTCGTACGCACCGCCCCGAGGTGCGAAGCGGGAGTTATCTATTGCTGCCAACTACCGGAATACGGCCACATCTCCCAAAGGAATTTTTGTACCGCCAGGTGAGTATGAAGTTACGCTGGTTGTTGATAGTCAATCCCACAAACAGGAAATTTCAGTTGTGATGGATCCGCGGGTTACCGCTTCCGCGGATGACATTGGCTTACAAAGCAGCAAATCGCTGCAGGGTTACCAGTTGTACCATGAGGTGCAATCGTTACGCGAGGCAATCGAAGCCCGGCTGGCCGATGCGAAAGTAAAATGGAAGAAGGGCCAGAAAGAGAAGTGGCTCGCGCTGCGGGGAGAAGGTCAGCCGGAAAATCCGGACGTATTGTATGGCGCTGCAACTGAAACGCCATTGGAAAAGGAAACACTCGTAGGTCTTCAGGATAAGTTGCTGCACGTCATCGCGTTGATCCAAGGTGCGGATGCCCGTCCTACACAGGCCGTATTGGATGCGGTTGAGCGGTTGGCCAAGCGGACAGAGGAGATGAAACAACGCTACCAGGCGATCCGATGACGGCTCCGTTGCTGCTGGTAAACCGAGTCGGATTAACCGATCAGCGCGGCTTTTCCTTGCGCAATATTCAGTTTACGCAGGGGCAGGGTCAGCACATTGTCATCGCGGGAGAAACCGGATCCGGAAAAAGCACGCTATTAAGAATCATTGCCGGATTATTGCAACCCGACAGTGGAGAGGTGGTGTTTCAGGGTGAGGCAGTAAAGGGCCCGCGAGAGACACTGGTGCCGGGCCATCCCGGCATTGCTTACCTGCCACAATACTTTGAGTTGCCGAAGTTTTTGCGCGTGGAACAGGTACTTGAATATGCTAGCAAACTCACGCCCCGCGAGGCTGATAAAATTTTTCGACTCTGTCGAATTCAACATTTGCTGTCGCGAAAAACGGATGAACTCTCAGGAGGCGAGCGTCAGCGTATCGCACTTTGCCGATTGCTGATTGGCAAACCCGCACTGCTCTTGCTGGACGAACCCTACACCAATCTGGATATGATTGTGAAAGGTGTTTTGAAGGAAGTCATTCAATCCATATCGCAGCAGCTGGGCATCACTACGCTGCTGGTGTCACACGATCCGGAGGACACGCTGCCCTGGGCCGATCGCATCATTATTCTCAAAGGCGGAAAAATCGTGCAGCAGGGCACGCCTCATGAGATCTATTTTCACCCGCGAAACGAATATGTAGCCGGGTTATTCGGGCGCTACTCGGTGGTAGACGCGAAAATGAACAAGGCACTGGGTGGCCGTGGCTCCGGGAAGGTGATTATCCGGCCGGAGCAACTGGCGGTGCGCAGGGGGAAGATGAAAAAGGGTGTGGTGGGAACCGTTTTGTCACAGAAGTTCACAGGCCATGGCTATGAGCTACAGGTGGAGTGTAAAGGCGGCATACTTGGTTGTGTCAGTGCAGACCCTGCGATGAAGCAAGGGGCTGGCGTAACCATAGTTCTGAGGAAGTAGCTATTAAACAGTTCGCATATGAGTGAGCGGGAGTTAACTAAGTTGGAAGCAACCATCCGGACAAAGATGGACGACATTCGGAAGCAACGGGTGACCCTGAAGGAGTCAGGGATCGGTGGATTGATGAATATCTTGAAAAAGGTGGATGAGGCGCTTTACGAAAAGATCATGCCGGAGTACAAGAAGATGGTGACGGAGAGCAATATCTTCAAATGAGCAAGCTTCTAAAGATTGTACACCAGCAGCCAGGCAACAGCGAGTGGTGCCAGCCAACGCACGATAAATTGCCAGAGGCGAAACTGCATCGCCCACCTGGTGGCTGCAAACAAACGGCTTGTCGCCTTCAATAACCTCTACTTCCAGATCATAGAGATGGAATCGCGCATCGGTCATAGGGTTCAGTTTTCGGTGGGAAAGTTAGCCTGTAAATTTATAATGGCGCGTTCGGCATGACGTTGGACAAAGTTTTTGACCCGATGCAGACATTTAAGACTGAATTGCCCAAGTATCTGAGGACCTGCGCTACCTG
The DNA here is from genome assembly GCA_021298015.1 of Flammeovirgaceae bacterium. Classification (GTDB taxonomy): domain Bacteria; phylum Bacteroidota; class Bacteroidia; order Cytophagales; family Cyclobacteriaceae; genus ELB16-189. The sequence continues at coordinate 34,040 of JAJTGY010000032.1, forward strand.
GGGTATGTCGATATAGGTGCAGCGCACGGTTGAGGATTCCGTCCTTGTTCGGGGTACGTGCAGCAAGGGCTGCGCCTCACCCGGTTCACGGTCCGAGTTTTTCGCAAACAGGGTGTTCCCCTGTTGGGTAAAGGATGCCGGAATGATGACCGTATCGCACATCTTATTGGCCCAAACGAGCTAAGCGTAAAAAGCCGATCGGCTGTGTTGTCGTTCCCTTTAGCGCGAGATCGCGCAGGATCTCACCGACTACCGAACTGAACTTGAATCCATGACCACTAAATCCGGTTGCCACGACAACTTTCTGATCGGTGTTGGGGAGAAAGTCCAGCACAAAATGCTCATCAGTGGAGTTGGTATACAGGCACGTCTTCACTGACAACAATTGATCGAATCCCTGCGGCATAAATCTCTTGACCGCATTCGTCAGCACATTTACCTCCTGGCTGGTATCAGTTCGGTTCACGTGGTCGGGATCAACCCTAAGCCCGGGGTAGTGGTAAGCCACCTTCAATCCAACAGGCGGACCAAAGTTGGCCGCGGGCAGAATTGGAAACCCATAGAACGCTCCGGGGATACCCTCTTCAGCCACCAACCAACACGGGAACCTGCCGAATTCAAACATCTCCCATTTCCTTGGCTTAAACCAAGCCACTACCTGACGGGTAACTTTTAAATGCTTTCCAACAGAAGGCAAAATTTTCGATGCCCAGGGCCCTGCCGTTACCACCAGCTTATCGCAGCGATATGTTTCATCCGCGGTAGTTACCTCTACGTGTGTGCCCAGGTTTTTCCACCAGGTTACCTGTTGGTGCGACTTGATCGTTGCTCCGTGGCGAATAGCCTGCTCCACGAAGAGAAGGATTGCTCGTTCCGGTGTAACGAACCCGGCATTTGGCTCAAGCAACGTGATGGCGTTTTCAGATAGCTGGAATTGAGGAAAGTTTTGGTTTCGTTTTGATGTGTCTAATCTGTCAAGTTCAATCGCATGGATTTGGGCCGAGCGTATCGTGCCGTCAATGAGTTCATGGTGACGAGGCCCGGCATAGAATAAACCGGTCTTGAAGAACACCTGGTGCCCCGTGATCGCTTCCAGTTCCTGCCAGTTTTCATATGCGCGGTGAAGGAGTGGCACGTAATCCGGGTGCTCAAAATATGCCTTACGAATGATGCGCGATTGCCCTGCGTGCGATCCCTGACCATGGGTGATCGAAAACTGTTCGAGCCCGAGCACGTTGGCGCCCGCCCGGCTCAGGTAATAACAGGCAGCGGAACCCATGCTGCCAACTCCAAGAACGATGACGTCAAATTTTTTCATCAGGCTAAAAGCATAAACTCCATATTCCGGCTGCACGGCTGTTGGTCACTGCGAGTCGTTCTCCATTCCGGATCAGGAAGGGTTGCCCGTCCGTGCCCAGATCCCATAACTCTCCGCGCAGAAACACATTAACACCGGTGCTTGCGCCTGAATCTTTAAGACGGCCCGGCAACGCGTACCGAATCCAGGCTTCTTCTTCGGTGATTTGCCCCATGGCCGAAGGATCAACATCGGCAGGCGCTGGCGCCCCATCATACCCATTCCAAAACTTGCGCATGGCGCCCGGCTTGGAGCAGAATGAATTCACGAGCACCACCTCGGCCCCTAACTCTTTAAGTTTTGTGTAACTCTCCGGATACCAGGAGTCGGCACAGACCAACGCTGCCGTTCTTCCGATGGGCAGGTCGAATACGGGCAGCTCGCTGATGGGTGAGGCTTTTACAAATGGCAGTTCATCCGATGTGGGAAATGATTTTTTCACCACGGCCGGATAAATCGACCCATCAGCCCCAAAGAAAAAACTGCTGTTGTAAAGCGGCTGACTGAGATCAATTCGAATTTGATCACCTTCCACCGATGGCCCCGGCAAAAGAATGGAGCCGGCATTGATGGTAGCCTGATATTCTTTTGCCAACTGTTTGAATATTCTGGCGTAGCTGCGGGCCATGCGTGTGGCCTTCATCCGAAAAATCGCTGCGGCCAGACGGTCGTCTTCGGTTTTGCTCCGCACAAAAGATTTCAGAAAGTCAACCGGGTTGCTCGAAATCATAATGGCCATGGCATGATTCAGCTTCCCCACGTCCGCAGCCCACTCTTTCTCATTTTCCAACACCAGCCAGGTGCCCAGGTATTCGGGCAACACGACTACCGTTTGTTCACGCAGATATCCTTTTTGGCGTGCAGCCTCGAAGTACGCCTTCATTTTTTCAGTAAAGTGCCGCTCGATGAGGTAGTCTGAAGGCACCATGTAAGGTTGAATCGCCACGATGTTGCGCCTGCAGGCGTTGTCGGTCACTAATTCTTCCTGTACGTCAAGGTGCGAGTCGCTGTTGGTCCACTCCGTACTTCGGCCGGCTAGAATCCACAGGGCCCAGGCCAGCAAAATAAGGGTAGGGATGACAAGATTCCGTAGTTTCATAAGAGTGTTTGAAGTACTTCATGAGCTTCGCGTTCACCGGAGCGAACCGCACCTTCGATGTAGCCATACCAGATATCGGAGGTCTCGGTGCCGGCCCAATGTATTCGGTTGGTGCGGGCTGCCAAAGCATGACCAAAGTTGGTCCACGCCATACTCGTGTGCCAGCGAATACATCCGATCCTGCGTGGGGCCAATCCATATGCCGCCAACATCCAGATACTGGCGCGTATTGAGCCAACGGGTATGAGTACGACCACCAACACGATCTCGGGCCTCCAGCAAAATAAAAGACCGACCGGCCTGCTGAAGTATCAACGCGGCTGCAAGCCCGGAAAACCCGGCACCGATGATAATCGCGTCATGCATAATTACGAGCACAAGATATCCATAACGCCAGGGCCAACAAAGATTTGTTTTGCAGCCTGACTCAATTTGGTATATTTAAAACAATTAGTTGAGTAGGTGAGCCCTCGTTTTAGGCACTCCCAAATTCACCTTCGTTGAAGCGATGCAGCAGACCTTAGATGCTGAGGTAGGAGTTGTTGGTGCTGGTTTCGGTGGCCTGGTGGCAGGCCTGCGACTGCAGAAGAGTGGGCATTCGTTCATCATCTTTGAGCGATCGGCCCAACTCGGTGGAACCTGGCGCGACAACACCTATCCCGGCTGTGCCTGCGATGTGGCCAGCGATCTCTATTCCCTGGCAGACGAGCCCAATCCTAACTGGACTCAGCGCTACTCGCCCCAACCGGAAATTCTTCGCTACATGCTTCATGTAGTGGAGAAACGGGATTTGCTCCGGCACATCCGTTTTAACTGCGACATGGTGGAAGCCCGGTTCCATGATGGCGTGTGGACGTTGACGGACAAGGGTGGGGCAACCACACGGGTTCGCTTTTTGATCCTGGCCACCGGGCCTCTCAACCGACCTCAACTGCCGGAGTTACGGAATGAAAATCTCTACCGGGGTGTCTTTTTTCATTCCTCCCAATGGCGGCACGATGTTGACTTGCGCGATAAAAAGGTTGCGGTAATCGGTACGGGTGCCAGCGCAATTCAAATCATTCCGGCCATAGTGGATCAGGTAAAACATCTGACGGTGGTACAACGTACACCGCCCTGGGTATTCTTCCGGCACGACAGACATCAACCCGGCTGGCTCAAAAAACTTCGCGCACAAATTCCAACGCTTCAATGGTTTATCCGGGAGGCCATATTCTGGTATTACGAAAGTGTGGGACGCGGATTTATGGGAAACCGGCTTATTCAAAATATTTTACAAGCCCTCGGGCGTTATCAGCTCCGAAGTCAGATTGAAGATCCCGGGCTTCGTCAGAAACTGTTACCCCATTTTCAAGTTGGCTGCAAACGCATTCTTCGCTCGGATGACTACTACCCGGTGTTTAACCGCCCGCATGTTTCATTAGTCACAGAGCCGTTTTATCAGTTTTACGAGCGGGGCATCGTCACTACGGGCGGAGCGAAGATCGAAGCCGATGTCACGGTTTTTGCCACCGGTTTCGAAGCAGCCGAAGTCAATCTCTACCTTAAGGTATTTGGTGAAGAGGGTAGGAACCTAATGGACGACTGGAAGCAAGGCAGTCCGGAAGTGCACCGTGGCTGTACAGTCTCCGGCTATCCGAATCTGGCCATCCTGCTTGGACCCAACACCGGGTTGGGCCATAACTCAGTCATTCACATCATGGAGTCGCAAATGAATTACATTACCGACTACCTCGCCAAGCTGGCAAGCCTCGGCAATGGCTATCTTGATGTGAAACCCGAAGCCCAGCGCAGCTATAATGACCAACTTCAAAAAAGGTTCCGTGGCACGGTGTGGCTCTCCGGGTGCAAGAGCTGGTACCTTAACGCACGCGGGCGCAACACGACTTTATACCCGCGCTCCAACACCTCGTTCAGGCGTATGACCCGCTCGGTGAATTTGTCTGAGTACAACTACCACCCGTCAGCTATATGAGACTTGTCTTCATTCCCGGCCTCGGTGAAAACCCGGACGTTTTTGACCTGGTTGCACCGGCCTTGACAGGCGAAAAGGTATTCATCGACAACTGGCAGGAGCTGCATGCCCAGCGCAATGCCATGGACTATGCCCGCCACCTGGCCACCAAGTTTCAAATTAATAAGGACGATGTCGTTATCGGTCACTCGATGGGAGGGTGGGTCGCTATTCATTTGAAGCAGCTGACGGGCTGCCGTGCAGTGCAAATCGCCTCGTGGACCAATCAGAAGAAAATCATTCGTCCGTTTCCGCTGCCCGACTGGCTTTCCGTAACCTTGGCCCGCCTTGGCCTGTATTTCTTGCCATCTGTTCGAAATCTGCTGGTGCGGAAGAACTATGAGGGCAAGCCCTCACGGGATTTCTTTATATCGGTCTTCAACCGGCTGATGTCAGCCGATCGCACCAAGGTAGCAGCGCAACTTCACGTGCTGTTAAACCAAACGCCCCTCTCGCCACAAACCCAACCCGACTTGCGCATTCATGCGAAAGGAGACCTCCTGATTAACGTTCCAGATGAACCGTTCATCGATGTTCCGGGCGATCACTTCACGATTGTTACACATCCGGAGAGTGTAAGCGGGCCAATTGCAGAGATTTTAGCTGGGTAGCTGCAAATTTCGCCCGAACCTAAGCCGCCTCTTGCTTTTTAGCATAATACTAAATAATTTAGCATTATGAAGACGATAAAGGCCGGGCGGGAGCTTTTCCGGATTTCGGATAGCCCAAATTTTGCAGAAAATGAGGTTTTTCACCTGATTCAGAACTTCCGGGCCAGCTTGGTACGCTCCCTTATAGCAGCCGGCCTGGATACCTATATCGAATTGCGCTTCCGACAGCGTATTGGCCCTCAAATGCTGGCTGATTTGGAGCGAAGCCTGACCGGTTTGGCCCATTCACCCGTGCTGCCGGGCGAGTTTGTGGATATCGTGAACGCCATCCGCAAGTTTGATTTCTACGCCTTGCCCAGTGAGCCATTCTATCGTCAGATTGACGAGCGCCTGCGGCAAGGACTAATCCAAACGGAAATCAACTTTCGCACATCATTGAAACGAACGCCACGTCTGTATGCTCTGTCTCGTACAGCCTGACTATCACTTCTTAAAATTTAACGTTGCGTGTTTGTGGCAAAGGCTGAGATGCTGGCTCAACTCCAATCGGACATCCTCCGGCTGCAAGGCTTTAAGCCGGCAGGCAGTGGGTTGGGTGCGCTCTCGCTGGGCGCAATCGATGCGGCATTTCCAAACCGCACCTTTCCCACCGGAGCCGTGCACGAAGTGGTTTCACCGGCATCCGAAGATCTGGCCGCTGCCAGCGGATTTCTCACCGGCCTGATGGCGGGGCTCATGCGCTCTAAAGGCGTAGCCGTGTGGATCAGTACCAGGCGCACCGTATTTCCCCCTGCACTGAAAGCCTTCGGCATCAAACCCGACCGCCTGCTGTTTGTGGAAGTGCCCCGCGAGCGCGATGCGCTGTGGGCCATGGAAGAAGCGCTGAAGTCGCCAGCGCTGACGGCCGTGGTGGGCGAGTTGCGCGACATCAGCTTCACCGCCTCCAGGCGTCTGCAACTGGCGGTGGAACAAAGCCAGGTAACGGGCTTTATCATCAACCGCGCTGCCAAGCTAACCACCACCGCCTGCGTGTCGCGCTGGCGGATTACTTCACTGCCGAGCGAAACCCCAGACGCACTGCCCGGCATCGGCTTGCCGCAGTGGCGCGTGGAGTTGCTGCGCATCCGCAACGGCCGCCCGGGTGTGTGGCAGGTGCAGTGGCAAAAGAATCGGTTTGTTGTCGCTGCCCATAACGAACAACCAACAACGAATCACGAACCACTATCCCAGGCCGGCTAACCATGGCGCGCTTTGTTTCCATCTGGTTTCGGTACCTGGCTACCGACTGGTTCAGCCTCCCGCATCCGGAGTACAAAAAAATACCGTTTGTGCTGCGGCAGCCTTCGCATGGCCGCCTGATCATCAGCGCTGCAAATGCAGCAGCCGTGCGCAGTGGTATTTCGTGCGGCATGGCGCTGGCCGATGCGCGTGCCCTGTTGCCCGACTTGCACGTGCTGGATGATGAGCCCGATAAAATTCAGCGCGTGTTGTACAAGCTGGCGGAGTGGTGCATGCGCTTTACTCCGTGGGTGGCACTCGATCCGCCTGATGGCTTGTTTCTGGATGCCACCGGCTGTGCCCACCTGTGGGGCGGTGAAGAAAAATATGTGCAAGAGATGACAAACAAACTCACGGCCCGCGGCTACACCGTGCGCGTGGCCATGGCCGATACACCCGGGGCCGCCTGGGCCGTGGCACACTACGCAAAAAATCCGGGCGTGGTGCCTGCGGGCCACCACATCGAAGCACTGTTGCCCCTGCCGCCCGAGGCGTTGCGACTCGAACCCCAGGTGGTGGAACGCCTGCACAAGTTGGGCTTGCATCACATCAAGCAATTTATACACTTGCCGCGTGCGGCATTGCGCAAACGTTTTGGTGTGGGCTTTTTGCAGCAGCTGGATAAAGCCGTAGGACAGGAGCGGGAGCCGCTGCAGCCCATCCAGCCGGTGGAGCCATACCACGAGCGGCTGCCGTGCCTCGAGCCGATTGTTACCGCCACCGGAATTGAGATCGCACTGAAGCAACTGCTGGAGATGTTGTGCCTGCGGTTACAGCAGGAGCAAAAAGGTGTGCGCGCAGCCGTGTTCAAAGGCCACCGCGTAGATGGAAAAGTAGAACAGATTTCCATTGCCACGAGCCGCGCGTCACATCAGGTGAGTCATCTGTTCAAGTTGTTTGAAATCAGGCTGGCCACCATTGAGCCCGCGTTGGGCATCGAGCTTTTTGTGCTCGAAGCCCCAAAGGTAGAACCACACCTGCCGCAGCAGGAAAAGATGTGGGAAGCCGGTGGCGGCTTAGACGATGTGCGGCTGGCTGAGTTGGTCGATCGGCTCTCGAACAAAATAGGCGAGCGCATTTACCGCTACCTGCCCGAGGAGCACCACTGGCCGGAGCGATCGTTTCGCGAAGCCACTTCGCTGCAGGAGGAAGCGATGACCGAGTGGCGCACAGACGTACACCGCCCGCTGCACGTGCTGCCCGTGCCCGAACGCATCGAAGTCACGGCCCCGATTCCGGATTACCCGCCTTTACTGTTTCGGCACAAGGGCCGGGTACACACAATCGTAAAAGCCGATGGCCCCGAGCGCATTGAGCAGGAGTGGTGGCGGCAACAGGGCCAGCACCGCGACTACTACCGTGTGGAAGACGATGAAGGAAATCGCTACTGGCTTTTTCGGTTAGGACATTACCACGATCAAACGTTTCAATGGTTTTTGCATGGATATTTTAGTTGATGGTTGATAGTTGCTGGTTGTTGGTTGATTGTGGGGCGTTTTGGGCGTGTCCCCTCGTGCCTCGGGGTCAGGCTTTCGCGGCTCGCCCTGGAGTTTATCCCGCCATAGGCGGGAGGGTCAGGCACCCCGATAGCTATCGGGGCCGCTCAATCCTTCACGCAAGCCCGAATGACAAGGAGCTATTTTTGTTTTGAATCAAATATTATAACTTTACGTTATAACAGTAATAAAAACTATGACACTGACTAAAGTAAGGCGAATCGGAAACTCGAAGGGTATTTTGTTGCCCAAGACTGTTCTGGAGGAAAGCGGCATTAAGGGTACTGTGAAGATAGTGGTGAAAGACAAAGTCATTATGATTAGTTCCGCTGAAGCAAAGAAAAAAAAGACGTGGGCTGATTTTAAGAACGCGAAGAAGGAGAAAGCCGATTTTGTTGTAAACAAATTTGATTCCGAGGAATGGGTATGGTAAGAGAATACAACATCCACATTGTCAACCTGGATCCCACGGTGGGCATGGAGATCAAGAAAAGCAGACCCTGTGTGGTACTCTCACCCGGTAAAATGAATTCCGTGCTGGGTACCGTGATCATCGCTCCGATGACATCCACAATACGCGGTTATCCATCCAGAGTAGAAATTCGTTTCCAAAGTAAGCGTGGTGAGGTGTGCCTCGATCAAATGCGGGCGGTGGATGAAAGCAGGCTAAGCAAGCAACCTATTGGCCGGTTGAAGCAAGACGAAATTGACGGCATTAAGGACGCAATGGCTGAGGTATTCGAGTTGTAACCCGGAAATTCCGACAGCGGCCGATTAGAGTGATGACGTTTGCTCGTTAACTACATGAGTAAATCTCATGGCGTATACGAACTGCGTGAGGGATTGAGCGGGTGTGTTTGAGCCCGCAACGGCATGTGCGGTGGGTGGCGAGCCGCGAAAGCCCGACCGGGGCTGGCCTCAAAAAAATATGAAACCAGCCCCGGGCACGCCCATGATAACCGCTAGTTTCTGGATGCTGGTCTCTAGCAAAAAACCAGTAACCAGAGGGCACCAACCAACAACTAACAACCAACAACTAACAACCACCAACTAACAACTAACAACCAACGTGTACTCCGAACTCCAAACCACTTCCAACTTCACCTTTCTGCGCGGGGCTTCGCACCCGGAGGAGTTGGTGCAGCGGGCGGCAGAGTTGGGCTATGAGGCCATTGCCATCACCGACCGCAACACGCTGGCGGGCATTGTGCGGGCGCATGCAGCAGCGAAGAAGCACGGCATTCGTTTTATTCCCGCGTGTCGGGTGGATGTGCAGGATGGACCCAGTCTGCTGGCGTACCCCACGGACATCCACGCGTATGCGCGGTTGTCGCATTTGCTCACGGTCGGTAACCTGCGCACGGAGAAAGGCAAGTGCGAGTTGTTCCGGGCCGATGTGTACGCACACGCGGGCGGCATGCAGTGGGTGGTGGTTCCACCGCCTGCTTTGCGCGATGATTTTTCGTGGCCCGAAGAATTTTTACAGATGATTGGCGAATACCGTGAAGCGCTGGGCGACTCACTATCAATTGCCGCCACGCGCATGTACCTCGGACTGGACGGCAAGCGACTGCACCGCATTCACCAACTTAGTGAGCAGTTGAATGTTCGTATGGTGGCCACCAACGATGTGCACTACCACTGCGCTGAGCGCAGGGAGTTGCAGGATGTGGTTACGTGTGTGCGCGAGAAGTGTACCATCCACACGGCTGGCTTCCGCCTGCACCCAAATGCCGAGCGCTACCTGAAGCCGGTGGAAGAAATGCAGCGGCTGTTCCGGCCCTATCCGCAAGCAATTGAAAATGCACGTGCCATTGCCGGGGCGTGTCGCTTTTCACTGGATGAACTGAACTATCAATATCCGAAAGAGATCACCAGCGCGGGCCGCAGTCCGCAGGAGGAACTCGTGCATTTAACCTGGCAGGGCGCGCACGACCGTTTTGGCGACCACATCCCCGACAAGGTAAAAGCCACGATTCAGTACGAGCTGAATTTCATCGCGCAGATGAAGTATGCGGAGTATTTTCTTACCGTGTACGACATTGTGCGCTATGCCCGCGAGCAAAAAATTCTGTGCCAGGGGCGCGGCTCGGCTGCCAACTCCACGGTGTGCTACTGCCTGGGCATCACGTCTGTCGATCCGGCCAAGTTCGATCTGCTGTTCGAGCGCTTTATTTCGGCTGCGCGCAATGAGCCGCCCGACATTGATGTGGACTTCGAGCACGAAAGGCGCGAGGAGGTGATGCAGTACATCTACACCAAATACGGGCGCGACCGGGCTGCCGTAGTAGCCACCGTTACCGAACTGCATCACAAAGGCGCCATCCGCGATGTGGGCAAAGTCATGGGCCTCTCGGCCGACACCATCACGCGGCTGTCGGGCCTGATCTGGAGTTTTTCGGCCGATGGCTTCGACCCCGTGCGCATCCGCTCGCAGGGCATCAACCCGGACGATGCACTGATCAAAAAGGTACTCGACCTCACCGCCCAGTACATGGGCTTTCCGCGCCAACTCGGCCAGCATACGGGCGGGTTTGTGATCACGCAAGGTAAACTCAGCGACCTGTGCCCGATTTTAAACGCGCGCATGGAGAACCGCACCAACATTGAGTGGAACAAAGACGACATTGAGACGCTGAAGTTTTTGAAAATTGATGTGCTGGCGCTGGGCATGCTCACGTGCATCCGCAAAGCGTTTGACCTGGCCAAACAACACTACCACCTGGACCTCACGTTGGCCAACATTCCGCAGGATGACCCTGCGGTGTATGAGATGGTGAGCCATGCCGATACCGTTGGGGTGTTTCAGATCGAGAGTCGCGCACAGCAGTCCATGCTGCCGCGGCTGAAGCCGAAGTGTTTTTACGATCTGGTCATTGAAGTGGCCATTGTGCGGCCGGGGCCCATACAGGGCGACATGGTACATCCGTATCTGCGCAGGCGCAATGGCGAGGAGCCCATTGAATATCCATCGCCCGCGTTGAAAGAGATTCTGGGCCGCACGCTGGGCGTACCGTTGTTTCAGGAGCAGGCCATGAAGATCGCCATCGTGGCGGCCGGCTTTTCGCCCACCGAAGCCGATGAACTGCGCAGGAGCATGGCCACCTTTAAAGCCAAGGGGCTGGTGTCGCACTTTGAAAAAAAGTTGATTGATGGCATGATCAAAAACGGATACTCAGCAGAGTATGCCAAGCGGGTTTTTCGGCAGCTGGAAGGATTCGGCAGCTATGGCTTTCCGGAAAGTCATGCCGTGAGTTTTGCGTTGCTGGTGTATGTGTCGGCCTGGCTGAAGTGCTATTATCCCGATGTGTTTACCTGCGCGCTGCTGAACAGTTTGCCCATGGGCTTTTACCAGCCTGCGCAGCTGGTGACCGATGCCCGCAAGCATGGCGTGGAGGTGCGGCCCGTGGATGTGAACTACTCCACCTGGGATCATCACCTGGAAGAAAAGGCGGGGAAGTACTGTGCCCTGCGGCTGGGCTTCCGGCAGGTGAAGGGCCTGCGCGAAGACGACATCCGGCTGCTGGAGCAGGCCCGCGGCAGCGGCTTCACCTCGATTCAGCAGCTGCATGCCTTAGCATTAGGGGAGGCCACACTGGAAAAACTGGCCGATGCCGATGCGTTCCGTTCGTTGCAGCACGACAGGCGGCAGGCGCTGTGGCAGGTTTCGACCCAGGAAAAGCCCACGGCTGTCTTTGGTAGTGGCCTTATGGAAGAGCCTGCCGTGGAATTGCCGGACATGGCACTCTCCGAACACGTGGTGTACGACTATGCCGCCACCTCGCTGTCGCTGAAGGCGCACCCTGTTCATTTTCTGCGCCCGCACTTAGAGCAACTGCGCGTTACCGCCACGGCAGCGCTGGCCACCGCCCAGAACGGTGCCCCGGTGAAAGTAGCGGGCCTGATTCTGATCCGGCAGCGGCCCGGCACCGCCAAGGGTGTATGTTTTGTGACGCTGGAAGATGAAACGGGCGTGGCCAACCTGGTGATCTTTGAAAAGCAGTTTGATGTGTACCGTAAGGAAATCATTCAGGCGCGCCTGCTGCTGGCCGAGGGCACGGTGCAGAAAGAAGGCGAGGTGATTCACGTAATCGTGAAGCGCTGCTTCGATGTATCGGCTCTGCTGCGCACGCTTACCCCGCAGATGCAGCGCGAGCTGGCCGTGGCCGCTTCGCGGGCCGATGAGAAGACAGCCATCCACGATCCGCGCAGGACCGCACCTCCCGGCCCTGGCTCCACAGGAGATGGGGAGAAAAGCAGGCCCGGAGCACAAACCAAAATCTGGTCGGAAGGGCGTAATTTTCGGTGAGCTGCTCTCATCACCATGGCTTTGGCAAAAATGCTGTCATGCACACCTGTGAATCGCCTGTTCTGCTTGTCGCCTGCAATGAAAGCGCCCATGGGCGGATTGATGGGTGCAGCCGATACGCCCACTTGCAGGTGGGGATCATTACTCTTTTTTGACTGGCAGGCCGCTGCAACCAGCAAGGCTGCACAGGCGATGGTGCGAAAGGTCATGTCAATGTTGTTTCATGACAAAGATAGGCGATGGAAATCATCTGCGGTGAAAGGCGCATGAGTTGAATCCTCAATCGTATGGAAAACAACGATCTTCGATTCAAAAGTTTAGCGCAACAAATTACAAAAAGTAACTTGTTGCAAAATGAAAGAATACAAAAGACTTACCTATGAGGACAGGG
>JAJTGY010000108.1 GCA_021298015.1 Flammeovirgaceae bacterium
GCCCGCGACACCCTTGCTCTTAGCTAATGATATGCACTTCAGCACTCATTCGGGACTTGCACCCTTTAGCCAGTAAACATGCCTGACGCACCAAGAAAAAAAGGCCCTCACCGGGCTTTTTTTTACTCCATTCGTATCGATCTGGCCGGGTTAGCGGAAGCTGCCTTGAATGATCGCATACCCACGGTGAGCACGGCAATAACAATGGTCACCAACAGACCCGCTGCGAAGACGGAAGGCCCCAACGTTATTTTATAGGCGAATTGTTTGAGATAGAACCCGGCAATCCACCAGGCTAATGGAGCTGCCAACAAAAATCCAATCCCGATCAAGATCAAAAACTCGCGTGAAAACATCAGCAGAATGCTCTCAACCGAAGCACCCAACACCTTTCGAATGCCGATCTCCTTGGTCTTCTGATTGGCCATAAAGGCCACCAGACCGAACAAGCCCAGGCAACCAATGGCAATCGAGATGCCGGCAAAGACGGAAAGCATGACCGATGACCGTTGCTCGCTCTCGTAGAACTCACGAATATTCTCATCCAAAAACTCGTAGCTAAAGACGGACAGCGGATAGGCGGCCTCCCACTTTGCCTGTATTTCGGGCAACACGCGCTGAAAATTGGCCGGTTCGATTCGCAATGCCAGACGCTGGTATCGGCTCAACATGTTTTGCATGGCCGTTGGTTCTATCTGGCTTGAGAGCGAAGTCGTATGGAAATTCTCCACTACACCCGCTATCTTCAGCATACGTCCCCAAATGCGAACGCGCTTGCCTAATATCGAATCAGGCGCTGAAAATCCTGCCACCTCGGTGAACTTCCGATTGACCAACACGGTGCGCGGTGTATCCACATCTTCAATATTCTTGCCTGCGATTAATTTGAGGTCAAAAACATCCAGGTAATTTCCATCGGCTGGTTTGACCTGGGTGCCCCGGGCATCCTCTTCACTCTTGCCTTCCATCAGAAAATCAGAGCCCATGACATAGCCGGATGAGGGGGGCGCAAAACACAGGCTATAGCCTTCTACACCGGCCAGACGAGCCACCTCCTGCGCCAACGTTCTTGACTTGCTTGCCTGTAGAGAATCTCCGGGCTGCGGCCGTTCCCGCTCGGGAATGGGTATCACCACGATAGCATCCTTGCGGAAACCAAGGTCCTTCGTTCGGAAAAAATTCATCTGACTAATCAACACCAGCGTGAGTATGACCAACAACTGGGAAATAATGAATTGGGTGACAACCAGCGCTTGTCGCAACCGGAATCCGGATGCATTCCGGTTTGCACCCGAATTTTTCAGCGCTAAAACCGGATTGTAACCCGAAATAACAAAAGCGGGATAAAGGCCTGACAGCAGTGATACCACGATAAACACAGTGCCCATAAAAGCCAGTAATACGGGATTGCTCAACAAATCAAACGTCAACTCCAATTCCAAAAATGAGTTGACGCGGCCCAGCACCAACTGAACAAGTACAAATGAGAGTAACAGAGCAAAGAAGGTTACCAGGCTGGTCTCACCCAGGAATTGCCCCACCAATTGGGTGCGCGATCCGCCAAGTGTTTTCCGGATTCCCACCTCTTTTGATCTCCGGATGGCCTCGGCCGTGGTGAGGTTGATAAAATTTATTGAAGCCGTAATGATGAGGAAAAGACTAACGGCACCAAGGGCAATGAGGTAAAAACGGCTAACCGCGTTATAGTTGTAATTGCCGATCTCATCGTCAAAATGCAAATCAGCCAATGAGCGGATCACATAACGCTGTTGCCCCCAGTCAGCTTCACGATTATGCTTTTTGGCGAATGCTTCCAGCTGACTTTCAATGGAGGAAACGGATTCCCCTTCCTTGAGCAAAAAATAGCAATGCTCATCACTCCAGATACTGCCCCACCCGTTTTCCTCGTTGGACTTTCGGATGGTTTCGTACGAAAGCAGCAAGTAAAACGGAAGATCAGATTGCAAGGGGGGATCTTCGACAACAGCACCAATTTTAAACTCCTGGTCATTGAACTTAATAATCTCGCCAATTGCATCTTCCTTACCGAAATACTTTTTGGCTGATGCAACACTGATCACGGCCTCGTTGGGTTCATCCAACGCCTTGGCTGCATCACCGGTAATGGTTTTTCGGTCGAACACACGGAAGATATTCGGCTCCGTGTACACCACACCGCGCTCCTCCTCAAATTTTTTGAAATCACCATCCGGCTGCGGAACCAACACCAGCGCATTGGCGCGATACTGCGTAAACACGACTTCCTCCGCTTGCGGGAAATCAAGCCGAAAAGCCGGGGGCAGTAAGGAGGGCACACCGGCCGTGAACCCCCACTCACCGTCATTGCCTTTGCCGGAGGTGACTACGCGATAGATCCGGTCAAACTTGCTGTGATGGCGGTCGAAACCGGTGTGAAATTGAAGAATGAGGTAAAGGATGATGGTGCCCGAAATACCCAGGGTAAGGCCGGCTATATTCAAGACTGTGGTACCCCGTTGGCGGAGGAGTGTTCGAAAACCGGTGATCAGATAGTTTTTTATCATAAGGGGGTCCCTAATAACCCGATTTTTGCGAAGTAAATTTTCGATTCTGTTTTGTTTGGCAAGTTTTCTTCAATTTTTACTTAGTCCTACTTTGTCAAGTTAGAAAAAGAGGGTGAAGATTATACCTGACGGCTTCAAGGTTGTATCTTCACCCGGATAAAATAAGTAGGA
>JAJTGY010000109.1 GCA_021298015.1 Flammeovirgaceae bacterium
TGAGTGAGATGAATGTTGTGCGGGGGTTCATCAAAAATACGAACAGCACTACTGCAACCACCACAGAGGCGCCAATCAACTTGCCTTTCAGGGTATCGATCGAGCTCTCGATAAAGCTCGCCTGCCGCATCGTCACTTGTGGCACTTGCATACCCGCCGGTAGTGACTTCTTGAGCTCATCCAATGCGGTCTCAATATCGCGGGTGAGGCGCACCGTATCCGCCCCCGGCTGTTTCTGAATGCCGAGGATGACAGCGGGTTTGCCGTTGAAGCCGGCGTCACCGCGCTTGATGGCCGCGGCAAATTTCACCTCAGCGACTTGCTTTAGCAAGATCGATTGGCCCTTGCGTGAATCGACCGGTAGCTTTTGCAAATCTTCCAGCCGTGAGGTGCGACCGATATTACGAATCAGGTATTCGCGCGAATTGAGTTCTAAAAATCCGCCGCTGGTGTTAGCCGAAAACCCGCGCAGTACCTGCTCGATCTGCTCAAGCGAGATGCCCAGCTGCGCCATACGCGCCGTGTCGGGCTGCACTTGGAACTGGCGTACCTCGCCGCCAATCGGGATCACTTGCGCGATACCAGGGATGGTCAGCAGCCGCGGACGCAAGACGTAATCCGCATATTCGCGCACCTGCATCGGCGTGACTTTGGCGGTATCAATCGGCAGCGCCATCAACATGATCTCACCCATGATCGAGGTGATCGGCCCCATCGCCGCATGGTCGACCCCGGGCGGCAATTGTTCGCGCACCAGCGCGAGACGCTCGCCGACCATTTGCCGCGCCCGGTAAATGTCGATGCCCCAGTCGAACGTGACATAGACAAACGACAGGCCGACGCTGGAGATCGAACGCACGCTGGTCACGCCGGGCATGCCATTCATATTGGTTTCAATCGGATAGGTGATGAGCTGCTCGACCTCCTCCGGTGCCATCCCGCCCGCTTCGATCATGATGGTGACGGTGGGTTGATTAAGGTCGGGAAACACATCCACCGGCATACGCGTCAGTGTGAAGGCGCCATACACCATCATCACCACCGATAAGACGATCACGATAAGGCGATTTCGGAGACTCGCCTGAACCAGAAAATTAAACATAGCGATACCGTTAGCGGACTTGATTAATCAGTGCCGCACCCTGCGTCACCACGCGTGCGCCATCTTTTAATCCGTCAAGTACCGCGACGCTCACTCCATCCAGCGCCACCCAGCGAATGGTTTGCGGCGAGAATCGTTCCGCCGCCGTGTGTACCCAAACGATGTCTTGATTGGCCGGATTTTTCACCACCGAGCTGGCTGGTACCGCGTGGCTCTTGACCTTGCTGCGCGTCTCCGCAAACACTTTCACCGTTTGCCCAGCAGCGAGTGCCACTGGCGTTTTTGCATCCGGTTTTACGCGGAACACCACGGGAATCGCGCCCTCCTTGAGCATCCTGCCGGCGCCAACCAACTGTAGTGCGACCCGAATGTCCGCCGACGGATTCAACGTAGCACCGGCGATATTGCCCGGCAACGTCGCGTCGTAGGCCTGTGCTTCGATTTGTAATCGCGACGGATCGATCACCTCAAAAATCAGCTCGCGCGCATCCACGACTTGGCCGGCGGTCGCATGTGTTGCCGCGATCACACCCGACACCGGTGCCAGCAACGCCTCGCGAGCGACATACGCACCACCGCCAGGCGAAAGCCGTTCGGTGAGGCTCTGTACCTCGATGCGCGCAATCTCAATTTCGCGCTGCGGCACCGTGCCTTCCAGCTGCTCCAGCCGCGCCAACTTTTTGCGCGCGAGTTCCAGATTCACTTTCAATTCGGGCGTCGCGCTTTCGGATGCACGCACGTAGGCCAGCACTTCGCCCTTCCTCACCGACTGCCCCAGCGAGGGCAAACCACGCGGGCCCGGCTCAATGCGACCAGCCTGCGTTGGTTGCACCTTGCCGCCCGCATTCGGGTCGGCAATCACGCGGCCCGTTAACTCGACCGTCTGCGGGTGTTCGGCTTGTACAACGACGGCGGTGCGCACCTGCAACTGTCGCTGTGCGGGCTTTGGCAGGAACACGCTACCATCTGGCTGGCGTTTGGGCGCATCGGAATTTGCCGATACTGGTGCGGCATCACCGTGATCGTGACCCGGGCCGGCCATGGCGCTTGTTGCGACGGCGAGCAGCAACACGGACAACACATGAATATGCTTAAACATGACGGATCCTTCCCGAGCGACGGCGGATTAATAATGTGCCAACGATGCCGAACACAAGCACCAAAGCAGCAATGGCTGCAGCGCCTTTCCACGACATTGCGGAAGTCGTGTGGTCGTGCCCGGCCTCTGAATCAGGCACGACCAGATTGCCAGCGAGGATATCCCACTCCTCACCAACGGTGAGCGTGAGAGTGATCGGATAGCTGCCTGGCTTTTCGAACGTTCTTGATGGAACGCGGTAGTCGCCATGCTCTGGATGAAACTGCGCGATCGCTTTGAAGGTGCCGCTTTCGATTTCGAGTTTGGCATCAAGCACCGGCGTGTTAGTGGCATACCGATCGATGGTGATGGATAGTTCGCCCCCGCGTAAAACGCCAACGACTTCGAACAGGTCAGAATGCGCGTCGAAGCGCGGCGAGGCCTTTCCCGCAACGGCCGGCGCACCATCGCCGTGGTCATGACCGGGGCCGGCAGAAGCAGTACCGGCAATAAGTAGGGCAGCCAGCAGCAAC
>JAJTGY010000033.1 GCA_021298015.1 Flammeovirgaceae bacterium
GCACAACTTAAAATGTTGATTATCAAATCTTTTTCACATGTTTTCTCTAATGGCCGCCAGTAGAACTTTTTCCTAATGACAATTCCGGGTTTATCTTCGTCCCAATCAATTTGCTGATAGCGGTACAAATATTCGGTGGTCTTCAACTTGCTCACCGGGTAAAGCAAACGGTAAAAAACCAGGTGCTTGAAAATCTCATCTTTGATTTTATCAAACCCGATCTGCTCGAATATCTTGCCCAACAGCAGATCAATGCCCGCCAGTTGGATGGATTGTATGGAGTTGAAAACCAGTTTGGCTAAATCATCCTTGTTTTCAAAATCAAATTGGTTTTGCCCTAGTTGTTCATCAATCCACCTTCGGCCAGCCGCCAGCAAAGCCTCCACCTGCCTTTCATTGGCAGAACTGCCAATACTTTTAATGACTACGTACCGCCCATAGCTTTTGTCGATAACCTGTACGCTGATGACACCTGACTTGTTTTTCTTTTTCCTGACAAACACCTACAAAAGTAAAACCAAAAACACCCCCGGGACACCCAAAACAGCAAATTTCAACCTCTCATAATGCTGATTATCAAGTGGTTAATTTTATCACTTAAAAAAATGCGGAAGACAGGAAAAACATCTCGGCTCAATTTTTAGTTTTGGGTGTTAAAACGTGGAAGTAAGGAGACGGACTTTTGAGGCGGCCTCGTTTTTATTTCTCAGAACCCAATGTGGTAGCCAAAGCTGAATGAGACCGGGAGCGGCTCAGTGAACTGAATCCCGATACTCTTCAGGGCGTTCAGGTCATTCTCATACTCGCTTGGGCGCATGGGCACGAGTAGTTCCATGTTGAAAAAATTTTTCGGATTCTTTCGCGATTTAAACTGAACTCCGGCACCGAACGAAGGTCCGTAGTAAATCTCCCGTACATCCAGCGAACCGGTTACCCGAATCACAGCGTTGTACCCGTACATGGCCAGCAAAACGGGCACCACTCGCTTGTCCGGACTCAAGCGGGCGTTCAAGCCCACATTGTAGCCGAATCCTGCGAGGTTATAGCCACCGCCAAACATGATACCGAGCACCGGTGTGGCCTGCACATTAACCCGACCGCCAAAGCCGCCATAACTCAACTCCAATACCAAAGCCAAAATCGCCCTTGGCGGGTGTCTCGGGTGGAGCATCAGTTGCCGACTGACCAGACGCTTGAACAGACCATAACACAATTGCCGTGAAAAGTAGTTTGACGTTTTTCATACTACAACTTTTTTGTTCGAGATGAAGCTACAAACAAAAGCGACTACTCCCAAAAATCAGATAAAATCAATATCGGCACTCAACGGAAAGCGCATCAGGAAATCCAGGGCTTCTTCCACGGTCATCCCCTCAAACAGCACTTTGTACAGGCGATCGGTAACTAGTGCGCGTACTCTATAGTGATCTGCACATTTTTTGGCAATGCGCACGGTATTTACCCCCTCCGCCACCTCCGTCATGCTGCTGAGAATTTCGGTCAGCGTTTCGCCTTTGGCCAGGCGGTAGCCCACGGAAAAATTCCGGCTCATCGGACTATTGCACGTGGTCACCAGGTCGCCAATGCCCGCCACTCCGAGGAATGCTTTCGTGTCGCCACCCAATGCCCGGCCGAGGTACACCATCTCCACAGCCCCACGGCTGATTAATAATCCTTTCGCATTTTCACCGTAGCCAAGTCCGCTCAAGGCGCCACTGGCGATGGCAATTATATTTTTCAGTACTCCGGCAATTTCTACCCCGGTCAGGTCGGTGTTCTCATACACCTGAAAGCGATTGTTGCGTAGCAGAAGCTTGCCCACCTGAATAACTTCTTTAAACGGACTGGCAACTACGGTAGCCCCTGGCTGCCGCTGCGCTAACTCGCGGGCCAGGTTAGGCCCCGCTAAACAGCCAACGCGCACCACCGAAGTTTCTTCGCGAATGACCTCGCTCATGGTCTTGACCTGCGAGCGATTCAGTGTGGCTACCGATTCAACGGTTTCCCCGGGCGGTAAGGTAATGTCAAAGCCCTTGGTGCCATGAATCAGGATGTGATAGGGGCGCAGGTGTTCGGCCAGTTGGCGCATCAGGGTGCGAAAATGCAGCGAGGGCACCATAGGAAAGATCACATCGCAGGAGCGGGCTACTTCTGACAAGTCGTTGACGGCTTTTACACCTGGCTCGATGTGGTGACCGCGATTTGTGCGCTGTTTATTGATCTGCCGGACTATTTCGGGGTTGCGCGCGTAGAGAAGTACCGGCCGATTCTGCGCCAGGATGTTGGCGATCACGGTTCCGAAATTGCCCGCCCCCAGAACACCGATCGGCTTGTCAGATAAATTGCTCGAGGCCATAACCCGCCAGCCGGTTGTGATAGTAGTAGAGTAAGGTTAAATCCTGTGTAATGATGTTCCCCTTTCGGTTGCGGATCAGGGGTCGGTTGAGATGGAAAATTCCTACGTTCTCTAAACCCCTCCGAATGACTACATCAATATCGCCCTTCAGGTGGGTTGCCCGATAGACTTTACCGTCTTTGCGCAGGCGATAAATCTCTTTTCGTACGCGCTTGCATGTTTCGCGGAACTCATCGTACAGCAATTCCAATTCTTCTTCTGGCAAACGCAGCAAGCCAAACAGGTCAAGTTTGGGATGTTTTTTCTGCCACATTTCAAACGCCACGAAGGCAACCAGGTGGCTGGCAAACACGCGATTGATGCGGTGATACTCACTTACAATTTTTTGCCCCAGCATACGCGTGTACTCGTCTTCGCGCTGCTTGTCCTCCACCACCTGGCCAGATGACACGAAGTAATCGCGGGTATGAATGCGGTGCCCGCGCGCGTCCAGGCTGTGTCCTTCCTCGTCCACATAATTACCCATCACGTCCAGCCCCGGGCCGATGGATACCGAGATACTGGAGCCCTTGGTGAAGAATTTGAATAGGAACCGGACCAATTGCCAACTGCCGTATTTATCCTGTTCCGGGAAGTAGCGGTCGGCTCCTTTGGCGTGGAGGTACTCTTCAATCAGCTCGGGAGCTTCCAGAACAAAGTGGTAGTTGAGCGTAACGGGCACAATGAAGATTTTTCGCACCGGCTCATCCGGTGCAGCTTGCGCATACAAGTTTCGTTGCGCTTCAATGGCGGTGCTCAGCAACCCCAGCTTCAGTTGCTTTTCAAGCATGCCCGAGCGTGACCGCGTACCACCGGGGAAGAAGAGACTGTGCGCACCTTTTTGGATGGCGAGGGTTGAATAGGTCTTCAGCGTTTCGAGGTAGATCAGGTTTTTCTTCCTGCGATCGACCTTGTAAGCACCCAGGCTATTCATGAAATAGGCGAAGATCTTGATGTTGAACAGATTCAAACCGGCCCCATAAATAAAAGCCGGAAGCCCCAGCGAGTGAATCACCCATCCGATCAGAATGGAGTCAAGGTTGCTGAAATGCGTGGGTACCATCACCACCGTGCCTTTGGAGGCGAGGTTGCGCAGCGATTTTACTTTACCTACAATCTGTATTTTGTCGCGCAGGGTGTATTGATTGCGGAAGAAGCCGCCAAACTTTTTGATTCGTGCTCCATTCAGCAAGCGGGCGAACCAAAACTTGACCAGTTCGCGGGTAAATTTGTATGAAGTAGCTTTAAAGTTGCCTGCAATTTCATTCGCGTACCGGTTTACAATACGCTTCAATAGTTCCTCTTCGGCTTTAGCACGGGTTTCCTCCGGCTGATTGGTCAACTCGACCAGCTCATTCTTGAGATTTGCCCAAAAACGAGGTTCATCTTTGGGGTCTACGCGCCACCGATTTCGTTTCAGCCGGTTCTGTTCGCGATAAATCGTGGCTTCCAGTTCATCGGCCAGTGCGCGGGTCTCCGGCCGCATGGCGTGCAGGCGCTCAATCGTTTGCCGCGTTACCTCTTCAATAAACTCCTTGCGATTGCGACTGAGCTGGTACACGGGCCAATCCGGTATACCATCCAAAATCGGTTTATATTTCTTGTTTTTGTTTCGCTTTTCTTCCAGAACTTCCATGGAATACACAAAAGAGCATCAAAGTTAACCCCTTGGGGTTCAAACGCAAATGGAGATTATGGGGCGTTCAACGCCCGCTGCAAACTGGCGGCCATGCTTTCAAAACGGGCCAGGGCTGCCTGCACAAATTCTTCCGTCACCATCTCGCGAAGTTCATTTTCATGCGCTACATCCCATTCATTGACTTTAAATGTCTGTTCAAACGGGCCTGCCTCCAACTTAATAAGGTATTTATTGTTCCAGTAAAACAAGGTAATGGTACACTGGGGGTGGTTAATTTGGCCGACAACGCGCATGGTTTAGCGATTATGGGTTTGTAAGGGAACAGCCGTCCGTCCGTACTATCGGGGCGGTTGGATCGTTATTTTAAGGTGAACTTGTCTGCAAATTTATTGTTGTATTTTTGATTCGAATGGGGAAGTTGAAACGTTTTTTTTACTGCTCAGTATTCATCGCCTTGCTGGCCGGTCTTAATGAAGCGCAGGCCACTCACCTGCGGGCGGGGGAGATCATCGTGAAACGGCAGAATTGCACGGGTCTTTTGTTTACCGTCACGATTCGGGTTTATGTCAATACGGGTTCTAATATCAATTTTGGTGGGGATGGTATTCTGAACTTTGGTGACGGAACGCGAATGACGGTTCCTGAACTAGAAAGTATCCCGAGACCTGATTTGGGTGCGGCTATTGGGTACGTGGAGTACTCCAAAACCCATACCTTCCCGGGGCCCGGCCGTTACGTGGTGAGTTATCTGGAGCCCAACCGAAATGCCGGCATTCTGAACATGACCAATTCGGTTGACACCCAGTTTTATATTGAGACCGCTATCAATATCGATCCCTTCCTCGGTTGTAATCAGTCCACGCCTGACCTATTGGTTCCACCTGTGGATAAGGCCTGCACCGGTGGAGCCTGGTATCATAACCCCGGTGCATTTGATTTAGATGGCGACAGCCTTTCGTACGAGTTCATTACGCCTAAGCAGGCGCGCGGAATCTTTGTCAACGGCTACCGCGATCCGAACTCAAGGGATTTTTACAATCCTCCGCCTTTTAATCAGGCAAACGAGAACCAGAACGGTCCACCCACATTCAGCATTAATCCCGTCACGGGAACCATCATCTGGGATTCGCCCGGAAAGCAGGGCGAGTATAACATTGCTTTTCTCATAAAAGAGTGGCGAAAAATCGGAGGCATTTGGGTGCTCATTGGGTTTGTCACCCGCGACATGCAGATCGAAGTGGAAGACTGCCTCAACCAACGACCTGAAATTAATGTGCCGATCGACACCTGCGTAGTGGCGGGGTCCACGCTGGTGAATAACAATGATATTTTTGGGACTGACCCTGATAATGTTCCCACCAGGCGCGACAGCTTGAAGATTGAAGCCTTCTCCGATGTGTTTGCGCGCGGAGCCGTGTTTGCGCCCACACCGGCCAAATTTCGCTGGCCCGCGGCTGACGGAAAGGTGCGCTCTACTTTTAGCTGGCAAACCGAATGTGCGGATGTGAAAGAGCAGCCGTACCAAGTGGTTTTTAAGGTAACGGACAAATCATCGCGCGGCCCTTCCCTGGCGCAATTCAAAACGTGGCGAATTAAAGTTGTCGGCCCCGCGCCTGAGTGGCAGTCTCCTCCAACGGTAGCGCCTTCCACGCGGTTTGCAACATTAACCTGGAAGCCTTATGTATGCACAAACGCTGTGCGCATCCAGATTTGGCGCAAAATCGATACCTCAACCATTCCCTTCAGCGCCTGCATTACGGGCATGCCCCCCGGTTTTGGGTTTGAGTTGATAGCGACAGTGCCTCGCAGCGCCACCACCTTTGTGGATAAAAATGGCGGACAGGGCCTCGCACCGGGAGCTTCGTACTGCTACCGGTTGGTAGCCGAGTTTCCCCAGCCCGCAGGAGGGCTCAGCTACGTGTCCGATGAAGTTTGTACGCCAACCATTGAGTCGGTTGCTCCCGTTGTTACCAATGTGACCATCGACCGCACGAACAACACCAACGGCCAGATTACCGTGAAATGGGCAGAGCCATTGAATGCCCCCGTCACGTTTATCAAACCCTACCGTTACCGTGTGCTCCGTGCCAACGGTTTCTCCGGCAATGTCGGGTTGGTAGCTGCACACCCGGGCTTGTTAAGTGATACTACATTCACCGAACAAGCCTTGAATACGCGCGATAACATTTACAACTATCGGGTCATTGCGTTTGATAACAATGGCCAACTCATGGATACGTCAGCGACTGCGTCAACGGTTCGGTTGGAGTTAGCCACGGGCTTTAAACGCATCACGTTAAATTGGAATGCCTTTGTGCCCTGGAGTAATCGGGCAAATGACTTAACTTTTCCCAGACACCTGATCTTTAGAGGACCAGCCGGGGCTACCGAAGCGCAAATGGTACTTATCGATAGTGTCAATGTCAACCAGCGCTACCAGTATGTAGATTCCGGGCAGTACAATGCTCAGCCGTTGCGCGAAGATCAGGAGTATTGTTACCGCGTGGAGACACGCGGCTCATATGGTGATAACCCGGCCCTGCCCAAACCCCTGAATAATTTCTCGCAGATTATTTGCGGCCAGCCCAGCGATGATGAGCCGCCTTGCGCGTTGGAGATTACCGCCACGGGCACCCGTTGCGAAGAGTTTATCAGTTCCGTTCCGTGCGAGACGAGTGACGGCAGCTCATTCCCGTACTCGAATGTGTTGAGTTGGAAACGCCCGCTTGAGGCGAAGTGTTTAACGGATGTTCGCGGATACAACATCTATATGGCGCCCGTGACGGGGGGTGAATTTATTCTCTATCGCCAAAACGTACCCGACACGTTCTTCATTGATCAAAACCTGCCCTCGTTTGCGCGTTGCTATAAAGTAACAGCGGTTGACCGTGCCGGCAACGAAAGTGAACGGAGCGAGGAGTTCTGCTTTGATAACTGCCCGCAATACAAGTTGCCCAACGTATTCACACCCAACGGTGATGGCTGTAATGATTTTTTCAGTGCCTATAGTGAGCGGTTCAAAATTCCGGGATCGGAACCACCCGCCACGCCCTGCGGCTTGATTAATGAGAATGAGGTTCGCACGGCTTGTCCGCGCTTCGTACGCAGTATTACGTTCTCGGTATACAATCGGTGGGGCAAGCAGGTTTATCGATATGAATCTGGAGGCGAAAACAACATTTACATCGACTGGAACGGTAAAGACAATAACGGACGCGACCTGGCTGATGGCGTTTACTACTATACGGTCGACATTGTCTTTGATGTAGTCGATCCGGCCCGCCAAAATCAAACCC
Source organism: Flammeovirgaceae bacterium (assembly GCA_021298015.1). Classification (GTDB taxonomy): domain Bacteria; phylum Bacteroidota; class Bacteroidia; order Cytophagales; family Cyclobacteriaceae; genus ELB16-189. The sequence continues at coordinate 7,331 of JAJTGY010000033.1, forward strand.
TCAAGGGTTGGGTGCAAATTGTGCGATGAATCATCCCATAGTCCTATTTGACGGTGTTTGTAATCTCTGCCACAGCTCGGTACAGTTCATTATTCGACACGACCCTGCCGGCCATTTTCATTTTGCGGCCCTGCAAAGCGATTTTGCCCGCGAACAACTCAAGCGTTTTCAGGTAGCCGGGCATTTGGATTCCATCGTGCTGATTGAGGACGGAGTGTTGTACACCCGAAGCACGGCCGCCCTTCGGGTGGCCCGCCATCTCAAAGGGTGGAGTTGGCTTTACCTTTTCCGATGGGTACCCCCGTTTCTGCGCGATGGGGTTTACGACCTCGTAGCCCGAAACCGATACCGGCTTTTTGGCCGGCAGCACGAGTGCATGTTACCCACACCCGAGTTGCGAGCCCGCTTTATCAACTGATTTTGGTTTATTTTGCGGTGCTTATTTGAGCGACCATGAAAAGAGCATACGTTTTTCCGGGTCAGGGTGCCCAGTTTACCGGAATGGGCAAAGATGTATATGACGGTAGCCCCAAAGCCCGCGCGCTGATGGATGAGGCCAATCGCATTTTGGGTTTCGATATTTTGTCCATCATGTTCAGCGGCTCGGCCGATGATCTCAAGCAAACCAAAGTCACACAACCGGCCATCTTCATTCATTCGGTGGCGGTAGCCCAGGCCAGTCCCGACTTCAAACCCGACATGGTGGCCGGTCATTCGCTGGGCGAATTCTCGTCACTGGTCGCGAACGGTACGCTGAGTTTTGCCGATGGGTTGCGCCTGGTGTCACAACGGGCACAAGCGATGCAAAAAGCCTGCGAGCAAAACCCTTCGACCATGGCCGCCATTCTGGGATTGGACGATACGAAGGTCGAGGAAATTTGTGCTTCGATTACCGATGAAGTAGTGGTGGCAGCCAACTACAATTGCCCCGGGCAGTTGGTGATTAGTGGTAGCTTGAAGGGAATCGAAATTGCCTGCGAAAAAATGAAGGCGGCAGGGGCCAAACGCGCGTTGCCGCTGCAGGTGGGAGGGGCGTTTCACTCACCATTGATGGAACCCGCCCGCGAAGAATTGGCAGCCGCCATTGAGCGCACCCAGTTTCATACGCCAACGTGCCCGGTTTATCAGAATGTAAATGCACAACCGGCTATGGACGTTGCGCAGATCAAACAAAACCTGATTGCCCAACTAACCGCCCCGGTGCGCTGGACACAATCCGTGCAGCACATGGTGGCCGATGGTGCTACTCATTTTGTTGAGTGTGGCCCGGGGAAAGTGTTGCAGGGGTTGGTGAAGAAGATTGCGCCCGCTGCGGAAGCAACAAGCCTCTAGTAGTATTCACGTACCGTCAGCAGGTCATAACACTCCCGCAGCAATTGCTGGTTGGTTTTGCCGTACTGCGGGTGCACAAAGTCCGGGGCAATTTCCGCCAACGGCACCAGCGTAAAACGTCTGTCGGGGATGCCCGGGTGAGGCAGCATCAGGCGGGCGGTTTGCACTACGTCCTGGCCGTAGTACAAAATATCCAGGTCAATGGTGCGGGGCGCCCACCGCTCGCTTCGCTCGCGGCCCATCTGGCGCTCAATGTCCATCAGGGTTTCCAACAACGTTTCCGGGGCCAGGTCGGTTTCCACTTCCACCACCTGATTGAGAAATTCGGGCTGGTCGGTTTTCCCCCAGGCCTCTGTACGGTAGACGGCCGATGTGTTCAGGATCGGGCCTGCGGCCGCGCGGATCGCCTCCCGCGCTGAGGCCAGGTTGGCCGGCCGATCGCCCAGATTGCTTCCCAACAGTAAATAGATATTTTTGCGCCCCATAGCAAACTCGCAGCCCCCTGGCCGCGTTTGAAAAGCAAGTATACAACACATGAACTTCTTAAAGACCTTTTTTGCCTCCTGTTTGGGCTCCCTTCTTGCCCTTTTCTTATTTTTCATCATTGGTATCTTCCTGGTAGCCGGCATTATCGGTGCTGCCATGTCGGGGGGCGATGAGTCGCTCACGACCATTAGCGACAATTCCGTTTTTCGACTGGAGCTTAACGTGCCCATCACCGAATTGGAGGTCGAGGACCCATTCGAAGGCTTGCCCCTTCCGGGTATTGAATCCGGCTCCATCGGGCTCATTCAACTCAAACAGGCAATCGATCATGCGGCCTCCGATCCCAAAATCAAAGGCATTTACCTCGATGTGAGCTTTTTTATGGGGGGCTATGCCACGGCCCGCGAAATCCGCCAATCGCTGGAGGAGTTTAAGGCTACCGGCAAATGGGTGATTGCTTACAGCGAAATGATGTCGGAGTCCTCGTATTACATTGCCTCGGCTGCAGACAAAGTTTTCCTGAATCCCGAAGGTGATCTGGAGTTTAATGGCCTCTCGGTTGAAATCGGATTTTTCAAACAGTTGTTCGACAAGCTGGAGATAAAACCCGAGGTGTTTCGGGTGGGCGATTTTAAGAGCGCGGTCGAGCCGTTCCTGCTTGATAAAATGAGCGATGAGAACCGCCTTCAACTGAATGCCCTTCTCGGCTCCATGTATGGTACCCTGCTGTCGGATATTGCAGCCTCGCGCCAGCGTGAAGCAGCCGATCTTCGGGCTATAGCCGACAAAGCGTTGGTAACCAGCGCCCGCCAGGCGCGCGAGCATGGGCTGGTGGATTCCCTGATGTACTATGACCAGGTGGAGGACTACCTGCGCGATAAACTGGGGTTGGCGGAGGACAAGAAAATTACGTTTGCCCGGTATGGCAAATACCGCAAGAGTTTCGCCACCGCTTCCAAATCCAAAAATGAAATTGCTGTGATTGTAGCCGATGGCGACATTCTGCCGGGCGAAGCGCAACCCGGTGTTGTTGGGTCCGAGACCTTTGCCGAACAACTGCGCAAAGCGAGGAAGAACGATAATGTAAAGGCGATCGTCCTGCGCATCAACTCACCCGGTGGCAGTTCGCTGGCCAGCGATGTGATGTGGCGCGAAATTGTATTGGCCTCGGAAGAAAAACCGGTGATCGCCTCGATGGGCGATTATGCGGCAAGTGGCGGTTACTACCTGGCCATGGCTTGCGATACCATTGTAACACAGCCCAACACCATTACCGGGTCGATTGGTGTCTTTAGTATCTTATACGATGCCAGTGATTTCCTGAAAAATAAACTCGGTATCACATTCGATGAGGTGCGCACCGGACAGACAGCCGACCTGATCACTTTTACGCGGCCACTGAATGCCCAGGAACGTAACATCTGGCAAAACCGGACCAACGAAATTTATGAGATGTTCACCACCAAGGCGGCCCAGGGGCGGGGTATGGCGGTAGAAGACATAAAAGACATCGCCTCGGGCCGGGTGTGGTCGGGCAAACAGGCGTTAGTTAACGGGTTAGCCGATGTGGAGGGTGGTTTGGCCGATGCGTTGACGCTGGCAGCCGGGCAGGCCGGGCTGGGCAATGATTATAAGGTCAAATATTATCCTAAACCAAAGACATTTCTGGAGCTTTGGCTGTCCAATATGGAGGAGACGGCCGCGGAGAGGGCCATGCGCGAGAAGCTGGGATCGGCCTACCCGTTATACCGGGAGTGGCAGCAACTGGAAAAGCTTAAGGGTAACCAGGCGCGGCTGCCGTTCAGGTTTAGGGTGATGTAAGGTTTTTCGAAAAAATGTAAAAAAGCAGTGCGGTAATGAAGAGTTACTCCATTCACGGCACTGCTTAAAGCGAAGAAAATTATCTTATAGGCTTACTTTCTCAACAGCGAATCCACCAGTTGAGGATTCAAATGTCGAAGCCGTTGTGACAGCCGCTTTTTTGCTATTGTTGTTTAAGCTGAAGGATATTAACTAATCGATAATCCCAATAGCGCGACTGCGAATAGCTTTTTTATTGTTTGATGTGATTGAGGTGAAAAATTTATCTAACAACTTTCTCTACTTCAATTCCGTTGTTAGGCTTTACCTCTTCATCGCTGCAAGCAGTGAACGTAACAGCACAAACAAGAACAATGGCGATTAGGGAGAATAACTTTTTCATGGCTTTTTTGATTTGGTTTATTGATTGCTTTTCTTATGTTTGACAATTGCCGTTTTCAGCAATTAACAACTCAAAGTTGAAGTTGATTCGAAAACTTAGCCATGTAAGTTTTTTCAAAAAATTACTCGTGTACCTAAAAATTCGATCTTTTTGGCTTTTTGTGGCTATTCAGGCCCTGGCTTGGCATGTCCAAGGGCAAGGGCAACGGCTCAGCCCTATTGATTCTATCAAAAAGGTTATCGCTCAGACGACTCATCAAGATCTTTCAGCGCTCCACTATAACCTTGGATTTGAGTATTATCTTATTGGTGATTTTGATCGCGCTCTGGAGTCCCTTGACATCGCCCGGATTATCTCACTGAAAGCCGGGGACAGCCTGTACTTTGTCAAGGCAGGAAGGCTTTCAGGTCAAATTTTCCGGAGGCAAAACAAACTCAATAAATCTGTGTCTTCCTCGCAGGCAGTTGTGCCTGTTGCTCTCCGTAATTCGTCAAACCCGAGTTTCAACCAGGAGTTAGAGTTCTTGTACAATAGCCTTGGAATCGCTTACACATTTCTTGCTCAATACGATAGCGCCCTCGACAATCACTTTAAGTGTCTTGTTCTTCGCGAGGCCCGGGGCGATAATTATGACATTAGCATTTCATTAAACAATATTGGGCTTCTGTACTATAAAATTAAGAGTTATCCGAAGGCTCTCGAGTTTTATGAGAAATCGCTTCGAGAACTCGAAAAAGGAACCAATCAGGATTTCAAAGCTTCTTTACTTGTCAACCTGGGACTTTGTCACAGCAAGTTGAAAGAATATGACCTAGCAAAAAGTTATATCGAGGATGGACTCACTAGTTGTGCCGGCCAGTGCGACCCTCAACTCGAGATTGAGGGAAACATGGGATTAGGTTTCTCATTTTTTCAATTGGGAAACTATCAGAGCGCCCGTGAACATTTTCTGAAGTCGTACACATTTTCGAAAACATCGAATAATCCCCGTTTTGAACTTGAGAGTCTAGTCTATCTGATCACCGTTGAGAATCGCGACCGTAATTTTGAAATGGCAGGCAAGTACCTTTTCGAGGCAGAAGCTTTGTCGCAAGGCTCTGAATACAGTTCGTTGCGTTCTGATGTGTATAAGGAATATGCGAGGTATTTCAATGAATTAGACGAGTTTGAGAAAGCAGCGCATTATCAAAAAAAGTATATCGAACATTCGGAGGCAATATTCAACGAACGACTGCTGGAGTCAATTTCCAAAATCGAAACCGACTTCGATCAACGCGAAAACATGCGAACCATTCGCGAAAAGGAGTTGGCCCTCGATCAATCGCGTAAGCTGAATTTCGCCATTGCCGGGCTATTTCTGCTGGCGGGTGCGCTGGCCGTGGCCATGTTCCTCTCCAACCGCATTGTGCGCAGGGTGAACGTGGCGCTAGGCGAAGCCCGCAATCAACTGGAAATACAAAACACGGAGCTGGACAAACTGGTGGAGGCGCGTACAGAGGAACTCAACCGCTCCAATGCTTCGTTGCGCAAAGCCATGGCCGAACTGGATCACTTCATCTACAAAACCTCGCACGATATTCTCGGGCCGCTGGCTACGCTCAAGGGCATAACGGGTTTGGCCCTAATGGACGTTAAAGAACCTCTCGCCCGCGATTATTTCGAAAAGCTTGATATAACGGCTGCAAAGCTTAACTCTGTACTCACGCGGCTGATGATCGTCAACCAGATCAATAACGCCCTGCTGGTGCCCGTTAAGGTGAATGTTTCTCAGATCATCGAAAGTGTGCTCGTGCTGCAACGGAAAGAAGGAATCCCGGCCCGCATGAACGTTTCCACCTTTGTGCCACCCGATGTGGAAGTCAACTCCGAACCCCAGTTGCTCAGCATTGTGCTCGAGAACCTGATCGGTAACGCCATTAAGTACTACAACCAGAGTGAGCGGGTTGATCCTTTTGTTAAAATCACGGCCGTGGTCATCAATAAGCAATTGCTTGTGGAGGTGCTGGACAACGGCATTGGCATCAGCGAGGAAATGAAACACGAGGTGTTCAAAATGTTTACCCGCGCCTCCGAACGGTCGGATACCGGTGGTGTGGGCCTCTACCTGTCGCAGCAGGCGGCCGACAAACTGGGTGGCAGCATTTCATTTGAAACAACACCCGAAAAGTATACGCGGTTCACGGCTGTAATTCCGGCCGACTTGCAGAAGGTGATTGACAGCCGGCAGGGTGGAAAACCGGCTGGTGCCGCCCCGGCCAAGCTTTTGAAAACTTCTCCGGATGCCAGCCGCAAGGCTTCATAATTGAGGCTGTTTTGCCATCTTTGCGCCCTGTTCTCGGGCTTTGCGCATGAGTAAAAAGGATTTTAAACGAACTACGGTAACCGCGGCATTGCCCTATGCCAACGGCCCGCTCCACATTGGCCACCTGGCCGGTGCGTACCTGCCGGCCGATACCTACGTTAGGTACCTGCGGCTGAAGGGTGAGGATGTAGCCTTTGTCTGCGGATCCGATGAGCATGGCGTGGCCATCACGCTGGGCGCCAAAAAGGAGGGCGTAACTCCGCAGGCCTTTGTGGATAAGTACCATGCTTTGATGAAGCAGGCCTTCGCTGATTTTGGTATCTCGTTCGATATCTATTCGCGCACATCTTCGGCTATCCACCGCGAAACCTCCCAGGATTTCTTCCGCAAAATTGACGCGCAGAAACTTTTTGTCGAGGACACGTCTGACCAGTTTTACGATGAGCAGGAGGGTATCTTTTTGGCCGACCGCTACATTGTTGGCACCTGCCCCAACTGCGGGCACGATCGCGCCTATGGCGACCAGTGCGAAAAGTGCGGAACCAGCCTAAGCCCGCGGCAACTGATCAATCCGCGCTCGGCCGTATCCGGTAATGCCCCGGTGCTCAAGCCAACTAAGCATTGGTATTTCCCGCTCGATCGCTTCGAAGGGTGGTTAAAAGAATGGTTAGTGGAAGGTCACCGGCACGATTGGAAGACGAACGTGTACGGCCAGTGCAAGTCGTGGCTGGAGCAAGGATTACAACCCCGTTCCATTACACGCGATCTGGATTGGGGTATACCCGTGCCGCGCGAGGATGCCAAAGGTAAAGTGCTGTACGTGTGGTTCGATGCACCCATTGGTTACATCAGTGCCACCAAGGAACTGAAGGGAGCCGACTGGGAGAAATACTGGAAAGATCCCGACACGCGGCTTGTCCACTTCATTGGCAAAGACAACATCGTTTTTCATTGCATCATCTTTCCGGCCATGCTCAAAGCCGAGGGCTCGTTTATTTTGCCCGACAATGTGCCGGCTAACGAGTTTTTGAACCTCGAAGGAGATAAGATTTCAACTTCGCGCAACCATGCCGTTTGGCTGCACGAGTACCTGCGCGATTTTCCCGGGCGAAGGGACGAGTTGCGCTATGTACTCACCTCCATTTCACCCGAAACCAAAGATGCCGACTTCACCTGGAAGGATTACCAGCAGAAAGTGAACAGTGAGCTGGTGGCGATACTCGGCAATTTTGTGAACCGCGTGATGGTGCTCACCCACAAGTATTTTGAAGGCCGCGTGCCTCCGGCCGAGGAGTTGAAAGGAACCACCGACAAGCGCAAAAAAGTGCTGGCGGTTTACCATCAGGCTCACCGCGATCTCGATCAAAGTGTGGCTGCGCTGATCGATAGCCTGGAAAACTTCCGCTTCCGCGAGGCGCAGTTTCAGCTCATGAACATGGCGCGCACGGGCAATAAATTCCTGGCCGATACCGAGCCGTGGAAGCTCGCGAAAGAGGATATGGAAGCGGTGGGCGCCATTCTCAACTACGCGCTGATGGTGGTGGGCAATCTGGCCATTGCATCCGCGCCCTTCCTGCCCGATGGTAGCGAAGCCATCCGGCAGCAGTTGGGTGTTGATCTCACTACCGCCAGCCGTCAATTCTGGACAGGCAAGAAATTAGTAGAACCTGTGCCGGCCGGCCATCAGCTGGGCCAGCCGGTGTTGTTGTATGAGAATGTGGAAGATGCCGACATCCAGCCGCAACTGGAGCGGCTGCAAAAACCTAAAGGGACAAACGTGGAAGCAACCGCCAACTCCGTTAAACCGCTGAAGCCTACTGTGACCATCGATGACTTCGGGAAGCTGGACATCCGCATTGGTACGGTGACGGCAGCCGAGAAAATGGAAAAATCCGACAAGCTGCTAAAACTCACCGTCAACAGCGGGCTGGACCAGCGCACCATTCTCAGTGGTATCGCGAAGCAGTACACCCCCGAGCAGATGGTGGGCAAGCAGGTGACGTTTATTGCCAACCTGGCCCCGCGCAAGATGATGGGTATCGAGTCGCAGGGTATGATTCTGATGGCTGAAGATCAGGACGGCAAGTTGCGGTTGCTGCAACCCAATGAAGCGGTGAACCCGGGCGCGAGTGTGAGTTGAGGGGTGGTTGGTTAGTTGGGCGGCTACGGGCCTTTACGGGGTTCGCTGCGCTCCGTGGCCCGGTGGGCCACCACGCCCTCCAAGCCCCTGCCGCTCAGTTTAGGCGGTGAGCTGTCGCAGCTCCAACGGCTTCAGCCCCTCTTCTTTCGTCCTTTTTTCTTCTCCGGCCCGAACAGCGGCTGGGTGTATTTCTGGTAGAGTTCGAAAAGAAACTCAATACGCTGCATTTCGGTATCGAAGGGTTGGGGGCGGTAACACGTGTCTACAAACTTATCGAGGTCTTGGTGGGCCCGCACCAGATCGGGCGGCATGGTAAGCGGATCGTACAAATCTGCCAACGAACTCTCGGGGTAACGGGTGCGCACTTTTAAGATTTGATTGGCCAGTTTCTCCACACCATCTACTTTTTGCTTAGGTAAGTCTTGCGGCCAGGGGAAGTTGTTGTAGACTATTGTGTTTGAATAGCTGTATCGACTTTCTAATCGGCCGCATGTGTACCGCATCCAAGTCATATGCATAAGCGATGTTAAAATACCGAAGTGGAAATGGGTTGCGTTTGGTACAAAGAAGTTCTTGTCTGTGATGATGTCGTCTTTTGACATATAGCCAATCGGTATGTAGAGCCGATTTTCAGAACTTACTTTGGGAATAAGCAGAAAGTCGGATTTTGGTTGGCGTTCTTCTGCAAACAAATATGGAAATGCCGCCATTCTGCGCGTATTGTCTCGGGTGCTCTCGTCCCTGAATTTTCTAACGCACTCAAGTCTCTCTAGTATTTCCGGATACCCTTTCAACTCAGCAGGGGTAACATCTTTTAACCACAGACACCAACGATGAAAGCCGTTAATAAACTCATCGCCACTGTAGAACTTTTTAATAAACTTTTTTACACCCGGATATTTATCGATCAGCTCCGTTCTCTCTTCATCGCTAATGATTAAGAAACCACCATCGCGCAATGCACTGCCCGACTGCATCGTGGGAGCCTTGCAAATTGGTTTGCTGATGGATGATAATGTGATATCGGCACCGGCCACCAAATACGGGTTGATGTTCGCCACTTTTTTCGCCAGGGGTTCCGACCTTAGGTCTGGGTATTCAAATAATATTTTTGTTTTTGGCTCTGCCAACGAAAACCCGACAATGACCACGTGCACAGCCGCCCTTCCTTTAGCTTCATTATTCCACTTAAATGTGCGGTGGGCAAACTTGATCTTTATACCTAACTTAAACAATTCACTCCAAATAAGTCCCGGTTGTTCGCCTTGGGTAATTGAGTTCGTTGAAACAAACGCAACTTCTGTTTTTGAGTCTTTGAGATATCTCGCAGCTTGTAAGTACCAGCAGCAGACGTAATCCAACATTCCAAAGGACTTCATGCCATGAAAGACCAGCGTCATGTCTTCTTTTTGCTCTTTGGTTTGGTAGGCTGATCCAATGAATGGCGGGTTACCTAGAATATAATCAAATCGAATGGTAGATGACAAAGTCTTTTCCCCTTCGGTGATCGTAAAGCTCTTTGCCTTTACGTTCACAGATTTGAAGGGCATCTCCGGTTCTTTTACCAGAAATATATTGGCATGTTCGGCTTCAATATCAATATTGTTTACAGGGTTTAGCAGGCTTTGCCAATCCATCCGTAAAGCATTGCCGTGTACAATCGTAGCGCTTTTCTTTAGCGGCAGTCGTTTATAATATTCGCCAAATTCAGCGCTGAGGCGCATGTTCATTTGGTGGTCGATCAGCCACATGGCTACCGTTGCAATCTGCGAGGCAAATTCCTCGTACTCTATGCCGTAAAACGCATCTACGTCTATCTTGCTCAACTGGCTTACATCGGTAAGCAACTGGCCTTTGAAGAGGATGTTAAGAATCTCCAATTCCAACAAGCGCAATTCGCGGTAGGTAATAATCAAAAAATTACCGCTGCCGCAGGCGGGGTCTAAAAACTTAAGCTGAGCTAACTTGTCGTGAAACTTTTGCAGCCGAGCCTTGTTGCTTTTTACCGTTTCAAACTCTTGCCGCAATTCATCCAGAAACAAACCCTGAATGAGTTTCATGATATTCTTTTCGCTGGTGTAATGTGCCCCAAGGTTTCTGCGCTCCTTCGGGTTCATTACACTCTGGAACATAGAACCAAAAATGGCGGGGGAGATTACGCTCCAATCGAAGTAGCAACACGTGAGCAGTTTGGTGCGCATCCGGCTATCGAACGAGGCCAGATGCAACGGCTCGGCAAACAACGAGCCGTTTACGTAGGGAAAGGCGGCTACCTGTTCGTCTAAGTTTTTTTGTCGTTGGTTTTCGGGCGTATTGAGGGTTTGAAAAAGTTGCGCAATGTGGATGCCCAAATCGCTGCCATCTTCTTTGGTGCGAAGTTCGATGTAATCGGTAAACTGCTGTTTGTCGAAAATGGTAGTGTCTTCGGCAAAGAGGCAAAAGAGCAGGCGTACGAGCATCACTTCTAACTCGTGGCCGGAATAGCCGTTGGCCAGCAGGGCATCGTGCAGATCGCCCATCAGCTCTGCGGCCTTGATGTTTACCGGCTCCTGGTCTTTGTACACGCGCTGTTGGTAGCCACTGATGAACCCAAAGAGGTTAATATTTTTGTAAAGGTCTTTCAGCTGGAATTCGGCCTCGGTATTGGAGATGAGGTCGAACAGCTTGAACTCGGTAAAGTTGGAGACGATGATGTAGCGGGGTAGTTCCTCGTCTTTGAGGCCCGGAAAGTAGTCTTTGGCTTGCGCAAAGGCCGTGCTCAGGTCTTTGCCTTTGCTTTTGTGTTCCACCAGTACCACGCGTTTCCACAAAAGGTCAATAAATCCTTGGTGGCCATCGGCTTTCTTTACGGGCTTTTCAAACGTAGCTACGCGTTTGCGCGATACGCCAAAAACGTTGAAAAAGTCATTCCAGAAGGTTTGGGCTTCGGCCCGTTCATCGGAAACGTTCTCCCACTCTTTGGAGAACTCGGAGGCGCGCTTGCGGATTTCGTTGAGGCTTAAGGGCATGAAATCGAGTACTTTCGAAGAACAAGTTAGCCCATTTCCTCAAATCTTTGGCTTTTTCGCTATTGTGTTTTGAAATTCTGACACCAACTGTCATTCCGATTATTTCCGTTGCGTGTTTTCCAACAAAATTCCCTTGAGGTTGTTGTTTTCTGCATGGCTGCGATGGCATTGGTCGTTGATACGTTCTTGTTTGCACTCGCCTGGGCGGTGCAATTGGTGGTGTATCCCGGCTTTCGTTGGGTTAACACGGCCGCCAACCCCCACTGGCATCGGACGTATACCTCACGCATTGTTGTATTAACGCTGCCCACCATGGTGGCACAACTCGTACTCCATGGTTTAATCGCCTATCGCCATCCCGGCTGGATCAACGCCCTGGGTCTCCTGCTGGTACTCATCAGTTGGGCTATCACGTTTGGAAGCGCAGTGCGCGTGCATCAAAAAATCAGCATTCAAGGGCCACGGCAGGAACTTCTCGATAGCCTGATGGCTGTACATGGGTTTCGAACCGGTGTGTGGAGTATAGTGTTTCTCATTCAAATCAAACAGACGCTTTTATGACAATCTCGGATAACGCGGCACGCCTGACGTTACGGGCAGCCGCGGCCTACAACGTACTGTGGGGCGCTTGGGTGGTTTTGTTCCCTGCGCATTTTTTTACCCTTGCAGGGATGGCTGTGCCCGACCAGCTCATGATCTGGCAGGGAATGGGTATGGTGATTGGGGTTTACGGGCTGGGGTATTGGTGGGCCAGCTCCGATGCCGTTCGCCATTGGCCGATTGTGGCGGTAGGGTTTTTGGGAAAGATTTTCGGACCGTTGGGATTTGCGTTCAATTATGTTCAAGGCGTTGTTCCTTTTTCGTTCTTTTACACGTTAATCACTAACGATTTCATCTGGTGGGTGCCCTTCTTTTTGATTTTGAAGAAAGTACACGAAACCACGCGTTGGCGTCTTACCGACTAGGTCATGTTTCGTAACGCATTTAATCGGGTGTGGCAAACGCTGGTGCACGCCCTGCGGCAAGGCACCAGCCCGAAAAAGCTGGCGCTCACCTGCGCGTTGGGGGTAGTGCTGGGTATTTTTCCGGTTTATGGCAGCACCACGCTGCTGTGTTTTGGTGTTGCGCTCGTGTTGCGATTAAATGTGGTCGTCATTCAAGCCATAAACTATTTGCTTACACCGGTGCAATTGGTGCTGTTGATTCCGTTTATGCAGGGTGGCATTTGGCTGTTTGGCTGGCCGGCCATTCCACTCGACCTTGCGGTATTGACTACGCGAATCGAGAAGGATGCCTGGCTTTTGGTGCGTGAGCTTGGTGCTGTGGTCGGGGGCGGGGTTGTGGTGTGGATGCTGGTGGCCGCTCCGCTCGTTTTCGTATTGTTCTATGGATTGAATTGGGCAATTGTGAAATGGCAGAACAGACAGGGCGTTGGAGACGTAAACCAACAGATAGTCAAATGATGGCTGAGACGTTGAGCAAAACATAGAAATACCGTCCGTAATTCTGGTCCTCGTTGGTGTTCCACGTCAACAGGAATTCAGAAATCGTGGGCAAAGGCCTATAATTCACGGTTGGTATGGTCATTCCAAAAAACCTTATCTTTGAAATGATGAAATTCACGGCAATTATTGAAAAGACGGAAGACGGCTGGTTTGTAGGGCAAGTTGAAGAGATGCCCGCTGCCATTTCCCAAGGTAAAACGATTGATGAGTTGAAAATCAATTTGATTGACGCTCTTCGGCTGTTGTTGGAAGTGAATCGGGAAAACACAGAAAAAGAGTATCGGGGCAGGGCCGTCATTCGTGAGGAGCTGTCGCTGGCTTAATGAAATGCGGAGATCTCATTCGCCATCTTGAAAGCCACGGTTGTGTGTTGTTGAGGGAAGGCGCAAATCACTCCATTTACCAGAACCCAAAGAATAAAAAGCAAACATCAGTCAGTCGCCATCGTGAATTAGCGGACTTGTTGTGCCGAAAGGTTTGTCGGCAACTGGAAATACCGGAGATCAGGTAAGTTGTGCTATTCGTGGTTATCGGTTAAACGTATTCATCGCATTCACCAACCCCGCCAGGCAAAACGTGGTGATGGCTTCGCCTGCGCGGTCGAGCACTTCCGGCATTTGTTTGAATTCATCTTCACTAAACCGGCTGAGCACATAATCCACCTGCTGGCCACGGCCGAAGTCGCTGCCAATGCCCACGCGCAGGCGTGGGTAGTTTTGTCCCCCGGTTAACTCTTCAATGTTTTTTAGCCCGTTGTGGCCGGCCGAACTGCCCTGCGGCCGCAGGCGCAGTTTGCCAAACGGCAGCGCCAGGTCGTCCACTACCACCAAGGTTTGTCCTTTGGGGATGTTCAGTTCGGCCATCCAATACGCCATGGCTTTGCCGCTCAGGTTCATGTACGTGTTGGGTTTGATGAGGTGAATGGCTTTTCCCTTCAGCCGAAATTCGGCATGATCCGCCAGGCGTGCGGTGGCAAATTCAGCTTTGTGTTTTTCCGCCAGACGGTCGAGCACCAGAAAGCCGATGTTGTGCCGTGTGCATTCATACTCCGGCCCAATGTTGCCCAAACCAACGATGAGAAATTTCATAGTGCCTGATCAAAAAAAATCCCGTCTGCAAAGGTAGCAGACGGGATGTGTGAGGAACAGCGAGATTGGAATTACTTCTTCTTCTCGTCTTTCTTCGGAGCTTCTGCGGCCTTCTTGGCATCGGCAGCCGGAGCAGCACCCGCAGCAGCACCTGCAGCCGGAGCGGCAGCGCCTTCAGCCGGAGTAGCAGCTTTAGCAGCATCTTCAGCGGCCATCTTCGCAGCGCGTGGTACTTCTACCGCAGCAATGGCGGCTTGCTTAGGATCCAAAAATTCGAGGTTGGCCATTTTCATGTCGCCCACCTTGATGGCGTGGTGGAAATCCAGTTCGGAGCAATCCACATCGATGTGATCGGGCATATCCTTAGGGAAGCCGTACACTTTCAAAGAGGCACGCTTGCGCACCAACGCACCACCTTTGGCCACGCCCGGGGCCTGGCCCACCAAACGGGTCGGGATGTCCATCTTAATCTTGCGATCTTCACTGATCATCAGGAAGTCGGCATGAAGAAGAACTTCACTTACGGGGTGGAACTGCACTTCCTGCATAATGGCCTGGCACTCGTCACCTTCAATGTTGAGGTGCACAAAGTGGGCCTCATTGGTGTATAGCAGATCGCGGAAAAGAATCATGGGCGCATAAAAATGCACCTGCTCTTTTCCTCCGTACAATACGCACGGCACATTGCCATTTTCGCGCAGGCGCTGTGACTCAGTCTTGCCGAGATTTGCTCTTCGATACCCTATAATCTCAACGGTTTTCATAAATAAATATAGTTTAGTTTAAAAGTTACAAACGGATAAATAGCGAACTGATGGATTCGTGATCATGAATCTTGCGAATGGCCTTCGCAAACAGATCCGAAACCGAGAGGATTTTGATTTTCTTGCATGGTTGCCGGAGTGGAATGGTGTCGGTCACGACCATTTCCTCGAGTGCTGAATTCTCGATGTTTTCATACGCCTTGCCGCTGAGCACCGGGTGAGTGCACACGGCCCGCACGGAGTTGGCGCCCTTCTCTTTCAACAAACCAGCCGCCTTGCAGATCGTGCCCCCGGTATCCACCAGATCATCGACCAGAATAACGTCTTTGCCCTCTACTTCGCCAATGAGGCGCATCGATTCGATTTTGTTGGCCTCCTTGCGGTACTTGTCGCACACGGCCAGGTCGGAATTGAAAAACTTGGCAAAACTGCGGGCCCGTTTAATGCCACCTACATCCGGTGAGGCGAACATGATGTTAGCCAGGTTCAGTGACTTGAGGTAGGGCACAAAAATGTAATTGCCGTCCAGGTGATCCACCGGGATGTCGAAAAAGCCCTGGATCTGATCGGCATGCAGGTCGCAAGTCATAATGCGATCAGCACCGGCAGCGGAAATCAGGTTGGCAATCAGTTTGGCGGCAATTGCCACGCGGGGCTTGTCTTTACGGTCCTGCCGGGCATAGCCGAAGTAGGGGATAATAACGTTGACGTTTTCGGCACTGGCCCTGCGGGCAGCATCAATCATCAGCAGCATCTCCATGAAATTCTCGGCCGGGGCAAAGGTGGACTGCACGATGAATACATCATGCCCGCGCACGGACTCGCCAATGAAAGGCGACATTTCGCCATCGCTGAATTGCTGGTAGTCGACCTTGCCCAACGGCTCGCCATAGGCATGAGCGATTTTCTCAGCCAGGTAGGTGGTCGCACGTCCGGAGAAGATCTTGACTGACATACGTTTTTAAGTAAAATCCCCGAGAACGCCTCGGGGATTTTTCACTGTTGCCCGACCAGGGCTCGAACCTGGACTTTCTTGAATCAAAATCAAGCGTGTTGCCAGTTACACCATCGGGCAAAACCTTCAAAATCTGCTTGAAAAGCCAATTTTGGACTGCAAAGGTAAGATTATTTTCGAAAGCCGGAAGGGGCCCGCCCAACAAATTAGGCGGCTACTTATTCGGTGCTTCCGAGGTTTCTTGTACCGCACCTTCCACGAATCCTTCGGCCCAGAAACGATACTTGTCGAGAATGGAAATCACCGCATTTCGCAGATGACGGTCGTTGCCGAAATCAATGTCGCCATACATGGTGGTGGCGTAGCCCTGCCAGACGGACCGGTTTTGCTTGCGGTCATAAAACTGAATGAGCAGCGTGCCCGTTTTCAGATTGTATCGTTGCGCATCGTAGTCGAGATCAACGTTTTGTGTTTTCACCCACTCTTCGATGTCGGGTTGAATGTAACCGTTGAACCGGAGGCTATCACCAAACATTTTGTAGCTGATCAACAAATTGGGGCGGTTATCGGTCTGTCGGTAGCCCAGGAACTTCATGCGCGAGAGGATCGAACGCTCGATTACCCCGTTGTACATGGTGGTGTCGCTCACGCCAATCGGTTTCATGATATCAAATGACCGGTAGCGCTTGAAATTGCCCCGGTAGCTGTAGTCATACTCCACGGGTAACTCCTTGTAGCCCAGGCACCCGGCTGCTAAAAATGCCAGGCCGATCATGAACACCGCCTTCATGGCTTAAAAATTAGTAAAATGCAGGCGATATCGCAATTCAACAGGTGGCGGTGGGGCGCCCTTACCTTTCAGTTATGGAGAAATACGCATTTATCCGAAAGTATAACGCGGTGATGATCTTCCTGATGATCACCGTGACCGTGTTGGTTCTCGCCCGTGAAATCCTGATTCCGATGGCCTGGGCCCTGTATCTGGCCTTGGTTACCTATCCGTTGGCCAACCGGCTTGAACGCTGGAAAATGAATCGCGCCACGTCTTCGCTGACCATCGTGTTCTCACTTGTGCTTTTTCTCGTGGTTGTCATCTTGTTTTTTTCGTCCGAGATCATCGGATTTTCGTCCGACATCACCTTGACCGGTGACGCGCTGGAGGGCATTGCCCGCGAAACCCTTGGCGATCTGGAACACTTCGTGGGCGTGGAGGTGGCCAGCACTGATAATCTGATTAAATCCGCCATGGAAAAGCTAGGGGGTTGGCTGGTAAAAGAGCTCAGCGCAGTGGGCACTTCGCTTACCGGTTTAAGCCTGATGCTGGTCTACCTCTTTTTCTTTCTGTACTACCGCAGTTTGTTCCGGCATTACATGGGCGTCAGCTACTCGGGCGACCGGCTGGCGCGAATGAAGGATATCGTGTTGAAATCCTCGCATGTAGCCAGCGGCTACATCCGCGGCACTCTGGTGCTCACCTTGCTGATGGCCATTTTATCGATTATCGTTTTCTGGATTTTTGGCGTGCGGCACGCCTTTTTTCTGGCTGTATTTGTGGCGGTGCTCAATATCATTCCCTACATCGGTAATCTCATTGCCTTCGCAGTGGTCTTTCTCGTTGTGTTTGTCACGAAAGACAGCGTAGGAATTTCTCTTGGTGTGTTGGGATGCTTGTATGTGGCCAATCTGCTCCAGGAGAACATCGGGCGTCCGCTGATCGTGGGATCCGAAATGGACATGAACGGTTTTTTTGTCTTCGTGTCGGTAGTAATCGGGGGCACCATCTGGGGCATCTCAGGCATGATCCTGTTTATCCCGATTACGGCTGTGGTAAAAATTGCCCTTGAGGTTAATCCTCACTGGCAACATACCGCGATCCTGTTCGGATCGCTGCCGAAACCGGTGCCTCCGCCCGTTACGACAACAGGAACAGAAATATCAGAGGAAAAATAATTCCTGCGAGGGCCAACTTCCAGCCACGCTTGCGAAAGCTATTGTCGCCCGTTTGAATGAACATGCCGGTGATCGCGATGGTGAGCATGGCGGCCCCGAACACGTCCGAATAGTAAATCCACCACTTGCTGGTATCCAGGTGAAGTTTAGTCATCTGCCCCAGAACTGGCGTGGTGCGGTATGAAATTACTTTTCCTTTGCCGGTGGCCAGTTCCACCTCTACATCGTGGTTGGTGTAGTTGATTCGGAGTTGGTCCGGGGTCACCTGAAATCTGCGAAAGTCATCGTCAACGCCAACCGAGCCGCCCAGGTTGCGGGCAAAGGCTTCGGTTACCGAGTCTTTGTTGATGGCGGCCCGCTCAAACTCACGCGTATCGTAGGTGTACCGCCTGGGGTGCCACGCTTGCCGATGGTTCAGAAAAATCCCCGAAAGGGAAAAGGCGATAATCAATCCCAGGTAGAAGTAGGCGAGATCGCGGTGAGTGTTTCGGGCAGTTAGCTTCATATTTTTCGGAAAAGGCGCAAATAAAAGCGTTTCCGGAGCTAATCAAAGAAAAACAGCAAAGTTAGCCGAGACCATTCCCCATTTGTGAAATTGTGGTACTATTGGATTGCAGTAAAGTTCCAAAAACCGGATTGGATTGTGGCTGTGGCCCGACCGGAATGGTTGCCGAGTGGGTTGCGGGCTCAAACAAAGCTGCTCAACTGCACTCTCATTGGTTTACGGCTACCGGCTATACCCGGCAAGGCAAGCGCTGGCCAACCCGAATGGATGGTCTGGTATCTCTGTGAAGAAAAAGTTTTATTTCACGCGGGCCGCTACCCAGTCGCGCGCATTCACAAACGCTTCGATCCAGGGCGATACTTCGTGAGCCAGTTTGCTTTCCGGATAGTGCGGCCAGTTCCACGTGAACAGCGAGCGTTCAATGTGCGGCATAATTGCCAGATGCCGGCCATCGTGCGAGTACAAAGCCGCTACTGCGCCATCGGAGTCGTTCGGGTTTCCCGGATATTCGGCATAGGCAAAAGTGGCTCCAATGTTGACCTTGAGGTCGGCCGGTAAACGGAAGCGACCTTCACCGTGGGCCAGCCAAACCCCTAACCGCGCACCGGCATAACTTTGCAACATGACGGAGTGATTCTGCGGAATGGTAACATTGATAAAAGCGGATTCAAACTTACCCGAGCCATTGTGGTGCATTTTAGGGTGCTGCTGAATATTCAACTCACGATAGACAAGTCCTAACTCCATCATCACCTGGCAACCGTTACAAACACCAAGACTTAGCGTATCCGGCCGGTTGTAGAAATTTTCCAGGGCAGTTTTGGCTTTCGCATTATACAGGAATGCCCCCGCCCAGCCTTTGGCCGAGCCCAGCACATCGGAGTTGCTAAACCCGCCCACGAACACGATCAGGTTGACATCCCGGAGATCTTCGCGGCCACTCACCAGATCGGTCATGTGCACGTCCTTTACATCGAAGCCCGCGAGGTACAAAGCGTAAGCCATTTCCCGGTCACCGTTCACACCCTTTTCCCGAATGATGGCGGCTTTGATTCCACTTGGGTTTCTTCTGCGCGGGTCAATGCCGTAGGTCGCAAACGTGCCATTGAAGCGCGGTTGAAATTGGTAGGCCAGGGGTTGATGCCCCAGATTGTTCTTGCGCAGGTCCGCGTGTCCTTTGGGACGTTGAATCTTATCGAACAGGTAGGAGGTATTAAACCACACTTCGCGATGCTCGGCTACTGCAAATTCAACCTGAGTAGTACCCGATGCCAGCGTGACCTTTTCATTCATGATCACGGTGCCCAGCGTTTCCACGGCAATGCCCTGATCGGTTAACGCCTGGCGAACCTTTTCCGCGTTGGCCACCTGAATAACGACTCCCGGATTTTCGGCAAAAAGTCTGCACACGAGGTCATCGCTCGGGTCGAATTGAAGGCGCAGGCCTGCTCCCGGTACAGCAAAACACATTTCCAGGAGAGTCGTGATCAACCCGCCAGACGAAATATCATGTCCGGACAAAATCTGGTTCTCGCGAATGAGATTTTGGATGGCACCAAAACAAGCTGCGAAGTATTGGGCATCGCGCACGGTAGGCACGTCAGCGCCTAATGCATTGACAACCTGGGCGAGGCTGCTGCCGCCCAGGTGGCGCGCGTCTTTTGAGAAATCAATGTACAGTAATGACGAGCCCTCCAGAGGGGCGAGATCGGGCGACACGGTTTGGCGAATATCCTGTACTTCCGCCACCGAGGAAATAATCACCGTGCCGGGTGAGTACACGATATCACCGTTCGGATACTTCTGCGTCATGGACAGCGAGTCCTTACCGGTCGGAATATTAATGCCGAGTTCAATCGCAAACTGACTAATCGCTTCCACCGCCTGGTAAAGGCGTGCGTTTTCGCCTTCATTTTTGGCCGGCCACATCCAGTTGGCACTAAGCGACACGCCCTTTAGTCCATGGGTAAGTGGCGCCCACACCAGATTGGTTAACGCCTCGGCAATGGCCAGACGGCTGCCGGCAGCGGCATTCACCAACGCAGCGACCGGGGCATGCCCGATCGATGTGGCGATTCCTTTCTGACTGAGAAAATCGATGGCCATCACGCTCACGTTATTGAGCGGCAATTGCAGCGCCCCGCACGTCTGCTGCGTGGCCACTTTGCCGGTAACGGAGCGATCAACTTTGTTCGTTAACCAATCTTTGCAGGCCACGGATTCCACTTGCAGAATCTGCCTCACGTAGTCCCGTATCTTCGCCACATCGTACGACACGTTGCCATACCCGGTGGATGGGGTGACATCATTCAACACGGTTTTGGGTGATGAACCAAACAAGTGCTTCACCTCAAGATCTACCGGTGATTGGCTTTTGTTCTGCCGGGCGAAAACAAACCGGTGGTCACCGGTGGCTTCACCCACCACGTACATCGGGGCGCGCTCGCGGTCGGCCACTTTCTTCAGCAGCTCGGTATGGGCAGCACCAATGGCAATGCCCATTCGCTCCTGCGATTCGTTGCTGATGATTTCCTTGTCCGAAAGGGTTGGGTCACCAACGGGCAGTTGATCAATCATGATTTTTCCGCCTGTATCCTCTAGCAATTCGCTGAAGCAGTTCAGATGCCCTCCGGCTCCGTGGTCGTGAATGGAAACGATCGGATTTTGGTCTGATTCGACCATCGCCCGGATGGCATTCATCACACGCTTTTGCATCTCGGGGTTCGAACGCTGAATGGCGTTCAGCTCAATGGCATTCGCATACTCGCCTGTGGCAACGGAGGAAACGGCACCGCCCCCCATGCCGATGCGGTAGTTGTCGCCCCCCATCATCACGATCTGATCGCCCGCCTTCAGTTTTTCTTTTTTGCTGTCTTTTTCTTTGCCGAAGCCAATGCCACCGGCCAGCATAATCACTTTGTCGTAACCGAACTTCCGCGTTCGCTCTACATGCTCGAATGTGAGTACACTGCCGCAGATTAACGGTTGACCGAATTTGTTTCCAAAGTCACTGGCACCATCGGATGCTTTAATCAGAATTTCAGCCGGGGTTTGATACAACCATTTCCGGGCCTCAATATTTTGTTCCCAGGGGCGGGAGGCGGTCAGGCGCGGGTACGAAGTCATGTACACTGCGGTGCCCGCCAAGGGGAGCGAGCCTTTACCGCCAGCGAGGCGATCACGAATTTCGCCACCCGAACCTGTAGCGGCTCCGTTGAACGGTTCAACGGTGGTCGGGAAATTATGTGTCTCGGCTTTTAGTGAAATCACCGAATCAAAATCTTTTATCTCAAAGAAGTCTGGCCTGTCCTGCCTGGCCGGTGCAAATTGCTCTGCGCGGGGACCTTTAACGAAGGCTACGTTGTCTTTGTAGGCCGATACAATGTAATTGGGATTCTCGCTGGATGTTTTCTTGATCAGTTGAAAGAGGGTGGACGGCTTTTCCTTACCATCAATAACGAATGTGCCGTTGAAAATTTTATGCCGGCAGTGTTCGCTGTTCACCTGTGAAAAACCGAATACCTCACTGTCGGTTAGTTTTCGTCCGAGCTGCCAACTCACTTCGTTCAGGTAGTCGATTTCCTCCGCGCTCAGGGCCAGCCCTTCGCGCTCGCTGTAGCTGGCGATATCATCAATCTCGCGTATGGGTTCCGGTGCGTGGTGAATCGTAAAGAGTTCTTGGTCCAAAACGGGGTACACATGCTGCAGCATGCGGTCGTGACTGGTGTGAGCGGCATCCACTTCAAAAAATTCCTCGATGCGTGTGATTCCCGCAATGCCCATCGTTTGGGTGATTTCCACGGCATTGGTACTCCAGGGCGTGATCATTTCTTTGCGCGGGCCGATGAAACTGCCGGTGAGTTCTTTTTCCGCCAGCGGTTTGGCCCCGCCAAAAAGCCAGATCAGTTTTTCCAAGTCAGCAACAGAAAAGGGTTGCGCGTGTCCAACGGCATACAGCAGGTTGGACTCAGCACGAAAGAAGACGATCATGGAAGGTGACGGAGATTAAGCATCAAAAATACGACCATTTGGCTTATTTGCCCGTGTCAAAATTATCTTTTCTGGGTATCATCCGCGGGCCTGACCAGCAAGCCCACAGCCTTGCTAATCAGGTCATTGTGCCCAGCCTCCAGTTCGAGCAGTTGGCTGTTTTTTACCGAGCCGGCAAAGGGTTTCATATTGGCCGTAGTAATGATCTTGTCAAAGCGGCCGGTGATCAGCACAAGGGGGATTCCGTTTTGGTTCAATTGGTCAGCCACTTTTTTCACGTTGAACTTTACGTGCCGGAAGTAAACCCACGAGTAGTACACCCGTCTTCTTTTTTCCTCGGTATTCATTTGATGTTCCGCAAAGCGGAGAATGCCGTTATCAACCAGATGCAGTTGGCGCAGCAGTACCACCAGGGCATGCAGGCGGCCCGGCTTTAAGATCATACTGCGGAAAAGCGCCCGGGTGGCGATGGGGTAGGTGGCCAGGCTATACCAAAAACTGGTTTTGATTCCATCCGGAGCCAGCAGGATGAGGCGATCAATACGGGGCGCGAAGAACTCCAGGGTCGTCAAGGCAAACTTACCTCCGAGGCTAAACCCGCCCACCTCAAAACGATCGATACCTTCCTGTTGAAGAAAGGTGTCCATGATTATCTGCCAGTCCGGTTTTTCAAGGGCTTCGCGCATCGGCCAAACGCTGTTGCCGTGAAAAAAGAGGTCGAAGGCATACACCGTGTAGATTTCGCCCAACACTTTCGCGTGTTGAAGGAACACCTCGCTGCTTTGGCCAAAACCGTGGAAAAGCAGCAGTGACACTGTGCCCTGGCCAGCCCGGGAGTAGTGGAGTTCTGATTCCTGAAACCGAATGAAGCCGCGGTGTGGAGTCACGCAGGCAAAAGTAGCCAAAGGACTTACACCGTTTTTAAAGGTAATTTTGGGCGTGTTAAAATAAATCGGCCTGTGGTTGCGTCTCACCCGTTATATGCGCACCATAGCATTAACCCTGGACATGCAGGAATCCATCAAACAAGACACCTTCCGGCAAGAGAAAGACAAACTGTTGGGTTTTATCCGCAGCCGCGTCCGCACTACGGAAGAGGCGGAGGATATTCTGCAAGATGTGTTTGTTCAGTTTGTCGCGGGTTTTGATACGATTGACTCGGTTGACCGCATCACATCCTGGCTATACAGCGTGGCCCGAAACAAGATTATCGACCGGTACAGGCGCGATGCCGTGCGCCCGCAGAAAACCGATTTTGAGTTTACAGCCGGCCGCGATGATGATGCGCCTTTGAGTTTGCAAGATATTTTGCCCGACCTGGGCAACAGCCCGGAAGCCTCGCTGCTGCGCGATGCTATTTGGGATCAGATCATGCTGGCGCTGGAAGAATTACCGGCTGAGCAGCGCGAGATATTTATTCAGCATGAGATGGAGGAGAGGAGCTTTCGGGAGATCGCAGAGGAGACCGGCTTGTCGATCAACACGCTGCTCTCGCGCAAGCGCTACGCCATTATGGCGCTGCGAAAGAAATTGCAAACTTTTTATGATGATGTAGTTGGCGATGGCCGATAACCAATATGTGACGATCAAAACTTGTGCGTTATGAAACGGATGAAACGGGGATACAAAATTGCGTTGATAATTGTCTTTGGGCTACTCGCGGTACTTGCCTTCGGGTACGTCACCATGCTGTTGTGGAACTGGCTGGTGCCGGATCTTTTCGGTGGGCCGGTAATCAACTTCTGGCAAACGTTGGGTCTGCTGGTATTGAGTAAGATTCTTTTTTCGGGGCTGGGGGGTAAAAGCGGCCGGGGCCGTGGACACTGGAAAGAAAAACTGAGTAACCTGAGCCCGGAAGACCGCGAGCTTTTTAAGCAGAAGATGAAGGACAAGTGGTGCCGCTGGGAAGAGGAGAAATCCGGAGGGTCCACGGGCAGTTCCGCAAACGGTTGAGGCCGCTTTTTCAAAAATTTCTGAAAAAATATTGCTGAAAACCTGAACCTAAGCCAAAAAAGGCCGTTGTAGGGAACTGTGGAAACTTTGGATATTTAAATAGTTTCCTCAGTTTTGCGCCCCTTATGGAAGACCAGGACATCAAAAACAAAATTTTACGGGGAGCCGAGGAACTGTTCATGAAGTTTGGCGTGCGCTCGGTTTCGATGGATGATGTGGCCCGCCACCTCTCCGTCTCCAAAAAGACCATCTACCAGTATTTTGCTGATAAGGACGAGTTGATCACCAGCGTTTCCAGAAGTCATATGGAACGCGATAAAGTGGAGTTTGAAAAACTTCATGCCGAGTCAGCCAATGCCATCGATGAGTTGGTGAAGATTTCCGAGGCCATGGCGCGCGACTTCAAAAATATGAACCCGGCCCTGCTGTATGATCTTCAGAAGTTCCATCCGAACGCGTGGAACGTATGGCTCGACTACAAGAATGACTACATCCGCCAGTCGGTGGTGCGCAACCTGACGCAAGGCATTGGCGAAGGATACTTCCGCCCGGAAATCAACACCGAGGTGCTGGCCATTTTGCGCATCAACACGGTGGAGTTGGGCTTTAGCGATCAACTTTTCCCTCCGGGTAAGTTCGAAGTGGTGGATGTTCAGATGCAGATTTTTGAGCACTTCATTTTGGGCCTGCTCACCGATAAAGGCAGAAAACTTTACGAGAAATACAAAAACAAAGAAACCCGTACCCAAGAAACCCCTATTCTATGAAACGAACTTTCCTTGCGCTGAGCCTTGTGCTGCTTTTTACAGGGGCCAGGTCGCAGAGCGGACCTGCGGCATTTGGCCTTGAACAGTGTATTCAATACGCGCTAGACAACGCCATCAATTCCCAAAATGCTGCCCTGGACGAGCAGATTGCTTCGGCTAAAGTGAAAGAAACGATTGGCACCGGACTACCCCAGATCAACGCATCGGCCTCCGTGCAGTATAACGAGCAGTTGAGACGCTTTTTCACGACTTACACCGGGCCGGGAGGATTCATTGACCTGAGCGGAGTGCCCGGCATACAGGTGGGCGATGTGGTGTCGGCCCAGAACTTTTTTCAGTTGAAAGGTGCCGGTGAAGTCGGCCTTAATATCGATCAGATGATCTTTAATGGATCCTATCTGGTGGGCCTGCAGGCTGCGAATGCCTATAAGACGCTGGCCACCAAACAAGCAATTCAAACGCGGGAGGCAATCGTGGAAAATGTTACAAAAGCGTATTACGCGGTGTTGATCAACCGCGAACGCATCGACTTGTTTAACAGTAACATCGCCCGGGTAGATTCTCTCCTGCGCAATACACGAGCATTACATGCAGCCGGCTTTAGTGAGAGCATTGACGTTGATCGTATTCGCGTATCGTTAAACAATCTGGTTACCGAGCGCGAAAAGTTCAATAACCTCAATGCCGTGGCCCTGGTTCTGCTCAAATTCCAAATGAATTACCCGATGGATCAGCCCATTGAAATTCTGGGCAATATCCAGGATGTAAAAGTGGAGGTGAACCTCAGCGAATATGGACGCGAATGGGATTACAAAATCCGTCCCGACTATCAGGTGCTACAGGCCAATTACCGCTTACAGCAGTTGAATGTGAAAAACCAATATGCCGGGGCGATGCCCTCAATAAATGCGTTTGCCAACCTCGGCTATGTTACGCAATCACCCACCATTGGCGGGCTGTTTCGTACCACCACGCAGATTGAAGACGGACCTCAGATTGGCCCTGATAAATGGTACGGCTACTCGTTGTTTGGGCTCAACCTGAGCTGGCGGGTGTTTACCGGCACATCGCGTTCGTTCAAGATTCAACAAGAAAAACTGACACTGACCAAGATTGAGAATGGATTCAAGGCTTTGAAGAATACCGTAGACCTCGAAATCCGGCAATCGACAATCAAGTTTGAGAATGCGATGATCGCGCTGGCGGCCCAGCGGGAGAATCAAGATCTGGCTGCCAATGTAGCCCGCGTCACCAAGATCAAATATGAACAAGGGGTAGGCTCCAACCTGGAAGTGGTAACAGCCGAAGATGCCTTGAAAGAAGCACAAATCAATTATTACAGCGCGCTGTTCGATGCCATGATAGCAAAAGTGGATTTGGACAAAGCCTATGGAAAACTGATACCTGCAACGAATTAATACAAGAACCGAAAAACACCCCTACTATGAAAAACATATTGTTACTTCTGAGCCTGGTTTTGCTGGCGGCTGCGTGCGGGCAAAACGATGCCAACACGCTGGAAGCCAAAAAGAAAGAGCTTGAAAAAGTGAAGACTGATTTGGCTGAGTTGAAGTCTAAAATCAGCCAGCTGGAGAACGAAATCCGGGCTGAAGATCCGACCTTCGGCAAGGCAGCAGCGATAAAAGTGGAAGCTTTGCCCGTGAGCGAGGCCGCTTTTGAACGGTTCACCGAAGTGCGCGGCTCGGCCGAGTCCCGCAGGAATGTGACCATCAGCTCGCAAATGGGTGGTGAGATTCAACGTGTACACGTGCGCGAGGGTCAGACGGTGACAAAAGGCCAGGTATTGGTAAGCCTCAATGCCGATGTGCTGCAAAGCACGCTTGCTGAATTGAAGACTTCGTACGAGTTAGCGAAAACCACCTTCGAGCGCCAGGAGAAATTGTGGAACCAAAAAATCGGAACGGAAATGCAATACCTCCAGGCGAAGAATCAGAAGGAGTCTACGGAGAAGCGAATTGCGGCCACAGAAGCCCAGCTTGATCAGTTAATCCTCCGCGCACCGTTCAGCGGAACAGTTGATAAGGTAGAAGCCAGGGAGGGCCAGCTCGCATCGCCCGGGTTTCCTCTGGTACGGCTGCTCAGCGCATCGGATCTGTACATCAGTGCCGATGTATCGGACGATTTCATCGGTAAAATAAAAGCAGGGGATAAGGTGAAGGTGTTCTTTCCCGGTCCGGATACAGAAATCAGCTCTTACGTAGCGTCAGTCGGGCAAGTCATTAACCCGGAGAATCGCACGTTCCCGGTTGAAATCAAGCTGCCCGATGGCGCCAAAGTGCAGCCCAACCAGATCGCAGCCGTTACGTTCCGCGATTATGTTAACCCCCGCACAATTGCGGTACCAACCAAGCTAATCCAACGCGACAGCCAGGGGCAGTTTGTGTACGTGGTGGAAAAAAAGGAGAATGAAACAGTAGCGCGTAAAGCGTATGTACAGACCGGGGTCTCCTACAACGGTAACACAGAGGTACTCTCCGGTTTGACGAACGGCCAGTTGCTGGTCGGTGCCGGCTCACGCGAAGTGGCCGATGGCGTAGAAATTCAAGTATCGGAGTCAACCACTCCCATTGCCAAGGGTTAAAACATGTCCGCTATGAACCAACAGAACCAACCCGAGTTAAAGACGGTAGACAAAGAATTCGGCCTCACCACGTTCTCATTGAAGAACGGTACCATGGTAATGTTCCTGACCTTCCTGATCGTAGTCGTGGGTGTGCTCACCTACGTCACGCTCCCGAAAGACAGCTACCCGGAGATCAAACAATCCATTGTGTACATCGGTACGCCTTACCCCGGCAACTCTCCGGTGGATATGGAGAACCTGGTGACGCGACCCATCGAAAAAGAGATCAACACGATCTCCGAAGTAGATAACATCAAATCCACTTCCGTTCAGGATTACTCCACCATCATCGTAGAGTTTGATCCTAAAGTAAAAGTGGAGGATGCCCTCACCAAAGTGAAGGATGCCGTGGACCGGGCGAAGCCCAAGTTACCTCAGGATCTTCCGGCCGATCCAAACGTGTTTGATATCAACTTCTCGGAGTTCCCCATCATGAACATTAACCTGGCGGGTAACTACACGCTGGAGGAGTTGAAGAAACATGCCGAGTACCTGGAGGATGAGATTGAGAAGATCTCCGAGATCTCGAAAGCGGATATCCGCGGCATTGATGATAAAGAGGTCAAAATTCAGGTTAATCCATACGAGCTTGAGGCGCGTCAGCTCAGTTTTCGCGATATTGAAGATGCCGTGCGTGCGGAAAATCTGACGCAATCGGGTGGCAATGTGCTGGATGGTGGGGTACGCAGAACCATCCGGGTGTTGGGTGAGTTCAGCGACCCCAAACAACTGGAAGATATCGTGATTAAACACGAAAAAGGAAACATTGTGTACCTGAAGGATGTAGCAACGGTGGAGTTCGACTACGTGGAGGCTGTAAGTTATGCCCGTCTGAAGAAGGAACCGGTGGTTATGCTGGATGTGGTGAAGCGAAGTGGCGAAAACCTGATTCATGCCACGGAGAAAATCCGTGCCGTGCTGGCCGATGCCCAGGAAAATGTTTTCCCGAAGGATTTGCGCGTGAGCATCACGAACGATCAGTCTTCGTTCACGCAGGAGATGGTGAGCAGCCTGGAGAATAATATCATCTCAGGGGTTATTGTGGTGGTGATTATTCTGTTGTTGTTCATCGGTACACGCAATGCCTTGTTCGTGGGCATGGCTATCCCGTTATCCATGTTCCTCACGTTCATTGCGCTGCAATGGCTCGGCATGACCATCAACATGATGGTATTGTTCGGTTTGATTATGGCGCTGGGTATGCTGGTCGATAACGGTATCGTGGTGGTGGAGAATATTTATCGCCTTCGCTCGGAGGGCTACTCCATGTGGGATGCTACCCGCATGGGCGTGGGTGAAGTGGCCGTGCCGATCATTTCGTCAACGGCTACCACCGTGGCGGCTTTTATCCCGCTTATGTTGTGGCCCGGCATCATGGGGCAGTTTATGCGCTACCTGCCGATTACGCTTACGGTGTCGCTTGTCTCTTCTCTATTTGTCGCGTTGGTCATCAACCCGGTGTTTATCATGCGGTACATGCGCATGGATAATGAAGTTGTAGTAAATCACAAGAGTTTGCTGCGCATTGTTGTCATCGAGTTTGTGGTCGGTGCCCTGATCTTATTAGCAGGAGTGACCTGGTTAGGTAACATCATCATCTTCCTTGGCCTCCTCACGCTCCTGAATGTGTATGTCTTGGTGCCGCTTTCCAATCGTTTCCAGAACTCACTTTTACCTAAGGTGGAGAGCGCCTATGAGCGAACGATTTCCTGGGCGTTGAAACGGCCAGGTACGGTGTTTGGCGGAACGGTGGTACTACTGATCATGTCATTTGTATTGCTTGGCATTCGGCAGCCTAAAGTTCTCTTCTTCCCGGAGAGCGATCCCAAATATGTTAATGTGTTTGTCGAGTTTCCGGTAGGTGCAGATATACAAGAGACCAATGAGTTTACACGGGCGATTGAGGACAAAGTACTGAAGGCCGTTGAGCCTTATGGTAAAACGGTTGAGTCAGTGATTGCCAACGTGGGTGCCGGAACGGGTGACCCCAACGACATGTCGAGCATTGGCCAGGCCGAGTCGCCCAACAAGGCACGTATCACCGTTAACTTTGTTGATTTCAAATACCGAAATGGTGTCAGTACGTCTGCTATAATGGAGGAAATCCGAGGTGCTGTAGGCGGCTATCCCGGAGTGGCCGTTACGGTGCAGAAGAATGCGGACGGTCCGCCTACCGGAGCTCCGATCAGTATCGAACTGATTGGTGACGATCTGGAGGTATTGATTGCCGAAGCGGAAAAAATGCGCAACTACATCAATGAACAAGGTATTGCCGGAATTGAAAAGCTAAAGCTGGATATTGAAACCGGCAAACCGGAGTTGCTTGTCAATATTGACCGCGAGAAGGCGCGCAGGTTTGGGTTATCCACCTACAGCGTGGCCGATGAAGTGCGCACCTCCCTGTTCGGAAAGGAAATTTCGAAATACAAGCAGGGCGAAGACGATTACAAAATTCAACTTCGTCTCGATGACCGTTACCGCTACAACGTAGATGCGTTGATGAACAAGAGTATCACGTTCCGCGACCAAAGTACAGGTAAAATATCCCAGGTGCCGATTTCATCGGTTGCCAAAGCCGAGCTCAGCTCAACCTATGGCTCCGTGAGACGTAAAGACCTCAAGCGTCAAATTACCATCTCCTCGAATGTCGTAGGGGGCTTTAATCCTACGGAAGTGAATGCGAAGATCAAAACCGCGCTTGACGAGTATCAATTACCGACTGGCTACAGCTACAAGTTTGGTGGCGAGCAAGAGAAGCAGGCGGAGGAGATGGCCTTCTTGTCTAATGCTCTTCTATTAGCTGTGTTCCTGATCTTCCTCATCATTGTGGCGCAGTTCAATAAACTCACCGCCCCCTTGATCATTATGACAGCCGTGTTGTTCAGCACGATCGGGGTGTTCCTCGGTTTAGTGATCTTTAACATGGAGTTCATCATCATTATGACGATGATCGGGATTATTTCGCTGGCGGGGATTGTGGTGAATAACGCCATTGTATTGCTTGACTTTGTAGAGTTGGAGAAAAAGCGGAAACGCGAACAGACGGGCACCGAACTTACTTTGCCTGAAGTCGTGACTGCGATTACTCAGGCAGGCAAGACGCGCTTGCGTCCGGTGCTGTTAACGGCCATCACCACGGTATTGGGATTGATTCCGCTCGCGGTGGGCATTAACATTGACTTTATCAAGTTCTTCTCTGTTTATGATCCTGACTACTATGTCGGGGGAGACAGCGTAGCCTTCTGGGCGCCTCTGTCATGGACCATCATTTTCGGTTTGACATTTGCTACGTTCCTCACGTTGGTGGTGGTACCGGTCATGTACCTGTTGACCGAACAAATGATGTTTTGGATTCGCAGGAAAACCGGTGTTAACTTGCGCATGGACAACGAGCCGATAGGCGCAAACTAAAACGAATCAAAAAGCGTCTGTTCCGGCAGACGCTTTTTTTTATGCAACCCCGTTTGATTACCCTGGTCGTGTTGGTGATCGTCTTCCTGCTGGTAGACTTTTACCTGTTTCAGGCCGTGGTGCAAACCACCCGCCAGTTGGCGGCCACCTGGCGCACCGCCTGGCGCGTGGCCTACTGGTTGCCCACCGTTTTTGCTTTTGCTGTTTTATTGTATTGGACGTTTGGCGATCCCTACAACGTTACGACTACTGTACGCAACTGGGTTGCCTCCGTTTTGGTGGCGATTTACATTTCGAAATTCATAGGCATTTTCTTTCTCATCCTGGATGACATCGGCAGGTTTTTCCGGTGGGTGGTCAAGTTTTTTTACAAGGGCGCATCCGAGAGTTTGCCCGGTGAGGCGATCACCCGTTCTGAGTTTTTATCGCGTGCTGCGCTGGTGGCCACAGCCGTGCCATTTGGAACCATGGCGTACGGCATTATTTCCGGTGCGCATGATTACCGGATCAAACGCCTGACCTTACGATTGCCCCATTTGCCCAAAGCTTTTGATGGCATCCGGTTGGCGCAGATTTCAGACATACACTCCGGTAGCTTTTGGAATAAGGCGGCTGTGCAAGGTGGTGTGGAAATGATCATGCGTGAGAAGCCAGATATCATTGCCTTCACCGGTGACCTGGTAAACAACCAAACGGATGAGGTTAATGCGTATGTTAATGTCTTCGATAAACTAAAAGCCCCGCTGGGGGTCTTTTCGATTACCGGTAACCACGACTATGGTGACTACCGGAGTTGGAACACGCGTGAGGAAAAGCGTCAGAACTTTGCGGACCTTGTCGAAGCTCACCGGCTGCTCGGGTACGATCTCCTGATGAATGAGCACCGCACCATCACGCTCAAAGGTGAGTCGATCTCGATTATCGGAATTGAGAACTGGGGGGTAGGGCGTTTCTCGAAATACGGCCAGTTGGATAAAGCCTATGCGGGAGTGCAGGCTCCCGTTAAGATTTTGCTTTCACATGATCCCAGTCACTGGGATGCTCAGGTGCGGAAGGAGTACCCCGACATCGACCTGATGCTGGCAGGTCACACGCACGGGTTCCAATTCGGGGTAGAAGTCGGAAATTTCAAATGGAGCCCTTCGCAATATGCGTACAAACAGTGGGCCGGCTTATACACGGAGGGCCAGCAGCACTTGTACGTAAATCGTGGTTTTGGTTACATCGGCTACCCGGGCCGCATCGGCATGCCGCCCGAGATCACCATTATTGAGTTGAAGTCGGCCTAACCACTGGCGCAACTTCTCTTTTAAGCCCTGCATCTTTTTTCTACTTTGGACGAAAATCCAAGATATGAAACCCACCTGGCAAGGCGTATACCCGGCCCTCACTACCAAGTTTACACCCGATGACAAACTTGATCTTCCGTTGTTCGAGAAAAACCTGCGGGCACAGTTGGATGCCGGGGTGCAAGGCGTAATACTCGGAGGCACGTTGGGTGAAGCCAGCGTGTTGACGGCAGATGAGAAATTTTCACTCGTACGTTTTGCCGTAGAAAAGGTGCACGGTAAGGTACCCGTGGTAATGAATATCGCGGAGGGCAGCACCCGCGAAGCGGTAAAACTGGCCCATGAAGCTGAGCGATGTGGAGCCAGCGGGCTGATGATGCTGCCACCCATGCGTTACAAATCCGATCACCGGGAAACAGTGGCCTACTACAAAGCGGTGGCAAACTCCACTGCGTTGCCCATCATGGTGTATAACAACCCGGTGGATTACAAAGTGGAAGTGACCCTCGATATGTTTGCCGAGTTGGCCGAGTGTACCAACATTCAGGCCGTAAAAGAGTCAACACGCGATGTGAGCAATGTCACCCGCATGATCAACCGGTTTGGCGACCGTTTCAAAATCTTGTGTGGAGTGGATACGATCGCCATGGAAGAGATTATGCTGGGAGCCCACGGTTGGGTAGCCGGACTGGTATGTGCTTTTCCCCGCGAGACCGTGGCGGTTTTTCAGTTAACTAAGGCTGGCAAGATTCAGGAAGCGCTGACGATCTACCGCTGGTTTCTTCCGCTGCTGGAACTGGACATTCACCCCAAGCTGGTGCAATACATCAAATTGGCCGAGCAGGAAGCCGGTCTCGGTTCGGAGCACGTACGGGCCCCACGTCTGCCGCTGGAAGGGGAAGAGCGGGAGCGTATTCTCCGCATCATTCGCGAAGGCATCCGGCACCGCCCCGCATTGTAATGGCGCGGTTTCATTTGGCGGATATTCAACGGGCAGCGCGGCTCATTGACCCTGTCTTCCTTCACTCACCTCAATACGAGTACGCCCCGCTAAATGATGCTGTGGGTTGTCGTGTGGTTTTGAAGGTCGAGACGATGAATCCCATACGGTCATTCAAGGGGCGGGGTGCTGATCTTCTGGTTCAGAACGCCTCCACACCGCTGGTGTGCGCCAGCGCAGGCAATTTCGGCCAGGCGATGGCGTATGCAACAAAAAAAGGAGGATTGCCTTTAACCGTATTCGCATCCGTGAACGCCAACCCCTTTAAAGTTGAGCGTATGCGGGCACTCGGGGCCACGGTTATATTAGAAGGTGCCGACTTTGACGCAGCAAAAGAAGAGGCGCGTCAGTGGGCGTCCGGGCAAAGTCAACGTTTTGCGGAAGATAGCCGCGATGTAGAAACTGCGGTCGGGGCCGGAACGATAGGGCTGGAATTGTTGCAGGCAAACCTGGACCTCGATATCCTGCTTGTGCCGGTTGGCAACGGAGCCTTGATCAATGGTATTGGGCGCGCGTTTAAAGATAGCGGATCGCGTACGCGAATCATGGGCGTGCAGGCGCAAGGCGCCCCGGCCATGGTCGAATCGTGGCACGCCAGGCGGAAGATAACCTATGCGTCAATGAATACGATTGCTGATGGTATTGGGGTTCGGTTACCGGTTGATGAGGCGCTGGAAGACCTTTATCCTGTCATGGACGATGCCCTGTTGGTACCCGAAGACTGTATTCTGAAGGCTATGCGGTTATTGTTTCGGCTGTCCGGGCTTGTGGTGGAGCCATCCGGTGCCGTACCTGTGGCTGCCTTGCTGGAGCACCACCGGTTTCAATCGATGAAAGTTGGTGTAATTTTGTGCGGAAGTAACCTGACGGATCAACAGATAAACGATTGGCTACTCTAGAATTTTGGAACGGGGGTTAGTTTCGGATCGCCAGCGACCGTTCACCAGCAATCCAAACCCAGCAACAAGAAGATGAAAGATGCAACCCTCACGGAAGTAGACAGCGCGCTGAAAGCAGCACACGTTGCTTTTCTATCCTTCAAAATTTTTTCCGGAAAGAAGAAAGCGGAATTTCTTCGCGCTATCGCGGATGAGATCGAAGCCCTCGGCCCCGAATTGGTGCAGACCGCGATGCGCGAGACCAACCTGCCCGAAGCCCGCATCATCAACGAACGTGGCCGCACCACCGGGCACTGCCGTATGTTTGCCGACCTGGTGGAGGAGGGCAGTTGGGTAGATGCGCGCGTAGATACCGCGTTGCCCAATCGCATGCCTGCGCCCAAGCCCGACATTCGCAAGATGTTGGTGCCCATTGGACCGGTGGTTGTGTTCGGTGCTGCGAATTTTCCGCTCGCCTATTCCACAGCCGGAGGCGACACGATTTCCGCCCTGGCAGCCGGTTGCCCGGTGATTGTAAAGGCGCATCCCGCGCACGCGGGTACTTCTTCGCTCGTGGCCACCGCGGTAACGAAAGCGGCAGGGCGCACAGGAATGCCCAACGCGGTTTTTCAACACCTGTTCGGGGCGAGCTTCGAGGTGGGCCAGGCGTTGGTAAAACATCCGCTTACCAAAGCGGTAGGCTTCACGGGCTCGCTGGCGGGCGGCAAAGCGCTCTTCGATTTGGCCAATCAGCGCCCCGAACCCATTCCGGTATTTGCCGAAATGAGCAGTATCAATCCGGTTGTGCTGCTGCCGCAATCACTGCAAACTGGTTTTGCGAAAACGGCTTCGATGCTTGCTTCTTCCATTACGCTGGGTGTGGGGCAATTTTGTACTAACCCGGGTTTGATACTGGCGGTTGAAGGCGAAGGCCTCAATTCGTTTGTGGCTGCGTTGGCCGCTGAAATCAAGAAGGCTGCGCCCGGCACGATGTTGCATCAAGGTATTGCCGATAATTACGCAACCCGTAGCCAGCAGACATTGACTCAGCAGGGTATCACCGTGGAAGCACAGTCGAACGAGGCGGGTGATGCAGCCCAGGGCCGGCCGATGGTTGTATCGGTCTCGGCAAAAGAATTTTTGAAAAACCCGTTGTTGGCCGAAGAGGTGTTTGGACCCTTTTCATTGATTGTGAAGTGTGCCGATCGCAATGAGTTACATACGGTTGTTAATTTGCTGCACGGGCAGCTTACCTGTTCGGTGATGGGAAGCGAGGCGGAAATTGCAGAATACGAGAGCATGATCAATGTACTGGTGGAAAAAGCAGGCCGATTGATTATAAATGGCGTACCCACCGGTGTTGAGGTGTGCCCTTCAATGAATCATGGTGGACCATTCCCGGCAACTACCGATAGTCGGTTTACCGCTGTGGGAACGGATGCCATCAAACGGTTTGCACGGCCTGTGGCCTTTCAAAACTTTCCGAATGCCTTGTTGCCAGATGAATTGAAAGATGGAAATCCGTTGGGGATTTGGAGAGTGGCGAATGGGGAATTTGAAAAGTAGTTGTTAGTTGTCAGTTGTTGGTTGTTCGTTCGTTCGTTGCACTAACCACTACCAACTGACAACTACCAACTATCAACTCTAAAATGAGAAAATGAACAAGTTTCGTTGTATAGACGCTCACACCTGCGGTAATCCCGTGCGCGTGGTAGCTGAAGGCGGACCCGACTTGAAGGGCGCCAATATGAGTGAAAAGCGCCAGCACTTTTTGCGCGACTTCGACTGGATTCGAAGAGGACTCATGTTCGAACCACGTGGCCACGACATGATGAGTGGCAGCATTTTGTACCCACCGCATGATCCCCAAAATGATGTAGGCGTTTTATTTATTGAGACCAGTGGTTGTCTGCCCATGTGCGGCCATGGCACGATTGGTACGGTAACCATTGCCATTGAGGAAGGTTTGGTAAAGCCCAAAACACCTGGCATCCTGAATCTGGAAGTGCCGGCCGGGTTAGTTCGAATTGAGTATCGGCAGGAGGGCGGTAAAGTGAAGTCGGTTAAAATTCGGAATGTAAAAGCCTACCTGGCAGCCGAAGGAATCTTGGCGGAGTGTCCGGATCTTGGTGAACTGACCATCGATGTTTCCTATGGCGGAAATTTTTATGCTATCGTTGATGTGCAAAGGAATTTTCCGGGCCTCGAACACTTCACAGCCGACCAATTGATTGGCTGGAGTCGTGCCCTCCGTGCGAACATCAATGCCCGGTATTCGTTCGTGCATCCTGAAAATCCAACCATCAATGGGTGCAGCCATATTTTGTGGACAGGACAGGTGATGGATCCAAAATCATCGGCCCGCAATGCGGTGTTTTATGGTGACAAGGCGATTGATCGCTCGCCCTGTGGCACGGGCACGTCCGCCCGCATGGCACAATGGTTTGCCAAAGGCAAACTGCGCAAGGGCGATGAGTTTATTCACGAAAGCATCATCGGAAGTAAGTTCATCGGCCGAATTGAGGAAGAAACGCAATTGGCCGGGAGGCCCGCTATTGTACCGAGCGTAGAAGGGTGGGCCCGGATTTATGGTCATAATACCATTACCATCGATCCCGATGATGATCCGTATGCGTATGGATTTCAGGTAATCTGACGTCAACTGGATGTTTGATTGGCGCTTTTTGTGCCTTAATTTTACACCATGGAGACAACATACCGACTAAATACAAAGGAGTTAAGTGTTGAATTGATTCGCTCAATTCAGGAGGCGTTTGGGGATCAGGACATTGAGATTACGGTTACCGCGCAGCGTGACGATACAGAATTTTTATTGTCGACCGAAGCCAATCGCAAGCAGTTGTACGAATCCATGGATGAGTTGGCAAAGGGGAAAGGCGTGGCCATGTCGGTAGCAGAATTGCAGGCGAAATATCTGCGGTGAGAAAGATTGTTTTCAGTCCCTCGGCACTGGCGCAATTAGAGGAATGGAAGCGCACAAATCCCAAGATTACGAATCTAATTGTTTTACTTATCACTTCAATTTCCGAGACACCTTTTAGCGGAATTGGAAAGCCGGAACCGCTAAAACACACGCTTCAAGGGAAGTAGTCGCGTAGAATTACGCATGAACATCGTATGGTATACGCAGTAACACCGTCCGAAATCTTAATACTGTCTTGTAAATTTCATTACGACTAGCCCATGAAAGTTGGAATCATCGGTGGCGGCATTATCGGATTGTGCTCGGCTTACTACTTAAAAAAGGCGGGACACGATGTGCTCGTGTTTGATCAGGCCTCGCTGGAAGACGGCTGCTCCTTCGGTAACGCGGGCATGGTGGCGCCCAGCCACATCATTCCGCTGGCGGCTCCCGGCATGATCGCCAAGGGTATTCGCTGGATGTTTAACAGCAAGAGCCCGTTTTATGTGCGCCCCCGCCTCAATCTGGATTTGCTGCGTTGGGGTCTTGATTTCTATCGCCACGCCAACCCCGGGCACGTGGCACGCTCGGTGCCCGCGCTCAAAGAATTGAGCTTGTTCAGTAAAGCGTGTTATCAGCAATTAGCCCGTGAGGCGCCATTTGATTTTGCTTATCACGAACGTGGGTTGCTGATGCTGTATCAAACCGAAGCTGCCGCTCATGAAGAAGCCGAAACCGCAGACCTGGCAAACCGGTATGGCGTTAAAGCAGAGGTATTGTCCGCCCGCGAAGTTCAGGCGCTGGAACCCGATGTGCGGGTGAATGCGCGGGGCGGTGTTTTTTATCCGGGCGATGCGCATTTAACGCCTCAGCTGCTCACCCGCGGGCTCATTGAATACTTGCGGCACGAGGGTGTTCAGATTCTCTCAGGCGCACCGGTCACTGAGTTTAGAGTTGAGCACCATCACGTTCGGTCCGTGCGCACCCCGCAGGGTGACCACGCGGTTGATTCGCTTGTGCTGGCAGCCGGCTCCTGGTCGGGCGAGCTGGCGCGCCAACTGCACCTGCGCTTGCCGATGCAGGCAGGGAAGGGGTATAGTTTCACACTTCCGGACGTGAAAAAGAATGTGCGCATTCCTTCCATTTTACTGGAAGCACGGGTAGCCGTTACGCCCTTGGGTTCCGCGCTGCGCTTTGGCGGAACGATGGAGATTACCGGAATCAATCACGCCATCCATTTGAACCGTGTACGTGGCATCGTGGAGGCTATTCCGCGTTATTACCCGGAGATGCAGGTGTCCATGCCCAAGACAGAAAAGATCTGGCATGGGTTGCGCCCCTGCTCACCGGATGGACTTCCCTACATCGGCCGGCTGACAAGCTTGTCCAACGTGATTGTGGCAACCGGTCACGCCATGATGGGGTTGAGCCTGGCGCCCGGTACGGGCAAACTGGTGGCGGAGTCAATGAATGAAGAACAGCCAACCGTTTCCTTGGCCGCGTTTGCACCTGAAAGGTTTGCCGGTTAGAATTTTTTTGCCTTTGCCGATCCAAATGCGTTTTTTAAAATCGGTACCAACGGTTTCGAGCTTTTCGTTCGGGCGGGTTTCGGAGCACAAAACCGGCAACCTGCAATGAACTTGAATAGAAGCTTAAAGATTCAAGTTTCCACGTCACCCCGCAATGTCACATACACTTTGTTGAACTAAACCTTCGGCAGTTTGACCATTTCGGATTCATTGACCCACCCATTTCGGTAATGGTTTGACCCACCCCTTAGGCGATGAGATTTGATGCGATAAAGGTATTTAATGGTGCGGTGGAAGCGCTCGCAGATCCCGTTGCTCTGCGGACTCTTGACTTTTGTCCTGGAGTGTTCCACGTTTTCGATGGTGAGGTAA
>JAJTGY010000034.1 GCA_021298015.1 Flammeovirgaceae bacterium
TATTCTAACAAACCGCCCTGTACCAGACCGGTACGCAGGGTGGTGTGAGAGGACAGGTAGCGAAATAATCGCTACCTTCCTACTCGATTTAGGTTATAGGTAGATCAATGCTTGGAATCTTCTTCTTTCTTGTTCGTACGCAGGTAATCCACATAGCCCATGGCTGAGGCAAATCCGACCACCACCGCTACAATAATCACAAACCAATTGGCACCGTTAGCAACAACTTGTTCAAACATACGTGTTGGGTTTAACGCGGAACAAAGGTAGATTTTTTTGCGGAACTTATGCAACTCTCAGATCCCCAGTTCTTCGCGGTTCTTTTTGAGTACGTCAATGATAAAGGCAATGTGGTCGTTCAGGTCAACCCCGAACAATTCTGCGCCTTTATACACTTCATCCCGCTCCACTTTGGCGGCAAACCCTTTGTCCTTTAGTTTTTTGACCACCGATTTGGGCTCCAGCGTGGCAATGCCCTCGGGGCGCACCTGGGCGCAGGCCACAATAAACCCGGTAAGTTCATCGCAAGCCAACAGCGCTTTGTCCAGTACGGTATTGTAAGGCTTATTCCACTTGGTGTAGTGTGCCGACACGGCATTGGCGATTTCCACGTTTCCGGTTTCGAGCAAGTGCTCTACGATCACGTTGGGGTGATGGTCGGGGTGGGCTTCGTAGTCAGCATCGTGCAAAAGTCCGGCTATGGCCCATTGCTCCTTATCGTGACCGAGTTTTTCAGCATAAGCCTCCATTACCAGTTCAACCGTGCGCATGTGGCGTAGCAAACTTGCGCTTTGGGTCATGGATTCCAGCAGGGTGCGCGCTTCCGTTCGTGTCATAGGTTAGCCGTCTTTCGCTTGGATAAGAATAAATTAATTCCGGCTGCAGCACTGAGTACGAGCAGCACACCCACCACAATGCCTAACCGGGTATTTCGTAATTGCAACGTCTTGATCTGGTTATCTTTCTGCAGCGCTTCAAAGGCTTCTTCGCGGTCGCGTATACTCAACGCCATTTCCATCTGTGCGATGCGTGCAGTGCTTTCTTCGCCAAATACTTTTTCGCGCGAGGCATCATATTGCTGCATGGTTGCATAGGCCTCCGTCATTTTGTTTTGATTGGCATAGTTGGTGGCCATGCTTCGCAGAATGGCTGGCTCCATCATGAATGCCTGCAGCTCGTGGCACAGCGTCAGGGCCGAGTCGAGGTACAATTGCGCAGGCCGCGGTTGGCGCGCCTTGGTAAAAACTTCGCCCAGGCTGGTGAGGCTGCTCAGGGCCAGCAGGCGGTTGTTGTCCTGGTGGGCAAGTTCCAGCGCTTTTTTGTAGAACTCGGCTGCCCGCTGGTATTTCTCTTGCCGAAAGTAAAGGTTGCCCATATTATTCACCGCATCGGCCAGGGGCTTGCCGTGCTTAATGGACAGTGCAAAGGACTCATCGTAGTATTTCTCGGCCTGATCGTACAGGCGCAGGTCGTTGTGCAGGTTGCCCAGGTTGTTGAGAGCACCCACCATGCGGGCCGTGTCGTTGGCGGTTTTGAAGATTTCATAGGACTGCTCAAAGTATTCGACCGCCCTTGAAAAATCTTTCTTCAGCGAATAGATGGTTCCAATGTTGTTTTGGGTGGCCGCTATTCCTTCCGGGTTTTCAATCTGCCGATATCCGTCCAGCGCCTGCAGGTAATACTCCAGCGCTTTGTCCAAAGCACCCTGGGTGCGGTAGGCCACACCGAGGTTATTGTATGCAGCCGCCAATCCTTTTGTGTCGTTCACCTCGCGGGCGAGGTTGGCGGCCTGCCGGGCGTAGCCAATAGCAGTGACCGGATCCTGGCTTTGGGTCGCGCGAAATAGCTCGTTCAAGACTTTCACCTTTTGTTCACCCTCGCTTGCTTCCAGCACCCGCGTCAGGCTATCAACCACCGGTTGTTGAGCCTGAGCAAAAGAAAATGCCCACCACAGACTGATCACCAGAATACGTCTCATATCACCCTTTCAAACCTCTAAATTAGAACATTCGATTCGAATTGATCTTTTTCGTTTCTTTCGATTATGATTCGACTTTACACGTTACTGCTTTTGTTGGTGCTTCCTCAGTCACACCTTTTGGCGCAAGAGGAAGCCCGCGTGCGGCTACCGATTGATCAGTTGTTTGCCGGTATGGCGGCAGGCGACAGCGCGATGGTGCGCAGCGTTTTTACCCAGCAGGTGTCGTTGGCTACCATTCTCAAGGATAAAGACGGCAAGCCGGTGATCCGATACGAATCGTCTATTCAGGATTTTTTGAAGGCGGTGGGCTCACCCCATCCTCAGCCATTTAATGAGCCGATTTGGGATGTGGAGGTGCGCGTGGATGGTGACTTTGCGCAGGTGTGGGCCAAGTATGCGTTTTACCTGGGCCGTCAGTTTAGCCACTGCGGGGTTGATGCGTTTCATCTGGTCCGCAATGCGCAAGACGAGTGGAAAATTTTTCACCTGGCCGACACGCGGCAGAAGGAGGGATGTGTCATTCCGAAAGAAGTGGCCGAACGCTATAAGTAGCGTTTGCTGATCGATCAAATATTCTTCTTGTACTTCAGCAGGGTGGCCTTAATCTGCTGACCGCGCTCATATTTCGTTTTACTTCCGAAGATGCCTAAGAACCCGCGCTTGCCGCCCGTTCCGGCTGCTGCTCCGCCCGTGGCTGTTCCCGTGGTCGTCAGGGCAATGTCATCAAAAACAAGCGCATCCGCCCCTTTAGACTGGGCCTGTTTCATTAAACGTGCCTGTACTTTATCCGAACTCTTTTTTGCAGACACCTCAAACGTGGCCTTGCCCATCACTTCGTTGGGCTCCGTTACATCGCCTTCGCGGAAGAAAATGTCAACCTTCTCGGTAGGGGAATAGGTGCGGCCGTAGTAGATAATATTGTCGCTGCACGCGGAAAGGAGAATAGCCAGGAACAAAAAGGCGGGTTTTGCGATTTTCATAATAGTGTATAGGCACAAAGTAAACTCAAAATCGTTAATTTTCATTTTTTCAAACTTGAACATGGAATACCGGAACTTAGGAAAATCGGGCTTGCCCATCAGCGCGCTGTCCCTTGGCTCGTGGCTCACCTTTGGTAAGCAAATTGACAACCGCGTGGCCGATGAACTGATGAGTATGGCTTACGACCATGGCGTTAACTTTTTTGATAACGCAGAAATTTATGCGCGCGGCCGGTCAGAGACGGTCATGGGCGAGATCTTGAAAAAGAAGGGCTGGGATCGCGACAGCTACATCGTTTCCTCGAAAGTATTCTTCGGTTACCTGGGCAAGGATTCACGGCCCACCCAGCGCGGCCTGCACCGCAAGCATGTGGTGGAGGCGTGCGAGCAAGCCCTGCAGCGCCTGCAACTCAGTTATCTGGATCTTTATTTCTGTCACCGACCGGATAAGTCGGTACCCATCGAAGAAACGGTGTGGACGATGCACAACCTCATTCAGCAGGGAAAAATCCTGTACTGGGGCACCAGCGAGTGGAGTGCGCAGGAGATTATGGAAGCCCATCTGGTAGCACGTCAGCATCATCTCATCGGGCCGGTTACCGAACAACCCCAGTACAACATGCTGGAGCGCGCCAAAGTGGAGGTTGAATATGCACAGATTTACAAGACGGTTGGGCTCGGTACTACCATCTGGTCTCCGCTGGCCAGCGGAGTGCTTACCGGGAAGTACAACCAGGGTTTTGTGGGCGATACGCGGCTCAGCATTACCGGTATGGACTGGCTAAAAGATGCCGCGTTGGCCGAGAGCAATTTGCAGCGCGCCCGGAAAATCAAAAACGTGGCAAATGATCTGGGTATCTCGATGCCCGTGCTGGCCATTGCGTGGTGCCTGAAGAATCCCAATGTCAGCACCGTGATCCTCGGGGCATCCAAGGCCGCACAGTTAAAAGAGAATTTTTCAGCTTTGGAAGTAGTGAAGCGATTAACACCGGAAGTGATGGAAGTAATTGAACAGGCGTTACAGAATATACCCAAACATCCTGAGTATTAAACCAAATTTGAATGAGGCGCTGCCTGATCCTGTTCGTATTGGTGGTGAACCATGCGGTAGCCCAACCGGAGCAACTGCGCAAAAGCATTTACTTCGATGGGGGCAGTTACTTCATTGACGAATTCCAGGTCAAAGAGCTTTCCGATTGGCTGGATTCCATTCCCAACCTGCTGGAAAAGTACGAGATCCAGTTAATCAGTCACACCGACCCCATTGGCGGAAAGCGCTATAACCAGTGGTTGTCGCGCATGCGCAGTGAAGCCGTGTTGCAACTCCTGGTAGAGAAAGATATTCCTGAGCGTTTGATTCACATCAAAGACTGGGGTTTGGAAAACCCGGTTTATGCCAACGACAACTGGCAGGGCCGCGTCATGAACCGCAGGGTGGATGTGATTGTGCACCCGGTGGCGTTCTAGGTACGCCCGTTTCCGGACACCCATTGCTAAATTCGGACGATGAAAATGCAACCAATGGCGGAAATTCCCGTCTAATCACCTGTATATTGGCCTTGGCACCATTGTTGGCTAACCCACCCACTGAACCATGATCAAGCTAAAAGACATCGACAAGTACATTGACTCCCGCTTTCAACGCACCTTCATTTTAAAAGGTATTGACCTGGAGGTGCAGCAGGGGGAGTTTGTGACGCTGATGGGCCCCAGCGGAGCGGGCAAATCCACACTGATGAACATCATCGGCATGCTGGACGAACCCTCGGCCGGGGAGTATTACTTCTTTGATGAGCCCGTGCATAAAATGCGCGAGAAGCAGAAGAGTGATATGCATAAGAATTACATCGGCTTCATCTTCCAGGCCTATCACCTCATTGATGAGCTCACGGTGTATGAAAATATCGAGACGCCCCTGTTGTACAAAGGCGTGAACGGATCGCAACGCAAGAGCATGGTGGCCGAAATGCTGGACCGCTTCAACATGGTAGCCAAGAAGGATCTTTTTCCGGAGCAACTCAGCGGAGGTCAGCAGCAACTGGTGGGCATTGCACGCGCCATCGTAGGTCAGCCGAAACTCCTGCTCGCAGATGAACCCACCGGGAATCTGCATTCCGATCAAGGGAAACAAATCATGGACATTTTTCAAAAGCTCAACGAAGAAGGTATTACCATCATTCAGGTGACGCATAGTGAAGAAAACGCAAGGCGTGGCAAACGCATTGTTCGCGTAGTGGATGGTGCGGTACAATCCGATGAGGTTAATCAATAAAACGACATGAAGAATCTGGTAGCTCTGATTGCATTATTCATCCCCGTGCTCGTTCTGCGGGCCCAAGAACCACTGCCCAAAGCACTCACGTTTGAGGAGGCCGTGAATATTGCATTGCGCAACAGTATAACGTTAAACCAGGAGCGCAATCAGCTGGCAATAAATCGGATTCAAAAATCGGCTGCCATTGCGTCCATGGCGCCTTCCATCAGTGCCAACCTCTTTGCGCAGCAATTCAATGGCAACTCATTCGATCAGCAACAAGGTCAGGTGGTGAATGGCGTTCGCGATGCCGTTCGGGGAAACATCAGCGCCAATCTCACGCTGTTCAATGGATTTAATCAATTAAACACGTTGAAGCAGAACAACAATCTGCTGGAAGCGCAGAGCTACAATGTGAAGCGTACACAAGAGGATATCATCAATACCGTCTCAATTCAATATCTGCAGGTTTTGCTGGATGAGGAGTTGCTGAAGATTGCGAGAGAAAACTATGAATCACAAAATGCGCAGTATAACCAGGTGAAAGAGCAGGTTGCGCTCGGTGCGCGGTCTCCGGTTGACGAATACAATCAACTGAGTTTAGCCAAGGGAGCCGAACTGCGGATGCTGCAGGCCGAAACAACCCTGAACAACGATAAGGCGATATTGACGCAAACGCTCCTCACCGATCCGTTCGAGGAATACCAGGTGGTGAAGCCCAACTGGGACATTGGGCTCATTACGGGCCATGCCATTACGCTGGAAGAAATG
This sequence comes from Flammeovirgaceae bacterium, assembly GCA_021298015.1. Classification (GTDB taxonomy): domain Bacteria; phylum Bacteroidota; class Bacteroidia; order Cytophagales; family Cyclobacteriaceae; genus ELB16-189. The sequence continues at coordinate 5,987 of JAJTGY010000034.1, forward strand.
TACAACACGGCCAAGGAAAATCGGGGCGACTATATTCGTGCCGAGCGCAATGAGACAGCTGCGCGATTTGGCGTGGCGGCTACACGAGGCGGCCTCACGCCCACGCTCAGCGCTTTTTTTGAAAATGGATCCGCCTACAACTTCATCCGCGATGTACCAGACTCGGTGCTGGCGCAGAACCCTAGCCTGAACCGACCGTTTGAAGATCAGTTTGGCAAAGACAACCGGTACAAGACGTACGGGCTTAACCTGAGTATCCCGATCCTCAACGGCCTACAGTCGCGCACACGACTGGTTCAAAATAAAGGAGCGTACGAAAATGCGCGGATCAATACCCGAAATGTTGAGGTCACGTTGAAGGCCGATGTGTTGCGCACGTCCCGCAATTTCGACCTCGCCAAACGCTCGTATACCGTGAGCCAGACCCAGGCCGAGGCGGCCGAAGTGGCGTTTCAGTTCGAGAGCGAGCGGTACAACCTGGGGGTAACCAATTTTGTGGATTTTGCCCAGGCCAATCGGGCGATGGTGCAGGCCCAGACGGACCGCGCCCAGGCTGAATACCGGCTCCTTTTCCAGAAAATACTGCTGGAATATGCCATGGGCACCCTCAAAGTGGAGGGGTTGCAGCAATAAGCCGGTTTCGGCTTACCGTTGCCATAATTTTCCTACCTTTGCCGCCCGCTCAGGGTGAGCGGCCTCGTGGCGGTTGCCAGGGGTGATGTAAAACCAAAAAGTGGTCGCCACAAGCCCGGTGGCGCCATGTACCGAAGGGCGTTTTTTTATTGTATGGCAAAAGTTACCAAAGGGGCCGAATCTAAAGCTCCGAAAGCTATCGGCAAACCCACCAAAGCTGTGGGTGAAGTAGACGAAAAAGATGAATTGGCCGAGTTTAAAGCTGCCCGCAAGGCAGAAGAAGAAGAAGGCATTAGCCGCGTTATTCGCGATGTAACCGCCCGCAAGGCCGCCACGGCCAGCAGCGTGTCGCTCGAGAATTTTGACTGGGATGCCTTCGACCGCAAGGGATTTGGCGAAGGTTATTCCAAAAACGACCGCGATTCGCTGGAGAAATTGTACAGCGGAGGAGCAACCTCCGTTAATGAAGGGGAAGTGGTGAAGGGCCTCGTGGTCGGCATCAACGACCGCGATGTAATTCTGAACATTGGATTTAAGTCAGACGGCCTCGTTCCGTTGGCTGAATTCAAAGATATCGCAGACCTGAAGATTGGTGATGAGGTTGATCTCTTCATTGAAGAGCGTGAAAACCCGATGGGCCAGTTGATCCTGAGCCGCAGGAAAGCGAAGCTCGTAAAAGGCTGGCAGTATGTGCAGGAAGCCCTGGATAAAGATACCGTGATTGAAGGCTTTGTGAAGCGCAGAACCAAAGGCGGTTTGATTGTCGATGTATACGGCATCGAAGCTTTCTTGCCTGGTTCACAAATTGATGTGAAGCCGATTCGCGATTTCGATATCTACGTGAATAAGTCGATCGAGGTGAAAGTGGTGAAGATCAACTACACCAATGACAACGTAGTGGTATCGCACAAAGTGCTTATTGAAAAAGATATCGAGCAGCAGAAGGCTGCTATCCTCACCAACCTGGAAAAAGGTCAGGTGCTGGAAGGTGTGATCAAGAACATGACCAACTTTGGTGTGTTCATCGACCTGGGTGGCGTAGACGGTCTGTTGCACATTACGGATATTTCGTGGGGCCGCATTAACCATCCGGAAGAGTTGCTGAAACTTGACCAGACGGTGAAAGTTGTGGTGTTGGATTTTGATGAAGATAAAAAGCGCATCTCGCTGGGCATGAAGCAACTCACGCCTCACCCGTGGGATTCGTTGGCGGCAGAGATCACCGTGGGCTCGAAAGTGAAAGGCCGCGTGGTGAACGTAGCCGATTACGGTGCATTCCTGGAGATCATGCCGGGCGTGGAAGGTTTGATTCACGTCTCGGAAATGAGCTGGAGCCAGCACCTGCGCAATCCTCAGGATTTCATCAAGGTAGGTGACGAGCGCGAGGCGGTGGTGTTGACCATCGACCGTGACGAGCGTAAGATGTCACTGGGTCTGAAGCAACTCACCGAAGACCCGTGGACACGCCAGGAAGTATTGAGCAAGTATGCTGTGGGAACACGTCATACCGGTGTGGTGCGTAACCTCACCAACTTTGGATTGTTCATTGAGTTGGAAGAAGGTATCGATGGCCTCGTGCACGTATCCGACCTGAGCTGGACACGCAAAGTGAAGCATCCCTCTGAATTCACGAAGGTGGGAGAGAAACTCGAAGTGGTGGTACTGGAGTTGGATGCGGCCAACCGCAGACTGGCGCTCAGCCACAAGCACCTGGAGGAAAACCCGTGGGATACATTCGAGACCATCTTTACGGTGGGATCGGTTCACAAGTGTACCGTCATCAGCAAGAACGATAAAGGCGCCAGCCTCGAATTGCCGTATGGCATTGAAGGATTCTGCTCGGTTAAAAACCTGGTGAAGGCTGACAATGGCAAGGCCGAAGTAGGGGAGAGCCTGGATTTCAAAGTACTCGAGTTTTCGAAAGATGACCGCAGAATTTTGCTGAGCCATAAGGCTACCTGGAGTACGGAGGAGGAGAAACCCGCAGCTCAGCAACCGAAGAAAAAGGCTGCCGCTCCGAAGGGCAAGACGATCGACAAGATTAACCAGGAGTCGGAAAAGTCGACCTTGGGTGATCTGGAAGCGTTAAGCGCCCTGAAGGAAAAGATGAGTGCCAGCAAACAGGCTGCTTCGGGCGAAGCCAAACCGGAGTAATATCGGATAGAACGATAAATGGAAAGGTGGCTGAATTTCAGCCACCTTTTTTCTTTGTTGGCGAATAATCGAGTAGTTTTGTGGGCTGAATGCAGCCCGACTGCTGAGGCATTAGCGGAGGTGGAGGAAAATAGAAATGGTTCCGTGGCCGACTTGTCAGCCGAAGCACGAGCGGAGGCTGAGTGGCGGTGAAGGAAAATAGAAATGGTTCCGTGGCCGACTTGTCAGCCGAAGCATGAGCGGAGGCTGAGTGGCGGTGAAGGAAAATAGAAATGGTTCCGTGGCCGAGTGGCTAGGCAGAGCTCTGCAAAAGCTCCTACAGCGGTTCGAATCCGCTCGGAACCTCATGAAAACCGCGATTCAATATCAGAATCGCGGTTTTTTGTTTCCACTGGTACAAAAATTGGTACAAATTCAAACTCGGCTGTTCTTTCCGTTTTGATATGTGAGCAAAGAATTGCAACTACTTCTAACAAACAAGTACAAGCTTTCCTTTGCGTAACCAAAGTTTTACAAAAGCAGACTTGCAATCATTTTTTTTCAAGATGTTCTGAATGCGATTCGAAGTATTTCAATCGAAAACCAGATTGGATTTCCATTGGGTAAAAAGGTAAGTTCTGCTTCTTTTGATAGGGGTATTCCTATGAAATGTAGTAGGCTGGTTGATGCTTCCGCTAAGGTAGATTTGGCGATAAGAACGACCGGTTTTCCTCTTGAAGTGGTTTTTGCACTCAAAAAAGTCACGAGCAAAGTGTTCTCAAAACCTGTGTCCATCGCATTAGGAGTCAGAGAGTTAACCCTATTTTACTGTTCGAGGCAGTTCAATTAATCGCTAATCTTTTTTTTTCAGACTCTTGGATTCATCAGAGAATTTGAATCACATTAGCAGCGAACAAAAACAATGTGATGGAAAAAACGGAAGTTTTTCTGCGGGAGATGATCACCAAGCAACTTAATGAGTTGTTGCCGCGTGTGGTTGAGAGCGTTGTTAGGAACAACCCTCTTTTTGTGGGACAGGAATTTATTTCTTTGAGCGAGGCGATCAAGCGCTACGGCATAGCTGCGTCAACTTTGCGCAACTATCATCGGGCGGGTGCGATAACGCTTAGACGTTGTTTAAGCGAGAAACGAAGTCGCTTGTTTGTTTCGGTGGTCGAGCTTGAGAGACAATTGCGTGAGAACCCCCTTCCACGTAATGCGGCCTAGAAAAAAATTATAAGTTCGGTTTTGGAACAAAATAATGAGCCATGAAAAAAGTCGGAAATTATTTAAGTCAGAGTTGGAACAACATCGTAACGGCAGCAGCGCTGAATTTTGTGCTGTATTTTCTCTTCACCGTCATACAATACGGGTGGATCGCCTACACACTCGTTCTTGTTACCTTCCTGCTAAAGGGAGATCATCCGCCATTGGTTCGATTGGTTCTCGGAGGGCTCCAGGGTTTGGTAGTAACTGCTGCTGTTGCTTTCAACTATAGTTCCGGCCGCCTCCCGATCGAGGCAGCTGTTGTCATAGGCGTAGCAACAGTGATGATTTTGGTCATTCGCGTTGCTCCGGCAGTATTGTCGGTTGTTCACGAATCTGTAAAACCCCATGGGAGCTAGAGTGATTTCGTTCCGCGTTGATGGAGGTGAGCTGCAACAGCTCGAGTCATTAGCCCGCGAGGCGGGCTATAGACGCCTTTCGCATTTTGTTCGGCATGTGACGTGTGGTGTACTGAGGTACGATCGTTTATACCAGGAGAGAGGAGCGACTCTGCAATTAGAGGAGTTGATACGAATTCGGAAATTAATTTGAGATTTTAAAGGCGACTTAAGGCGTGCGAATCGAATAGCCCGGGATGGTGATTCCGCGTTTTTTTGGGAAAGGGCGGATACGGTGTTGAAGGAAATTGAGCTATGGTCGGAAAAATTCATAAATCCCTAAATATAGCCGATACCGTACGCTACCTGCGGAAGGAAGGAGACGACTCGAAGTCAAGGCTCTTGGACGATTCGTTCGGCAATGAAATGCCCAACCGGCAGAAGATCGTCATGATGAAGTTGATTGGCTCCATGGCGCCCGACCTGCGCGTTCGTAAGCCTTTCATGCACTTTTCACTCTCTTTTCCACACCGGGAGAATCTCGAGGATGACATGATGAGAGATGTGATGCACCGCTACCTCGAAGAGATGGGGTATCAGTACTGTCCCTATTTGGCATTTCGGCATTTTGACAAACCACACCCCCACATTCACATCGTGACCACCCGTGCCGACACGGACGGAGCGCTTGTTGACAGCCGGCATGATTTTTACCGCAGCAAGGAAGCCTGCCGAAAGATTGAAAAGGAGTTCGGCCTTCTACAAAATACGTCCGTTAAGAATGGCCGGAAGACCAATCATAAAATCGAGCATTCTGAAATCAATAAATACCCCACCCATTTTAAAGATCTGCAGCGCAGACTTGATCGCGTGATGGCCAGGGCACCCGATACGTTCGAACAGTATAGAGAGTTTTGTCGGGCTGAGGGTGTCGATGCCCAGTTCCGTATGAATGGAGGGACGCCTATCGGGATTTCGTATAGCCTGAATACGAAAAGTGAGAAATTTGTTGTTAGGGGTTCCAAATTGGGGAGTGAGTACATGGTTCCACAACTCGCAGCTGAACTTGATCGAAACGCAAAATGCAATCGAGACAACCTGCGCAACACGGTATCCGTAGTATTGGCGGAGCAGTATGACCATCTTGGCCACCTTCTGGATGAGTTTCGTGAGGCAGGTATAAGTCTGACCGGGCAAGGCGAGGAATTGCGGATCAGCGACAAGTCTATGTCAATCGGCATCAGCGATTTATATCCCTCTGATGCCTATGAACTCACCCAAAAACTTCGCCTGCCAACAAAGGAACAGCACGATCAGCACCGGGAACAGATAAAAATGCTAAATCGACAGGATGCGCTATATGATACGAACCGAATACTCAACAAATGGCTAGGAGCCGGGAAATTCAAAGCATTAAAAGACCAGCTCCGGACGGAGGGGCTTATTTTGACTATCAATGGTCAAGAGTCTGTCATACGACATGAGGATAGCGGAATGGAATTCAAACCCCGGGATCTGAAACGCGAGTTGTATGAAGATTTCATGCGGCTGATCAACCTGCAGGTACAATTGGCCATCGAGGAACGCGAGCGCCAAGAGAAAGAGTTGGAAGAAAAGAAGCGTCTCTTCGAGCAAGATATACAACGCCAACAACGAGATCGCGACCAACTCGCCAGTGCCCCCGGTAGTCAGCCGCGCCCCGAGGAACTTGCCCGCAGGCGAGGGGCAGGGCCACCGGCAGGGTGGGACCAATCCCCCAGTGCTTGGGACGACCCAGACGAAGAGCAAACCCGCGGCCGTGAGCGAGGCCTGGGCCTCGGCCGGTAGAGGGCTCAATTCTGAGCTTTTTCACAAGGCGACACAAAGGGGTGCCTTGCGTTAAAATCCCGGTGAAAAAAATCGCTATGGCTGCGTTTTGCGAATCGATTTGCGCTGTAAATTACTGCATCTCAAACGGTAATGAACCAAAACCCCGAGCAAATAGCCAACGACCAGATCGATCAGATGCTGACCGACTGCGCATGGGTGGTTCAGTAAGCTTTTGAATTGATTTTCTAACAAATGGCCATAAAAAAATCCGAACTCTACTCCTCCCTGTGGGCAAGCTGCGATGAACTGCGGGGCGGCATGGACGCCAGCCAGTACAAAGACTACGTGCTGGTGATGCTCTTTATCAAATACATCAGCGACAAATATGCCGGTGTTCCCTATTCGCCCATCACGGTGCCCAAAGGCGCCAGCTTTAAAGACATGGTGGCGCTTAAAGGCAAGCCCACCATTGGTGATGATATTAATAAAAAGATTATCGGTCCCATCGAAAATGCCAACAAAGCACTGGGCCGCATTGATGTAGACTTCGATAATCCGGATAAACTGGGCAGTGGCGATGAAAAAGTAAAACGCCTTTCTAACCTGATTGCCATTTTCGAAAACCCGGAACTGGATTTCTCGAAGAACCGTGCCGAAGGCGATGACATCTTAGGCGATGCTTACGAATACCTCATGCGCCACTTCGCCACCGAAAGCGGCAAGAGCAAGGGGCAATTCTATACACCGGCAGAAGTAAGCCGCGTGATTGCAAAAATCATTGGCATCACCCACTCCACCTCAGGGGTTACCGCTTACGACCCCACCTGTGGTTCGGGGTCGTTGCTGTTGCGTGTGGCCGCTGAATCGGAAAAGAAAGTAGACATCTATGGGCAGGAGAAGGATGTGAGCACCGCGGCCCTCAGCCGCATGAACATGATTCTGCACAACTACCCCACGGCAGAGATCAAGTGCAACGGCAACAGCACGCTATCAAATCCATTGTTTACGGACGACAGAAGCGGGCTCCTGAAACAGTTCGACTATGTGGTGGCAAAGCCTCCGTTCAGCACCAAGGCATGGAGCAGTGGCGTTGATCCGGTCAACGACATTCACCGCAGATTTCAAGACTACGGCACACCGCCCGAAAAGAATGGCGACTACGCTTTCCTGCTGCACATCATCCGCTCGATGAAGAGCAAGGGCAAAGGCGCGGTTATCCTTCCGCACGGTGTGTTGTTCCGTGGAAATGCTGAGGCCGAGATTCGCAAAAACATTATTAAGAAGGGCTACATCAAAGGCATTATTGGCCTGCCGGCCAACTTGTTTTACGGCACGGGCATACCAGCCTGTTTGATTGTGCTCGACAAGGAAGATGCAGAAAACAGCAAAGGCATCTTTATGATCGATGCCAGCAAAGGCTTTGTAAAAGATGGAAACAAAAATCGCCTGCGCGAGCAGGACATTCACAAAATCGTAGACGTGTTCAACAAGCAGTTGCCCGTGCCCAAATATGCACGCATGGTGCCGTTGAAAGAAATTGCCAGCGAGAAGAACGACTACAACCTGAACATTCCGCGCTACATTGATAGCCAGGAGCCTGAAGACATACAAGACATTGAAGCCCACCTGCTGGGCGGTATACCTAATGCGGATATTGACGCCCTTGACAATTATTGGAAAGTATACCCACAACTCAAACAAGTGCTCTTTGCGCCCCTCTCCTCCGGAGAGGGCCGGGGTGAGGTAAAACGCAAGAACTACAGCCAACTAAAAGTAGCCGAAGACAAGATCAAGGAAACCATCTTTGCGCACCCGGAGTTTACGGCTTACACGAAAAAGGTGAACGCCCATTTCACGAAATGGAAAAGCCGCAGCACGGATACACTCAAGAGTATGAAGACGGGTGTGAAGCCCAAGAAGCTGATTCATGAGTTAAGCGAAGACTTGCTGGATACGTTCGATAACCTGAACCTGATTGACAAGTACGATGTGTACCAGCACCTGATGACCTATTGGCTGGAAACCATGCAGGACGATGTGTATGAAATTGCCATTGACGGCTGGAAGATTGGCGGCCAGGTATACCGCATCACCAAAGAAAAGAAAGACAAGAACGGAAAAGTAAAAACCACCGAGGTAGCCGGGCTAGAGGGAATAGAAAGCAAGTTGCTAAAGCCAGCTTTATTGATTGATCGGTATTTTAAAAAACAGAAAACCGAGATTGAAGAACAAGAAGCAGTGCGCGATGCAGCAACAGCCCGCCTTGAAGAAATGGCCGAGGAACACGGTGGCGAAGAAGGTTTGTTTGCTGAACTGGACAAAGTAAACCGTGCCAACGCATTGAAACGCCTGAAGGAAATAAAAGGCAACAAGGAATTTAAGGAAGAGCAAAAAGCACTGGAAGAATACATTGCGTTTGCTGACGAAAAAGCAGAATGCGAAAGAATACTAAATGAATTGCAGCAAGCTCTGGAAGCCAATGTTTGGGACAAGTACGGCACATTGACTATTGATGAAATAAAGACACTGGTCGTAGATGACAAGTGGATGGCCACCATCTATGCTGCGGTGCAGAACGAAATGCAGCGCATTAGCCAGCGCCTCACGCAACGGATTAAAGAACTGGCCGAACGTTACGAAAAGCCCATGCCTGAGTTACTCGAAGAAATAGTAGAACTGGAAAGCAAAGTTTACGAACACCTAAAGGGAATTGGATACTCATGGAAGTGATGCAAGACGAATATGTGAGAACAGAGGTTGGACTCGTACCAGGCGACTGGCAAGTTAGGCCAATAAGAGATCTGTTGACATTTATTGGTGGTTCGCAACCAGACAGAAGTTATTTCAGATCCGATGAGAAAGAAGGCTACATACGGCTAGTTCAGATCAGGGACTATAAAGGCGATAAGTATATTACCTTTATACCGTCTCATCTAGCTAGAAGATTTTGCGAAGTGGATGATATTATGATTGGCAGATACGGGCCTCCAATATTTCAAATTTTAAGAGGTATAAAAGGGGCCTATAATGTGGCGTTGATTAAAGCAGTTCCCTCAAGTATTGTTACCAAGGAGTTTTGTTGGTATGTTTTAAACCAAGAAAGCTTATTTAATTTTGTTGAGAAATTATCACAAAGGTCTTCTGGACAAACTGGCGTGGATCTCAATGAGCTACGCAACTATAATATTCCTTTCCCTCCGACCATCGAAGAGCAAACCGCCATTGCCACCGCCCTGAGCGATGCCGATGCGCTCATCACCGCCTTAGAAAAACTCATCGCCAAAAAAAGAGCCATCAAGCAAGGGGTGATGCAAAAACTGCTGCAACCGAAAGCGGGGTGGTTCGATAGGAAAGTAAAGGATATTGGCGAAATCGTTACTGGAAGTACTCCCCCGACATTAAAAAGTGAGTACTGGAATGGTTCAGTTCCTTGGGTAACTCCAACGGACATTACTGATATGAAGGATATCTCTGACTCAGAGCGCAAGATTACTGGAATAGGATTAAAAGTCAGTAGAAAACTACCTGCTAATACTCTGCTTGTCACTTGCATTGCAAGCATTGGAAAGAATGCTGTTTTAAGAAAGGAAGGCGCGTGTAATCAACAAATTAATGCAGTGATCCCAAATAATGAAAATCATGTTGACTTCCTATACTACTTGATCGAAGCTAATAAACAATACCTATTGGGTAAGGCTGGGATCACCGCAACGTTGATGATCTCAAAAAAAGATTTTTCGGAAATAAAATTCTCTGTTCCATCGTTGACCGAGCAAGCAAGGATTGCAGACATCCTCAACGAAATTGAGACCGAAATCGTGGTTTTGGAAAAGAAACTTTCAAAACAGCGTCAACTCAAGCAGGGCATGATGCAGAATTTGTTAACGGGGAAAATAAGATTGGTTTGATATGGCGTGCCCGCATAAATTTCATGATTATCTTAATTTAAGAAAGGGCTATTTGAACCCGGCTCTGAATGAACTAGATTTTGAGCCAACAACTTTAATAGTAGGTACATTTAATCCTTCATGGCCGGAAAATAATAAGGCAGAATGGTTTTATGGGAGAACACGAAATAACTACCTATGGGATGTTCTTCCTAGGCTCTATAACGCCAATAACTTACGTAAATCGAAACCGCAGGACTGGAGACAATTTTGTTTCACCAATAAAATAGCGTTGACAGATTTAATTACCTCGATAGAAGATGCTGATCAAAGCAATGAAGAGCATCAGGATGTATTGGCAACCTATCTTGATACTTCAATTGCTGACTACTTTTCAAAGTTTACTTTCACCCCCATTACTGAAATACTTGAAAAATATAATTCCATAACGGCTGTCTATCTTACCAGACAAAAAGGAGTTGAATTATTTGATAAGGAATGGGAAAAAGTGGAAAAGTTTAAAAGAAATCTTCATGTAAGAGATTTACTCACGCCATCAGCCAGCGCGCGCTTTCAGATTCGTGATTATAAAATGGCAAACCCTAATGATAAAACGCCCTTACGGAACTTTATATACCAATCATGGAAGGAGCAGTGGCATTTTTAAGTGATTTCTAAGGATGGCAAAAGAGAACCAAAACATAGAATGGAAAGAAAGCTGGCGCGATGAGTACCTGAAATGGATATGCGGTTTTGCCAATGCACAGGGCGGCAAGCTGTACATCGGCATGAATGATAAGGGTTCCGTAACCGGCCTGTTGGATGCCCAAAAGCTGTTGGAAGAAATCCCCAACAAGGTGAAGGACATACTGGGCATTATCGTGAACGTTAATCTACACAGCAAGTCGGGCAAAGAATTTTTGGAGATTGAAGTAGAGTCTTATCCCTATCCCATCAGTTATAAAGGTCAATATCATTATCGCACGGGTTCTACCAAGCAAGAACTGAAGGGTGCAGCGCTGGATAAGTTTCTGCTGCAAAAGCAAGGCAAGCGTTGGGATAGTGTACCCGTTCCGCAAGTGAAAGAGCGCGATCTCAGCGCCAGTGCATTTACCTATTTCCGCGGGCAGGCTGCTAGGAGTAAACGATTGAGCAATGATGTGCTTACGGATAGCAATGCCAATTTGTTAGATAAGCTTCACCTGTTGGATGGCAAGGCGCTGAAGCGCGCAGCCGTTTTGCTCTTTCATCCGGCACCTGAGAAATACATTACCGGGGCATTCATCAAAATTGGTTATTTCAAAAGTGATGCAGACCTGGCTTTCCAGGATACCCTGCACGGCAATCTCTTCGAACAGGTGGAGAAAGCGATGGACTTGCTGCTCACCAAATATTTAAAAGCAGGCATTCGCTATGAAGGGTTGAACCGTGTGGAGGATTATCCCTATCCGGAAGCTGCCCTTCGCGAGGCATTGCTGAATGCGGTGGCCCATAAGGATTATAGTCAGGGGCATCCCATTCAAATCAGCGTGTATGACGAGAAAATTATTTTCTGGAACGAGGGTGAACTGCCGGAAAAATGGACAGCCAACAAGCTTAAAGTAAAGCACCCATCGCGTCCGTTCAACCCGGATATCGCTTCCACTTTTTTTGGAGCTGGTCTCATTGAAGCCTGGGGCCGGGGTACGTTGAAAATCATTGCTGAGTGTAAGCAGGCCGGCCTGCCGCTTCCGGTGTTTTCCGCAGAGGGATCGGATGTTAACGTTACCCTGAAAGCCAGGAAGTCAAAAACTGTGGAGAAAACTGTGGAGAAAACTGTGGAGAAAACTGTGGAGAAAACTGCCTTGATTTTGCAACACCTGGAGCAGTACCCTACAGCCACCATTAGCCAATTACAGCAGGTAACAGGCCTTACGCGCAGGGGTGTTGAATATAATCTGGAGAAGCTGAAGGCTGCCGGAAATATAAAACGGATTGGAGCTGACAGAGGCGGACGATGGCAAGTCTTAAATAAACTACTATGACAAATGTTGTAGGTCAAACAGAGCGGAATTCCCAGAATCGTATCGTGAAACTGTTTCGCGATGAATTGGGATATCAATACCTCGGCAATTGGGAGGAACGCCCAAACAACAGCAACATCGAGGAAGAATTGTTGCGTGCCTGGCTCACCAAGTGTAAATACAACCCGGCCCTCATTAACCGGGCTATATCCGAGTTAAAGAAGGTGGCCGTCCACCACCAACTCGATCTCTACAACAACAATAAAAACGTTTACAGCAAACTGCGCTACGGCATTGAAGTAAAAGAAGATGCGGGCGACCGTAACGAGCGTATCCACTTGATTGATTGGCAAAATCCAGAGAAAAACGACTTTTATCTGGCGGAAGAAGTAACCGTACTGGGTGAGCATGACAAGCGCCCGGATATTGTACTTTATGTAAACGGCATTGCGCTGGCGGTATTGGAATTGAAGCGAAGCACTATCTCGGTTGATGATGGCATTCGCCAGAGTATCGTCAATCAGCGCAAGGAATTCATTGAACCTTTTTTTACTACCATACAGTACGTGTTTGCCGGCAACGATACCGAAGGACTTCGCTACGGCACCATCGAGACCAAAGAAAAGTACTATTTAGCCTGGAAGGAAGACGAGAACAACAACACGCGCCTGAAGCTGGACAAGTACCTGCTCAAAATGTGCGAGAAGAAACGCTTTCTTGAAATCATCTACGATTTCGTGGTGTTCGACAGTGGCGTGAAGAAACTGCCGCGGCCACACCAGTACTTTGGCATCAAGGAGGCGCAAAACTTTGCCCGGAAAAAAGAAGGCGGTATTATCTGGCACACACAAGGCAGCGGCAAAAGCATTGTGATGGTGCTATTGGCCAAATGGATTCTGGAGAACAACCCCAAGGCCCGCATTGCCATTGTTACCGACCGGGATGAGCTGGACAAACAGATCAAGCGGGTATTTGAAGATGCGGGTGAAGAAATACACCGTACGCGTAGTGGTCGCGATCTGCTCAAGCAATTAGGTCAGGCCAAGCCGCGACTGCTTTGCTCATTGGTTCACAAGTTTGGGCGCAAAGACGTGGAAGATTTTGACGAGTTCATTCGCGAGCTCGAAGCAAATCCGGTTAGAACGGTAGGCGATATTTTTGTATTTGTAGACGAATGTCATCGCACCCAAAGCGGGAAGCTTCATAAAACCATGAAGAAGATTTTGGGTAACGCGGTATTTATCGGCTTCACCGGCACCCCGCTGCTCAAGAAAGACAAGCAAACAACGCTCGAGGTATTTGGCAAATACATTCACACCTACAAGTTCGATGAAGCGGCAGCTGATCATGTGGTGCTTGATTTAGTCTATGAAGCACGAGACATTGATCAGAAGATTTCGTCACCAGATCGCATTGATGCCTGGTTCGAATCCAAAACCAAAGGATTGAATGACTTTCAGAAGTCGGCCATCAAGCAAAAGTGGGGCACCATGCAGCGCGTGCTCAGTTCGAAAAACCGGATGGATAAAATCGTGAACGACATTGTGCTCGATTTTAATGTGAAACCACGCCTTAGTTCAGAAACAGGTAATGCTATTCTCGTGGCCGGAAGTATTTACGAGGCCTGCAAATATTATGAACTGTTTCAGCGAACAGAGTTCAAAACAAAGTGTGCCGTCATAACCTCTTACAGTCCGGCAACCAAAAACATTGTAACCGAGGACACAGGCGAAACCACTGAGACGGACAAGGAATTGATTGAACGCGTTTATGAGGAAATACTGGTGGGCTATAATACCGACAACGAGAAGTATGTAGACAAAGCCAAGGAGGCATTCATAAAAACCCCGGCTAAAATGAAACTCTTGTTTGTAGTCGATAAACTGCTGACGGGTTTCGATGCGCCTTCCTGCACCTATTTGTATATAGACAAAAACATGCAAGATCATGGGTTGTTTCAGGCCATTTGCCGCGTAAACCGATTAGACACAGACGATAAGCAGTTTGGCTACATTGTTGACTACAAGAACTTATTCGATGATGTGAAAGGCGCCATTGCCGTCTACACATCCGAACTGGAGTACGACACCTTTGAGCAGAAGGATTGTGACGTCCTGATGCAAAGTCGCCTGGAGATGGGCCGCGAACGGTTAGACAACGCACTGGAAGAAATTGCTTTGCTGTGTGAGCCAGTGCTTCCACCCAAAGGAACATTGGAGCACATTCATTACTTCTGCGGCAACACCGAAGTTCCGGAAGAACTTAAGGCAAATGAAGTCAGGCGCACTGCGCTCTATAAATCTACGGTGGCGTTAATCCGCGCCTACGCGAACATCGCAGCAGATATGGAAGAGGCGGGATATAGCCCGCAGGCGATTGAATACGTCAAAGGCCGCGTAGATCATTATTTAAAGTTGAGAGAAGAGATCAGGCGAGCGAGTGGCGAAGTGCTCGACTTGAAAACCTACGAGGCCGACATGCGTCACCTGATTGATAATTACATTCAGGCAGACGATCCACGCATCGTTTCACCCTTTGGGGAAATTCCGTTGCTGGAACTCATTGCCAAGTTCGGGGTAGAAGGCGCCATCGACAAACTTCCGGAGGACATCAAGAAGAATCAGGAGGCCGTAGCGGAGACCATAGAAAACAACGTACGGCAGAAAATTATCCGCGAACATCTTATTGACCCCGCGTTCTTCGATGAAATGAGTAAGCTCCTCAAGGAAATAATTGCGCAACGGAAGGCCGATGCATTGAGTTATGAAGAGTACCTGAAGAAAATTGCTGAACTCCTTAAGAAAACCGAACGGGGCTCACGAGAAGACACTCCCGAGATTATCAAGACCCCTGCACAAAAAGTGCTTTATAACAACGTTGGCAACAACGCGGAGTTGGCGATACAGTTGCACGAGAAAATAATGGAAGTGAAGCCAGATGGATGGAAAGGCAACGAACCGAAGGAGCGCGTAATCAAGGCAGGGCTCTATGAGATCCTGAAAGATGAAGCCGAGGTAGAACGTCTTTTCGATATCATTAAGAAGCAGCCGGAGTATTAGAAATGGAGCACATTCAGCTTGGTGATATTGACATAGAGGTGGTGCAGAAGGACATCAAGAATGTCCATCTCAGTGTGTATCCGCCTAGAGGTCGCGTAAGGATTGCCGCGCCATCGCGAATGAATTTGGACACCATTCGCATTTATGCCATTTCAAAATTAGGTTGGATTAAAAAACAACAAACAAAGCTTCGCGAAGCAGCCAGAGAACCCGCCAGGGAATACCTTACGAAAGAGAGTCATTACTACCTGGGTAAGCGCTATTTACTAAAAGTGATTGTAGCGAAGGGAACGCCAAAAGTTTCCATAAGACACAACCGAATCGAATTGCAGGTTCTTCCAAAATCCAGCAAAGCAAAACGCAAGGAGATATTAGATGCCTGGTATCGGGAAAGGCTAAGAGAGCTGGTGCCCAACTTTATCAAAGAATATGAAAAATCGATGAAAGTTCAGGTTGCTGAATTTGGTATCCGCAAAATGAAAACCAAGTGGGGTACTTGTAACATTCAAGCGGGTCGGATTTGGTTGAATCTTGAATTGGCGAAGAAACCGATTTCATGCGTTGAATACATAGTGGTGCATGAAATGGTGCATTTACTAGAGCGGAGTCACAATGCACGTTTCATTGCTTATATGGATAAGCATATGCCCCAGTGGAAGTCCATAAAGCAAGAGTTGAATAGACTGCCGGTGAGTCATGTGGACTGGGGATATTAGAGTAGATGATCTAGGCAGAAGTGAGCCAGAAATGTGTAAAGTACTGTTAATCAAGCTATTAATAATAAACCTATAGGTTGATTTCATGGAGATAGTTCCTATCTTTGCAGACCAATTAACGGCCTTTCGCTATGGAAACGACCAACCTGATGAATTCAGTCGGCTATTCAGCCAGTGGCAGGACCCGGAGTATCTGTTCACCTTCTTTACTGAACACAGCAAAGACTTACAAAGCGGCTTTTTTGGTAACATTGCTGTGTCTGTTGCCGTAAGGCAAACGCGCGATGAAGCCCGTAGATTGGAACAAAAACTCCGACAGCTTAGTCCGCACGATCTCGATTCTGCTTTCGAACCGTTACAACTAAATGAACCCCATGAGCTTGCCCGCAGTAAAGCCACTGGCCATAGGCACAAAAGCTGGTTGCGGGTGTATGCCATACAACTTGAGGCAAATGCCTACGTGGTTACCGGGGGCGCGATTAAGTTAACGCGAAGCATGCAGGAACGGGCGCATACGGCTGCGGAGCTGAATAGATTCGAACGATGTAAAGCCTTTCTCCGGGAACAGGGCATCACCGATGTGGATGGGCTTAAAGAACTAATTTTATAAACCGTACGGCTATGGGCAACCTCGAAAAATTAAAAAAGACACTCGCCACAGAAAAATCACCGTGGCAGGCGGAAGCGCAGTGGCGCGAGGCTAATGAAAATTGGTTATCGGTTTCGTTTGATATTGCCGTTCGTGTGTTAGAAACCCTGCAGGCAAAAGGAATGACACAAAAAGACCTGGCGGAGAGAATGGGCGTTACTCCTCAGTTTGTAAGCAAAGTGGTGAAGGGCCAAGAGAATTTGTCATTGGAGACTATTGGCAAACTAAGCAAAGCTCTGGGGGTACAACTGATTGAGGTGCCCCGCGAAGAAGAAAATGCCGAAGTAGTTTTTAGCAATATGCAGACGTATGTGTTTTCAAATTTGCTGTCGTCTCGTATCGCGACAACCTGGATAGGGGTAAGCCTCCTACAATCAACTCCGTCATTGATCACCTTCTCCCGAAATTGGGTGAATGAGCCGCAAGGGTTGATGTATATAAGCGAGCAGGAGGAACAATATAAAATGCCGGCCTGATGGAAAATGTGGTAAATACTATTGAGTTTGCACTTGCTCGGATCAACACCGAACAGTTTGCGATTATTGAAGAAGGGTTTCGAGAAGGGACTCCTGTTGCGTTGAACACGAACCTGCGCTATGGTATTGATCGCGCGAATCGCGTGGTGGCGGTATATAGTCTATTTCAATTTGAGCAAGAGCGCTTTCCTTTTCTAAAGGTGGAACTCCTAATGCAGTTTGCAATTGCCGAGAAATCCTGGCAACCCTTTCTTCGCGATGAAGTAACAACGATCATTCCGAAGGGTTTTCTTGCACATTTGGCGATGATTACAGTCGGCACTGCCCGCGGGGTTCTGCATGCAAAGACTGAGGGAACACGGTTTAATGAATTTGTTTTGCCTACCATCAACGTAGCTGAAATGGTGAAGGAAGATGGCGTATTTGTAGAACCGGTGCCTGCTTCCGCAAAGCGCTAGCGATCTGCTTTGCATTTAACCCGTCATTGCGAGGAACGAGTCCTGAAGAATGAGGGACGAGGACGCTTGCCCGCCAAACAGGCGGGAAGCAATCTCGGTTGCTTGAGCCTAAGGCATCGGGGCGATGTTCAGGCGAATTGGAGGACCTTGTCTGGTTTAAAATTCTGGTGCTCTCCGCGATCAACGTAGCCTAGTTGATTGGTGAGAAAGGTGGTAGAGCCGACTCTGAAGGGTGAAACAAAATGGTGGTGGTGACCATATATCCAGAACGCAGGGGCGAGGGGCCCGAGTTCTTCCGCAGCGCGGGAAGCAAAGGCGGGGTTAAGTGCGGAACCCCGGTACGCGGCCGGATAATTGGCCAGCGTAGGTACGTGGTGGGTGACTACAACAGCCGGCCCGCCAGCCTTGGTTAACTCCTCCCGGATAAACGCCAAATCTTGTTGATGAAGTGTATTGAAGTCTGCTACGGTTAATGGCCGTGGCCCAACGCGGATTTGATGGAAGTCGTTGATGCCGCGTTCAATCATGAAAGCTGCCGCAGGTGCGATTTTTGACCATAACGTTGCTATGATCAGGCGGGTATGGCCAAGAGCCACCGACAATTGCCTCACCGGAATAACATTGTCTGGAAGCAGCGAGGACTCTGGCCATGCCGCGATATCGCCCCCATAATATTCGTGATTACCTGCTAGCCAATAGATGGTAGTGAACTGTCCTGAAACTCGCTGCAGGAATCTACTGGCCAATTCAAGGCGGGCATAGGGTACAATATCCCCGGCCAACACCAGTACTTCGGCCTTGGGTACGATCGGGTTGCGGTCCAGAAAATTCCGGTTGGCTGAAAACTCCAAATGAAGATCACTGGCAAATTGAATCATCATACATCAGGTTCAAAGGTATATTGAATCGCCCACGCTGTATACAAACCCATACCTAGAATACGGGTATGTGCTTAGTCCGCATCGTTGATGGCACCCGGTCGCTTTTTTGGATTGATATTCGATAACACGGAATGGATTTACGCGATCTGTATACAAATACAAACTCATACCTAGAATTACCATCATAGGTATCAAGTCCGGTGTTATTGCCACCGTTTCTGATTGTCATCACTTGGTCTTACATAGAGTGCCGGAATTGAAGTGGTCTTGGATTTGGCGAGCGATTTGTATCAATCGGCAACACCGCAAAAAGCCACAAATTCGACTGGAAACGAAGAAAAACGGCTTTCAGGTGCACGCTTGCACCTGAGATCAGCTTCCTAAAACCGTTCTGTCGTCTCGGACTTGGCTTAGCGTTCAATTCTCTCCCTTTGCGCGCCTGGTCTTGAGCGGGAACCCGATGCTTTGAAGTCGCTCGATCCGCTGAGGCGAGAGTTTCCCCATGCGGTAGAATTCGCGCTGACGGCCGCACCAATAGCCAAGGTTAACTCCTTCGAACACCAAATTGAACTTCGGCTTCTTTCCCGGATTTAACTGCCTGAACCGAAGCAGTCGGTTAACCATCAGCTCAAAATGCCGGTCTTGGTTGGAGGTGTTAAGGCCCTCCAGGAGCTTAGCCTTGTCCGGTGGCAGTTGGTTGCGTTCAGCAAGGGTCTCCTGTTTTTTCAGCCATTGGGCTTTTTTGTCCGGGTGGTTTGGCCGCAGGCCCGTTTTTTCGATGTGGGCTTTTACCTCGGCCAGCCGTTGGTGCCACCACTGGTCTTCCACATTTTTCAGATAGCTGTCCAGGCCAGGGGCCTCGCTTGCGGAGCCCACCAGCGTGCCATCGGCCAGCAGAATTGGGAGGTTACGATCGAACGAGAGCTGAAGCAACTTATCCTTTCCGCGGGATTTGACTTGGAACCCACCCATCTTTCGATCGTACCGGTCGGAGATTGGCCGGCTTCGCTTGTGGCCGATCTTTACCGGTATTCGGTTCAAATCACCCGAAATTGACAGTTGAAAGTACCGACCCGAAAAGCCGGTTGATTTGATCTTTTTGACCGCGCTGCTCGTTCGGGTTCGGAAGCCCAGGCTATCGGCCAACCGCTTGATGTCGTGAATGAGTCGCTCGCGTTTTTGCGTGATGTACAAAACACCATTTTTCACGTAACCATCGGTATCTACCAGACCGGCCAGCACAGTTAGCCGGACGCCCTCATCGTTTTGAAGAAAGACAGAGGGGATATGTTTTTCGCGAATCAAGCCCAGGCTCTTGAATAGATTGAGCAAGGGGTTCTTATGCCGTCCGTGGCCACTTACATTCCCCCGGACGATGATGAACGAGGAACAGCTTGATTTCTTTTTAACATTCTCGTACACCCGAAGTCCGTAACTGGCGGCCACCTGGTAAACGTAATCGATCACCTCGCGGTCAGTGTTGGCAATCCCAACTTTGCGCTGAAGTCCATCGCCCAGCCAGATGCCGAGCAGGTAGGGATCAAACGGAACGGGTTGAGATTTGAACTGTACCGCTTGCTTAACCAGAAAGAAGCGCCTTTTGAATGATCGCGACCTGGAGATAAAATCCCGGAGATGGCAGGGGACAATGTTGGGGATGTGGCGATGCTTACTCACCATTCGGCCGCGCTTTTTGCTAAACGAAGCCTTTCGGCTGCCCAGGCCTTTGGCCAGTACGATGACCTGTTCGCCATCGGCCACAAAAGCATGGCCCCGTTTGGGGATGAGTTCGAATGCGTCCCGTTCAACCGGTGTGATTTCCGTGAGGCAGATAGGCGAGGAGTCGTTGCCCATCAGTTGGTCGCCCGGTTTCAGATCGTGCAGGGGTGCCGTCCGGCCATCGGCCAGCAGCACTTCGGTTTTTGGATGTAAAGCCATGGGGCTCCCGGGCAAATAGGGGACGGGTAACTCCGCCTGTTCCCCCCAACCGCATGGGGGTGAATTTTGCGTGGTTTTGCCTCTCGTTCAAAAAAAAGGTGACGCCTTTTTCCACTCCTAGAGCGGTGAATATAATTGCATAAAAATGACGGCCTGAAAAGGTAGACCAAACCGGTAGGCTCGAAGCTGTTTTGAGGTCCACTCGGAGCGAGGGGATTGAGGGAGGGCGGCTTCACCCAATGGGCTTATTGGCACCCCCGCCCGGGGTAGGGACAAACCATAAAAAAGTTTACTTTTCCATATGCAATCCGGCTGGTTCGTGCATCTCGATTTGGAGCGGATGTTAACCTAACCACTATGCCACGGAGATTTACCCTTCTACCCGTTGTCTTATTTGTCCTAATGGCTGCGGCCAACGCGCAGACCCTTCCATGGGGTCTCGGGCCGCAAAAAGGTTTTGTATTTCAAATCAGTAATCAGGAGGCGCAGCGGCTGCTCGTGCGTTCCAAACCCGACTCCATCGTGAAGGGTATGCTGCACACCCTGATCGATACGTTTGATGTTGACAAGGGCTGGAAGAACCGGCCCCCGAAAGGCCATTTTATTCTCGTTCGGATTCAAAAGAATCAAGTCCTATGTGAATACACCAGCGTTTTCCCCTACCAGGTTTTTCTCATGAAAGAGTACGGGGCGCTGGCGCTTCAGGTGCTCGATCTGGAGGGGCAGATACGGCAAGATGCGAAAGTGAAACTGGGCTCGAACAGAATCCGGTTCGATACCCTCACCAAAACCTACCGGTTGGAACACGGTGGGTTTACGGGGAGAAGAAGGTATGCCACAGTTGAGCTGGAGGGGTTCCGCAGTGTGTTCAACATTGAAAAGCACGAAGTGCCCACGTGGGATTATCACGACTACTTCAACGGGGACGAGGGCCCTGATTTATACAGCTACATGATTACCGACAAGAACCGGTATAAGCCCAATGAGAAAGTTCGGTTCAAGTCGTATGCCCTGTCGGGAGCACGCGTGCCGCTGCGCAGGGCGTTGGAAGTCTGGCTGCTCAACCCCGTAAAGCCCCAAAAAGTCGGACTGGTCAATCCACGCAGGCCGGGCAGCTATTCCGATGAAATTCACCTGCACGATTCGCTCAAGCTTACGCTGGACAAGCGCTACACGTTGCAGTTGCGGGAGAAGAATGGCCGGGTTGTGGCCAGTTGCAATTTCCGGTATGAAGATTACGAGTTGTTCGGTAACAAGCTTGAACTGAAGCTGAAAACAGAAGAACAGTACCATCCGCTGAATAACGAGGTCAGCATTGTGGCCACTGATGTGAATGGGCTGATGTTAAAAGATGCTACAGCAACGATCGTGGTGACCACGAGTAGTATCCGTGAAACCTTCGATCCGCTCGTAATCCTGCCTGACACCGTACTTCACCAAAAGAGGACGCTGGATCCTGCTACGCCCACGGTGATCCCGATACCGGCTGCGCTGTTTGGTAAATCCAACACGGTGTACAACGTGGTGGTTACGGTGACCAACAGCGAAAACCAACGGATCGAACAATCCGTCTCCGCTACGCATTATTTTTCGCAACATGAGATGGTTGCTCGTTTTTCCAGCGATAGCATTATCTACGAATTAGAAAGCAGCGGCAAGCCCGTAACAAACGTTCCGGTGAAGATTGTTCGCGATCAGTTGGATTCGGTGCAGACTACGCTTCCGTTTAAAGAAAAGCTCAATCCTGTGATTACCCAAGTGCGCGTTGAAACTGCCCTGGCTTCGCGCACGTTCACCATGCGCGATCTTATACCCACCTTGGTATTCACTGGCGGGATCAGGAAGGATAGCTTTAAGATTGCCTTGAACAACCCCCAGAAGCTGGAAGTTTCGTGGTTTGTGTATCAGGGAAATGAACTGCTGGCCAATGGTTCCGGTAAAGCACTGGACTATAAGGCTGTGATTCTTGATCGATCGAGCACGTTCACTGCGGAACTGGTTTATTCGTTTGGTGGACAGGAGCAAGTGCTGACTAAAGAGTATCCGTTCATGGATGACCGGCTGGAGGTGTCGCTGAATCTTCCCGACAAAGTTTACCCCGGGCAAAAAGTGGATGCCTTGATCAAAGTGGAGGACCGGCAGGGGAACCCCGTGTCAAATGTGGATTTGACCGCGTTCGCGGCCACCTCCAAACTGGGCTATTATCCGCCTGATCTTCCCTACTACGGGTCCACATCTTCGGGCCGCTCGAAGTCGACCAACTACAGTAAAGAAGATGTGAACAAGCGTTTAGCCGTGCTAGAGTTGGATTATCGCAAATGGGAGCAGCGCGCACGATTGGACACCATGAAGTATTATCAGTTTACCTATCCTCACACCGGTCTTTTCAAGCACGCCTACACCATTGCGGATAGCACCCAGTTCGCTCCGTTTGTGATGAAGAATGGCGATGCTCAACAGATTTATGTCATTGAAGTGAACAATCAACCGGTGTACTACTCATGGACGGTGATGCCACCCCGGTACTCATTTTACGTTTCGCCAAAGAAGAAAAGCCGCATTACGCTACGGCTTTACGATCGCGTGTTGATACTCGACTCCATTCGATTTGAGGCTGGTAAAAAGACCCTGATGAGTTTGGACCTTGACCACCTTCCGAAAGGCGTGGAAGTAGTGAAACTTTATCCCAAGTCGAAGAAGCGGAAAGACCGCATACCACAGTTTACACCCACCGAGTTAAGCCGATATACTCCTTTCGTTGCCGGCTTCACGTCAATGCGCGGCAAGGGCTACCTGGAATCCAAGTCGGGCTTTGTGCCGCTTTTTTATGGAGGCGGCTCCAATGTTGTCGTGGTCGGCCCCGTGGCGCCCGGCCGACAAACCCTTTCTGGTGAAGGTGTCACCCCGGTTTCGTACCAGCACGCGGGCGGCTTTAACTATGCGTTTGAAGAGAACGTGGTCTACAAGACCGATGCCAAAGACTTGATTCCAGCGCGGCTGCGTAGGCATCGATACGATCCATCGACCAAGTTCAGCGATTTGGTGCTGAACAAGAAACAGTTTCTGGAGGCTCGCCTTGAGGTGGAGCGAAAATGGCATGCGCGTTCCATCCATTACTATGATCCCGTGATGCGGGTTACCTTGTTGCTTCCGGAAGAGAAGGAGAAGACAGGAATTGCCAATGTGCTTTTCGAAGAATGCGCAAGCGGCAAATTGGTTTCGCCCTGTGAATCCTATTCGTCAAAGACCAGGTACCACCTGCTTCCCAGGGGGTGCCACCGCGTGATTGTTTTGTATAACAGTGGCCGATACTTCAAGTTCCCGGGGGTGGATTTCCGGGCGCATACTAAAGTGGTTATTGATTTTAACCAGCAGCGTCTGAATAATGCCGATGATTCCTCGCGCGGCTGGTTGCTGCGGCCTCCGGACAATTGTCATCCGGAGACAGCCCCGGTGCGCGTTTTTCAGGTTCGCCAACAGAAGACTGCGTATGGCAATGTACGGGGAACGGTGCTGAGTGCCGATGATAATTCGCCCCTGCCTGGGGTGAACGTAGTGGTGAAAGGTACTATAGATGGAACCGTAACGGATGTGGACGGAAACTTTTCGCTTAACGTGTCACAGTCACCCTCCACGTTGGTTTTTAGTTTCATTGGTTTTCAGACACAGGAGGTTGAAGTGCAACCGGGGGCCGTGCTTGCTGTTACGCTTCAAATGGATGTGATGCAACTCACCGAGGTTGTGGTGACGGGGTATGGTACTCAGCAGAGTTCAGCGGTTTACGGGTCAATCCGCATACGCGGCATTTCATCGCTCAAAGAAGTTGATGAATTCGGTTATGAGGAGGATCAAAACATGCCTCCAAGCGAACTGCCTGACGAGAATGAAATCAAGGATGCTGAGCAGAGGCTGTATCAGGAGCTGTTGGCGTTGAACAGCATTCGCTCGAATTTCTCCGATGTCGGGTTCTGGGAACCTGCCTTATTCACGGACAAATCGGGCGAGGCAGCGTTTGCCGTTCAATTTCCGGATGACATCACCCGCTGGGATGCGACCGTGTATGCCATGAACAGGCGACTCCAAACCGGCACGGCACGCAAAAGAATTTTGTCGTACAAGCCGTTGATGGCGGAGCTTCATGTGCCACCCTTTCTTACCCGAGGCGATTCGGTATTCATGCTGGGTAAAGTGCTCAAC
Organism: Flammeovirgaceae bacterium; assembly: GCA_021298015.1. Taxonomy (GTDB): domain Bacteria; phylum Bacteroidota; class Bacteroidia; order Cytophagales; family Cyclobacteriaceae; genus ELB16-189. Next base: position 30,430 of record JAJTGY010000034.1, read on the forward strand.
TACACCCAAGACTCAACGGTACGCGGGGAGGTGAAGTGGAAATTAGGTAACCGGGAAGGTGCCAATCGAATTTCCTTTTCGGGGTTCCATAGCGAAAAGCTTTTTGCACAGGTGGTTTCTACGGATACCCTCAAAGGCCGATTTGTTTTCACCCGCGATGACGGTTATCTGGATGGAGAGGAGAGGAGTGTGCCCGTGGTGGATCAGGGAATCATACGCGCTGATGGAACCTTGGGTATTCTAAAAGATACCGACATCGTGACGATACATGCAGAACGGCAACAAAAGACAGTTGTAGAAATTCTCGACAACCCCCTTGAGATTTATTCGCGGGAAGCCAAGCATCTGATTCACTACCGGTACGACTGCAATGAACAGCTGGCTTCCAAACTACTGGGTTTGATCAGTCACAAGGCAGTAATGAATTTTGAAGGGAAACCTTTTCGGTATGAAAAGGACGTGCAGCGGATTATCGATCGCCTGCTTCGGAATCAAAACCAGGAATTCCTTTGGTCCTGGTGGGACGTGTCTTCGCAAACCTCTTCGTGGATGTCGGCTCATATCTTGCGGGCACTGAAGACTGCCCAGCAGGCTGGGTATCCGGTGAATCTGGATGTCAGGAACCTGACCTCAAAAGCGTCTTATCGATATGAATTTCAGAGGAAGTTGGACACGAACGATGCGGACTTATTGAACGCTCTGGCCACGTGGGGAGTTCCATTAAACTACCCCTTGCTGGTGAGGAAAATGGATTCACTGATTTACCAAAAGCAATGGGTGAAAGCCCGCAAAACGGGTGAAGTGAGATGGCAGACAGGATACCTGACGCAGAAGCTTTTGCTGATCGAGGTGAAGCAACTTATAAATATTCCCTACCAGCGCGACTCGTTGTTGCGGTACAAAGTGGAGGGATTACTCGGGGATGTGAACTTCACAGATCGGGCATCCGCCACGTGGTACTATAACGACCTCACGGCAAATACTGTGGCCTACCGCATTGTTAAGCGCGAGGCAGGGTTGAATCAGTTGGTGATTCCCATGCAAATGTACTTCCTGAAGGAAAGGCAGAAGAACACGTGGAATACCTACCATGGCTCCAATGTGCTCATGACGGTGTTGCCCGATTTACTTCAGGCTGGCGCCACGAGCAAGAAAATCGCTGAAGTAAAACTATCGGGCGCGGTGAATAAAACACTCACGAAGTTTCCGGAGCGGATTGAGTTAGCGCCCGGAGAAACGCTGCGAATAGAAAAGGTATCGGGCGTACCGTTGTACTACATGCAACATGTCGAAGAGCGCGTGACCACCGCAAAGACGGGTGTTGACGGATTTACCATTCAAACCACGCTCGAAAACAAGAAGTCTACCCTGCAGGCAGGGCAGCCCGTAAACTTGCATGTGGACGTGACTGTAAAACGAGATGCCTCGATGGACTATGTGATGATTGAGATCCCGATCCCCGGATCGTGCAGCTATAACAATCGGTCGCAAGACCGAAGCAAAGAAACCCATCGCGAATACTTCAAAGAAAAGGTGGTCATCTTTTGCGAGAACCTAAGGGCGGGAAAGCATACGTTTACCGTTTCTCTACTGCCCCGGTTCACCGGCAAGTTTTTTCAAAACCCCGCCCAGGTGTCGTTGATGTATGTGCCGGTGGTCAATGCCAACACCGATTTAAAGACGGTGTGGGTGGAGTGAGGGGTAGTGCCATTCAGTTTGGTGCTTACCGAAAACAACATGAACAGTCGAACCCAGTGTTGGGTTGTTTTTTGGTCACAACAAACCCGTCTTGCCTGCCAGGCCAATGAGCTCGGCCACGTTGCGTGTCTTGGTCTTTTCGAGTAGCTTTTTTCGATGAGTGATAACAGTTTCAACCGAAACGTTCAGTTGACGGGCAATCTCGGCACTGGTAAGTTCCGCGGCCAGCAGGCGGATAACATCCATTTCACGACTCGAGAGTGCAAGGTTGGGCGTTAAACCTCCCTCGGCCGACTTCGTTAGCAAATCATTATAGTACACGCCCCCTTTCACGGCAACTTCAAGAGCCCTCTTGAGTTCTTCGGGTTCGCTGTTTTTTACAAGGAAGCCGCTAATGCCGTAAAGTCGCGCGTTTTCTGCTAACGACCTTTCTTCAAACTGAGTGAGGATAACCACCGGTACCCGAAGGCCTCGTTTGCGGATCTCTCTCAGCGTATCTATGCCGTTAATACCTGCCATCTGAATGTCGAGCAGGATCACATCAATATCCGGATGTTCCTGCAACCGATCCATTGCCTGCCAGCCGTTTTCGGCCTCCAAAAAACGGGCGGGGGTGTAAAGAGCGAGGTAAGCAGATGTAATAAACCACACCTTTTTAGCAAAAAAGCTTCACAAATCAGCACTTTCTTCATAGCCAGCAAAATCTCTCTATCCCCATAATTGGGGATACGCAGCCTTTAAAGATAGTAAGGAAAATAGTTTTGACGGAATGACTCAGCGTATTGATTGTGAGTGTGATATCCCGGAAAAAATTATTAATCGCTGTGCCGTGCTGCGTTTGGATTTTTAACAAAATGCATTTACGTAAATGCCATGTAAGTTTTGTGCAGAGGTTGATTGATTTCTCGGGCCCCGTTCGGCCGAAATTGTTAAAAATTAAAAAGTAACACTCAAATGCCCCGTCTTACCCTGGTCGTCTCGCTTGTCAACCTGCTCGTGCTTTGCTTATTCATCAGTTATTACTTCACCAACGATACTTCCCGTATTGCCTATGTTGATTCCAACAAACTGGTAAACGGGTATAAGGGCATGCAAAAAGCAAGGCAGGAGTACGAACAGAAAGCTGCCGGGTGGAAAGCCAACATTGATACGCTGATCAGCGAGGTAAAAACGCAGATCATGGATTATGAGAAGGCCAGCGCCCGCATGACCGAGCGTGAGCGCAAGCTGAGTCAGGAACTGATTCGCACAAAGCAGAAGCAATTGGAGGAATACCAGCAGGCCATGAACATGAAGGCGCAGGAAGAAGATCGTCAAATGACGGCCAACGTGCTGAGCCAGGTCAATGCCTATATCACGCGCTATGGAAAAGACAAGGGGTACCGCCTCATCCTGGCCACCACGGATTATGGCAACATCGCCTACGCGCAGGATGCACTTGACCTCACAGAGGAAATCCTGGAAGGTCTCAACGAGCAATACACGGGCAAATAAATGAGGTGGCCCGGGCTCATTCTGCTTTTTTTGGTCAGTTGCGCTCCCCGTGAGTTGTCGCATGATGAATTGCTGGCCTACCTGGCGGACCCCGCCCATGGGCTTGTGAAGGAGGAAGTGACCGGGGATCTGAAAGTGACGCTTCGCTACCGGCCCACGGATTTGCTGGTGGAACAAGAGGCCGGTGAGCGGCCAACACGGCAGATGGTGGATTCGCTACGAAAAAAATATAGCGGGAAGTATTACTTCACGCTTGGCTTTTCGGTGAATGACCGCGAGGCCTTACATACCACTGGGGACTATGGCCGGTACAGCGAGTTGCTCCAAACCTTGTCGTTTCGCCTGGGCGAGTATGTGTGGTTAACGTCTCCGGCCGGGGACACCACCGAACTGCTCGACTATATGATGGACCGCACCTTTGGGTTTGCATCCAGCACCAATTTGTTAATGGTATTCGATGCCGCGGAGGTATCGCCCGAGGCCGACTTCATTCAGATTCATATCAATGAGTTTGGTTTCCATTCGGGCAACCACATCTTCCGGTTCGATACCGATGACCTTATGAAATGCCCTCAACTCACGTTTGACTTAATGTAATATCGCCATGCGCACTCGATTTTCTACCCGCCAACTTGCCGCCCTGTTCTTCCTGCTCATTATGCTGGCGGATGTGCTGACACCCACTGTTGCTTATGCCTTGACTGCCGGACCGACTGCACCAGAGGCAACCAGTTTTGAACCGGTGGATACTACGGATGCAGTAAACACGATTACCGGAGACTTCGTTTACAACATGCCATTGCTCGAAGTTCCGGGCCCCGCTGGGAGTTGTCCCCTGTCCTTGTCGTATCATGCCGGCATTCAACCAAATGTTGAGGCAAGTTGGGTAGGGTTGGGCTGGTCGTTGAACCCCGGTGCCATTAACAGAATAGTAAACGGATTACCGGACGACTATAATGAGGTATCAAGCGTAAGTCGGGTGTTTTGGGAGGGTGGGGAGTACAAAGAGTCGAGGGTTGGTGTATCTGTTGGGATTGGGAATTTTGCTACTGTTAGCGCAGGGCTTTCATTTGCAACCGATACGTATAAAGGTCGGGGAGTGGGAGGCTACTTGGGCGCCTCCGTTGGAGGTGGACTTGGTAAAGACAGCCCTGCCTCAGCATCATTGAACCTCCAAGTTGGTATCGCCCCTTTTAGTTCAAGTATAACGGTAAGTGGCGGCATCTCGTTAGGCATTGGCGGCTCGGCAGAGGAAATTTCAGCCGGTGCAAGTGTAGGACTATCATTTAATTCGCAAGGTGGTGTTGCCGCTGGAATAAGCGGGGGTATTTCAGCTGGGAAACACAAAGATAATGATCCCAAGCGGGCGCGAATGGGCACATCCCTGTTGGGCGGTTCGATTTCAACAGCAGGAGGAGGTGGAAACTTGGGCGTAGCCGGGTTTTCAGTTAATGCCAATAACTCTAAAAATGGTAATATTTCAACCCACACCAACAACTGGTCCATCGATATTCCGGTCTACTTTGGCGTAAACCTGAATATTGGGCGTACCTACGTGCGTTATTGGATGGATGAAAAGCAAACACTTACAAATTATGGGTCGCTGTATTTTCCATCATCAACTCTCACTAGTATGTCAACCAAAGTTTTTGACTCTTACCATTTGCCAAATGAAGAGTCAATGGCCTCAGGAAAAGATCCTGGCGTATTTGCCAATGGCAGCTTTGCGGACTACGATGTGTACAACGTGAGCGCACAAGGCGTTGGTGGCAGTTTTCGGCCGTACCATTATGCCTTGAGTCTCTATTCTCAGGATATCGTAAAGGAGGCCGATGGCAGTAAAGAAGTGCTTCATTATGGCATACCCCAACATTCGGTCGGAGTGCACTACCGGTTTACCAACGACTTCTCGAATCGGGTGCTCAATGAGACTCCTCCGATCGAGATATTGAAGTCAGTTCAGGATTATCAGCAAAGTCCGCGGAATGCACCGACTGGAAGGCGAAGTGACCCAACAATCACTGATTGGGAATCGAGATTGAATGAGTATTACCCGAGTTCAACCACACCCATTCCCCTATTTTTTAACCTTGGCGATATCAAAACGGGTATTGAGGGATATGAGATCCCGGGCACAAAAAGGCGCATCCCGCACGTGCCCGGTTCCAGACATATCGATTTTTTTACGAATAATGAAATTATTGATGCCCGTTCGAATCAATCTGCTCGAGATCAACTTCGCGATCGTGGCTTTGTTGAATGCCGTGCCCAGGGATATGTGCGAAGCGTTACCGATGGCAAGGTTGGGGCCTTTTCCATCACCAATGGAAGCGGAGTGACCTACCACTTTTCTTTGCCGGCCTATGCTTATGACGAGCACATCTACCAGCAAAACAAAGACACTCAGCAAAAGACTTCATTTAACAACCTCAGCCAGGCGGGAAGATATGCGTACACCTGGTACCTTACTGCGGTTACCGGCCCCGATTATGTCGATCGCGGTCCCAGCGGCTCGGCTGATTATATTCTAAACGAGTACGATTGGGGGTATTGGGTCGAGTTTAACTACGGCATGTGGTCTTCCAACTATCGTTGGCGTAATCCCAGCAGTGGGTTTAATGAGGATATCGACAATAACTTCCAGTCCTTCTCAAAAGGGAAAAAGGAAGTTTATTACCTGAATTACATTCGCACGGCAACACACACCGCGATGTTTGTCAAGGACATTCGTGCGGACGCAAAGAGTACTACATCCGAGCATGATGTGAGCGTGAAAACCTCCTCAGGGCAGCATGTGAGTTGGTTAGACGATGGCGGGCACGATGTTGTCAATAGAAGTGTGACTGTTTTACTACCACCGTTTTCCACGCCAGTAAACCTCCTGAGTTATCCGGAGGCACCGGTTGCAAGTATGTCCTTGAATTCAGTCTTACTTTTTGATAACAAAGATTTGTCTTCCCAATTAGAATCGTATTTCAGTTTGGATCAAAGACTCGTAGATCGGTATCGATATACAAACCCGCAGACGGGTGCGCAGATGGAGGTCAGGTATCATAACGGCAATAATGTGCTTGATGTTTATGACGTAAATCAGGTTGCATTTCCGAAAGGTAAATCATTGAGGGTAATTGATCTTGGCTATGACTACTCGCTTTGCCCCGGAACCATAAACAGTTTTGACCCCGCGGGAAATTTGTATTCTGGAGCAGTTGACACGGGTTTTGCACCGAATCAGGCGAGCACGGTTGCAAAAGAGGGAAAGCTCACCTTAAAATCGATCGAATTCAAGGGTAAGTCAGCGCAAAGTATAATGCCCAAGACTCACTTTGAGTATGAGCTTTCCAATGAGCCGCTCTATTTCGGGAGCATGCAGTACAATACCTCAAATCGTGAGTTTACGATGTTATCAAATTCACTGAACGCCTCAACCCACGCGGCTGGAGATCTTGTGAAGTTCAACTTGCTCAGTAACGTTGTGTTTGGGTATGTCACCCAGGTCTCGACTGGGCAACTGAAAGTCAAAATGCTGACTGGCAACGTTCCTGCCGGTGCGACCAGTTTTTCGGGTTTGGTAAAGACAAAAAACCCTCCTTATCACAGCAAACTGGTTGATATGTGGGGCTATTATAAGATGGACTTTAATGAGAGTGATCCGAGCAATATTGCTAACTACCCCTCCATTATTTCGGCCAAAAACACAGATGTTTGGTCGCTGCGACAGATCCGAACGAGCACCGGAGCTTCAATTCGGGTTGACTATGAATCCGACACGTATGGCGAAAGCTCGTTGGAGAACCTGACATTAAAGGCTATTCCAATTTCAGCTTCGCCAAATGCCGTGTGTACTCAGGGAGGCAATCCCTACAATTACACCTTAGACATTGCGTCTGCGGTAGCTTTTGAGATAAGCAATGGTGGGAATCCCAATCTTGACTTCACCAAGCGGTATCCTCCATTTGTAGGCCCGGAAATGGCCGTTGACATCCAGTATTGTACGAGTCTTTACGGGTCAACCTCGTGCTCTCCGGTTTCATACTATGGTTCAGTTTTGGACTTTGTGATTGATGTTTTGTCACCGGACCGGATGGTTGTTCGCACGTGTGTTTCTTATTCCTCCGTTTTTAATCCATCATTGATAGCGAAAGAGGGCACTATATTTATGCAGTCTTCGTCCTCAACATTTGGTGGAGGCATAAGAGTCAGACGTATTTCTATTGCTGACGCCTTTTCTAGTTCAAGTCGCTCAACAGAATATACGTATGACTTTAATGGTACTTCATCGGGAGTTACTTCATACGAGCCGAGCAAGCATCATGTTCCAAAAGATGCTTCTGAAACGTTGAAAAAGTCTATCACAAAGCCCTTGGTAAGCGTGCTTGGCTTAGCAAGAGAAATTCCAGCCCCTGGAGTCTATTATGGGAAGGTACGCATTCAGGAGACCATGCAAGGCCCGCAAGGGCAAGTAACTTCCAATGGCTATACGGACTACGAATTTGACACGTTCGATGCCGGTTTGGTCGGAATTGAGACGTCATCTTCCGACTCGAGATCTTATTTAAGCAGTCATCTTGGGATGTCATATAACGAGATTGTGGCTAAGAAAATGAAGATTAAAGATTATACTCAACGTCTCGGAAACCTTCGTTCGGTCACGTTGTATGATCCGGCCGGAAACAAAATCAGCGAGACTCGCCAGCACTACCTGCATGATGAACAAACAGCACAGTCGTTTTCAGCCAATAGTAATGAATATCAAAATCTCACTGAACGCTTTGCAAATCAAGGGGTAATTCATGAGGCGTTTAACCACGCCCGATGGGTGAGGGCCGGTAATGATGGGAAACTGTTAGGTATTATCAGCGTGAGGGAAGCCTACCCTTCGATAAGTACGGGGTCAACATCCGTCAATTTTAAGACCGGTGTTAAGACCGAAACACGTAATCTCGCTTTTGACTTTTACAATGGTCAGCCTACGAAGACATTCTTAGATGACGGCTATGGTAACAGATTTGTCACGGAATCGCGACCGGCCTATTTATACTACCCGGCAATGGGTCTCAAGGCATATCATGCTAATTCGAATCAGTGGACCAATCGGCACATGATTGAGCAAGTTGCATACGAAGAAACTTACCGGGCCAACCCAACGAATCTTGGTGAGAAGCTGGATATTGTTGCGGCATCAGCTCAGACCTGGTCGAATCAGTCGCTCGTAACCGGAGTGGGAACCGGTGGCGTAAGCGGGATTCAAGCTAACATCTGGCGAAAGAAGGCGAATTATGCTTTCATTGGAAATGTGGAACAGGCGATGGCAGCCAACGGATTGATCGCTGCTTCTTCCTTCACGCCATTTACGAATTGGACAACCGGAGAACCTCCCAGCCAATGGCAAAAGACCAGTGAAGTAACCTTGTATGATCCAAATTCCCATGCCATCGAAGCGAAAGACATCAATGAGAACTTCGCGGCAACCAAGTTTACATCTGACCATTCTCAAGTGATTGCCTCCGCGGCTAATGCCCGATACACTGAATTTGCCTACTGTGGAGGAGAGGAGAACACAACATCTGCCGGAGGCGGTGTTACGGTAAACGGAACGCGGGTGCCTACAGCCCATACCGGCTTGTTTGGGGTTCAGGCAGCAGTCAATTCGCGTGCCTTTTCGTTTACACTCACACCTAGTGCGCGCGACTATGTAGTCAATGTGTGGGCGACCCAACCGGATGCATTCGTGCGTTTCAAGGTGGGTACGGTCACATCCACCGCAACAACCCAGCGGCTTGGAAAGGCTGGCAATTGGCACTTGTTGCAAGCCACACTCACCGCAACCTCCACGCAACCCATTGAGGTGTGGGTGGAGGCAAAAGGTGCCACCACACAGTTTGACGACTTCCGCGTTCACCCGCTCACCGGGCCCATGACCAGTTATGTGTACAACTCTTTTGGTGAGCTGTCCCACATCCTGGATGCCAGCAATCTGTTTACCGAGTTTCGTTACGATGCAATGGGCCGCCTGACGCAAACCTACCGCGAAACACTGTTGGGCCCTGGCGACCAGCCCCGCTATGGGGCAAGCGGGATCGCAAAGGTGTCAGACATCCAATACAACTACGGAAAGAATTCACCGTATCAGGTGAACCTCACGGTGAGCCAAACCGGTGGCTCGGGAAGCGTGTCGCCAATTGGTTCTGTGCCGGTTGAACAGGGCGAGACCCAAACCATTCGCATTCAAGAGTCGTGCGCAGCACCCCAGGTGCGTTGGGTTTATGTAGATAACGTACAGTATCCGACCAACGCATCATTCACCCTCTTCGATGGTTGTTCGGTGTCGATTACACCTGGCTCGGTGCGTCTCGCCAATGTACGGGCGCCCCACGAAATTCGGGTCGAGTTCAACACCTTTATGAGTGATGCGGGCTATCGTTGCCACATGATTAATGTAGGTGGCGGCCAGCAATGTCCTTCGGGATTATTTGAATATGGTACCCGCGACCAGTGTGGAAACATTACCTGGGTGCAGAGTTCGTGGCGAGGGCCGGGCAACGCCCCCAATTGCTGCGACCTTCAGCCAAGTGGTAGTAACTGTCACTGTGGTCAGGTTGAAAACTAGCTTCGCACGTATGATTGGGAGCGCGAGAGATTACAACAGATTTTACACCAGTACTAAAACCAATTGGTTATGAAATTTTCACCTAAGATCGAAAGGAAGATGGCGTTCATGTTTTTTTGTATTGCCCTCTTAGCAAATTCAGGCTTCGCCCAAAACATCAAGACCGCCAACTTGGTCTGGAAAATTGACTCGGCCGTGAACTTATCAACGAACAAGGGTGTGCCCTATCATGCCGAAATTAAAACGGTGAAAGACAAAAAGTTAATCTGGACGCAGAAGGGAGGTGAGCGGGTTTCTGAATACACCGTGGTTCGCGTGGAAGGGGATTGGCAAAATGTTAAGGCGGGGGGTGTGGTAACCTATTTCCTGACAAAAGACGGGCACACTTGTGAGATGAAATTTGAAAAGGCAAATGTTGGTGTAACAATTACGATTGATTACGGTGCTGCGGGCAAAAGTAAATTCCTGGTATCCACCATCAACGAATCAGCATTATGATTTTAGCATTTAATACCTTCATGTCGGATAACCATTACTGCCATCGCGCGGTGTGGAATGGTTTAATCATATGGTTGCTCCTGATTCTTTCAACTGCAGCAAGCGCTCAGACTGGTGGAGGTAGCAGCGTTTATGTTGATATCGTTGGTCCAACGCAGGTCTGTGCGGACGGAGTAACTCTGTACTTGTATACAACCACCCAACAAGTCAACCTCGATTGGAATGTAGTAAATGGAGAGATATTTGATAATTACGGTGAGATATTTGAAAATTACGGTGTCTCAATTGCAGTGAGATGGTGGGGTGCCGGATCGGTTTCCGCGAGCGGCTCCTCTGTGTATTATGAGGAATATTGCTGGTTCAACGATGACTGGCCAAACTTCGGGTGGGAATGCTATAATGTTCCAGTCTACAATTACTACTACTCAAATCCCCTGTGGGTGAATCCGATTTCAGGTGGAACAGTTGCCTCTCCACCACGAGCTTGCGGTAGTGGTAGCGGTACCCTCTCGTTGTTAAATGGGCCTGGTCCGGTTGTTCGGTGGGAAAGCTCAACCAACTTGAATACCTGGGTGCCCATCTCCAATACCTCAACCACTTTGACCTATTCTGGTGTTACTACCACTACGCATTATCGGGCGGTGACCAATCCGGGATGCACCGCTTATTCGACAGTAGCCTCTGTTATCATTGACCCCGTGTCTGTCGGTGGCACGGTTTCACCGGCAGGTACGGTTTGTACTACGGGCAACGTGGTTTCTGTTACGCTGAGTGGACATTCGCCAAGCATTATGCGATGGGAGGTTAACACCGGTGGGGGATGGGCTCACGTAAATACCACCGCAAACCCATTAAGTTATACCTTATCAGCAGAATCAACCCAGATCCGGGCCTGGGTGCAAAGCGGCTCGTGCCCCGGTGTTGCTTCAACGGCCGTTACATTCAATCGTGCACCTCCGATGCCCACATATACTGCTTCCACCGATCCAGGTCCCGTTACACTAACGCGGGGCACACCCCCCGCCAACGTAGTTTGGTATTGGCAGGGCTCCAACCCGGGTGGAATCAGCACCGCGAATTCGGCATTGACCTATGAGGTCAATGAGTCCGACTATTATTATCTGCGTGCACGGAACTCGGCTGGATGCTGGAGCAGCCCGTACGGGCAGTCGGTGGTGGTCACCGCACCTCCGTGTCAGATTACTGGCCCGCGCACAGGATGTGCAACCCAGACGTACCATTTCTCAACTGACTGCAACCCCACCGGCAGTTGGTCGGTCAATGGCGGTAACGTTGGTAGCGGTCCGTCATTAGAGTATTACTTCGGCTCACCGGGAACCTATTCAATTGCTTACACATACACGGAGACCCTTGAACCGGAAATTCCGGGATACTCTGAACAGGTGACCCTTAGCACCTCCATCTCGGTAGTCATTGGAAATTCTATTACCCCCACCATCACTTCGAACCGACCCGGTTATTGCGACAGCGATCCCAATACCACCGTGCAGTTGTCTGTTGCTAATCCGGTGGCCGGGGTTACCTACCAATGGACTTCAACCCCGGCCGGGTATACAGGTACGGGCACTTCATTAACGGCCACCAATGTGGTAAACCCCACCACCTTCAACGTCACGGCCACTAATACCTCGTGCAGCGTAACGACTTCGTTTTTGTTTGACGTGGCCAAGACTCAGAGTCAACCGTCTGTATCCAATACGCAACCTTACCATAAGCGTTTGCTGGAATACTCCGGGTATAACCTGGGCAACCATTACTGGCAGTCCACAACCTCCGGTCAATCTACCGCAAACCCGCTGGGCATTCCGTTTTATGCCACTGCCAATGGGACTTATTCGGTGCGCAGATATTATCCTTCCGCCAACTGCTGGACCAACCCGCTCTCGGTCAGTGTTACGCTTCAGAATTTTACCCCTCCCTTACCCACCGTTCGACAAATTCTCGAACCGGGCTATACCGAAATCTATTTCTTCGATGATGACCGCCAGCACATCCTTACGTTTGCCGATTACTTCTGGGTGACAGGCGCATCTTCCACCACGATCGTTCAACAATACAACGAGGGATTGGTGACTAAAGGATCGCGTATTCAGCAATCCGGTACCTACTACTTGCGAGGTCGTGATAAAGACACCGGCACCTGGGGGCCAGCTCTTACCGTCACCATCACGGTACGCCCCGATAATTCCATCAACTCGATTACTACCCGCCAGTTTGACGGCACTGCGGCAGAAGTAACGGTGGCGGAAAGTAAAGCCTATTTTGATGAACGGGGCAGATCGCTTCAAACGCAGACCAAGAACCTGGCACAAAACGCAGTACTGGCCGCGCAGGGTTTTGAGGATAAGCAGGAACGCTCCGTGGGCTCCACCCTGGCCGCCCCCATTGGGACCAGTGATTTCCGGTTTGCGCCCTTCTTTGCACTCGCGCCCGATGGTAGTTCGTACTCGGCCAGACATTTTGATGAGCCCTCGAACCGCAATAATCCTACACCGCTGGATGAAACCGTGCCGGGCACATTGGGCTATTATTATAGCAGCCGTAACCCAGACGCAACGGTTCCGAAAACCCAATTCCCTTACAGTCGGGTTGACTTTTATGAAGATGGTACGGGTGAAGCCCGAAAAGCCGCTGCTCCGGGCAACCAGTTTCGGATGGGGCAGGGTAAGGAGAAACTCAGCAACTCGTTCCCCATTCACAACGAGTTGAATCATTACCTCTCCAAACGTTCCATTTTTATTCCCGGCATTACCACCTCGGTATCAACCTTGTTCCGCGGGGGTGTACAGCAGGTGGTCCGTGACGAAAACGGGCGGTACGCCATCTCCATTTCAGACAAGAACGGTAAAACGTTGCTGACTGCCCGCGCGGGCTCCGCTTCGAACAACGTATTAGCCGTTACCAATACGGTGACGGCCGATGCTGCAGCTCCGCTGGTCTATTTTTATTTGCTGCATGATCAGGCAATCACCGTAAGTGGTGGGGTAAGCCAGTTGGAAAACCTGGTCACCAATACCACGTTCAGCTATACCGGCAGCACATTGCCGGCCGGATTTTACCGACTCAAACGGCAGAGCGGAACCACTACACTCACGTACACCAACTACTACCTCGATGTGGCCTACCAGTTTTATGACGATGCCGGTCGGTTGGTATGCTCGTTGTCGCCCAACGGTTTTGAAGCCATGCAAAAGCGGGGTATCAGCGATATCACGCAGCTTGACAAAACGAACTATGTGTACAACCACCAGGGTTGGCTATTGAGCCAAACTGAAACCGATGCCGGTGAAAGCAAGTACATGTATCGCAGGGACGGCAAGATCCGCTTTTCGGAAAATGCGCTTCAACGCCAGCGAGGCCGTTTTTCCTACACCCATTACGATGCACTCGGTCGCCCGATCCAATCGGGTGAGTACAAAGCCTCCACCGAAGTGTTCAACTCGGCCGCCCTGAAAAGTAAGCTGGAGTTTGCCAGCCAGGCGATATGGGCAGATGGAGACGTGACGGACTGGATCAAGACCACGTACGACTTGCCCGACAACGGTACAGCGGGTTTGCCATCGCTGAGTTTGCCCAACTTGTTTCAGGAAAACCAACCCTATGAGCAAACCTTCATGCGCGGAGCAGTATCGACCACCGAGAACGCCAACATCAAAACGTGGTACAGCTACGATGAACTGGGCCGCGTAAAGTGGATGATCCAGAAGCCAAAGGCACTCAGCCGCGTCTTCATTCTCGAGTATGAGTATGACTTTCTGGGGAACGTGCTGAAAGTGGCGCAGCGTTCCGTAGAGGGCGGTGCGCAGCGCGAACGTTTTTACCACCACTACGAGTATGACCGCGATAAACGCCTGACGAAAGCGTACACCAGTCTGGATGGTGTTAACCGCACATTGCAAGCCAGCTATCTTTTTTATGTGCACGGACCCTTGAAGCGCATTGAACTGGCGACCAACTTACAGGGCATTGACTTTGTGTACAACATTCACGGGTGGCTAACACAAATTAATCATCCGAACGATAGCCACGTTGATAATGACCCGGGGAAAGACAGCCCTGTTAGCAATGGCATGAGAAAGGATGTTTTTGGAATGCTATTGGATTACTACGAGCGTTCCCTTAGCCCATCCGGTGTTACCTCCATGCAAACTCCGGAACAGTATCACAAAATTCCCTCGCTGGATGGAGTCATGAACCCTAACATGGAGGTAGCCTTGTCCATTGATCCGATCAGTTTGTATAAATCTAGCATGCGCCAGGTAATGACTTCATTTCAAGAGTTCGGGGCTGGCAACAGGGAAACGGGTAGAATGGATTAGAGCGTTGCATGAAAAAAACGAAAGGAGTGACGAATTCAAAAAATAACAACGGGGTATGAAACGATTAAAGACAGGTTTTTTGATAACCATTCTGGTTGTGCTGCAATGTAGATTTGTTTACGCGCAATGCACCAGCCCTGCCCCCTCAGTTACGCCCGGCAGCCGCTGCGGTTCGGGTACCGTCTCCCTCTCGGCAAGCCAAACGGTGGCAGGCGTGTTTCGTTGGTACTCCACCTCCACGGGAGGCACGGCCCTTAGAACAAGTGGCACGGTTACGAGCGATACGTATGTCACCAGCTCCCTTTCCGCCACGACCACCTATTTTGTTACTTTCCACAATGGAACCTGTGAGAGCACGTCCCGCACGGCCGTAACCGCAACAATCAATCCAATGCCGGTTGCGCCCACAGCACCGGCCGCAAGTCGCTGCGGAGCCGGCACCGTTGCGCTATCGGCTACCAGCGCCACAGCCGGAACCTTCATCTGGTACTCAGCCAGCACGGGCGGCACGGT
>JAJTGY010000008.1 GCA_021298015.1 Flammeovirgaceae bacterium
ATTCTAACAAACCGCCCTGTACCAGACCGGTACGCAGGGTGGTGTGAGAGGACAGGTAGCGAAATAATCGCTACCTTCCTACTCGATTACTACTATGAACATCTCTGTCCGAATTGGCATGAAGAAGGATTTGCCAGCCGCGTTGGCGCTGATCCGTGAATTGGCGGTTTTCGAAAAGGCAGGCGACCAGGTGGTGACTACCGTGGAGCAAATGGAACGCGATGGATTTGGTACCAGGCCGGTGTTCGGCTTTTTTGTGGCGGAAGTTGACGGAGTGATCGTTGGGCTGTCACTGTATTATTGGCGATACTCCACCTGGAAGGGTAAGCGGCTGTACCTCGAAGACATTATCGTGACGGAAACCTGGCGAGGCAAAGGCCTGGGTAAACGCTTGTTTGAAGCCACCATGGCTAAGTGCCTGGAGGAGGGTTGTACCGGGATGATGTGGCAAGTGTTGGAATGGAATACGCCCGCCATTGATTTTTATAAGCGTTACGACTCGGCTTTTGATGCCGAGTGGGTGAATTGCTCGTTGGAGGCGAATGTTATTCGAAAGAGGTTATCCGGTAGCTAAACGGCTTCGAGCAACGTTCGAAAGGCTACTTGTTTGTCGCCAAACTTATCCTGACTTTTTTGACGCAGAGCAGGGGCGCTCGTTTGAAAATACTGGTTTACGGCAAAAATCGATTCCGCCAGGTATTGCACGGCATACGAGACGACATACTCATCTTCCTGGGGTAGAATCCGAAAAAGCCGGTATTCCGAGAAATACCCGGTGGCCACTACTTCATCCATATGCTCCGTTTTCATCCAATTAACCCATTCCTGTTCAATGGCCTTATCCACGGCTACGGTAACGTTATAGATCACCATGGGGCAAAGGTATGACCAAAGTCATTCACAATACCATTTCTCCTGGCTAGTTTTAACTTCAGAATAAGTATGTCACACTCTTATTACAAAATAATCAACGGCAAGAAACTGGACGGAAACTTGTTGTCTGTAGCAGAGTTGGCGGTAAGCGGAGTAGGGGATGGCCGGATTTCATTGGAGGATGCGCACGAACTGTTTAAGATTGTGCATGATGCCGGATCATACACCGAAATTGAAAAACATACCATGGAGCACATCCGGGATCATTTTAAATGGACCGACACAGCTGACGCCTGGTTCCGCAAAGAAATTGCCAGTTGGACGCACCGGCAGCAGAAAATTAGCCAATAACGTAGTCCTGCAAGTAGCTGAAGTGGGGCGTTAGTTGGCCATGTTCGGCTATGGTCGCTCTGGCAATAATCTGGTCGTGATCCTCTTCCAGCAATGGTTTAATGATTCGGTCCAGCATGTCTCGTCCAAATTCTTCGGACGCACTTCGGGGCAATTCACATGGCAGATTATCAATGGCCATAACGGTTACATGGTGGGCCCCACTAAACGGTGGTAGCGTACTATCGGTGGCCGCATCGTAGTCATACCACGGATCGGCAATGGTGCTGGCTTTTTTTGTTGACGGAATGGAGCCATTGATATCACAGGTGATGTCCGCGATCACCCGAATGCGGAAATCCGGCTGCAGCATATCGGCCCGGGTGTACAAGGCAGGTGCTTTGGGGTTCCAAAATGCGCCTGCCAGAAACAGGTCACTGTGCCGGGCGAATTCTACAAAGTGACAGGCATAGCGCTCGGGATGTTGATGAAACTCTTCACGGTTGAAATGGCCACCCTCCTTCCGCGTATGAAAGTCGGCACTGGAAAGCTGGGTATACACTGGTTCCAAAAATGTTTTGGTCAGATAGTCGTGGGGTGACACCTTTCGGATACCGGCAGTGTCCAACGTTTCCATGGCACCTTTCGCCACCCGGCCCGCTCCGGTCAGCACAATCTTGATGGCGGGCAGTTTCACCTTACGAATCTCAAGCTTGAGCTGATTGACATCAAAGCAGTCCCCGGCTCGCTTTAGGTCAAACAGATGATGGCGTTTTCCGTAAGTCAGTAATCCGTTGTAGGCGCCCACAAGTCCGGCATATCGGCCAAAAGCAACCAGGCGGTTTCCCTGAAAATCCTTCAGGGCCTCATAGTCGATCAGTCGTATCTTTTTCTCCAATATGGCTTTCAGCAAGCCTCGGTTGTACGGTTGCTTCTTAATGGTGTGGGAAAAGAAAAAGTAGGTCTTGTTCGGAATGAGCTGGCTAATCGGCACTTCCTTGATTCCCATTAAGATGTCGCAGCCCGACATATCTTCCTGCACGAGCACATCCAGGGTGCTATACTCTTCATCCTGAAAGCAACGAATCGGGCTGGTCTGACAAATCACGCGCACATTGGGATAACGTTGCAGAATCTCCTCTGCTTGAAGAGGGGTAAAGGTGACACGTTTGTCGGGCGGCACTTTGCCTTCACGAATCAAGCCGATGGTAATCATGCCCGAATTTACCAAATAGGTTTGTTTTCGTAGGTCCTTTTGTTGGTACCTTTGACTATGCAATACGTACTATTAGTCGCTGGCTGGGCTCTCTACTTTTTTCTACATAGCTTTTTGGTAACCGATCGCATCAAAAAGCCACTGCTGGTAATCCTGTCGGTCCAACATTTTCGATTGGTTTATTCAACTTTTTCTACCGTTGGACTGGTCGTTCTGCTTTTTTACGCGGCCAGTTTGCCCCCTCAGTATTGGCATAGCCCTGAAACCTGGCTTCGATTTTCGGGCCTTTGTCTGGCTACGTTTGGTGTGTTCATCATTTTTGCTGCCTTTAAGCAATATCGTGTACGTTCATTTTTAGGCCTGGCCACTGACCAAAATGATTTTGTTCGGAGTGGTATCCTGACGTATGTGCGACACCCGCTGTATAGCGGTATCATTTTGGTGTCGCTGGGTTATTTGCTGTTTGTTCCTTCCACGGCCTCTCTGATTTCAGCCGGATGCATTTTTCTGTACCTGCCCATCGGCATATGGCTCGAAGAGCGGAAGCTCCTGCGGCACTTCGGGGACGCGTATCGGCAGTACCGGGCTAAGGTGCCCGCCCTGGTGCCGCGCTGGCCCTGGCGTTAACGTTCGAGTAGCCCACCGAGCAGTGAACTGGATTCTTTACGACTGTTGCTTCCGTAGGGTGCCAATGCCTGAACCAATTTGCGAATCGGCATGGACTGTAGCCAAACCTTGCCGCTTCCCCGCAGCGTGGCCAGAAAGATTCCCTCCCCACCAAAGACCATGGAGCGCAGACTGCCCGTAGTTTCCACATTAAAGTCGATGTGCGATTCAAAGGCCACCACGCACCCGGTGTCAACGCGGAGTGTTTCGTTGTTCAACGTTCTTTCAATCAGCGTACCACCGGCATGCACAAATGCTTGCCCATCACCTTGAAGTTTCTGCAGAATGAAACCTTCACCACCTACTAATCCAGCGCCAATTCGTTTATTGAATACAATGCTCAGTTTTGTGCCAAAAGCGGCACATAGAAACCCGTCTTTTTGAACGATCAACTCTTGGCCGCGCATGGTAGCCAGGTCCACGGGAATGACCGTGCCGGGATACGGAGCTGAGAATCCCACCTTCGCCTTTCGGTTGCCGCGGTTCGTAAAGTGCGTCATAAACAAGGATTCACCGGTGAGTACGCGGCTTCCGGCCGAGAGCAATTTATCGAACAGGCTTTGATTGGTGTTGGATCCGTCACCCATCTTCGTCTCGAACTGAATCCCTTCTTCCATAAACAACATGGCCCCCGCCTCCGCGATCACGGTTTCCATTGGGTCCAGTTCGACTTCTACAATCTGAATGCTTTCGCCTTTAATTTGGTAGTCAATGACGTGCGAGTTCATCAATCATCGGGTTTTCTTCCTTTTACGGGTTTTCCCTTGCTTGAGTTCGGAATAATCTTCGCGTTCCTCCAACTTCTTATCCTCCACGTTGCGATTCAGGAATTCGTTGATTTTTTCGATTTCCAGGTTGGATGAGATTTCACCAAACGAATTTACACGCATCTCAAATCCATCCAGTTCGCGGTGAACACGAGGTTTTGCTTTTTTCTTGCCGGGCTTTTGTTGGCTGGGCATATCAGGCAATCGGTTTTATGGTGTGTAAGGCTGTAGCGAGTCGGTGGGCCACTTCTTTAGGCCCGAGTATCTCCAGGGTTACCATTAAATCGGGCCCTGAGGCTCCGCCCGTGATAGCTGTGCGCAAGGGCTGCAGTATTTGCCCGGTTTTCGCTTGAAGACGGGCGCACACCTCGTCCAGTTTTTGTTTGGCGTCCGTATGCGTGAGCGTAGTGAGCGGTTCAATTTCCTGACGATAGGCATCCAACACGGCCGCAACCGTGGACGTCCACTTTTTTGCGACCACCTGCGGATCGTATTCCGTGGGTGGGTAAAAGAAAAATTTGCCTTGTTCCCAGAAATCGGCCGGGAACGTTACACGCTCGCGCAACACCTTGGCAATTGCTACGGCTTTGTCCTGTGGGCAGTTGATTTGATGAGCTTTCAGGGAGGAGAGGAGATAACCGGCCAGCACATCATCGGGTTGGGCGCGCAGGTAATGCTGATTGAACCATTGCGCTTTTTGGATATCAAAGCGGGCTCCGGCCTTGTTGATGCGATTGAGGGAGAACACCTGAACCAATTCCTCTTTGGAAAACAATTCCTGCTCGGTTCCCGGGTTCCACCCCAGCAACGCCAGGAAATTAATGACGGCCTCGGGCAGGTAGCCCCATTCGCGATAGCCACGACTGATTTCACCTGATTTGGGATCCTTCCAGTTGAGCGGAAAGATGGGGAAGCCAAGTTGATCGGCATCCCGCTTACTGAGTTTGCCGTGTCCATCCGGTTTCAGCAACAGCGGCAAGTGCGCAAACTGCGGCATCTCGTTTTGCCAGCCCAGCAGGCGGTACAAGGTAACGTGCAAGGGTGCCGAAGGCAACCATTCTTCGCCCCGGATCACGTGCGAAATCTTCATCAGGTAATCGTCCACCACGTTGGCCAGGTGGTACGTAGGCATGCCATCGGATTTCATCAACACCTTATCATCGACCTGTGCGTTTTGGAACACAACTTCCCCGCGGATCAGGTCATTCAACTTAACTTCACCTTCGGCTGGCATCTTCAAACGGATAACGTAAGGTGTATTTTCCCGCAACAGACGATTGACCTCTTCGGGTGCAAGCGCCAACGAGTTGCGCATACTCATGCGCGTTTGGCTACCGTATTGCTGATTGGCTGCGCCAGTTGATTTTAATCGCTCCCGCATGGCGTCAAGTTCCGCCTCCGTATCGAAAGCGTAGTAGGCGTGGCCGGCTTCAATCAATTGCTGCGCATATCGGCCATACAACTCTTTTCGCTCTGACTGTCGGTAGGGCGCGTGGGGCCCACCCACGCCCACACCCTCATCAATTTCAATACCGGCCCATCGGAGGGAATCCAGGATATACTGTTCGGCACCCGGCACGAAGCGCTCCTGATCCGTATCCTCGATACGCAGAATCATCGTGCCGCCTGTTTGCCGGGCGAGCAAATAATTGTAGAGGGCGGTGCGCACGCCACCAATGTGTAGCGCCCCGGTAGGGCTTGGCGCAAAACGAACACGAACGGGTTTCATCTAACAAATAGCGGCTGAAAGGTAGGGATTTTGGCCTTAGTGTTCCTGCAGCACGCGGAGTATATGCGTTTCAAGATCTTGCCGGTGCAATCGGAAATTGAGCCACGCTACAAGACCCACAACCAGGGTGGTTCCGGCAATGGCTCCGGCCGCTGCCGGTTGCCCGGCCTGGTAAATAACTGTGGCGGTCAGGACAGCCACAAAGGCTCCTGCGATCAATAACCACCGGGTGATCGGCAGCAGGTGGTATTGCAAAACCAAGATGCAGCCCCGGGAGGGAGATTCCAGCCGCCCGTGAGCAACCGGTTGAAAGGGATTAATTCGGGTGGCATACCGCATGATCTGAAACCGATCGTTTTGCACCCATCCGGTGAATATGATTTTTCCATTTATGCCTGCCTCACGCGGCACCGTAACCGGCCTCAGGCTATTGACCACGTCTTCCGCTGCCATCGCGATGACAAACGTTTTGCGGGATTGAGGCCAGGTGATCATCACCCCATGGCAATGCAGGAGATTTCTACATTGACATCTTTGGGCAATCGACTCACCTCTACAGTCTCGCGGGCCGGAGGGTTGTGCGTGAAGTACGATCCATACACTTCATTCACTTTGGGGAAGTCCGCCATGTTTTTGAGAAAGATGCTACACTTGACTACGTGATGAAAACCCAATCCCGCTGCGGTCAAGATGTGCTCCAGATTTTTCATCACCATCATCGTTTCTTCCGCGATGTTCGTGGTTACCAGGTTTCCGGTCTTTCGGTCAATGGCAATTTGGCCAGAAACAAACAACCAGTGGTGGATTTTCACCGCTTGGCTGTATGGCCCGATGGGCTCGGGTGCTTTATCGGAGTAGATCACTTCTTTTGACATATTCGTTACTTTTACAACACTGCAAGATAGCACACGACCATGAACATCGGTATACGGGGAGACATAGATCAGTCTCAGGAAATTCGCACGCGGTTGGGGGGTAATTTCCGGTTTATTGACATGGTTACCCCCGATGAGTCAGGGCTGGATGTCCTTTTCGATTTTCGACCTGACCCTAATCAACCATTTCCGAACGGGCCAATCATTTTTGCAGATGTCATGAGGTATCCGCTGGCAACCTTTGCGGGCACAGGAGCTACACTTTTTGGTTTTTGCGGGTGGCCGGGCTTTTTTTCACGACCATCGGTTGAGGTTTCCCTGTTGGATCAGGTTCATGCAGCAACGCTTGACAGGCTGGCGAAAGAATGGAATGTTTCGTTTTTGACCGTCAACGATCAAATTGGATTGGTTTCACCGCGGGTGTTGGCCATGATCATCAATGAAGCTCACCTGGCCTTTGACGAGGGCATTGCCACGCGGGATGACATCGATATAGCCATGAAGTTGGGAACCGGCTATCCGTTCGGTCCGTTCGAATGGTGCGATAAGATCGGGGCCGCTCGTGTGGTGGATTTGCTTCAGGCGCTCGCTATCACACAACCCAATCGTTACGTAATAGCCCAGGCACTGCTGGCGAAAGCCTAACCTTTCGTTTACGCGAGCCGTATACACGGGATAAACCCCCTGCTTTATGGCGTCAACTGCGAAAATCAAGACCAAACTACGCGAGTGGCGCGATGCCTTCGTGTTTGCCGTTGTTGTTGCCACCTTGTTCAGGTGGTCGCTGGCGGAAGCTTTTGTGATCCCCACTTCCTCGATGGAGAACAGCTTGTTAGTGGGTGATTATCTGGTCGTCAGCAAGATTCACTATGGCAGCCGTACACCGCGAACACCCTTGCAGATACCGTTGACGCATCAGAAAATCTGGGGCACGGAAATTCCGTCATACCTGGATTGGATTCAGTTACCGTCTTATCGCCTTCCAGGCCTGCAGGGCGTGAGGCGTGGTGAGCCGGTGGTATTCAACGTGCCGCAGGATCTGCTGGATCCCGCGGTTCGCCCCGTTGATCTCAAGACGTATCTGATCAAACGCTGCGTTGCCATTGGTGGCGATGTGGTGGAGGTTCGAAACCGCCAACTTTTTATCAATAACCGGATGGCCGAAAATCCGGAGGGCCTTATGCACAGTTACTGGGTGACTGCGCATGATGAGTTAAGCGCCCGAACACGAGACCGTCTGAATCTGGGCACTGATGATGTGTCTCTTTTGGGACGGCAGGCAGATCGCAGTGTAATGTATCGTATGCTGCTCACGGAAAGGCAAAAGGCCGAGTTGGAAGCCCTGCCATTTATACGATCTGTTGAACCCGATCGCGAGGTGTCAAGCCGAATGGGATTCCCACTTTTTCCTATAGGTACCGCTGCCCGATGGGATGGTGACGAGTATGGCCCGGTAAGAGTGCCTGCGGAAGGTATGACGATCGCAGTGAATGATTCAACGTGGCGAGTCTACGGAGATTACATATCGAAATACGAAGGGCACGACCATGTTGTTTTTAGCCAAGGCCGGCTATTGGTGGATGGGAAAGCCATGCCTACTTACACCTTCCAACAAAATTACTATTTCATGATGGGCGACAGCCGGCACAATTCACTGGACTCCCGCTATTGGGGATTTGTGCCTGAAGATCACATTGTAGGCAAGCCGCTTTTCGTCTGGATGTCGGTGGAAAAAGAAGCGGACCTTGTCAACAAGGTCCGCTGGAGCAGATTATTCAAATGGATTGACTGACCTATCCGTTCATCGAGATCAGGAACTCTTCGTTGTTTCGTGTTCCTTTCATCTTGGATTGCAGGAATTCCATCGCTTCTACGGAATTCATGTCGGCCATGAACTTGCGTAGAATCCACACGCGCTGCATTTCTTCTTCGCGCATCAGCAAATCTTCGCGTCTGGTGCCCGAAGCCGGTACATCAATTGACGGATAAATTCTGCGGTTGGCCAGTTTGCGATCGAGTTGCAGTTCCATGTTACCTGTGCCTTTGAATTCTTCAAAGATCACTTCGTCCATCTTCGAGCCGGTATCGATCAAGGCGGTGGCAATAATGGTGAGCGAACCGCCATTTTCAATTTTACGGGCAGCGCCAAAAAAGCGTTTTGGTTTGTGCAAGGCATTGGCGTCCACACCACCCGACAAGATCTTGCCGGAGGAAGGAACCACCGTGTTGTGAGCACGTGCCAGGCGCGTGATGGAATCCAGCAGGATGACCACATCGTGGCCACACTCGACCATGCGTTTGGCTTTCTCCAGCACGATGCCGGCTACTTTTACGTGGCGCTCGGCCTGTTCGTCAAACGTAGAGGCAATTACTTCGGCACGTACGCTGCGCGCCATGTCGGTAACTTCTTCCGGACGTTCGTCAATTAACAATACGATGAGGTAAACTTCCGGATGGTTTTCGGCAATGGCGTTGGCAATGTTTTTCAACAAGACCGTTTTACCGGTTTTGGGTTGAGCCACAATCATACCGCGCTGACCCTTACCAATTGGAGAGAACAAGTCCAAAATGCGGGTGGACATGTTATCCGGAGTAGTGCTTAGCCTGAGTTTTTCGTTGGGGAAAAGAGGCGTGAGGTATTCAAACGCGACCCGGTCACGAATTTCGTCCGTAGTCTTTCCGTTAACCGTATCTACTTTCAATAACGCGAAATACTTTTCACCTTCCTTCGGGGGGCGAATGGTGCCGCGCACGGTATCCCCCACTTTGAGGCCCAGCATCTTGATTTGAGAAGGCGAGACATAAATGTCATCTGGGCTGGCCAGGTAATTGTAATCGGATGAACGGAGGAAACCGTACCCGTCCTGCATAATCTCCAAAACTCCTTCACTGCCTACGGCACCATCAAATTCTTTGATGAACTCGCGTCTGCTGGCGATTTGAGGATTTACTTGCTGAGGTGGCTGAGGTGCACGTTCTTCGCGCGGCTCGGGTGACGGGGCTTGCGCTGGACGGGCTACCGGGCGCTCGGGCTCAAACGTAGGCACAGCCGAGCTGAGATCAATATCATCAATCGACTTCGCGATTTCTTCTGCATTGCTTTCTTTGGCGGGCTTGGGGGCCACATTCTCGCGTCTGCGCGGCCGGATTTTGCGGTCGGTGTCGTTAGCCAAAGGCGGATCGGGCGTTTTGTCCTTGCCTTCGGGGCTAATGGCTTGTTGGTCGAGGATCTTGTAGACGAGTTCTTGTTTGCCCAGTTTCTTGGCATTTCTTACGCCCATGCCTTCGGCAATCTCTTTCAGCTCAGACAGGAGCCTGACATTCAGGTCGTCAATGGTATACATGCAGAAATTAAAAAGTTAGTTAAAAGGAAAATTCACTGTTTAGGGAGAAACTATCATGGAACGATTCAATACCGGTTAAAGTACAAGTCGAATTTTATTGCTGAGTCTTTAGATTTTGATGACCTGGGAGGGTCTGAAAGACCCTGCAAGTATAGGGTAAATTTGGCGATTATCAAACCGGCCTTGAAAAAAGTAAGTAATTTGCGCCCCTTCAAAAATCACAGTTTATGCTGCTATTGAGCTACCTGCGGGAGAGTCGTCAACAGGCCATAGAGGGTTTGCGCAAACGCAACCTGAAAGATGCCGAGGGGATGGTAAGCGAAGTAATTCGGTTGGATGATGAGCGTAAGGAAACGCAAACGCAACTGGACAAAATCAAGGCGGACATCAACACCCGTTCACGCGAAATCGGGGAGTTGATGAAATCCAAACAAAATGATCAGGCCAACCCCTTGCGCGAAGAAGTGGCCGGCTGGAAAACCGAGGTGAAGACACTTGAGGATAAACTGGCCTTACTTGAAAGCGACCTGCGCATCAGCCTGTACAAAATCCCCAACGTACCGGCAGCATCGGTTCCTGCCGGCAAGTCAGCGGAAGATAACATCGTGGCCTACCAGCACGGTGCCATTCCCGTATTACCTGAGGGGTCGCTGCCGCATTGGGAGCTGATAAAAAAGTACGACATCATCGATTTTGATCTGGGTGTAAAAATTTCAGGAGCAGGATTTCCGGTGTATAAAGGCAAGGGAGCAAAGTTGCAACGGGCTCTGATCAATTTCTTCCTGGATGAGGCCGCGAAGGCCGGGTATGCGGAGGTTATGCCGCCCATTGTCGTGAATGAAGCAAGCGGCTATGGCACGGGGCAATTGCCGGATAAGGAGGGGCAGATGTATTTTATTCCGCAGGATGGCCTCTATCTGATTCCCACAGCGGAGGTGCCGATTACCAACCTTTACCGCGATGTCATTCTTACCGAGGCCGAACTGCCCGTCAAGAATGTGGGCTACACACCTTGCTTCAGGCGCGAAGCTGGAAGCTGGGGGGCGCACGTACGCGGACTCAATCGCCTTCATCAGTTTGATAAGGTCGAAATTGTTCAGATCACGCGCCCCGAGGACTCGTATCGCGTGCTGGATGAAATGTGCGCACACGTGCAAAGTCTGCTGGAAAAACTTGAGCTTCCGTATCGCAAACTACTACTCTGCGGGGGCGACATGGGCTTTAACTCGGCCCAGACGTTTGACATGGAGGTGTTTTCGGCAGCGCAACAACGCTGGCTGGAAGTGAGCTCCGTCAGCAATTTTGAAACCTACCAGGCAAACCGGCTGAAACTGCGCTACAAGTCGGGCGAGGGTAAAACCCAATTGCTACACACGCTGAATGGCAGTGCGCTGGCTTTGCCCCGCATTGTGGCGGCCTTATTGGAAAACAATCAGTCTGCCGCTGGCATTCGTATCCCACCTGTGTTGGTGCCGTACACCGGATTTGACAAAATTTAGCTCGACCGGTAGGCCATTTCGTATACCGATTTGGCGTGTGGCCCCAGGAACACACGCGCGTAAATTCTTACGATGGCCAGACCATCTACGATAAAACTAAGTGAGGTGAAGAAGGCCAGTACAATCTGATCTTCGTGAATGTGATTGAAGATCAGGTCCTCCCCCACAAAGGTGGGCGAGATGGGAAAGCCCATACAACCCAGGCAGGCAAGCAGAAAAGCAAGTCCGTATTTCGGGTGCTGATGCGAGTAGCCGTGAAACTGATCAAGATTGATGGTGCCCTCCTGTTGTTTGATTTGGTACAAGATGTAGTACCCCACCAGGCCAAACACGGCAACGCCACTGAGGTAGATGTGGATTTCGGTGAAGGTAAAGTTTTCGTTGAACGCCACGGCCAGAGCTACCCAGAAGTGGTTCATCACCACCATGAGCCAGCTGATGCGGGCATGAATTCGCTCCGTGAATGACTTAAGTACCAACACCAGGCCGATCGTGCTGAAGATATACGGAATAGCACTGACCAGACCGGGGGGCACAATTTCTTTGTGATACACGCTGTAGAGCCCCACCAGGTACAGCGGTACAAAAAAGAACAGGATTCGGTGAGTAGCCAAAAAATTCAATTTGCGCCCGGCCCATTTTATCGGGCTCCAGAAATACCGGTAGAGAAACGCATCCAGGTTCCATTCTTTAAGGCATAAGATGTAGAAGGAGTACTCGAGCCGTTTGGGCAGCGAATCCTCCACCGTATGCTGACGCGGCTTGAAATTATAGAACTGTTCGCGTATCAGGTAGCTGACTACGGAGGGCGATACCAATAACTGATAGGTTCGGAGAAAGGCATTACCGGCAAAGTGAATGAGCGCAAGGGCTTCCAGGCCTGCCGCCACTTCAATAAAAATCAATCCGATTTGTGCTATCGAAGAGTACGCGATCTGACTCTTTACCGATGACTGCACGCGGGCAATACCGGTGGCCACAACGCTGGTCGTCAGGCCCATCACACCAATGATTATGCGCACCAGCGTTTGATGTTCCCAGAAGGGAAAGGTACGCAGCATGATAAACACCCCGATGTGCACTGATAATGACCCGTAGAAGATGGCGGTTGAAGGCGTGGGGCCTTCCATCGCCCGGGGCAACCAGGACGAGAAGGGGAGCTGGGCTGATTTGGCAGCAGCCGAAATCAGGAACATGAGCGAGATAAAAATGCCACTCCAGTGATGATTTTCGAGGTGCTTACTTACGGATTCAACGTTTTCCAACGCCTCAAACGTGATGTTCTCATGCCAGAAGTGGTGGAGCAGCCACATGGCCAGTAGTAAGCCAACATCACCAACCCGGTAGATTGAAAATACTTTTACCGCATTCTTGACCGGCAGATACCGATCACGGTAGAAGGCAATCAGTAAAAAGGATGAGATGCCCAAAATCTCCCACCCGACAAACAAAGTCTCGAGATTGCCAGAGAAAACCACAGCATTGTAACCGAGATAGAAAAGCAAGATGGTATTGAAAAAACGTTTGTATCCGGTTTCGCGGTGCAGGTAGTAACGGCTGTAGATCGTTACCAGGAACGTGAGCAGCGACCCGACAAACACGTAGGTAGCTGTGATTTCATCAAACCTGAAATCCAGGTAGAACTCATAGCCATCGGTTTTGTAGAGGACTATATCCTTTAAATTCAGATCCGGATACCCGTGCCACAGCCAGTACAGGAGGAAGATCTGGAAGCACACCAGGTGAAGGCCAACCGATACGAAGGCTACTTGTGACATCAGCGTCTCTTGCCGGCCCGGAATGACTAAGCTGATCAGGAAGGCGGCCAGCGGAATGAGAATGAATACTTCGAGCAAGGAGGTCATATCACGGGATTAGATAAACCGGAAAATTTTCAGCGTTGGTCTCCAGCAAAAGATCAAGGTTGTCAATTTGCGGAAGTTTGCCCGCCAGGGGCTCGTACGGATGGAAGCGGCCATCGCTGAACGCATAGCACACGTGTGTTTCGGGGTCGACTACGACCAGATTAACCCACTCGTTTATGAACCACTCGTATGTTTCTTTTGAGCGTTGAATAGTCTGGAGAACAACAGACGGGAACTGCTCCACGATGATCAACAGCCGCACGGGGTCATGAACTTCAATCATCTGGCTGGGTAAGCCGGGCCGGAGGTCACCATCGATGCCGTTGGCCACGCCAAACAGGCCCATGACGTTGTGCGGCAGCTTGGTGCCGGCACCGAGCTTCTGGTTATCAACCCGCGAGAAGAAATACTCCAGATTGATACCACCACATACCGGTGCGGCAGCTTTCAGAATGTTAAAGAGATATTGGCCATCCGGATCTACCTGGTAATCATACGAGTTCATGAATGACCTGCGATCAAGAAATAAGCCGCGTGTCATACTTCTCCGACCCACAATACAAAGTGCATTGGTGGAGTGATTCAATTCCGGACGCGGCTCAAACAGGGAAACGCTGCGCACGCGAACCCGTTCATGAATTTCCGGTCCGGTCAGGCGTGTATTAATCGACTCAAACCTACGCGAGCGCTCTTTTGCATTGGCATTCAGCGCTTGATTAAATGTTTCGATATTAGTCACATGCAGTTTGAGCTGCTCGGCCGTCAAATGGATTTCGTCAAAAAACTCGATGTCATCGCGCGTGGTATCATGCAAGGCGCCTACAAAGCGTGTCGAATCCGGAATAACGATTCCTCGGGTTATCAATAGCGCGCGTACTCCCGGGTGGTTGGCCATCGTGCAGACCACGCGTGCATTAACGGAACCTGGTCGACCGGAACAAGCTCCGCAATCATAGGCAGCAAAATGCGGATTGTTGACGCTGCTGGAACCGTGCCCTACCACATAAACCAGCGGTGAGAAGTTTTTGACCAAGCCAATACTCTTCAAAAGGCTTTCCACCCGATTTGCCATTTCATCCAGAGTGTAGCCCACCTGCAGCCCGTGTTCCTTTTCCTGATTTTGGTTGATGACCGACAAGTGCGCCAGTTTGTTCATGTGCCTGAACGAACTGGCCGTGGCCGGACCCATGGTGGGCTTGAAAATATTGACGAACAATTTCAGGGCCGACCAAAAACCAAGTGTCTGCGATATCAGCCAACCGCGGAAAAGCGAGTGGGTTTTTTTCGTAAAGTGCAGATCCTTTTTGTTGTCAGCTTTTACACCTCCTTCGCGAATGAGGTGTTTAGGTGTGACAGGGGCGGGGCATAACTTAGTTAAGAACTTACCATCGGTAGGCTGAAAGAAAAACTCCACGCCAAAAAAACCCGGTGTTCCAAACGTGGCACAGGCTGGGTCGAATCGCTCCAGATATCTTCGTAGCGAGCACTCGCGGTCATCAATACAAAATAGCCCTTGAAAACTTGGTGTGCCGCGGGAAGGGTGTTCTGGCCTTGGTGAAGAGATACCGGCCAACACCTGATCATAGTAGCTCCACTCAAAAGCTTCTTGCCAAAGTTCCAGTACAGCGTGCAAATCGGTTTGTTCCACCTTTTTGAAAAGAGGCTCCGGTTTTTCGGATAAACGACTGGCCAGGGGTTGCCATTGATTATCGAGCCGGTAGTCAAGGCTGTCAATTTCCAGCAATAACTCAAGGATTATCAGATCGTGCAGGGTTATTTGCCGGGTATCAAGCAACGTTTGCGGAGAGCCTTCAACCGTAGCCACCATACCGGACCAGCCCTGATGCGCAAATTGCTGGTCAAAAAGATAAGTCTCGTACAATGTCTCATCACCCACGACAACAGCAAGCAGATCTTCCATTTTCAACGAACCATCGGCCAGTAATTTCTTGGCCCGGGCAGTTCGAAAGAAGCTCGTGAAGCTCCGCTGCTCCATTTCCCGGATGGAGTCCAGAAAGCCTTTATGCCAAACGGGGAAATTCCAGATGGCGATACCCTGGTCCAGGTAGCTGCAGAGAATGCGAAAAAGTGTAGGGTGAACGAGCGAGTCGAGATCGATTTGGTAAATTTTTTTCCAATGGGCGCGAAGTGAACCTATTCGGGGCAACGGTCCTTTTTCATAGTGTTTGGTAACAAGACGCTCCTTCCACTCCTGTATCGCCTGCTGGCCATAGCGCAAAGCGATGCGGTGCTCCAGCACAGCTTCCCGAATCTGGCCACGCCTGAACAGGTCGCGGTATTCCGAAAGTTTCAGCGAAACCTTATATCCAAGAATCTCCGAAGCATGCCGGGTTCCCTCGAAAAACTTCATCTCCTGGAACGCATGAAGGGTGTTGTGGTGAATGAAATCTTTAAGCGGGGCCTGTGCAGGCAGGTAGTGTTTTATCTTTTCTAAGGTTGGCTTCTCATGAAAGCCGGAATCGAAATCAGGATTCATAAATTGATACGGTGAATTTTGAAGACTCGAATGCCGGGCATCAAATGGCCCGTTGAGTTTCAAAATCAAATGCGCAGAACCCGATGGTTCAGATGGTGCGCAACAATGCGCAACCCCGCAAGGAAAGAATCTTGAGCATACTTCGCATTGTACAGCCTACTGAGGTTATCTGATTCATGAACCAGAACATCCAGGCCACTGTGTTCTTTCGACTTGCTTTCGGAATTTTCTTCAATTTCATCGGCCAGCAGCCAAATATGAGATTGCTTGAAGTCATGGTCACATGCCCGGATGGTTGATTGAGTAGCATCCTGGGCCAGTGTATTTTCCAATACATAGCCTACCTCAAGAGTAAGGCAAACAACTAGTAGCAAAGATGCCAGCGATCGAATCAAAACCGAACAAGTCACAAGGCAAGGTAACGCAATGTTGTGAACTTTCGTTTTAATTAGTTGGGTTTTTTCTCGGAAATAGATCATGTTTGCTTTCGCATTTCTTTTCGATGAAGCGCAGCAGTAATACTTTTATCTTTCGTAGTATAGCTTGCACATTAGCGGCTGCGTGGCTTGTCCCGTTGCTGCTCCTCTGTTTTGGTGAGGCGATGCCGCAGCACGACCAGCCGGGTAGTCGGCTGGAGAGGTCACAACTTCATGGAGCCGTACAAAGTATTGTTGAGCCCGATGAAGAGGAGCGCGTGCATAAAGAATCGTCCGATGCGCCAACGCTGTATTGCCTCTCCGGTATTGATTTCGGTTTTGCCTTGGGGACGAGTCGCGTCAAAGCAGGCCTTCTGAATGCCCGGGCTGATTTACACCCGCCATTGTTCCGGCTTCACTGTTCGTTGATTATTTGAACAAACTGTTTCGGGTTGTTCACCGACCCCGTTGAGGGCGTTTTGCGCCCAACTCATGTTCAATTTCAGATCAACTAAACGTATTCTATGGTTTCTCAACAAATCCCATCAGATGGGCTCATCGGACTTAAGCAAAATTGGCGTGCCGATGCAGTCTCCGGTTTTCTCGTTTTCTTATTAGCCTTACCGCTCAGCCTGGGTATCGCCAAAGCCAGTGAGTTCCCGCCCGCCATGGGTGTGCTCACCGCGATGGTCGGAGGTATGGTGGTGAGCTGGTTTGCCGGTTCGCGCCTTACCATTAAAGGCCCGGCAGCCGGATTGATTACTATTTGTGCAGGTGCCGTGGTTGAAATGGGCGGTGGAGCCGAAGGTTGGCATTTTGCATTGGGTGCCATTGTGGTGGCTGCCGCCATCCAAATCACGTTCGGTTTCCTCAAGTTTGGCACCCTAAGTGATTTTTTCCCACACTCGGCTGTTCACGGTATGTTGGCCGCCATCGGTCTGATTATTTTTTCGAAGCAGATACACGTTCTGCTGGGCATTGATCCGGCCACGTTAAAAGGCCTGGAGCCATTTGAACTTTACCAGCGAATTCCCCACTCAATCGCTCATGCCGATCCGCGGGTGACACTGGTGGGCGTAGTAAGCCTGGTTATCATTTTTGGAATGCCTTTTATCAAATCCAAGTGGGTGAAAAAAGTGCCGGCTCCCATGGTGGTGTTGGGTGTTACCATTCCCATGGCGCTGATTATGGATTTCAAACATACCGAACCAGCCTTTGATCTGGTGAAGATCGGAGATTTCTGGGGCATGGTGGGGGTCAACGCTGATTTTGGCATGATCGGCACGGCCGTGTTTTGGAAATATGTTTTCATGTTTCTGTTTATCAACAGCCTTGAGTCCCTGCTTACGGTAAAAGCCATTGATGGGCTTGATCCCTGGAAACGCGTATCCAATCCGAACAAGGACTTGGTTGCCGTAGGCCTTGGCAATGCCACCGCAGCGGTTTTGGGAGGCTTGCCGATGATTTCCGAAGTTGCCCGAAGCTCGGCCAATGTTTCGTTTGGAGGGCGAACACGCTGGGCCAATTTCTTTCACGGCTTTTTCTTACTTCTGGCCATGCTGCTGTTCATCCCGGTAGTTGAAATGATCCCCAACACGGCCCTGGCGGCATTGCTTATTGCTGTGGGGTATCGGCTGGCCTCACCCAACGAGTTTTTTAAAACATACAAGATCGGATCAGAGCAGTTGGTGATTTTTGTCGTCACCATTTTGATAACCCTGTACACCGATTTGCTCCTGGGTGTTGGTGCGGGAATTTTGATGAAGTTCATTTTTCACATCATTAATGGCGCACCTCTGCGCAGTTTGTTTAAGGCGCGCTACGAGTACTTCGAAACCGAAACCGAACAGCATGTGAAAGTTAAGGACTCCGCTGTCTTTTCGAATCTGATCGGCTACAAGAGGTTGTTTGCCAGGTTTAAACCCGGCAAGAAAGTGATCATCAATTTTTCGGATGCCCGCATTGTTGACCACACCTTTATGGAGGCGTTGCACCATGTGGAGGAGGAGCGACATCAGCGTGGCGATGAGATCTTAACCGTTGGATTTGACAACTTCAGGGCTCTATCCCATCATCCGCTGGCAGCGCGCAAATACGATCCGGGTATGCAAAGCAAGGTGGAGATCCGATTAACACCGCGCCAACTGGAACTACGCAGATATGCCGAACAACAGGATTTTAACTTCTTTCCCCAAAAGGCGCGAACAGCAGCTAAGTACAAGGATTTCCCGATAGCCAAGGGCAATCAAATACAGTACGAAGAAAATATCCTGAGCAAGTTCACCGATACCCACAAAATTGAGTTCAGTGATATCACGTTGATCGAAGGGGTACGCCAGGAGCGTAAGGAAAGCCAGTTTACGGTCGCTTTCATCACGGACACGGGTTTACCGTTACCGGATTTCGCTCTGGAGCCGGAAAGTTTTGGAACCCGACTGTCGGATCTTATTCATGGCCATGACATTGATTTCTCAAGCGCTCCCGCGTTTTCGCGCAAATACTACCTGCGAGGATTTGATGAAGATAAAATTCGTGACTTCTTCCAGCCGGAAATCATCACGTTCCTGGAAACACATGATGCCATCCACATCGAATGCCATAAGCACAAGTTGTTGATCCACAAAAAAATGGATACACTCACAGCCGGAAAGGTTGCCGAGTTGGAGCAATGGGCAGCCGCGTTTGTGACGGCCGCCCAACGGAAGGTACGCGTAACCTTATAAATTTGCTGTGATGATTTGTGTTCGAGTATTTGTCGTTTTGCTCATTTCCACGTCTGCCCTGGGCCAAAGTGTGCGCCAACACACCACCAATAGCAATGGATGGTACATGTATTTTGGCGATCACAAGGTTTCCTCCAAGTGGGGCGTGCATCTCGAGGCCCAGTTCAGGCGTCATGATGTGATCACCTCCTGGCAACAGTTGCTTTTGCGCACCGGCATCAATTATCATTTGACCGATCAGACATTTCTGACGGCCGGTTACGCCTTTATTCAAACCTACCCATACGGAGAGTTTCCGGTGGCCGCTGCTTTTCCGGAGCACCGGCTCTGGCAACAGGCACAGATCAAGAGCCAACTGCGCAAGTGGGAAATGATCAGTCGTTTTCGGCTGGAGCAGCGTTGGCAATATCTTCCCGTTGAGCAAACGGACGGCAGCTTTGCCCCGGGCGAAGCCGTTTATCAGAATCGATTCCGGATTTTTACGAGGTTCTCCATTCCGTTCACAGGCGAAACGATCGAGGAAAAAAGCTGGTACGTGACCTTTTATGATGAAGTCTTCATCAGCTTTGGCGAGAATGTAAAAATGAATGTGTTTGACCAGAATCGTGCCTACGTGGCGCTGGGATACCGAATACCGAAGGTTGGCCGGCTGGAGTTTGGGTATCTGAATCAGCTCGTTTTAAAGAGTAATGGCACGCAGGTAGAAAGCAACCACACGCTGCAGCTCGGATTAATCAGCAACATTCCTTTCTTTTAACAGCCATGAAGACCTTTTTTCCGTGCTTCGCGAAAAAGGCAATGGTCTGGCCCGTGAGCAAACCCAGTGCGAACAAACACGCTACAGCAAGGGTAGACTCAGCGGATGATTCCCATCTCCAGTAGATGCCCAGGATAGCCCAAGCCACCACTACGGTGAACGAAAATGCCCGGTATCTCCAGGTCATACCTGTTGCCAGCAGGGCGGCAATGGCAATCATAATGACTGTCCATACCACACCACTGAGCGGGTAGCCCGACCATTCCCAATGAATCAGCAAGCATGAAGTGTTGGCAATGGTAGCTACACAAATCCAGGCGAAGTAAACCGAGAACGTGGTTTGGAGATAGCGTTGAAGTGACTCGCGTAACTCTACAGCTGCCCGCAGCAACATAAAGATGCGACTGAGTGTGAACCAGAGCACCAGCATCACCACGAGTGACCATCCCGGTAGCAGGTAGTGCCACACCAGAATCCAACCGGCATTGGCAAAACAGGATACCAGAAACCATTGGCTCAGTCGGGGAAACCAGATTTGCTGGCGCAACGCTCCCCATTGAACGATGACGAACCCAAGTAACAACAGGTAGATCACGCTCCAGATGCTGAACGTGATACCGGCCGGTGTAAACAAACTGGGATACAGAGACGAAATCTGCCCCGTGTTCATGCCATTAATGGGGAGAATGTTGGCGAGTGCATTCACGGTGATCACCAGGGCAAACCCCAGGGTGTTCAAAATCGGCCAAAACGCTTTATTCATGATATTCGATAAACATCTAAGGTAGTGATTGGTTTTCGTTTATTCCGATCGGTTTGCGCATCCCCGAATGTCAATGTACTTTCGCTTCCCTAAACGAAACGATATGAAGATCATTTTTCCCATCGCACTTCTGGCGCTTCTCGCAGCCGGCTGCCAAAAGCCGGCTCCGGTAAAGCTTAGCCAATACCCGACTACCGCGAAGGTTGACACGGTAGATACTTACTTTGGCGTGCCAGTAGCCGACCCCTATCGCTGGCTGGAGAACGACACCTCAAAAGAGACGGCCGATTGGGTTACTCGGCAAAATGAGGTAACGTTTGGTTATCTAAAAAATATTCCATTTCGCGAGGCCATTAAAGCGCGCTTAAATGAAGTGAACAATTACGTAAAACTGAGCGCGCCAATGCGGCATGGCGATTACTTTTATTTTTTTAAGAACGATGGCCTGCAAAATCAAAGCGTGTGCTATCGTAAGAAAATAACCGGAGGCGATCCTGAAGCTTTTCTTGATCCCAATACGTTTGCAGCTGATGGCACCACGCGTCTCGCGGGTATGTCTTTCTCTAAAGACGGCTCGCGCTTGGCGTACCTTATTGCCCCGAGTGGCTCTGACTGGACACACGCCATAATAATTGGCACATCCGACAAAATGCAGCTACAGGACACCATTCGCAATTTAAAGTTTGCGAGCATCGCCTGGAAAGGCAATGAGGGCTTTTACTACACTTCGTACGGACACCTGAAAGGAACCAGCCGTATTACCGCCAAAGCTGAAAATCAAAAACTTTACTACCACAAGATTGGTGAAAGCCGTGACCAGGATCAGTTGATTTTTGGAGACGACAAAAACCCAAAAAGATATCTATGGTCGTACCTGACTGAGGATGAGCGATTCCTTGTTATCGGGGCCACCAACGGCACCTCTGGTCAGGAGGTATACGTCCGCGATTTGAACGATCCGAAAGGCAAGATTGTCACACTCGTAGGCAATCAGGAAAATGATCATTCCATAATTGCCAATCAAGGGAGCCTGTTACTCATGCAAACCAACCTGAATGCCCCCAACAACCGGCTGGTGTTGATTGACCCTGCAAGACCATTACCAGAAAACTGGAAAGATGTTATTGCGGAAGAAAAAAACGTAGCCTCATTTAGTACTGGTGGCGGCAAGATCTTTGCAGATTACACGGTTGACGTGAAATCACTCATCAAGCAGTTTGATGCCACTGGCAAGTTTGAACGCGAGGTGGAATTACCCGGAATCGGTACCGCGGTCTGGGGTGGGAGCCGCGAAACTGAAAAAGAGATTTACTACACCTTTACCTCTTTTCTCTACCCAACAACCATTTTCAGTTATTCGATTGAGTCGGGTAAATCTGCATTGTATGCCGAGCCAACCCTCGACTTTAACCCAGACGAATACGAGATGAAGCAAGTTTTTTATACAAGCAAGGACAGCACTCGCGTCCCGATGTTTATTGTGCACAAGAAGGGCCTTGTCATGAACGGAAAAAATGCTACGCTACTTTATGGATATGGAGGCTTTAACTCGGTTATGCTTCCGAGTTTCAGCGCTTCTCGTCTGGTTTGGCTGGAGAATGGTGGTGTTTACGCCATGGCCAATTTACGAGGCGGTGGCGAATATGGTGAAGAGTGGCACAAAGCAGGCATCAAAATGAAAAAGCAAAATGTGTTTGATGACTTCATTGCTGCAGCAGAATACCTCATCGCTGAGAAATACACGTCTTCTGACTATCTCGCAATTCAGGGTGGCTCGAATGGTGGCTTGTTAGTTGGCGCCTGCATGACCCAACGCCCCGAGTTGTTTAAAGTAGCCTTGCCGGCCGTGGGCGTAATGGACATGCTTCGGTACCACCGATTCTCAGCTGGCCCCGGTTGGGCACCCGATTATGGTACTGCAGATGACTCAAAGGAGATGTTTGAATATTTGAAAGGTTATTCACCGCTGCACAATATCAAACCGGGCGTGAGCTATCCGGCTACACTCGTGACAACTTCCGACCATGATGATCGTGTGGTGCCCGCTCACTCGTATAAGTTTGCCGCCACATTGCAGGAGAATCATAAAGGTAATCACCCTGTGTTGATCCGTATTGAGACCAATTCAGCACATGGTGCCTCTAACCTTACCAAGAACATCGAGGGCACAGCCGATGCCTTCGCTTTTGCCTGGTATAACATGGGCGTGTTGCCGCCCATTGCGAAGGAGAAAATGTAGGCATGATCAAATGCCGGATTCCTGGTGCTGAATGCAGAGCATTCACGATTGGGAATCCGGTTTTTGTTTCTTTACCCCAGTATTTTCCGCGCTGTCTTTTCGCCCACCAAAGAGGTGAGTTCCTCCAGACTTGCCTCTTTTATTTTTTTCACGGATTTGAAATGAGCCAGGAGTTTGTCCGTTGTTTTCTTTCCAATACCGGGTATGCCTTCCAATTCCGTTACAAACGTGGCTGAGCTGCGCTTTTGACGGTGAAACGTAATGGCAAACCGATGGGCCTCATCCCGAATGCGCTGCAACAACAACAAGCCGGGTGATTTTTTACTGATGTGTAGCGGTAACGGATCCTCTGGGTAATAGATCTCCTCCAGCTTTTTGGCAATCCCCACGATGGGAATTTTTCCGTAGAGCCCCAATGCCTGCATAGCCTCGCACGCGCTGCTGAGTTGACCTTTGCCCCCGTCCACTACAATCAGGTTGGGAAACTCACCTTGTTCTTCCATAATGCGCTTGTACCTGCGGGTAACAATTTCTTTCATCGAAGCAAAGTCATCGGGGCCTTCCACCGTTTTGATGTTGAAGTGCCGGTAACCGCCTTTGTTCGGTTGGCCATCCACAAAGCGAACCATTGCGGCAACGGGCGTGGTCCCCTGAAAATTGGAATTGTCGAAGCACTCAATGACTTTCGGAAAGGTGGTGAGGCGAAGGTCTTTCTGGAGGATGTGCAGTACCTCATTCTTCTTTGACTGCTTTTCTTCTTTTTCGGTTTGCTTTTTTTGTTTGGCAAACAACGCGTTTTTGAGCGAGAGCGCAACCAACTTTCGCTTATCGCCAATCTGGGGCACCACAATTTCCAAATCGCTCATCTCCACAGCCAACGCCACGTTGCTGAAGACCACGGGGTTCGAGCTCCGGCACTCTGCCCGCAGGTTCACGAGCACCAGGCTGGCCAGGTCGTTGTCCGGTTCATCCAGTTTCTTTTTCACTTCAACATTCTTGGAGAACACGATGGCACCTTCCTTCACCATCATGTAATTGAGAAATGCCTCGGTTTCGGAACTGGCGATGCTGATCACATCAATATCGGTGAGTTTCCGGTTAACGACCAGCGACTTTGTCTGGAATTTTTCCAACAGATCAAGCTTATGTTTAAAGCGTGCGGCAATTTCATATTCGAATTTTTCGGCTGCGGCCTGCATGCGCGCGGCAAAGGTCTCTTCCACAATACTCAAGTCGCCTTTCAAGACATTGCGGGCCTGCGCAATGTCCTCCAGGTAACTGGTTTCTTCCTGCAAGCCTTCGCAGGGTCCGCGACAGTTTCCGATGTGATACTCCAGGCAGACTTTTAACTTTTTTTGTTGAATACTCTCTTCTGAGAGCAGCAGGCTGCACGTGCGAATAGAGTAGAGTTGGCGAACCAATTCCAGAACGGCTTTCATGGAGGCCACACTGGTGTAGGGCCCGAAGTACTCGCCTTGTTTGGGTAGATATTTTCGGGTGTAGATAATTCGGGGGAATCGTTCTTTTAAGATGCAGAGGTAGGGAAAGGTCTTGTCGTCCTTGAGCAGGATGTTGTACTTCGGCTGGTTTTCTTTAATCAGGTTGTTTTCCAGCAGGAGGGAGTCAAACTCCGAATGGGTGATGGTAAATTCAAGGCGATCGATTTCGGAAACCAGTTTTTCGGTTTTGCGGTTGTACTGGCTTTGCTTGTTGAAATAGGAGCTGACGCGCTTCTTCAGACTTTTGGCCTTACCAACGTAAATCAATTTGGCTTCGCGGTCATAAAAGCGATACACCCCGGGCTGGTCGGGCAATGACGTTACCTGAGCGCGCAACTCTTCTTTCATCGTTCAAAAATAGCGGAATATCACCCATTTGCTTACTTTCGGCCTACTGGCCGCACGTGAAACGCAACTACCTTTTGCTATTTCTTCTTTGGTCTTTGGATGCCCCAGCCCAATCAAATCAGTTCAGCGATTTGGGGAGTTGGAATATCCTGAACGCCTCGGTTAAGGTGAACGATAAGTGGGCGGTATTTGCAGAAGGGCAGATTCGTTCGCTAAAGTTTTACCAGGATTTTCACTACTACGAAGTAAAAGGAGGAATTCAATACAGCCTCGATAAGAACTTCTCCGTGGCCGTGGCGGGCGGCAGCTACAATACCTATAGCCCGGGCGGTTCGTTTGAAGATCCCAAATTGAGTGATGAAGAGCGTTTGTGGGAACAGCTGACGATGAAGCAGTACTACCAACGGGTGAAATTTGAACATCGGTACCGGGCGGAGCAGCGGTGGACACAAACGGGCTTTCGGCATCGCTTTCGGTATCGGATCAATGCCGTTATTCCGCTGGGTAAACAGCAACAGGTGGTGCCGGGCGTATGGTATTTGAATTTTTCAAACGAGCTCTTTTTCACCAACCAGGCGCCTTACTTTGAGCGCAATCGTTTCTTCATGGGAGTGGGACGTAAAATGACCGAAAGCCTGACGTTGCAAACGGGATACATGCAGCAGTTTGATTACCGCTTAGTCGATGAAATCGGCCGAAACTTTTTTCAGATTTCTTTTTTGTTTGACCTGCGCTGGAGAGAAAACAGCACCGAGAAACTTCCTACTCACGTAGATTAGTTGTCGATATCCCACGGTTCTTCGTCCACTTTTACGGTGTCCGAAGGAATGATCAGACGGCTGCAGTCGAGGGACATATCCACGCCACTACTCGGGCGTTTGAACTGGCCTTTCACCAGTCCGGAGTTCGGGTCGGCATAGGCTTTTAACATGAATTTGCTCCAAATGGGGCGCGCTGATTTTGCCCCCGAGCCTAAACCCCATGTGGGGAAGTGAACGGAGCGTTCATCGCCACCTACCCATACACCCGATACCAGGTCGTGTGTGCATCCAACGTACCAACCATCGCTGGCATCATTGGTTGTGCCGGTTTTGCCACCCAACTCATTGTCTACCTTCAGTTCATACGGTAGTCCACCTGAGGTTCCTCCTTCTTCCTCAACACCACCCTTCAGCATGTAAATCATTTTGAAGGCCGTTTGCTCGTCAATTGCTTGCCGCGTTTTGGGAACAAAGTTCTCGATCACATTTCCATTTTTATCTTCAATGCGCGTGATAAAAAAAGGTTCGGTATAAATGCCCGAGTTGACAAATGTGCAGTAGGCAGCCGTCAGCTCAAACAAGGAAACATCGCTGGTGCCCAGGCACAGCGAAGGCACCGCAGCCAGTTCACTTTCAATACCTACATCATGCGCAAAGCGGACCACATTTTGCATGCCCAACTCCTGCATGAGTTGCGCAGTTATGGAGTTAACGGAACGGGCCATAGCCTGGCGCAGGGTCATCTTCGACCCGTCACCATACGCCCCGTCAAAGTTTTTGGGTTGCCAGGTGCCCCCTTCGGGTAGTGAAAAGGGCGGTGAAATATCCGTCTTGATTTCGCAGGGCGAGATTCCGGACTCCATCGCCAGTCCGTAAACAAAAGGCTTGAACGTAGAACCCGGTTGCCGCTTGCCTAACTTCACGTGGTCGAATTTGAAGAATTTGTGGTTAAAGCCGCCCACCCAGACTTTGATATGACCGGTGTTGGGGTCCATGGCCATCATACCACTTTGAAGAAAACGCTTATAGTAATTTAGCGAATCCATGCTGCTGAACAAGGTATCGCGCTCGCCCTTCCAGGTGAAAATGGTCATCGGCTTTTTCAGATTGAGCATGATTTTGACTGAATCATGGCCCTCCCCGTATTTGGCAACCAGGCTTTTGTAGGTGTCAGTCTGCTTGATCCGGGTTTGAAGAAAGGTTTTGATCTCCTGGCCGTCTTCGTTTACCCACGGATTACGTTTGCGTTTCGCCCACTCGTCAAAAAATTGCTGTTGCAGCGCGGCCATGTGTTCGTTCATGGCCTCTTCGGCATAGCGCTGCAACTTACTGTCAATGGTGGTGTAGATTTTTAACCCCGAGTTCCACAGGTCAATTCCCTTTTCTTTGCAATAGGCCATCAGGTAGCTGCTGGCAACGGTGCGAAAGTAGGTGGCGAGGCCTTCGTTTTGGTTTTGCACGTTGTAGTCTAATTCAATCGGCAACGCGGTGATCGAATCGTATTGCTCGCGTGTTTTTATTTTATAGCCGTGGCGGTACACTTTGCTGAGCACTTCGTTGCGCACTTTTAGTGCATTGTTCGGGTTTCGATAGGGATTAAACTTGGAAGGCGCCTGCAGCATGCCCACCAGAATGGCCGACTCCTGCAGGTTGAGGCTGTCTTGCGGTTTATTGAAGTAAGTCTCCGAGGCCACCTTGATGCCAAACGCGTTGCTGCTGAAATCGCAGGTGTTCAGATACAAAGCAATGATTTCTTCTTTGGTGAAGTTGCGCTCCAGCGATACGGAGATAATCCACTCTTTGCTTTTCTGAATGAGTCGTCTCGGGTAACTCCCCAGGCTAGCCAGGTGTCCGTCCAGGCTTTTGTCGGGGTTCATGGTAAACAGGTTTTTGGCCAGTTGTTGGGTAATGGTGCTTCCCCCACCCTGCGGATTGAACGTCAGCAATCCATAGATCACCCGGAGGTAAGCTGGAAAATCCAGACCTGAATGTTGATGAAACCGGTGGTCTTCCGAGATCAGCAGCGTGTTGATCAGATCCGGGGAGAGTTGGTTGTACGTAACCTGACTGCGGTTGTAGCGGAAGTAACGCCCAAGGGATACTCCGTCTGCGGAAATCAATTCAGACGAGAGATCGTTTTCCGGGTTTTCGATTTCTTTCAGGCTGGGCATGCCGCCATACAACCCGAACAGATCAATGCTAACGGTATATAAGTAGAGGGGAAGACCGAGTAGGAAGCAGAGAAAAACAATCCAGATGTACTTGATAACCGGGGGTACCCAGCTTTTGCGAGCATTCAAAAGTTTACGGAGTTTGGTTTTGATAGTTCCGGTCGAAGAAGGTGAGGTACTCATCCAGCGCCTTGTTTTTATAAAAAATCTGGAAGTTGTCTTTGGTAATAACAAAGGTATTGAATTTATACATCGAAAAGGGCGGCTGCTTTTCGATCTGGCTGCGAAACTTATCGAAATACGCCAGAGCTTCTTGTTGGTCGGCCAACGGTTGTACCAGGGTGAGCACCCGTTCATCGCTCAGCACGAGGCTGCTTGTTTGCAGATTTTTTTCCTTCCACTGGGCGGAATTGAATCGGTCAAGTGCCGTGGCTACAGCATTCGTCAGCCGGTCGGCTTTTTTATAGATGACCACAAAGTAGTGCGGTTCGTTGAACGATTCAATGAACTTAATGCCCTTGGCTCTCTCCAGCCGTTCGGTTAACACCCGCGAAGTGGCCAATAACTGTCCGGCATAACGACCCAAATCGGTTTCGGCATATTTCTTTTCAAACTCGCTCAGCTCATACTGGTAGCGGGCAATGTCCTCCGTTTTGCCGGTGAGTAATATCCCCAAAAGTTCCAGTTGGGGCGAAAAGAAGGTTTCGCCCAGCGCGGTTGCCTCTTCGAGGCGTGCACGTGCCAGGCGCAAGTTATTCTCCTGGTAATACGTATAGGCCTCCTTGTAAATCATCTTCTGCTTCTCGGCCGCCACGCTGGTTTCTTTCAGGTAATCCGGATTAATCAGAATGCGTGTAAAGGTTGAGGTGGGATATTGATCTTTCAGCCGTTGTGCGTACAGCTCGACTTTATCACTACCTTTTTCTTTTTCGATCAGGTAAAGTTTGTATAGCGTTTCGGGTACGCGCGCGGATTGCGGATACCGGTTGAGCAGTTTCTCATACGACTCGGCAGCGTTTTCTTTCTCCAGCAACTCAAAATAGTATAAGTCGCCCAGCCGGAAATAGGCTTCTTCGATTTTGCCGTTCGCCTCTTTAATCCTCTTGTCCGTTCGGGGCAGTTGCGCGAAAACCATACCCACTTCGTCAACCGCTGTGGTTTCTGTTTTGGCTATCTCCGCTACGGAGTCTTTCGCCACGGGCTGTGTGTCGGCTACCTGTGGGCCGCTTAATTGTTCGGCTGCCTTGTTGGAGCGTCTCCAGTTGTCCTCCAATGTAATGTTGCCCCAGATGCGCTGGAACTCCGACTGACCCAGCGCTACCGCACTGGGGTTCCCGAAATACCAGTCGGCAACCGTAGTGTTGTCATCTTGATTCAATTGACGGAAGAATTCGCTTTGGGGACCGGCTGCGGCTGGCCGGCCCGTATTTCGTCTTCGCTTTTTCTTCGAAGCAACAACCGGTTTTTGGCGGGCAGCTACCACGGAGTCTAGCACGTGACGAAGCGACAGCGAATCCATAGCGGCCATGGTCAGCAGGCTGTCGTTCCAGATTATGGTTTCGGTGTGCAGGGCAAATTCACCCAAAATCTCCTGTCGCTTTTTTATCGCGTCAAGGTTTTCGAAATCGCGCGGCAGCGCCTGAACCGCACTGTCGTAGTAATTCTTGGCGAGCGTAT
Source organism: Flammeovirgaceae bacterium (assembly GCA_021298015.1). Classification (GTDB taxonomy): domain Bacteria; phylum Bacteroidota; class Bacteroidia; order Cytophagales; family Cyclobacteriaceae; genus ELB16-189. The sequence continues at coordinate 29,016 of JAJTGY010000008.1, forward strand.
AGCGTTGGAGCGAATCAAAATAGATTTGCCCCATGCGCAGGAAGGATTGACCTTGAACCCGCTTGTTGGTGCCGCTGTGGGCCGCCAATTCAAAGTCATCGAGCGCTTGCGGCAGGTTGCCCTGCTTCCGTTCAAATTCACCCAACTCGTAATAGATCTTATCCACGAATTCGGCATTCTTGGAGTCGGTTAGCATTTTTTCGAACTGCTTTCTAACGGTGCGCACACTCCGGGAGTCATTGAGTTGGGCAACCTGTGCCATATTGAGACGAGCATAGAAGTCAATCTCGTAATCGGGGTGGGCGGACAGGCACTTGCGGTAATAATTGTACGCCAGCGAGCTGAATCCAAGTTGCTGGTAAATCTGGCCAATGAGGAAATAAATTCGTCCCTTTCGGTCGGTGCGGCTGAGCAACGAATCGGCCTGGGTCAGGCTGCGCACCATGTAGTCGTAATTGTTGCGTACCTGGAAGTAGTACGCTTTCGTCAGATAGAAATTCTTCTGCGTTTCGCGCTCCAGCTTTTGCTTCTCCAGAAAAGCACCGACTTCCTCTGCCTTATCGTACTCACCCATTTCGGTGAAGGTGCGCAGCAAGTGTACAAGCGCCTTATGGCGAACAGCTGCATCGTTGCTTTTGGTGTTTACGTACTTGAACGTTTGAATGGCGTTTTCCCAATCGCACGCGTAAAGCCGTGCCAGGCCCACCAGCACATAATTATCGTCAACCCACTTGCTGTTGGGATGCCGCTGGATGGAGATGGAAGCCATTTTAATGATTTCCTCCGTGTCTTTGGCGTAAGTCTTGGCCAAAACGGTATCCAGTTTTGGATAAAGTCGCAGAATCTGGTTAGGATCATCGTCCAGGCTTTTCTGAATTAACCGTTCAACTTCTACCGTTTTTTCGCGGGCGTAGAAATAGCCGTTGTAGTGAGCCGTGGAGTTGTGGAACAAGTCGGCCGTGATGGTATTTTGATTGGAGGAACACGAGGCTGCGATAAGCCATGCGAAGCACGCTGCCAGTGAACCTAAACCTGCCCAAAACCTGCTCATAGAATAATACGACTTACAAACGTAAAAAAAGGGAAGGGCAATACTAACGCCCGGCCAAAAACCAGCCAAATCTGTACCTTTGCCAAAATTTGCCCTTTTTGAAGCCGAAAAAGACACTTTCCGAGCGCCTGACGGAGCGGCACCAACTGGTGATTCGCCATGAAGATTCATTGGCTGAGACCCGTGCCATCGGCTTCACCTATGCCAAGGTGCTTGTGATTGTCGTCATCGTTTTTCTGGCTACGTTTATCGGCAGCCTTTTTCTGTCGCAGACTTTGCTCGCCCGCTGGTTCGATCCGCGCCATGCGCAAATGGAGGCCAACAAGAAATTATATTTGCTCGCACTCAAAGTCGATTCCCTCGCGTTGGAGGTCGACCGCAAGGACAAGTTCATAGCTAACTTTCAACGAATCTTAAGTGGCGATACGACCGGCTCCTTCCGCGACCCGGTGCAGGAGTTGAACGTCACCACGCGCCCCGTTTCAGCCATCGGCAACCTTAAGCTCAATCCATCCGACTCGCAGTTTCGGGCAGAATTCGAGCAGTCCGAACAAGGGCGCATTGCGCTCACCAGCAATAAGTATAGCGAGTTGCAAGAAACATTTTTCTTTTCCCCGATCACCGGCTTCGTTTCGGATCGTTACGATGTGCAAAAGGGCCACTATGGAATTGACATCGTGGCGAAGACCAACGAGTCGGTGAAGTGCATTGCCGAAGGCACCGTTGTTATGGCCTCGTGGACGCAGGACTCCGGGTATGTCATCGCCATTCAACACCGGGGAAACCTGATATCGGTATACAAGCACAATGCCCAGCTATTGAAAAAAGTTGGTAGCTTTGTCAATGCCGGAGAAATCATTGCCATTGTTGGCAACAGTGGCGAGCTCACCGATGGGCCGCACCTGCATTTTGAACTTTGGTATAATGGGAACTCCTTAAACCCCGAGGAGTTCGTAACTTTTTAATGGAAGAACCTATGATCACCACAAAAGAACAAAAGAGAGCAGCCGAAGAAATCAGTAACTCCAGCAACGTTATTGGAAAAGGTACCGTGCTGGAAGGTAATATTGAGACGCACGGCAACATGCGCATTGAAGGAAAAATCATTGGTAATGTTCGGTCGCGCTCGAAGATTGCATTAGGCAGCACCAGCCACGTAGAGGGAAACATAGCCGCGCAGAATGCCGACATCGAAGGTGAAGTTCGCGGCCGAGTGGAAGTGGCCGAGATGCTGGTGTTAAAGGCAACAGCCATCATTCATGGGGATATTCTCACCGGCAAACTGGTTGTGGAACCAGGAGCCGTCTTTAACGGAAGCTGCAAGATGGGCGCTGCGATCAAGGACATTAAACTGGGCGAGAATGGGAACCGGGCCTACCGAACCGAAGAAGCCCGCGCCATTTAATCAAGCCATTAAGTACAGTGCGTTAGGGCTGCAACTGGTAGTGGCCATTGGCTTGGCTGCCTGGTTGGGGCATTGGCTCGACCAAAAAGCCGGATTCACGTTTCCGGTTTTCCTCCTCACTTTTGTTTTGCTGATGTTTGGCGGCCAGATGTATTCACTCTACCGCTCGGTCAATAAGAATTCATGATATTTCCCGGATACGGTTGGTTCTCCATTCTATTCTTGCTGGCGCTCACGGGCGCCCTGGTGTTCATGATGGTTCGCCTGCGCAGCCGGCAGCCCGATCTTTTTCCCCTGGCCTACCTGGGGTCCATTGCCGTTAAAATGCTGCTGAGCCTGACCTATCTGGTGGTGATTGTCATAGACAACCCGACCGAGGCCATGGCCAATGCGGTGGTGTTTTTGTTGGCCTACCTCTCGTTTACCGGGCTTGAGTTGTGGTGGTTGTTGCGGGCCACGCCCCGATAAGAACCGGGTGCTGCGGCAAGGCCTAAAAACTTGGTCAAACGTTTCCTTTTGACCGATTAATCAATACTTTTGCACTCGATTTTTGCAGACCCTCTCGTTTCCGGATGAAAAAGCCATTTCTGACCTCAAAAACAATGTTTCTGCCCCTCTTTTTAGGTTGCTTTTTGATGACTTTTTCTGGGGTTTTTGCCCAGGAAGCCACTCAGGCTGATAATGTCCATACCGAAGCTCACGCTGAGGGCGCGTTCAATGCCAACGATGTCATTATTCATCACGTCCTAGACGACCATGTTTGGCATTTCTTTGATGGCCACTATGGTACGTTGTACCTGCCGGTCATTGTCTATTCCGAAGCCCGTGGCCTGGAGATGTTTTCATCATCACGCTTTTATGATGATCACCACCAAACCGTGGAGTACAACGGTTACCGGTTAGAGCATAACCACATTACATTGAATGGCCAGCCGGTTCTGGATGTTTCCATTACAAAGAACGTGGGCATGCTGTTGATCAACTCCACCCTTCTGCTCGTGGTGCTGGTGGCGGCCGCGCGCGGGTACAAACGCAATGCCGGCCGGGCGCCCAGCGGAGTTCAGTCATTTATTGAACCGATCGTGGTTTTTGTGCGCGATGAAGTGGTGAAACCGAATATTGGCCATCGTTATGAGCGCTACCTGCCTTACTTGCTCACCCTCTTTTTCTTCATCTTGTTTGGTAACTTGTTGGGTTTGTTGCCGGGTGCCGGTAACCTCACGGGTAATATTGCAGTTACCGCCACGCTCGCCTTCTTCACGTTCATCATTACCAATGTCAGTGGAAACAAAAGCTACTGGGGCCACATTTTCTGGACTCCGGGTGTGCCGCTGCCTCTTCGTTTGGTGATTCTGCCGGTGGAAATCATCGGTATATTCACGAAGCCGATTTCACTGACCATTCGTTTGTTTGTGGCGATCACAGCCGGGCACATTGTCCTACTGGCGTTGATTTCACTGGCCTTTATTTTTCAAAGTATCACGGTGGGGTTGATGTCGAGTGTGATTGTTTTGTTTATCGATTTGATTGAATTATTGGTGGCCGGAATTCAGGCCTATGTGTTTACGCTGTTTACGTCACTGTATATCGGCATGGCCGTAGAGGAACACGACCACCATTAAAGATATCCCTGCGGGTAGCACCACAGGGCGTTTTGTTTCACTTAATTATTTAAAACTATGTTGTTAGCTATTTTATTGGACATCAGCTACGCGATCATGGGTGCAGGCATTGGTGCCGGTTTAGCTGCGATTGGCGCAGGTATCGGTATCGGCCGCATTGGTGGCTCAGCGATGGAAGGTATGGCCCGTCAGCCTGAAGCATCAGGCAAGATTCAGGGTGCTATGCTGATCATCGCTGCCCTTATTGAGGTGGCCGCCCTCTTCGCCCTTGTTATTTGCTTGTTGATTTCGTTCAAAGGCTGAGAAAAGAAACGGAGAGCGCTCCGGCACTGGGCCGGGGCACTCCGTTTTTTGGCTAACTGCATAAAACCCGAAACACTATGGAACTACTAACCCCTGGAACCGGCCTCATCATTTGGCAGGCATTTGTTTTTTTGTTGCTTGTTATACTACTGGCATTTTTGGCTTGGAAGCCAATTCTGGCTGGCTTGAAGGAGCGGGAGACCTCCATTCAGCAAGCGTTGGACTCGGCAGAAAAGGCAAAAGCGGAGATGGCTTCGCTCAAGTCGGATAACGAAAAGCTGCTGAAAGAGGCGCGTGAGGAGCGCGATAAGATATTGCGCGAAGCCCGCGACGCGGCCTCCCGCCTGCACGACCAGGCCCAGAACGATGCCCGTAAAAACGCGGACAAAATCATTGAGGACGCCAAAGCTGTTATTCAGACCGAAAAGATGGCGGCCCTGAAAGAAGTGAAACTTCAGGTGGCCAATTTCTCGCTGGAAGTAGCCGAGCGACTGATGAAGAAGAATCTGGCCTCGGATAGCGCCCAGCGCGAGTTAGTTAACTCCATCATCAAAGATCTGAAGCTGAACTAAGATATGAACGACTCACGCGTTGCCGCACGATACGTCAAGTCACTCCTCAGTCTGGCTGTTGAAAGGGGAGCGTTGGAGCAGGTGCATGCCGATATGCAGTTGTTCACCACCACCGTGACCAAAAGTCGTGAGTTGCTGTTAATGCTGCGCAGCCCGATCGTTCGGCATGAGATCAAGCGAAAGGTACTGCACCAGGTGTTTGCTGGAAAGGTGCATGAACTCACGTTTGCCATCATTAACATACTTACCCAAAAAAATCGTGAGCCGTTGTTGCCTTCCATAGCGCGCGAGTTTCACGAGGCTTACAACGAATATAAGGGCATTGGCAAGGCCGAGGTGATTACAACCCTGGCCATGGATGCTACACTGCGTGCGGAGATTGACCGGATGGCCCGCGAATTGAGCCAGAAAAAGACAGTAGAACTACACGAAAAGGTAGACCCTGAGTTGATCGGTGGCTTTATTCTCAATGTAGGCGATCAGCAGATTGATGCGTCCATCAAGAGCAAGCTCAAGACACTCAAGGTGAAGTTCAACGAGAACCCCTACGTAAAACAGTTTTGAACGAAATTCAATTTTTGAAGTAACGAATTATGGCAGAGATCAGACCCGAAGAAGTATCCGCAATCCTGCGTGAGCAGTTGTCGCAGGCGCGTACCACCGCCCAACTGGAAGAAATTGGCACCGTGTTAACCATCGGTGATGGAGTGGCGCGCATCTACGGCCTTACCAAGGCCCAGGCTGGAGAGTTGATCCAGTTTGAAAATGGATTGCGTGCACTCGTACTCAACCTGGAAGAAGATAACGTGGGAGCCGTGCTTTTGGGTGACCCCAAAGGCATCAAGGAAGGGGCTACCGTGAAGCGTACCGGGCAAATTGGTTCGGTTCAAGTAGGCGAGGGCGTATTGGGTCGTGTGGTAAATACATTGGCGCAGCCTATCGATGGAAAAGGTCCGCTGACAGGCGAACTGTACGAAATGCCGCTGGAGCGCAAAGCGCCCGGAGTTATTTTCCGTCAGCCGGTGAACGAGCCGCTGCAAACCGGTATCAAGGCCATTGATGCCATGATTCCGATCGGCCGCGGTCAACGCGAATTGATCATCGGTGACCGCCAGACTGGCAAGACGGCTGTGGCCTTGGATACGATCATCAATCAAAAGGAATTTTACGACAAGGGTCAACCCGTATACTGCATTTATGTAGCCATTGGCCAAAAGGCGTCAACTGTTGCTCAGGTAGCGGCCACCCTGGAAAAAGCCGGTGCTTTGTCCTACACCGTGATCGTGTCTGCATCAGCATCTGACCCTGCCCCGATGCAGTTCTTTGCTCCGTTTACCGGTGCATCCATTGGCGAATTTTTCCGCGACACCGGCCGTCCTGCCCTGGTTATCTACGATGACCTGTCGAAACAGGCGGTGGCCTACCGCGAAGTATCCCTGCTGTTGCGCAGACCTCCCGGACGCGAGGCGTATCCCGGTGATGTATTCTACTTGCACTCGCGCTTGCTGGAGCGTGCCGCTAAAGTGATCAACAACGATGACATAGCCCGCAACATGAACGACCTGCCTCATTCCATCAAGCATCTGGTGAAAGGTGGCGGATCGCTGACGGCTTTGCCGATCATTGAAACGCAGGCCAACGATGTGTCCGCTTATATCCCGACCAACGTGATCTCGATTACGGATGGTCAGATATTCCTGGAGACGAACCTGTTCAACTCGGGTATCCGTCCGGCCATCAACGTAGGTATTTCGGTATCGCGCGTGGGTGGGTCCGCTCAGATCAAATCGATGAAGAAAGTGGCCGGTACGCTGAAACTTGACCAGGCGCAATTCCGCGAACTGGAGGCCTTTGCCAAGTTTGGTTCTGATTTGGATGCTGCGACCAAGCTAACGATTGAGCGCGGCCGCAGGAATACGGAAGTATTAAAGCAACCTCAATATGCACCCGTGCCGGTGGAAGAACAGGTAGCCATTATTCTGGCGTCTACGAAAGGATACATCGACAAAGTGCCGGTTGCCAAAGTAAAGGAGTTTGAGAAGGATTTCATCTCTTTGTTACGCCTCCAGCACAAAGCCGTTCTGGACAATTTCAGGGCGGGTAAATTCGAGGATAATGACGTAGACGTGATCAAGCGTGTGGCGCTCGAGATGGCTGGAAAGTATTGACGACTAGACGATTTCAGACAGGTTACCCGTATGCCGAGTTTAAAGGAAGTAAAGAGCAGAATTTCTTCGGTGGTCTCCACGCAGCAGATCACCAAAGCCATGAAGATGGTGGCCGCTGCCAAGTTGCGGAAGTCCCAGGACCGCATTATGCAAATGCGCCCGTTTGCTCAGAAGTTAAACTCAGTAATTCAGAATTTATCCGCAGCTGGTGCTGACGGAGACAACTGGTACGGACAAGTTCGTGAGGAAAAGAAAATCCTGATCATATGCATCAGCTCCGATCGTGGTCTTTGCGGATCGTTTAATGGCACGGTGATTAAGGCCAGTGTTCGCCTGGCGATGGAGAAATACGAGAAGCAGTTTAAAGCGGGCAACGTTGCTTTTCTTCCGCTTGGCAAAAAAGTGTATGAATACCTGAGCAAGCGCAACTACCAGGTGGTTGATCAGTATTGGGGTCTCATCAACAGCCTGAGTTTCGAAAAGGCTGCCGAGGTAGCCGAGTACGTGATGAAATCATTTCAGCTAGGCGAATATGACAAGGTGGAGATCGTTTACAACGAGTTCAAGAATGTAGCCACGCAGATCTTGCGTACGGAGCAATACCTGCCAGTGTTGCCCCCCAGGCAGGAGAAGAAGACACAGGAAGTTGACTATATCTACCAGCCTACCCGGGAGGAGATTATTACCGGTATCATTCCCAAGTCGCTGAAGGTTCAGCTGTTCAAGGCGGCCCTTGATTCGAACGCGGCCGAGAACGGAGCCCGGATGACGGCCATGGATAAGGCAACCGACAATGCAGGCGAACTGCTTAAGGATTTGCGGTTGACCTACAATCGTACCCGCCAGGCCGCCATCACCAAAGAGATTTTGGAGATCGTGGCTGGTGCAGAGGCGCTGAAGTCTGCGTAGAGAACGAAATAGAAACATAGAAGAAGCAGTGAGCAATCACTGCTTTTTTGTTGCGATAAACGCTAAACGGAAATGAAACCAGGGGTGCTGATTCTGTTGTTGCTGGCGATGAGTTGCTCACGTTCAGATCAACCCGCCATAGCCGAGGTACCGGTTTTGCCCGACCGCCAGCTGAACGCAGCGTTTGTGATTGTTGACGGTACCTACAATACGGAACTGGTAGCGCCAATGGATGTGCTCCAACACACGGCCTTTCATACCCCTCATGGGATCAAGGTGTTTACCGTGGCACCTACACGCGATACGGTTACCACGTTTGAGGGGCTGCGGCTGCTGCCGGACTTTGCCATGGCAACGGATTCACTTCCCGCAATTGACCTTTTGGTTGTGCCCAGCGCCCAGCATAGCATGGATACCGACCTGACCAATCCGGCATTGATTGAATTCGTGCGCACACATGGCCGCCAGGCCCTTTACGTGATGTCTCTTTGTGATGGAGCATTTGTATTGGCCAAGGCGGGTTTGCTGGATGCGCATGTTTGCACCACCTTCCCGGCTGACATCGTCCGGTTTCGCGAAGCTTTCCCCCAGTTGGCCGAGGTTCGGGAACAGGTGAGTTTTGTCCACGATCGATCAGCCATTTCTTCGGCCGGAGGTGCCCGATCGTATGAGGCGGCTTTGTACCTGGTGGAGGCCCTCTACGGCCGAGACGTTGCCCGTAATGTTAGCTCGGGGCTTGTGATTGACTGGGATTTGGCCTCAGTGCCTCACTATCGCACGCCTTTTTAAGCCGCTTTTTGCCTGTTTTATTGATTTTATTACACGAGCCCAAAGGAATAGCTCGCCTGATTTATGTTTGCGTTAACTCGAATTCATAGTTGAGTTTACATGAGCGTAGATAGTGAAACAAAAGCAGCACGGGTGACACATAAGGAAGAAGCGCAGCGAATTTTGGATCGTTTGCCGGTGGTTGTTTTTGAGTACACCCTGCAACCTAATGGCAATCGCGATTTCAGTTACATCAACCCCAAGTGCGAGGAGGTTTTGGGTTATACACAAGCTGAGCTACTGAGTGGTGTGCATCCCATGGTGAGTTTTATTCACCCGGAAGACCGGGCATCCTTTGAGTTATTTTTGAATGAGGTGATGACATCGAAAACTTCATTTCGATGGGAGGGCCGGATTTTAGGAAAACACCGAACGGTATGGGTTGAGTCAGTGGGTGTGCCCCGCCATGACGATGAGGGGAATTGCATTTGGAACGGAGTCATTACTGACATCTCGCATCGAAAGTCGCTGGAACGCGCCCGGTTAGAAATTGAACAGCGACTCGAACTGGGCCTGCGAAGCGCTGATCTTGGTCTTTGGGACTATGATTTTCGGACCAATACTACTGTTGTCAACGAACGCTGGGCCCAACTCATGGGCTATGAGCGAACGGAGTTGGAGCAGATGTTTTGCCACTGCGAAGACTTCATACACCCGGCCGACCGACCGACTTACGAAAAGAAAATACAAGAGCACTTACAGGGGCAAACCGATGCCTACGAGGTCGTCTACCGGTTTCAGTTAAAAGACAAATCCTGGCGTTGGATTTTGGAAAAAGGTCAGGCCGTGGAGCGGGATGCTCACGGCAATGCCTTGCGAACGGTAGGTATTCTTCAGGATTTTCATGCGCGTAAACTGGAAGAAGAGAGCATCAACGAAAGCGAGGAGCGTTATCGCACACTGATCGAGTTTCTGCCCATCGGTATTGGTGTCCACTGTGAAGGAAAGTTAGTTTTTGTCAACTCGGCAGCCTGTCGCATTATGGGTGCTGAGGCACCCGAGCAACTCCTTGGGCTCAACGTGCTTGACTTTGTGGCCCCCGAGTTTCAAAAGAGTGTGGTCAATCGGATTGGGCGCATGATGAAAGGTGAGCGGGTGCCCCGCCTGGAGGAGAAGTTTGTGAGGCTTGACGGGCAACTGATTGATGTTGAGGTTTACGGCTACCCGTACGAGTACAAGGGCAAGCCGGCTGTACAAATTATCGTTCGCGATATCACCGGCCAAAAGATGGCGGAAGAAGCGGTTTTAAAGAACGAGGTTTTGTTCACGCAGTTATTCGAAAGCTCACCACTGGCCGTGGTCATGCTGGATAACAAAGGCAAGGTGGTGAAGGTAAATAAAGGATTCGAAGCGCTCTTTGGCTTCAGTCAGCCCGAGTTACGAGGAAAAGGCTTGAACAAATTTATTGTACCGGATAACCTGGAGCAGGAAGGCAACGAACTGAATCAACTGATATCAGGCAAGCAAACGATTCGGCTTCAGACCAAACGATTGCGCAAGGATGGTGCCGAGCTATCCGTCATCCTGCTGGGCGTACCGGTTAGCCTGGCTGATGAAACGATCGGCATCTTTGGTGTATATGTGGACATCACCGAACAAAAGAAACTCGAGGACGAGTTAAAGATCCGAAATACGGAGTTGGATAACTTCGTCTACAAAGTTTCTCACGATTTACGCGCCCCGTTATCATCTATTTTGGGTCTGGTCAATCTTGCCAGGCTTCCCGGCAATCAGGATAACCCGGTGGAGTACCTCAACCTGGTGGGCGATCGGGTGAAGAAATTGGATGGGTTTATCAATGATGTGCTCAGCCACTCGAAAAATCTGAAAATGGATATTAAGCTCGCCTCGGTTGACCTAAAGGCGATTATCGATAAACATTTTCAGGACCTCAGTTACATGCCGCAGGCTGCGCGGGTTTCCTACAATGTAAACGTTGAAGGTGACGTATTCTTTAGCGACCCCTGGCGGATTTCAGAAGTTTTCCGGAATCTGATTTCAAATGCGATCAAATACCTGGATCTGTACAAGGCGCAACCTCATGTCGATATTCAGGTCAAGATTACGCGGCAGTCCGCACGCATCCAATTTCGTGACAATGGTGTGGGCATTGCGGAAAAAGATCAGGCCCGCGTTTTTGAGATGTTTTACCGGGCCAGCGACCGGTCGGCCGGGTCGGGATTGGGACTGTATATTGTCAAGAACGCAGTGGAAAAACTGGGCGGAGAAATCAAAATCAAGAGTATCTTTGGCGAAGGAACCACGTTTGCCATCTCCTTGCCCAACTATCCGCAGCCGTAGAATAGCATGACCCTTGTTGAAGTTACTACACCGGCTCTTGCCCGGCAGTTTTTATTGCTGCCTGTCCGGCTCTACCAACACACACCCAACTGGATTCGCCCGCTGGACGCGGACGTGGAGTCTGTATTTGACCGGGAGAAAAACAAAACATTCCGTCATGGTCAGTGCATCCGCTGGATTTTGAAAGACACGGCCGGTGTGGCCATTGGCCGGGTGGCCGCTTTCATCAACGACAAAAATGTGTTAAAGGGAAATAAGCAACCCACAGGCGGAATGGGTTTTTTTGAGTGTATCCAAGATCAGGCTGCGGCTTTTCTTTTGTTTGATGCGTGTCGCGATTGGCTGGCGGAACGCGGCATGCAGGCAATGGACGGCCCGATTAATTTCGGAAACCGCGACCGTTGGTGGGGGCTGCTGGTGGAGGGATTTCATTTTGAACCAAATTACCAGACTAATTATAACTTCCCTTACTACCAGCAATTCTTCGAGGCTTATGGTTTTCAGTTGTACTTCAATCAGCTCACCTACCTACGCAAGATTAAAGACCCGCTTCATCCACGCCTGGCCGAGAAGGCCGATTTATTGTCGCACGATCCCGACTATTCGTTTCACTACCTGAAAAAGTCGGAATTTCATTTACTGGCGGGCTACTTGCGCAGCGTGTATAACCGGGCGTGGGCGAACCGGGCCGAAAATCCTGAACTTTCGCAGGCGCAGGCCGACCAGATTGTAAAACAAATGAAACCGATTTTGGACGAACGTCTGATTTATTTCGGTTTCTACAAGAATGATCCTATCGCTTTTTTTATCTCCCTGCCCGAACTGAATCAGATCTTTAAACATGTGAATGGAAAAATGAACTGGTGGGGCAAAATCAAATTTGCCTACCATTTGTTTATAGCTAAAACAAATACCAAAGCGTTCGGCATACTCTTCGGTGTTGTGCCGGAGCACCAGGGCAAAGGAGCCGATGGTGCTATAATTATGGCCGCTCGTAAAGTTTTGCAAGACGAATACAAACGATATGAGGATTATGAAATGAATTGGATTGGTGATTTTAACCCTAAGATGATTAACGTGGTGGAGCAGGTGGGTGGTTTTATTTCAAAAAAACACATTACTTACCGGAAACTTTTTGATCCTAATCAGCCTTTCGAGCGGCACCCCATTCTTAAGTAAGCCATGCAAACAGCCCCCCAGGAAGAAACCAAATCCGGATTTTTATTGCGCAACCTCTTGAAGGGCTTGGTATGGTTTGCTGTTATCATCACGGCATACATTCTGCTACAAAACGAGATTGAAGTTTACGAACATGAGATAGCACGCCTGGGCAATAAGCTGGGCCTGCTGTTGAGTATCTTCACCTTGTCTGAAATTGTCTTTGGCATTATCCCCCCGGAGGTTTTCATGTTTATCTGGAGAGGAGGGGAAATGAGCCAGTACATCATTAATCTGTCCTTGCTCACCTTTATCAGTTATGGGGCTGGTGTGCTGGGTTATTATATTGGCTACACATTTTCAAAAACGGGTTTTTACCAAAAGATCCATGCCCGTTACCTCCAGCAATATGACCGGCAACTAAAAAAGTATGGTGGCTATCTCGTTCTGGTAGGTGCCGTTACACCCGTGCCGTTCTCGGCCACGTGCATGATGGCTGGTTCTGTACATCTGAATTTTAAGAATTTCCTTTTGATTTGCATCAGCCGCATTTTGCGTTTCGCGGTTTATGGCTGGATGGTGTGGCAGTTTCCGAACTGGTTTATGGCCTGATAAGCCTTCCCGAGGTCGTGCTCATTCAAACAAAAAGACCGGAAATTTTGATTCATCCCAACGCAAGGCTCTTTTTCCGTTGAATTCTGAAAAACTCATCGCAGTTTAGGAGCAGAACAAGTCGGAGCAAGGCGCGCTCCGGTTTGGTTACTGCCCCGATTAACGACAAATGAGAAAGGAATTTTCGTCTGGGGTGATGGAGAGTAATCCGTTTGACAGCATTGTCAGGTTGTTCTGTCTTTTTTCCCGCAGAATGAGTTGCTTCGGGAAATCAAACTGGAGGGATGTTAGCTTAACCTGTCTTCAGGACGATATCGGAAGCTTTTCGCGAGAAAACTGCGTGAAGCGGGTGAGCAAGATGCACGGAAACGACAGAGACCCACCTAGGCTGCTGCTATTTTCAAAACAGCCTCAATAAACCGATCCAGATCGCGGGTGGTGGTGTAGATGTGGGGTGTTACCCGCACGGCATTTACATTTTCCCACTTGATGGATACGGTGTGAATCTGATACTCACTAAAGAGCTTGGAGGCCACATCGCCCACATCCATACCCTCAATACAAAATGTGCCCAGCGCACACGAATACTCGGGCTTCAACGAGATATGCAGCTTCACCCGCGGATTTTTACTCACTGCTTCGCACCAGTATTTTTTCAGGTAATGCAGTCGTTCTTGTTTGCGTCTGGCTCCGATGGCGAGATGGAAATCAACGGCCTGCCCAATGGCCTGCTCGGGTGCAAAGGAACGGGTGCCCAGTGCCTCGAACTTGCGTATGTCCCCACTTTGGGGTTTGTCGGTGGGAAACAGGGGCCAGGTTTTGCTGATGTGCTCCGGCCTAATGTGCATTAACCCCGTACCAAACGGAGCGCACAGCCATTTGTGCAAACTGGTGCCGAAGTAGTCGGAGTTGAGGTCCGGAATTTTGAAATCCAAATGGGCAAAGGAGTGGGCCGCATCCACTATACTGATGATCCCCCGTCTGCGGGCTTCTGCACAAAGTTTGGCCGCGGGTAGAATCTGGCCCGTCCAGGTAATGAGATGTGTAATATGCCAGATTTTGGTGCGGGGCGTGGTTGCCGCCACATACGCTTTTACGATAGCGTCATCATCTTCAATCGGCAGCGCCAGGTTAATCCAGTTGATTTTCACTCCGTGGCGAAGCTCGCGCTGCTTCCACGCATGGATCATGTTCGGATAATCCTGCCGGGTCATGACGATCTCATCGCCTTTGGCCAGATCAATACCTCAGGTGAACGTGCCGAGTGCCTCGGTTGTGTTGCGGTTGATCGCCAGTTCGTCAGGGCTTACACCAGCCAAATGCCCCAGTTTTCTGCGCAAGGGTTCGCGGCCCTTGTCCAGAATCTGCCACATGTAGTAGGTGGGTCCTTCATTGCTCAGGTGATAGTAACGATCAACAGCCTCTTGCACCACTCTTGGCTGCGGGCTCACCCCGCCATTGTTTAAGTTCAGGATATTGGTGGTAACCGTGAAAGACTGAGCCATGCGCGCCCAAAGATCTTCTTCCTCAGCCGCGGCTTCAGGGGTCAATTGGTTTAGGGCCAGCAACGCATCGGACACATCTTCGGCCAGCGCTGCGGAGGAAATGCCCGTGAGCGAGGCAGCGCCCGCCAGGGTGGCCGATTTTCGAAAAAATGATCTGCGCGAAACCATAGGTGACGGATTTAGCTCACCCAATGTACTCAAAAGGAAATTTGCGGTGTTTGTTTTTTGTGACGACCGTTGGCGCTAGTCCTCCATATCGCGCAATTCGATCTCCAGTGCGCGTGTGCTGATGTAAATCTCGTTTAGCGACAGCACCAGCGACAGCATCAGAAAGGCCAGGCTTAGGCCGAAGGTGGTGTAGGCCCAGCCTTCATGCTGAATGTAAATGAAAAGCATACTGAGTACGCACAGGAAGAAACTCAAAATACTACCGGCCTGCATTTGCTTGATCAGGGTTAGGCGCCTGCGCAGGTTTCGAATCTGTTCTTTAATGAGTTCGCGCCTGGATTCGTGCTCTTTATAATCGAGGTTTAGTTTTCGGATCAGGGTGGCCAACCCGAGAAAGCGATTGGTGTACGCCAGCATCATAAGTGTGATGGCCGGGAACAACAGAGCGGGTGTGTTAATGGATATCATCATAGCAGCAGGCGATGAGTCAATTCTTGTCGAAGATATTCCGGTGATGTAAAGTGTATGGTGTGCAGGCCCAGGGACTTTGCCGTTTGGATGTTGGCGTGGTTGTCGTCAATGAAAAGGGTTTGGGCAGGCACTACCTGGTAACGGTCAAACAAAATTTGATAAATGTCCGGGAAGGGTTTCCGCGTTTTTTCAACCCCGGAGACCACAATCCCTTCAAACCAGTGAAGGAAGGGGAAATGCTGAAGAGCCCACGGGAAAGTCTCGGCCGACCAGTTGGTGAGCGCATACAGGCGATGCTGATTTTTTTTCTTCAGCGTTTCCAGCACGTCCACGGTTTCGGGTATGGGGCCACGAATGGTTTCCTGCCAGCGGTCGTACCAGGCGCGGATGGCCGATTCGTGCCCGGGAAAACGGGCCACCAATTCCTCTGTGGCGGCTGCAAACGATCGGCCCGCGTCCTGCTGTTCGTTCCACTCGGTGGTGCACACATGGGTTAAAAACCATTCCACCTCTTCTTCCGTGCGGAAAATCGTTCGGTACAAGTAGCGTGGGTTCCAGTCAATTAAGACGCCTCCTAAATCAAAAATGACAGTATTGATTGGTTTCGAATTGGATTCCATCGCGAGAGAAAAGAGCCCCAAAGGTAAGCACTGGGAGGAGGCTTTTGGGGAAACTTACCTCGGTATGCTTGGGTTAATGAGCCGGTTTCTTGCCAAACGCCCATTTTAGAAAATGAGGCATGGCTTCCGCCCAGGTTTTGTGGTTGTGTTCTCCGCCCTCAATTTCCAGATATTGAATGTCGCGGAACGGCCGGTAGCCGCGTTTGGTCAACTCAGCAATAAGATCAAGTGTGTCATCAATCGAGTCAATGATTCCGTTGTGGTTGCGATCACCGGGTTCATCGCGCGTACCCGTTTGGAACCAAAATTTCATGTCCGGTTTGAACTTGCCTTTTCGAATAGCCAGGTGCATAATCCGATCGCGATCATCGGCATAGAAGCGGCTGTGGGCATCGCGCTTGCGCCACCAAAGAGAGCCGCTGAATACCCCTACTTTCCCAAACATCTCCGGATGTTCCCACGCCATATCCAGGGCCGAAAGCCCGCCCATGGAGTATCCGGCAACGGCCCGCAGCGAAGGGGAAGGATCAATCGGGTAGCGATAGACCAGGTAAGGTATGAGCTCGCTGGTTACAAATTTGGCGTACGCTTTTGCTTTTCGGCCACGCCCGCGGTAATCGGCCCGGCTGCTTACCCCATACTCTTGTATCCGGTCTCCGGCCACTATGCCCGCGACAATCACCGGCTCAATGGCCTGCTCGGCCTCCAGTCGGTCCAGCGTCTCAATTAAACGAACTGCGGTGTTATCCTGCCCGTCATTTAAAATCAGTAGTGGATATTTGCGACCGGGCTCAAATTGAATGGGACGAACCACTTCCACCTCCACAATGCGATCCAGCAGTTTAGTGTGCGTATCGCGGTAAAAGTCCGATTGGTAAAAAGAGGGGTGATTTTCCGTCTTCTCGCCTGGCTCGGGATTGGTAAATTCTACAGTTTCCAAGTACTTTTAGACTTGTAAAAATAGACAAAGCTGAGTTATGTACGAGCATCATCACCGTTGGTATTCGCCACGTTTGGGCCGGGATATTGACGTATTGGCATTTGGCACGCGGGGCTACCCGGTCATTCTTTTTCCCACTTCTATGGGTCGCTACTATGAGAACAAGGACTTCAAGTTGCTCGATAGTGTAGCCTGGTTTGTCGATAATGGGCTGGTTAAAATTTATTGCCCGGATGGAGTAGACGAGGCCAGCTGGTATAACCGGAATATCCACCCGGCTGACCGGGTGCGCAATCACATCTGGTATGACCAAATGATTCGTCATGAGCTCGTGCCGCTGGCCCAACGCGAAACCGGGGTTGGCCGTGTGGCCACAGCCGGTTGCAGCTTTGGCGGCTATCACGCCAGTAACTTCGGCTTTCGGCACCCCGAAGTAGTGAAGTATGTTTTTAATATGGGCGCTGCATTTGACATTCGCGATCAGGTTGATGGTCACTACAACGATGACATCTATTTCAACAACCCACCCGACTTTTTGCCGAGTGCGGACAATCCGCATTTTTATGACATGTTCGTTGTGTTGGGTACCGGCACGCATGATATGTGCTGGGATGCCAACGAAAAAATGGCGACCATTCTCCGTAACAAGGGGATTCCCCATTGGCTGGATGTTCGACAAAATGCTCCGCACGATTGGCCAGCCTGGCGGGAGATGTTTCCTCACTACCTTTCGCTGATCAAGTAAGTTGATCACCCGGTCATTCAGCTTCGTTTTTGCCCTGCTGGCATGCCCGACTGCACTTGCCTTTTCTTCGGTACAGATCTCCGAAGCGGTAGTCATAGGGGGAATTCAGCAATACATCGAGGTGCGCGGGCCCGCTGAACAAAGCCCCATCCTGCTTTTATTGCATGGCGGCCCCGGCAATTCGGTCACCAAACGAGCAGCCTCGTTTACATCCGAACTTCAAAAACATTTTCTGGTGGTGTTGTGGGACCAGCGCAATAGTGGCAAGACGCGTGAGTTGAATACCTCTCCGCAGGCCGACCTAGGAACCTTCGAATCGGATGCAGCCGAAATGATTCAGTATTTGCTGACGCGATTCGGGCAGACCAAGTTGTTTCTGTTTGGCCATTCGTGGGGAGGGTTTCTGGCTTTGCGGGTGGCGAAGCAACAACCCGATCGGGTAATGGCCTGCCTGGCGGTGAGCCCGATGATTTTCCAGCAAGAAAGCGAGCGATTGTCTCTGGAGTGGATGCTCCAGCGGGCAAGGGAAACCAACGATTCACGAGCGCAAACCGATCTGGAAAAGGTAAAAATACCCTTTGAAAATGGAGATCAGTTGTATTGGCATCGCTACTGGCTGGCCAGGTTCTCTGGAAACCGGCCCCCCGACAGGAGTTTTGTTCAACGTTGGGCCATTGATTGGCTGGACGTGCTGAATGAGGCTTCGCGCGTCAATTTATTAGCTGATTCGGCCCATTGGCCCGTGCCGCTGTTTCTTTTTGTTGGTGGACGCGATTTTCAGACTCATTTCAGTCTTGCTCAGAAATATGTTACCCATGTAAAAGCCGGAAAAAAGGACTTATTTTGGTTTCCGAATTCGGGGCATAACCTGTTGTTTACTGATTCGCACGAGGTGCAGCAGCAGGTTATCTCAATTCTGAACGATTACAAAAGTCAGTAACACAAGTCAGCACAAACTATTAACCGATGAAAAAGATTGGAGTCCTTCATGGCATGGAACGTTCGTTTCCGATGGCCTTTGTCGATCGCGTAAACCGGATGGGATTGAAGAATGTTAAAGCCGAGCATCTTGAGATTGACAAGGTGCAGCAAGGCGAGCCTTGCGGCTTCGATGTGATCATCGACCGGATTTCCCAGGATGTGCCGTTTTATCGCGCTGTTTTGAAAAATGCGGCCAGCACCGGAACAGCCGTTATCAACAATCCTTTTTGGTGGAGCGCAGATGAGAAATTCTTTAACAACGCACTGGCGGTGAAAATCGGAGTGCCCGTGCCCAAGACGGTGCTCTTGCCTTCACACGACAAACCGACCGATACACAGGACTCTTCGTTCAGCAATCTGAGGTTCCCGCTAAGTTGGGATCAAATCTTCAGTCATATCGGCTTCCCCGCCTATATGAAGCCGCACGCTGGCGGTGGTTGGAAGAGCGTATACAAACTGCGTGACCCGGCCGACTTCTTTGAGAAATTCAAAGAGACCGGACAGTTGGTGATGATGCTTCAGGAAGAAATTGTCTTTCAGGAATATTTCCGCTGCTACTGCCTGGGGCGCAAGTATGTGCGTATTATGGAGTACGAACCACGCAATCCGCATCACCTGCGCTATGTGGTTAACCGCGGGCCCGCCTCAGAGAAGTTGCTGAAGACGGTACACGACTATGTCTTGAAATTAAACGAGGCGTTGGGGTACGATTTCAACACGGTGGAGTTTGCCGTGCGCGATGGCGTGCCGTATGCCATCGATTTTTGCAATCCGGCACCAGATGCTGACGTGAACTCGGTGGGACAGGAAAATTTCGAGTGGGTAGTGGAGCACGCGGCCCGCATGGCAGTGGAGCGTGCCGAAGCACACCAGCCCGGTAAGGACAATCTCACCTGGGGCACGTACGTAGCTGATGGTGTGGCCAATTTTCTGAAATCAAATAAGAAGTAATTACCTGGTTTAAAACGGGCGCAGCCCTGAGTATGGAAAAATTTACCCTCGGAGTGGAGGAGGAATACATGGTGATCGATCCGCATACGCGCGAGTTAAAGTCGCATGACCAGCGGATAGTGGAGATCGCGGCCGGCAGCCCCTTGAAAGATGCTGTGAAGGCGGAGATGCATCAGGCGGTAGTGGAGGTGGGCACCGGTGTTTGCGAAAATATTCAACAGGCTTACGATGAGATTAAATTTCTGCGCAAGTCGGTGTCCGACATCGCCAGAAGTCTTGACTTGCGCATAGGGGCCAGCGGCACGCACCCGTTTTCGCATTGGTCGCAGCAGCTGATTACGCCTAACCCCCGCTACGATGCCATTGTTAACGAAATGCAGGAGGCTGCGCGCTCTAATCTGATCTTCGGCCTGCATGTGCACGTAGGCATTAAGGATAAGAACCTGGCCATCCACATCATGAACACCGTGCGGTACTTTTTACCCCACGTGTACGCGCTATCGTGTAACTCACCCTTTTGGGAGGGGCGTAACACCGGCTTCAAGTCGTTTCGTACCAAGGTGTTCGACAAATTTCCGCGCACCGGGTTGCCGGATTACTTCAGCGACTGGGATGATTTTAAAAACTACGTCAACCTCCTGATTAAGACCGGATGTATCGACAACGCAAAGAAAATCTGGTGGGATGTGCGGGTGCATCCGTTCTTTGATACGATTGAGTTCAGAATTTGTGACGTGCCCATGCGTGTGGAAGAGTCCATTGCTATTGCTGCGTTGTTCCAGGCCCTTGTAGCCAAGTTGTACAAGCTGCGGCAGCAGAACATGAGTTTCATCCTTTACAATCGCGCATTGATCAATGAGAACAAATGGCGCGCGTCACGCTACGGTATTGATGGTAAGCTTATAGATTTTGGTAAGCAATCCGAAGTGGATGCCCGCTCACTGGTGTTGGAATTGTTAGATTTTGTTGATGACGTTGTCGATGGGTTAGGCAGTCGGCCAGCGATTCAATATGTACACGAGATTTTGAAGGTTGGCACCGGGGCCAACCGGCAGTTAGCCGTGTACAAAGAGACTGGTAAACTGGAGCGTGTGGTGGATTACATCACCGAGCAAACGATAGCGGGCACCTGACTTTAGTCAGGAGTTGCATGTTCAAATTTGGTACTTTTGTCTGAAGTTTTGTTGTGAGTCAGTCGTCAAACATACGAATTGCCGTACTGGATATGTACGAGGGTATGCCCAATGAAGGCATGCGGGGTATTCGCCAGCTGATTGAGGAGTTTGAGGCTGATTGTCACATGCCGGTTAAGTATGATGTATTCGATGTGCGGCTGAAATGCGAAGTGCCCGGAGCCGACTACGATATTTATATCAGCAGCGGGGGCCCGGGCAGCCCGCTTGAAAGTGAGGGATCATTGTGGGAGCGGAAATTTTTTTCGCTCATGGATGAAATCCAGGTATTTAATCGTTCCACCAAGGGTCCGCGAAAGCATGTACTGCTGATTTGTCATTCGTTCCAGGTGTATTGCCGTTATTATGGGTACGGGGTGGTGAGCAAGCGCAAGAGCACCTCGTTTGGTGTGATGCCGGTACACCATACTTTTGAAGGAATGCACGAGCCCTTGTTTCGAAGTCTGGGCGACCCTTTTTATGTTGTCGATTCCAGGGATTATCAGATCACACAACCGAACCAGGAAAGAATCCGGGAGCGCGGGGGCTCAGTATTGTGCCTGGAAAAATTCCGGCCGCATGTCGACCTGGAGCGAGCCGTGATGTCCATCCGGTTTGATGACGCGTTTATCGGGATGCAGTTTCACCCCGAAGCGGATGCCCCCGGTATGCGCATGTACCTGTTGCGCGAAGACAAGAAGGAAATTGTGATTGAAAAGCACGGTGAGAAAAAATATTGGGACATGCTGGACCACCTCAACGACCCGGACAAAATTATGGCCACCTACCATGCCGTGGTACCTCGGTTTCTCATGCAGGGTTTAAAAACTAACCTGGTTGCCGCCCTCTCATGATTGCTGCTGCACGCGCCCGCTTCAACCGGTCCTTCTCCGAGGAGAAATATCAGCGGTTTCTTGATGATTTGAACACGAGCTACGGTCAGAAAGTTACATTTCGTGTAGCCGAGACACCGGTATTCGTTTCGCGCCATCTGCGTGAAAAACTGATGAAGGCCTCCAACGACATCATCGATGTGATCATTCGCGATGATTACCCGAAGTTGGTGGAGAAGGCAATACCCAGCCACCTGGTCGTTCCCCGCGAAACACCTCACACCCTTTTTCTGGCGCTCGACTATGCCGTGGTGCTGGGCTCAGATGGGTCATTGGAACCTCAGCTTATCGAAATGCAGGGCTTTCCCTCGTTGTTCGGTTGGCAGGATTTTGTTGCACTGAAGTACCGCGAGCATTTCGATGTGCCCGCGCAGTTCTTCAATCATTTCAATCTCACGGAAGCCGGCTATCGCCAACGCTTTACACAGGCTGTGCTCAACGGCCACGCACCGGAAAATGTAGTGTTGCTGGAGATTGAGCCGATGAAACAGAACACGGCTATTGATTTTACCATTACGCAGCACATGACAGGCATTGCGCCCGTGCACATTGGTGATGTGGAGCGCGAGGGTCGGCAGTTGTTTTACCGCCAGGCCGGCAAGCGCATTCCGATTCACCGGATTTATAATCGGGTGATCTTTGATGAATTGGTTAAGCGCAACGACTTAAAACTACAGTTTAACCTGACGGAAGATGTGGATGTGGAATGGGCCGGTCACCCGAATTGGTTCTTCCGCATCAGCAAATACACGATGCCGTTTATTCAAAGTCCATTTGTGCCAGAGTGTCGCTTCCTCCATCAATACACCTCATTCCCGGAAGATCTCGAGCATTATGTGCTGAAGCCGCTGTTTTCGTTTTCGGGCACAGGTGTGATTTTTCACGTAACCCAGGCGGACATTGAGGCTATTCCCGCAGAACATCGGCATGAGTACCTGCTGCAGCGGAAAGTGAAATACGAACCGGTGGTGCAAGCACCTGATGGTCAGGTGAAGGTGGAGATTCGGATGTTGTTTTTGTGGGAAGAGGGTAAGCCCAGACCCGAACCGGTCACCAACCTGGCCCGCCTCAGCCGCGGTGATATGATTGGGGTGAAATACAACAAAGACAAAACCTGGGTTGGCGGATCGGTTTGCTTTTTTGAGCCGTAGGCTACGCGCTTGTTGCCGTTACCATTCGATCCTTTCCGGCAAGGTCTTTTTTGATCTGAACATCGCTTAAGCCCATTTCAGTATATAGCGTGGCGACCTGGCCCGCGAGCTTTTCATGAACTTCGGTTACGAGCCGCCCTGCCGTAGTGAGATGTTCCCGTGCATGCGCAGCCAGGGCCCGGTAAAAAACCAGCGGATCGCGATCCGGTACAAAAAGGGCGAGTCCCGGCTCATATCGGGTTACGTTTTCCGCCATTTGCTCTTTCTCCGAGGCTGGAATGTAAGGTGGGTTACTGACCAGCAAGTCGATCGGCCCGGGAAGTTTCTCCGTAAGCACATTCAATTTCGCCCAATGCACAGGAGTTTGCAGCCGTTGCGCGTTGAAGCGGGCTACCTGCAAGGCCTCATCGCTGACATCAACACCGGTGACGTGCGCTTTGGGCAAGTGGTGCCGCAACGCTATCGCGATGCATCCGCTGCCGGTACAGGCATCCACGATTTTGGGGTGGTCAAGCGTGGCTACATGGCGCATCCCTTCGTCAACCAGCATTTCGGTCTCCGGCCGTGGTATTAGCACGGACGGGTTGACATAAAACGAAAGACCAAAAAAATACGCTTCACCCAATACATATTGAACCGGCTCATGCCGCGCCACCCGATTGAGGGCACGTTCGAATGATTCGGTCACGCGCAGGTTGACAGGCGTGGAGGCCAGGATCTGCGTTCGGTTTTGACGGGTTGTTTTTTCAACGATAAGAAAAGCAATCGCTTCGGCTTCATCGGGCCCATAGATTGGCCTGAGTTGCCGCACGGCTGTATCGAACAGAACTTTGGAATTCGTGGCGTTCTCCACAATATTTGTTCCTCGAAAGATAACCAATGACGGACGAACACTACATGCAACGCGCGTTGGAATTGGCGCTGGGGGGCGAGGGATCTGTTAGCCCTAACCCACTCGTAGGTTGCGTGTTGGTGCAGCAAGGCGCCATTATTGGTGAGGGTTGGCATCGGCAATATGGCCACGAACATGCCGAGGTAAACGCTATGGAGTCGGTTGCCGATAAGCAGCTGTTGGCAGGTGCAACAGCCTATGTGAATCTGGAACCCTGCTCGCATTTTGGAAAGACACCTCCTTGTGCAGATCGCTTGATAAAAGAAAAAGTCGCGCGGGTGGTTATTGCAAATGAAGACCCGAACCCGCTGGTGAATGGCGGAGGGATAAAAAAATTGCGCGAGGCCGGCATTGAGGTGGTTACCGGAGTGCTGGAAGGCCGTGGCCGGGAACTGAATCGAAGATTCTTCGTTTTCCACGAGAAGCAGAGGCCGTACATTATGCTGAAGTGGGCGCAGACCTTCGATCGGCTACTGGCCCATCCAAATGGTGATTCAAAATGGATCAGCAACGAGTACGCCCGCCAATGGGTACATCGCTGGCGCGCCACCGAAGATGCTGTACTGGTGGGCACCAAAACGGCTGCCCACGATAATCCGCAACTTACGGTACGCGATTGGACCGGTCGCCACCCCGTGCGTATCGTGTTTGATCGGTTTCTGCGGTTGCCCGAAAACCTTCATGTCTTTGATCGAAAACAGTTAACGATTTGCTACAACGTGCTCCGGCACGAAGAACATCCGCAACTGGTGTTAGCTCGCGTAAGTGAGGAAAATTTTCTGGCGGACGTGCTTCACGACTTATACCAGCGCAGAATCCAGTCCGTGATTGTGGAGGGCGGAGCCATGACACTTAGTTTGTTTGTCGAGGCCGGATGTTGGGACGAAGCGGGAGTTTTCACTTCGCCCCGCACCTTTGGCAAAGGTACAGCCGCGCCCGCAGTGCCGGGTCGCAGAATCGCCACGCACGACATTCAGGGTGACCGCCTGGACATCATCAAAAACGAATCACCATCTTAAGCCAAGTGCCCGCCAAATAGAATTCGGGCTTGCGCAAATGCAGGGCGTGTTTGCTGTTGTACAGGTTGAGTGATTCCTCGGACTGCCGGTACGATTTGCGCTGAAGGGGTATGCCAGCCACGATTAACGCGGCTCCACCGGCAGCAATGGCCCAGTCGGGCTCACCGCCACCAATCAACGTCCCGATCTGAAAGCCAATCAGGAACCCACCGGTTGCACCCAAAATAGAGGCGAAGGTTTGGTTGGTTCTCGCTTTCTTGAATGTTTCTAAAGCCATGGGCTCCTTAGCCAGCACTTCGCGAAGTTGGCGAACGACCAGTTCGGTCGAGTCGAGATAAAAGCGAACAGAGCCAAAGCCACGCTCCATCCGGAGCTGCTGGGCGTTACCGCACGTGACCAGGCAGACAAACAAGGCAACGAGTACTGTTGGTTTCATAGGTCGGTCAGTTTTCCAATCATCTTAAATTTCCGAAACACCTCATCGGTGTGCGGGGCATCGGGCAACTCGTGGGTCAGGTCCTGTCCGGCCCAATGCTCATAGTGTTTTCCGGTTTTCCACAACCGCGATTCCGTTACATCGTACACGTCTCCTTTATAGGCTACCCAAACCTGGGGTTTATCCTGCCCATTGCGCAAAGCCAGTTGGGCACGTGTCAGGTAAAGAAGATCCATCACGTACGCGAGGTGAGGTGATGGTAATCTTTGAGCACGGTATACAGGAATTTTACGGGAGGCAGATCGGTTTCAATGCCATGCAGTTGTTTCAATTTGTCCGTCAGGTGCAACACCGGCTGAATGCTGCCCATCTGCCGATTCATCTCCAGTGCATCTTTGATCAGTTTGATATCCGAAGCCTGCAGCTGAATGACCATGGGAAACGTTACGGTGTGATCCTCCTGCAGCGCTTGAATAATTTCCTGGCTGGTGCGCACGGCCGGGCGCTCCATTTTAACCACGGTGGTACCGGCCGCGAGGTCGCCCAGCCGCTGGCCATTTTTGGATAGCAAGATGCAACTGATGGCTACCGATCCGGAGATCAGAACATCGATCGGCCACAGAATCCAACGCAGTAGATAGTTCCCGATGGTAGGGGAATCACCATCAAGCCGTACCACCTTCAGGTTTAACGCGCGTTTGCCGGGGCTCTGGCCGTTCATCGAGATCTCAAAAATCAAATGGTAGAAGAAAATGGGCAGATAAATGGCCACCATAAGCCACTCGCTCATAAACTGGGCTTCCACCAAGACCCAAAACAACAGGATCAGATAGGCCACCATCACGAGGCTGTCAATGATGAAGGCCAAGATCCGGTCAAACACACCCGCCACCGGGTATTCGATCAGTACATGTTGGGCCGTTCGTACCTGAATGGTGGGCATAGTGAAAAATTCTACTCGGTGCTTTCGGTTTTCAAGTTATATTTCCAACCGTAAAACCCCAAAACGCATGTGTCGGATATCCAATAAACTAAGCCTGTCTCTTTTGCTGATGGCCCTGATGGCCTGGTCGTGTGGGGACAAACGGCCTGTTGATCGCATGACAGACGAGCAACTGCAGGCTTTTGCCGATGAGTTGGCTCACCGCTACCTGCTCACTGATGGGCATGTGGACCTGCCTTACCGGCTGAAGATGCGCAACTTTCAACTCGAGCGCGAGTATTTGGGGATTCCCATCAGCACAACAGAAGGCGATTTTGATTACGAACGGGCGAAGAAGGGTGGACTGGATGCGCCCTTTATGTCCATCTATATTCCATCTTCCTATCAGTTGCAACCCGACAAAGGCAAAGCATTAGCCGATTCACTCATCAATATGGTGCGGGGTATCGCGGAGGCCCACCCCGATAAATTTGCTTTGGCCAATTCCGTTGCCGAACTGCAGACCAACTTTCAGCAAGGAAAAATTTCACTGCCGATGGGCATGGAAAACGGAGCCCCCGTGGGCGATGATGTAGCCAATGTAAAGTACTTCTTTGATCGGGGCATCCGATACATCACCCTCACCCACGGCAAAGACAATCAGATTTGCGATTCCAGTTACGATACCACTCACACGTGGAATGGGCTCAGTCCGTTTGGCGAGGAAGTGGTGAAAGAAATGAACCGCGTGGGCATTATGGTTGATATCTCGCATGTTGACGATAGCACCTTTTATGACGTGTTGAAAATTACGCGTGCACCGCTGATTGCCTCTCACTCTTCGTGCCGTGCCTTTACCCCCGGCTTTTGGCGCAACATGAGCGATGATATGATCGTGGCGCTGGGAAAAAACGGTGGTGTCATTCAGATCAATTTCGGCTCAACCTTTCTGGATTCGGCTGTGCGGGCCGGCAACGAAGAGAGCCGCCAGATGCTGCAGGCCATACTGGCAGAAAAGAATTTGTCCTTCCGCGATTCATTGGCCCGCCCCATCGTGGATGAATTCCGAAAGAACAACCCCAACCTGTATGCGGACGTCAAGACCGTGGCCGATCACATCGACCATGTGGTGAAGTTGGCGGGTATTGACCATGTTGGCCTGGGTTCCGACTTTGACGGGGTGGGCGACTCGTTGCCCACAGGCTTGAAAGATGTGAGTCAATATCCTAACCTGATTTATGAATTACTCAAGCGGGGTTATACCGAGAGCGACATCGAGAAGATCTGCGGGGCTAACGTGGTGCGGGTATGGAGCAAGGTTGAACAAGTCGCGGCTGGCAACTGATTAACCGGTTGATTCCATGCGAAACCACCGCCCGATGGCCGATTGGTAATTTTTTTGCCAAATCGGCCGTCATCCTCTAATTTCCGACTTTTGGAGGTATGCGCGAGGCGGCATTTGTGAAGCAGAACATGGCCCGGTGGCAGGAGTACGAAAAACTGCTCAATTCCGGTGTTCCGGTGTTGCCCGATAAACGGGCAGAAATATTCATTCAACTCACAGACGATCTTTCGTTCGCCCGCACACAGTATGCGGATAGTGAAACCGCACACTATCTCAATCACCTCAGTGCGAAGATTCATGCTAACATCTACCGCAACAAAAAGGAGGATCGCAGCCGATTTATCACCTTCTGGACCCGCGAGCTGCCCGAGTTGCTCAATACGCTTCGCAGGCCCATGTTGTATGCCTTTTTAATTTTTGGGCTGGCTGCGGCCATTGGAAGTATTTCGGTACTCAACGATGACACCTTTATTCGGCTGATCGTGGGTGATGGTTATGTGAACATGACGCTGGAGAACATAGAGAAAGGCCAGCCGTTGGGTGTCTATGCGGACTCGGGAGAGTTGGACATGTTTTTTGCGATCACGTTCAATAACATTCGCGTTTCGTTCACGGCTTTTGCTGCTGGTATTTTGTTGTCGGTGGGCACTGGCTTTGTGCTTTTTCAAAACGGAATAATGGTCGGAGCCTTTTTTACTTTTTTTTACCAGAAAAATCTCTTGGTTGACTCCATTTTTGTTGTTATGCTCCACGGCACAATCGAGCTATCGGCCATCGTACTGGCTGGTGCGGCCGGGCTTCATATGGGCAACGCTATTCTCTTCCCTAAAACATACAGCCGGTATGATTCCTTTCGCCAGGGTGCGAAAGACGGACTCAAACTCGTGATGGGCCTCATACCCTTTTTTATCATAGCCGGATTTATTGAATCATTTGTGACCCGCTACGCCAGCATGGCGTTTTTCATCAAGGCCGTGATTGTGGTCGGATCCATGTGGCTCATCATTTTCTATTTCTTTGTTTACCCCTTACGCTTTCGACATGGAACAAAAAATTGAAATGCGCAAAATGCGCGACTTCAGCGCCAAGATTAACGCTACGTTCGAATTTCTGCGGCAGAATTTTAAGCCGTTGATCAAGGCTATCGCCTATATCGCGGGGCCAGCCATTCTAGTTCAGGGAGTGGTATATGGATACTACAACCGTTCTGTTGTCAATCTTACCTCCGCAGGGCGGCAGGCCACCGATGGTTTCGCTTCTTTCTTAGGTGAGTTTTCACTTTGGCTGGGGCTCACCATTTTGCTTGGAGGTATTGCTTATGTGATACTGGTGGCTGTGGTAGGTGAATACGTGCGTATCTATAATTCCAAACCTTTTCGGTCCACAATTGAAGTGACCGAGGTATGGGATGGAGTGAAGGGATACCTGTTCTCCCTAACCGGAGCCCTGATTGTGAGTGCTATCGTGATCATCGTGGGCATTGTGCTTCTGATTTTACCGGGAGTGTACGTTATGATTGTGCTTTCCCTGATGGCGCCTATCATCATCATTGAACGCAAATCACTGGGTGATTCATTCACCCGGTCATTCTCGCTAATTACTGACAAGTGGTGGAGTACGTTTGGATTACTGTTGGTCACGGGCTTGATCAGCGGATTTATGGGTTATATGTTCGCAATCCCTCAGGTAATTTTTACATTTTTAATCACCTTCAATTCGGTTTCTGAAAACCCGACCGCTCTACCCTTGTGGTATGAGGTAGGGTTAATTCTCTCCAGTATGTTTTATATGATAGGGGCAACCTTTTTACGTGCTATCCCTATTCTGGCTATCATGTTTCAGTATTTCAATTTGGTTGAACGAAAAGAGGCCGCTGGTTTGATGGCGAAGCTGGATACGTTTGGCCAAACCCCACAACCCAACAGCGCGGCAGACGCTCATGAGAGCTATTAGTCTTTGTCTTCTTCTGTTGCTCTCGTGCCCGGCTGTAATTGCGCAAGCACCGTTAGCGGATACCACTACCGTTGTGTGGCGCCAAATGGACGCGGCTGAGCGGCAGGCCTATTTCGATGATTCGGACTATCAGTATGGCCGCCCGCAAGAGGGACTGACTGCGTGGCAGCGATTTTGGATGTGGTTTTTCAACCTGCTTACCGAACTGTATCGGTTTGCCACTGAAACACTGTTGGGGCAAATACTCACCTATACGTTATGCTTCATCTTTGTTGTCTGGGTAATCATGCGCCTGCTGAACGTGGAAGTAAAAAATCTTTTCTATCCGCAGACCAAGGCTGGCGGCCAGGTGGAGCAGGCCGTGGCGGGAGATATTCAGGAAATTGATTTTGAGCGGGCGATCGGCAAGGCCGTGCACGAGGGTGATTTTCGCGAGGCTATCCGCCTTACGTTTTTGTTCGCCTTGCGCAAACTGGCCGACCAGGGCCGCATTAAGCTCGTAGCGGGCAAAACGAATGATGAATACCTGATGGAGTTGGGGCAACACCCGGCCCGGCTGGCCACTCAAACCCTTCGTTATTATTTTGACTACACGTGGTACGGTGACTTCAAGGCTAATGAGGAGGTCTACCGGCACGTGAGCCAAACTTTTCGTGATTTCAACAGCCGGCTATCATGAAGCGCGAAACACGTTATATCGCCATTCTGCTTTTTGTGGTGGCCCTTTTTGTTGTCGTGCAACTGGTGGCGCACAAGCCGGTGAACTGGATTCCCACCTACGATCCAAACGATAAGAATCCGTTTGGCGCCTATGTTGTGAAGGATTTGATGGGCCGCTTGTTTCCTGCCCAGGCGATTGATGTCAATAACCTTACGATCTACGAGTTGCAACACTCGATCGACACAGGTGCCAATTTTTTCAGCCTCAGCACCAAATTTGAACCTGACCGCGAGTCGGTTAAGGTATTGTTGAATAAGGTCGATAGCGGGGCCCATGCCTTCCTCTCGGCTTACTACTTTTATGATGTGTTTGCCGATACGCTGAACTTGCACGTGCGCGATATTTTGTCGGAAGAGTTGGACCAGGCCGTCAACCTCAACGACACCGTTAGCCTCAAGTTTCTAAATCGTCAGTGGGAAAAAACGAATTATTACTACAAGCTGGAGAATGTGACAAACTATTTCACCCACCTTGACTCCATTCGTTACCCGGTGGCGGTTATTGCCACTAACGATTGGAATTATCCGGTAACCATCAAGATCAGTATTGGACAGGGCTATCTGATTCTCAACAGCACACCGCTGGCGTTCACCAACAACTATGTTCTGACATCGAGGAATCATGAATTTCTTGAGAAGACGTTTTCGTATCTGCCCGTGGCACCAGTTGTCTGGACCAACTACTATCAAACCGGGCGTCAGGAACCCCAAACACCCCTGCGTTACATTCTCAGCCAGGAACCGCTGCGGTGGGCCTATTACCTGTTAATCGGGGGCGTGTTATTCTATGTGCTGATCGAGGCGAAGCGAAGGCAGCGGTACATCCCCATCATCCGGCCGTTGCGAAACTCTACTCTCGAGTTTGTGCGCACCATTGGAAACATGTACTGGCAAGCGCGCGATTACAAAGCGGTGGCGGATAAAAAGATTCTGTACTTTATGGAACGGGTACGCACGCATTTTTTTCTGGCCAGCGAGGCGCCCGATACATTTGCACAAGCCTTGGCCAGCAAGTCGGGTAACAGCCTGGAGGAAACCGAACACCTGATGGCGTTAATTCATGTCATTCAATCTGCCCCGGTGGTAACGCCCCAGATGCTGACGGACCTTAACCATCGAATGGAGAAGTTTAAATTCTAATCTTGTAAACATGGAAGACGTTTTCAAAAATCGCATTGACCTCAGCCGCCTCCACGACCGGGTTCAGCAAATCAAAGCCGAGATCGGTAAAGTGATCGTGGGGCAGGAGGCCATGGTTGAATTGATGATCACGGCCATTTTCGCGCGCGGGCATGTGCTGATTGAAGGTGTGCCGGGAGTAGCCAAAACACTGGCCGCCAAACTACTCGCCAAAACCATTGACGCCCGGTTTTCGCGCATTCAGTTTACGCCCGACCTCATGCCTTCGGATGTTCTGGGAACGTCAGTGTTCAATCCGCGCAACACCGAATTTGAGTTTCGGCCGGGCCCTGTGTTTGCCAATGTGGTGTTGATTGATGAGATCAACCGTTCGCCCGCTAAAACCCAGGCCGCGTTGTTTGAGGTGATGGAGGAGCGGCAGATATCGATTGATGGCAAGACGTACAACATGGGCGAACCGTTTTTGGTGTTGGCTACGCAGAATCCGATCGAACAGGAAGGTACCTACCGGCTGCCGGAGGCACAACTCGATCGCTTCCTGTTCAAGATTGCCGTGGGGTATCCAACGCTTGAGGAAGAGATCCGCATACTGGCAGAGAACGGACAGCAAGACCAACGTGAGCAACTGGCTCGGGTGGGTAGCGTGTTGACGGCCCAGGAGATTCAGGAATGCCGCGAGCTTATTCGACAAATTCACGTGGAGGAGAAATTACTGGGCTATGTTGCCCGCATTGCGCAGGAGACCCGCGCCAACGCGTCTCTTTACCTGGGGGCGTCACCCCGCGCGTCTGTGGCTTTGCTCAATTCATCTCGGGCTTTGGCCGGCATTCGCGGCCGCGATTTTGTCACTCCGGAAGATGTGAAGATGCTGGCGGTTCCCGTGTTGCGGCACCGCGTTATGCTTACACCCGATAAGGAGATGGAAGGATTACAGGTGGATGAAGTTATTCGTCAGATCGTGAACAAAGTGGAAGTGCCGCGGTGAGGTTTATCAGATCGATATTCTTCTCATCGCTGTTTTTTCAGGTGCTGGGTGGCCTGGCGGTTCTGGCACTGTTGGCCTATTGGTTTGGCTGGCTAATGCCCGTGGTCAAAGTGTCGTTCTTGTTTTTTGCACTCCTCACTCTTATTGACACCATCATCTTGTTTGTAAAACCACTCGGGGTAAAGGCCATCCGGCACCTGCCCGAACGCTTGTCCAATGGCGATGTCAATACGATTCATCTGGATGTGAGCAACGGCTATGCGTTTACCGTGGCGGTTGAGGTGTTTGATGAAATTCCGGCCCAGTTTCAGGAACGATCTTTTTCACTGAAGATACAGTTGAAGGCAGGCGAGGCCCGGCATTTGACATATACGCTGCGCCCGGTGAAAAGGGGTGAGTATCACTTTGGCGTGGTGAACGTACTCGCCCAGTCACCGCTTCGGTTAGCGTGCCGGAAAACGCAGCAGGAACGCCCACAGATGGTGCCGGTTTATCCGTCCTTTATTCAGATGCGTAAATATGAGTTGCTGGCCATCTCCAATCGGCTGGTCGATTCCGGCATCAAACGCATTCGCAGAATTGGCAACAACCGGGAGTTCGAGCAGATCAAACATTATGTTGCGGGCGATGATTTTCGGACGGTGAACTGGAAAGCCACGGCCCGCAGGGCCGACCTGATGGTAAACAGCTACCAGGAAGAGCGTTCGCAGCAGGTGTACATGATCATCGACAAAGGGCGCCCCATGCAAATGCCGTTCGAAGGCATGACGCTGCTTGACTATGCCATCAACGCGAGCCTGGCCATAGCGAACATTGCCATGAAAAAATCGGACAAGGCCGGGTTAATCACGTTTCAAGATAAGGTAAACACCGTGTTGCCGGCCAGCCGCATCAACAACCAGTTGATGCACTTGATGGAGGCCTTGTATAATCAAAAAACGTCCTTTCGCGAGCCCGATTTCTCCGCGTTGTACTCGGTGGTGCGCAGAAAGGTTACGCAACGTAGCCTCTTGTTGTTGTTTACCAATTTCGAGACGGAGTATGGGGTTAAACGCCAGTTATCCTACCTCAGCAGCCTGGCCCGCCAGCATGTGGTGGTAGTCATATTCTTTGAAAACACGGAAATGCGGCAATTGCTGGACGAGCCGGCCACCACGCTGGAGCAAATTTTCCATAAGGCTGTGGCCGAAAAATTCAGCTTCGAGAAGCGACTGATTGTTCGCGAACTGCAGAAAAATGGCGTTTACGCCCTGCTTACCACACCTGCCAAACTCACCATAAATACCATTAACACATACCTGGAATTGAAAGCGAGAGGGGTGATTTGATTTCGTATTTTTGTAAAAAAAGGTGCCCCATGGAGTTCAGAAGTTCATCGATTCAAAAAGTTTTTGTTGCTGTCTGTTTCGCGGTTGCCTCGGTAAACGCAATAGCTCAGTCGATTAAAGCCGGGGACTACCCGGTGCGAACACTCAAGCCAGGCAAACCGGTCGTTTGCTATCACAGCGGTGTTAGCGTTCCATCCTTTATCGGTATTGCGGAAGACGTGCAACGGAAGTTATCGTCTGGCGCCCGAACTAAGAGCGCAAATATTGAAGTGACCTATGTGGGATTCCCATCAGAAGCCCAAGCGGCATTTCAACGCGCGGTCGACATTTGGGAGGGGATTTTGCAGTCAGACGTTACAGTGAATGTACATGCAGTCTGGTCAACACAGTTGGCATCTAACGTGTTGGGATCTGCCATTTATGGTACCGCGTATGCCAATTTTCCTGGCGCACCGAAGCTTAACATATTCTACCCGGTTGCTTTAGCCGAAAAATTGACCGGTGTACCATTAAACGAGGATCCGAATCCGGTTACGGCTGCTAACTATGACATCTATGCGAGCTTTAACGCCAATTTGGGGCAATGGAGTTTTGATGCCAATTCCGCTCCCAATCAGTACCACCTGACGACCGTGGTCTTACATGAACTTTGCCACGGACTTGGGTTTGCCGATTCATTTGAATTAGAAGGCGGATTGGGTGACTTTGGGGTACAATCGACACCGGTGCCGATCATTTTTGATTTAGGAGTAGAAAATTCAACCAACACCAGATTGTTGAATATCGCCAATACCTCAGAGGCTATGGCGGGATTTCTGACGAGTAATAGTATTAACCATAACCCTGGACTTTCTGTGGTGGGCGGTGTGGGCACACGAGCAAAGTTGTTTGCCCCTGCAAGCTGGCAACCCGGCTCCAGCATCGCCCATTTAGATGAAACTGCAACGGGTGAAAATTTGCTTATGCGCCCCTCGCTCAATCGTGATCAAATCAATCTTGACCCCGGCCCGCTTACCAAAAATCTGTTTGCCGACATGGGATGGGTTGCCCCGTATATCCGGCACACCGCGCTGCGCGATACCGATACCGATACCGTTGGGAGTCCGATTACGATTACCGCAAACATTGGCTCGGATGGCACACCCGGTTCGGGTATCACCGCAATCAAACTTCGCTACCGCGCCAATGGAGGCCCCGAGGTTGAAACCGACATGACATTAACCGGTGGTGATACCTACACCGCACAATTACCAGCGCCTGCGGTGCTCCCCACTGAGTACACCTATTACATGGTGGTACGCGATAACTACAGAGTAAGCATAGACTTCCCCAACCAGAATCGCGAGTTCACAAACCCCGGAAAATTGATCCGCCCCGGGCAATCCGATATCCAGGTTGTTAATCAGTTTATTGCTGGCCCGGATAGGCGCGGTCCCTTCTTTCAACACACACCTGTTCCATTTGCAAATGCCTCCACGGGCCCGCTGGTTATAGAAGCTGAAGTTGCCGATAACATTGGCGTAGCGAGTGTTCAGCTGGAGTACCGGATTACACAGGGAGGAATACTTGGATCAAACCAAACGCTACCGATGAATAAAGTGGCGGGGACAGATTCAACCTATCGTGCCTCGGTTAACCTTGCCGGCCTGAGCAATGGTGATAAAATCGAATACCGGATCAAAGCAACTGATCAGGCTTCTTTATCCAATACGCGGGCAGTACCCGGCCTTGCAACGTTTTATTCAGTCAATGTGGTTAGTCTGGCACCTACTCAAAGCAGCTATCAGAACGATTTCAATAATTTGGTTACAGCCGCACAGGATTTCTTCGGCAATTCGGAGTTTGGCGTGCGGCAAATCACACCATTTTTGAATGGAGCCATTCACACCGACCATCCTTACCCTGAGGGCGATGCCTTCCCCGGTGATGAGTTCAACTGGGTCTATCAGTTACGTGTGCCGATCAAACTGAAAGCGGCCGATGCCACCCTTAAATTTGATGAAGTGGTATTGGTTGAACCGGGTGCAGCGGGATCAACCTTTCCCTCGCAGACCTTTTTTGATTACGTGATTGTGGAAGGATCAAAAGATGGTGGTGTTACCTGGTTGCCGCTCACACCTGGCTATGACTCGCGCGATTTTGGGCCCTGGCTCACCCGGTACAACAGTTCCATTTCGGGTAATAACTCCAATGCTACTGGTGAGCCATCATTGTTTCGAACGCGCACAATCAACATGCGCAATGCCTTTGCAGCGGGTGATGTGATTGTGATCCGGTTCCGCCTGTATAGCGATCAATTGGCTGCCGGTTGGGGCTGGGCTATTGACAACCTCAAGATCCAGATCGATGAGACGCCCCCGCGCGTGTTGCATGATCACTATAACTATCTCCAGCCCCAAGCGACTACCTTCACGGTGCCTTTTGTCATTCGTGCTTCAGACGCCAGCGGAATTCGCGAACTGAAAATTGAGTATAACCTGAACGGGGGAACCCCAACAGAGCAGCTTTTTGATGTTGACCCGCCTGCCACAGAGTACACGTTCAACCTCCAGATAGTCGGAGGGGTGGCGAGTGGCAATGAAATTCAATACCGAATCATCGCTACCGATAGTGCGAACAACGTTACGCGGTTACCCACGTCTGGCTTCCTCAGTATTCCCGTTTTTGATTTTGCTGCTCCTGCCGAGCAATACATTAATAACTTCAATGCCACCAGCACGGATTTTGCCGGCAACTTTTTTTCAGTTGCTCAGCCCGGAGGGTTTTCCAATGGAGCTATTCATACCACCCACCCGTATCCACTCGGATTCGGCCTATCGTCCACGTCCAATTTCACCTATACGCTGAAAAAGAAGATCACGGTAAGTGCGAACAACCCCTACATTGTTTTTGATGAAATTGCGGTGGTTGAGACCGTTGGCATCACACCAAAAGATTTTGTTCTGGTGGAAGCATCGGAAGACAATGGTCAGACTTGGGTACCTTTGGTGAATGGTTATGCTGCCGGAGCTCAATTTGAATGGCGGCAGGCCTTTGATGCTAATACCACACCAGGCGAAAACTTGTACCGGTCGCGGCTGATCAAAATCACCGATAATACAGCGTTAGTCGCTGGTGATGTCATTGTGGTGCGTTTCCGGCTTTTCTCCGATGCCGCCATCAACAGCTGGGGCTGGGCTATTGACAACCTGAGTATTCAGGGCCCCATCACCGGGCTACCCGAGTCCGTTTTGGCTGATCAGCTGCTGGTATACCCCAACCCTGTGCGTGACGATGGCGTTTCCATCGATTTCTCATTACCCGACTTGACTAGCGTACAAATTCAGATTGTAAACGCACAGGGGCAGGCGGTGCTCTCGGAAGACGCCCGCGGCCTGAACGGTAACTTTAAGCGAACCTATGCGACCGCAGGCTGGGCGGACGGCATGTACCTCGTCCGGCTCCAGACCGACCGGGGGCAGGTGGTGCGCAAGGTGGTCAAAATCAGGTAGCCAGCTCGTTATCAGAATTTAATCCCTGCGGAGTGTCGATTTACTTCGCAGGGTTCTTATTTTTGCCTGCCTTTGCCGAAGCGGCTTCGCGCAGGCAGGCGCAATTTATCCACCCGGAAATGCCCAGAGACAGAAGCATCCGCTCCGTTCTTATCATCGGTAGCGGCCCCATCATCATAGGTCAGGCTTGCGAATTCGATTATTCAGGCTCCCAGGCGGCCCGAAGCCTTCGGGAAGAAGGTATTGACGTGATCCTGATCAATTCCAACCCGGCTACCATCATGACCGACAAGATCAACGCGGATCATGTTTACCTCAAGCCTTTGGAGAAAAAGTCGATTCGGGAGATACTGGAGCTACACCACGTAGATGCCGTGTTGCCCACCATGGGGGGGCAAACGGCCTTAAATCTGTGTATCGAATGCGATAAGGCTGGCATTTGGAATCAATATGGCGTGAAGATCATTGGCGTTGACATCCATGCGATTGAGACTACGGAGGATCGTGAGAAATTCAGGCTCCGAATGCTGGAGCTGGGTGTCGGGGTTTGCAGGGGTGCAACCGCTACCTCGTTTTTAGAGGGCAAAGAGATTGCCCAGGAGATCGGATTCCCGTTGGTCATCCGTCCCTCCTTTACCCTGGGAGGAACGGGTGGCGGGTTTGTTGATAAGCCCGAGGAGTTTGACGAAGCCCTTAACCGCGGTCTCCACGCTTCCCCCATACATGAAGTGCTGGTGGAGCAATCGATCATGGGGTGGAAGGAGTACGAATTGGAGTTGCTGCGCGATGGCGCGGGCAACGTGATTATCATTTGCTCCATTGAGAATTTTGACCCGATGGGTATCCACACGGGCGATTCGATCACGGTGGCGCCCGCCATGACACTGCCCGATACCGTCTACCAGCAAATGCGTGACCTGGCCATCAAAATGATGAATGGCATCGGAAAATTTGCAGGCGGGTGTAACGTACAGTTTGCTGTGAATCCGGATACAGATGACATCATCGGAATTGAAATTAACCCCCGAGTGTCGCGTTCTTCAGCCCTGGCGTCCAAAGCCACGGGCTACCCCATAGCCAAAATTGCCGCCAAGTTGGCCATCGGCTACAACCTCGATGAACTACAGAATGCGATTACCGGAACGACTACGGCTTATTTCGAGCCGGCTCTCGATTATGTGATTGTTAAAATCCCACGGTGGAATTTTGACAAGTTTCAGGGCGCCAATCGCAGACTCGGCCTTCAGATGAAGTCCGTGGGCGAGGCGATGGGTATCGGCCGCAACTTCCAGGAGGCGCTGCAGAAGGCATGTCAATCTCTTGAGATCAGGCGCAACGGATTGGGTGCCGATGGTAAGGAACTGCGCAACCAGGACGAACTGGTGCAAAGCCTGGCTAACCCCACCTGGAACCGGCTGTTTCACATTCACGATGCCATCAAGATTGGCATACCCCTGAAGACCATTCAAAAACTTACGCGCATTGATAAGTGGTTCCTCGAGCAAATCGAAGAATTGGTGGAGTTGGAAAGACAAATAGAAGAGTACGACCTGAATAACGTGCCGACCGAGTTGCTCCGCAAAGCAAAAGAGAAAGGATTTGCTGATCGCCAGATTGCCCACTTGTTGCACTGCTACGAAAGCGAAGTCTACACGAAGCGTACGGAATTGGGCATCAAGCGGGTGTATAAATTAGTGGATACTTGCGCGGCCGAATTTGCAGCTAAAACACCTTACTATTATTCTACATTCGACAAGGAAAACGAATCGATTGTCAGCAATAAGAAAAAGGTGGTGGTGCTGGGTTCTGGGCCCAATCGCATCGGGCAGGGCATTGAGTTCGACTACTCCTGCGTTCATGGTGTGCTGGCGGCAAAAGAGTGTGGGTACGAAACCATCATGGTCAATTGTAATCCGGAAACGGTATCGACCGACTTTGACATTTCGGATAAACTTTATTTTGAACCGGTATTCTGGGAGCATCTGTATGACATCATTCAGCATGAAAAGCCGGAAGGTGTAATCGTGCAGTTGGGCGGCCAAACCGCGCTCAAACTGGCTGAGAAGCTGCACAAGTACGGCATCAAGATCATCGGAACTTCTTTTGATTCACTTGACCTGGCAGAAGACCGCGGGCGGTTTTCAACCCTGCTCAAGGATCTGGGCATTCCGTATCCGGAGTTTGGTGTAGCCACTGATCCGGATGAGGCTCTTGAGGTATCCAAACAAATTGGTTTCCCGCTATTGGTTCGCCCCTCTTATGTTCTGGGCGGCCAAAGCATGAAAATTGTGATCAACGAGAAGGAATTGGAGTCACACATCATCGATATCTGGAAGCACCTGCCGGACAACAAGGTACTGCTCGATCACTTTCTGGATGGGGCCATTGAAGCGGAAGCGGATGCCATTTGCGATGGCGAGGATGTGTATATCATCGGCATCATGCAGCACATTGAGCCGGCCGGTATTCACTCGGGTGATTCATATGCTGTATTGCCCCCGTACAATCTGGGTGATTTTGTGGTGAAGCAAATGGAGCACTACACGGTAAAGATTGCGCAGGCGTTGAAAGTCAAGGGGCTGATTAACATTCAGTTTGCCATCAAAAACGACAAGGTCTACGTGATTGAAGCAAACCCTCGGGCGAGCCGCACGGTCCCCTTCATCTGCAAGTCGTACGATGAGCCCTACGTCAACTACGCGACTAAATTGATGTTAGGCGAGAATAAGGTAAAGGACTTTCGATTCAACCCCCGCAAAAAGGGTTATGCCATCAAAGTGCCCGTATTTTCATTCAATAAGTTCCCGGAGGTTAACAAAGAACTGGGTCCGGAAATGAAATCCACGGGTGAGGCCATCTACTTTATTGATGACCTCATGGATGATTATTTCCTGAACATCTACGCAGAACGAAACTTGTACCTGAGCCGCTGAGGACTTGTGTGCAGAATAACCGGACTCGGAAATTCTTTGGATGTATCCACTTCACGCGAGGCCCGGATTTTTCTGCCGTAACACTCCCCCGCTGGAAGCGATGAACGGGTTTCGGCCCCTTCCACGAGGGAAAGCGTAGGGTTGATCCGGATTGCCTCAGGTCTGCAAACTGGGCATAATCTGCGCGCAAACACAGCTAAAATCAAGCAAAAAAACACATCTGCCTAAAATTGGCAGCCCGTGCTGAAACCTAAATTTTGTACTTTTGCATCTCTGTACACATGAAAGCGCTAATCGTCCTGACGCTCATCGGATATCTGATCTACAAGTTCGCCAGCCTGTTCTATCGTGCGGGGGCATCGTCACAGCAGTACCGCCAGCCACCCGGGGGTAATCCTCAGCGCCCGGCAAACCACAGCAAGCGACCCACCACAGGAAATGTGAAGGGTGGTGAGTATGTTGACTATGAGGAAGTGAAGTAGACGTGAAACTCTCTTTTTACAAATATCAGGCGGCCGGCAACGATTTTGTTTGTTTTGACAATCGGCAGGGCGAGGTTAAACTGACCACCGAGCAAATCGGGCGCATTTGTGACCGTAGGTTTGGTGTGGGTGCCGATGGCATCATCTACGTTGAGCGCGATGCCAACTACGATTTCTATGTTCGGTACTTCAATGCCGATGGAACACAAAGCTTATGTGGTAACGGTTCACGCTCGGCCGTAGATCTGGCGGCTCATCTCAAACTGGTGGCCGGCAAAACCGTTTTCAATGCCTACGATGGCCCGCACGAAGCTACGGTGATTTCACCCGGTCTCATTCGCATGCAGATACATGATGTGAAACACGTGGAACGAAAAGGCGATGATTACTTTATGAACACCGGATCGCCCCACAACGTGCGGTTTGTTTCCGGCTTACCCCAATACCCGGTGTTCGAAGAGGGCCGAAAAATTCGATATAGCCCCTTGTATGACCCCACGGGCACCAACGCCAGTTTTGTTGAGCTGTTGCCCGACAATACCATTGCCTTCCGTATATACGAGCGTGGCGTTGAAGAAGAGACCTTGTCCAGCGGAACAGGAGCAACCGCCTGTGCGCTGGCGGCCAGTTTTGTTGGGTACCATTCACCGGTCAGGGTCCAGTCACGGGGTGGGCAACTTGAGGTGGAGTTTAAAAGACGACAGGACGGCACCTTTTATGATATTTACGTTACCGGTCCTGCCAAAATGGTGTTTCAAGGCTCTTTGGAGCTATAATTGCACCCCCTAAATCTTTAACTTTACGGCCCTTTTCAACAGGATTCCCAGTGGCCGGGCAATCGGGCACCAGGGGAGATTAACAGACGAGAAACATGCTAAAATTCATTGCCAAAATCTTCGGTACCAAGTCCGATCGGGATATTAAGCGGATGATGCCGTTGGTGCAGGAAACCAAAGCCGAATACGAGAAACTCAAAAACCTTTCCCACGATCAACTTAGGGATAAGACACGCGCGGTGCAGCAAGCAATTGCCGATGGCCTGAAGTTGATTGATGATCAGTTGGCGGGCCTGCATCAGCAGATTGCGGCCAATCCGGAAATGGAGCTGAGCGACAAAGAGGAACTCTTTGGTCAGATCGACAAGCTTGAGGGTGAACGAAATAAAGAGCTTGAGAAAGTTCTCATACAGGTGCTTCCGCAGGCGTTTGCCATTGTGCGCGATACGGCCCGGAGATTCAAGGAGAATGACTACATCGAAGTGACCGCCACCGAGTTTGACCGTTTGCAGGCCGCCCGCCATGAGCACGTCAAGATTGATGGCGACAAAGCCCGTTGGTATAACGAGTGGGTGGCAGCCGGAAACAAAATCAAATGGGATATGCTGCACTACGATGTACAAATCATCGGTGGCATTGCCCTGCATGAAGGTAACATTGCCGAGATGGCCACGGGCGAGGGTAAAACACTGGTCGCTACGTTTCCTGCTTTTCTTAATGCCTTGGCGAAGCGAGGCGTTCACATCGTTACGGTAAACGATTACCTGGCCAGGCGCGACAGTGAATGGATGGGTCCGCTGTTCCAGTTCCACGGTCTGGAAGTCGATTGCATTGATAAACACGAACCCAATACGCTGGTGCGCAGAAATGCCTACCAGGCGGATATCACCTACGGTACCAACAACGAGTTTGGCTTCGACTACCTCCGCGATAACATGGCGCGGGAAACCGGTGAGCTCGTGCAACGCGGCCATCACTACGCCATGGTCGATGAAGTTGACTCGGTATTGATTGATGAGGCGCGAACTCCGTTGATTATTTCCGGTCCGATTCCGCGGGGCGATGAGCATGAGTTTTATGATCTCAAACCCCGCATTTTCAAAGTGGTGGAGGCACAGAAAAAACTGGTGAATCAATATCTGAATGACGCCAAAAAGCTCATCGGTGAAGGTAATGAAAAGGATGGCGGACTTGCCCTGTTTCGCGCCCACCGCTCCATGCCGAAGCACAAACCGTTGATTAAGTTTCTAAGCGAAACCGGCATGCGGGCCATTCTGCAGAAGACCGAGAATTTCTACCTGGCCGACAATAAGAAGGAAATGCCGAAGGCAGATGAACCCCTGTTGTTTGTCATCGATGAGAAAGACAACAGCGTGGAGCTGACCGACAAGGGTATTGATCTGATTACGGGCGAAGGCGAAGACCCGCGCTTCTTCATTTTGCCGGACATTGGCGTGGAACTGAATAAGATTGAAAAAGATCTGTCGGTAGATGCCGGTGGCCGCCTGGCCCGAAAAGAAGAGCTGATCCGCGAATACACGACTAAATCGCAGCGGATCCACAGTGTGAATCAACTCTTGAAAGCGTATACCCTGTTTGAACGCGACACCGAATACATTATCGTAGACGGCAAGGTGAAAATTGTGGATGAACAAACGGGTCGTGTGCTGGACGGCAGACGTTATTCCGATGGACTGCACCAGGCCATTGAAGCCAAAGAAAACGTGAAGGTGGAGGACGCCACTCAAACGTATGCCACGATCACACTCCAGAATTATTTCCGCATGTACCACAAGCTGGCCGGCATGACGGGAACTGCGGAGACGGAAGCGGGTGAATTCTGGGATATTTATAAACTGGACGTGGTGGTAATTCCCACCAACCGCCCGGTAACGCGCAAAGATGGTGACGACATGGTGTATAAGACCATTCGGGAGAAATTCAATGCCGTTGTTGAGGAAATTGTAAAACTTACGCAGCAGGGCCGTCCGGTGCTGGTCGGTACCACCTCGGTCGAAATTTCGGAATTGCTCAGCCGTATGCTTCAACTGCGGAAGATCAAACACAATGTGCTCAATGCCAAGCAACACCAGCGCGAAGCCGAGATTGTAGCTGAAGCGGGTAAGCCGGGCACCGTAACCATCGCCACGAATATGGCCGGCCGCGGAACGGATATTAAACTAACCCCCGAGTCGCGGGCAGCGGGTGGCCTCGCGATCATTGGTACCGAAAGACACGAATCCAGGCGGGTCGACCGGCAGTTGAGAGGCCGCTCCGGCCGTCAGGGCGATCCGGGTACTTCTCAATTCTACGTGTCGTTGGAGGATAACCTCATGCGAATGTTCATGCCCGAGCGAATTGCCCGCATTATGGACCGCCTCGGATTGAAGGAGGGAGAGGTGATTCAGCATTCGATGGTGACAGCTTCGATCGAACGAGCCCAGAAAAAGGTGGAGGAAAACAACTTCGGTATCCGCAAGCGCCTGTTGGAGTATGACAACGTGATGAATTCGCAGCGCGAGGTGATTTACAAGCGCAGGAAGAATGCGTTGTTTGGCGAGCGCCTGCAACTGGATATCCTCACCATGCTGAACGATACCTGCGAAGATATCGTGGCGAACGCCAAAGCAGCCGAGAGTGTGGAGAATTTCAAGTTTGCGGTCCTCAGTACGTTGGGCTTTGACTTTCCTATTTCGGTCGAAGAATTCGCCAAGACCGATCAGGCCGTATTGTCTGATAAACTCTACCATCAGGCGCTCCAGCACTACAACAACAAAAACAAACAAATAGCGGATAAGTCGTTGCCCGTAGTTCAGGATATTTTCCGAAGCCGGGGAGCCACCATCGAGAACATTCTGGTGCCGTTTACGGATGGAGGCAAGCAAATCGGTGTTGCGGCCAGCCTGAAGAAATGTGTGGAGACGCGGAATCGCGAGCTGATTACGGCCATGGAGAAGATGATTACGCTGGTCATCATCGATCAGCAGTGGAAAGAGCACCTGCGCGATATGGATGATCTGAAGCAATCCGTGCAAAACGCGGTTTACGAACAGAAGGACCCCTTGCTGATCTATAAGTTTGAAGGTTTTGAGGCGTTCAAACGCTTTATCGCCCGTGTCAACGAAGAGACAACTTCCTTCCTGTTGAAGGCGGAGATTCCGGTTCAGCAAGCCGATGAAGTTCAGGAAGCCCGAAGCCAGCGAA
Organism: Flammeovirgaceae bacterium; assembly: GCA_021298015.1. Classification (GTDB taxonomy): domain Bacteria; phylum Bacteroidota; class Bacteroidia; order Cytophagales; family Cyclobacteriaceae; genus ELB16-189. The sequence continues at coordinate 73,168 of JAJTGY010000008.1, forward strand.
GGCAGAAATTAAGCGAGCAAAAAGAAGAGTCGCGCTCGTTGCTTTCGGGTGGCCAGGGGGAGCCCAACGCCACGCAGCAACCACCGCGGGAGAAAGTGATGCCGGTCCATTCGGAGAAAATTGCAGGTCGAAATGACCGGGTGACGGTACAGTATTCTGATGGCCGAGTAGAAAAGGACGTGAAGTACAAGAAGGTTGAAGAGGATATTCGTGCGGGGCGCTGCATTGTGATCTCCTAAAATGGCTTGGAATTTGGTTACCTTGGTACCATGCGGCTGGTTTTCTTGACCCTTTTAACCCTTATGGGTGCCTCCTGCGCACAGGCGCAACGCAACAGCTCGCGGTATTACGAGGATTTGAGTGTGTTTCGGCCCCGTTTCTGGCCCCCGTTAGATACGCCCCGCGCCTCGGTCGGTCCGGCTCTGCCGGAAGTGTGGGGCGCGCCAAAGTTTACCGTAAATGAAAAGGTAAACCTTGTGCTGGACAGCATTAACCGCTTTAACCTGACACGGAAATTTCTGGATGGATATACGATCCTGCTGTATTCGGGCTCAAGCCGGGAGTCGGCTATGGAAACGAAGAAGAAGGTAACCACCGAGTTACCTGACTTTGTGACTACGTTACAATACAATCAACCCAAGTTTCGGCTCACGGCCGGGGCCTACTTCACCCGGTTGGAAGCGGAAAAGGATTTATACCGGCTGCGAAGATTTCTGCCAACAGCCATTTTGGTACCCGAGAAAATACCCATGCGATAACGAATGGCGCTCGTTGATCAAATCAAGAGACTGTCAGATGAACTTGCGCCTGAGACGATCCAGGTGCGAAGACACCTGCATGCCAACCCCGAGCTTTCGTATCAGGAACATGCCACAGCCGCTCTCGTTGAACAGCACCTGACCCGGTTGGGCCTGCCCACCAGGCGACTCGCATCTACCGGTGTGGTAAGCGAAGTGACCGGACATAAACCGGGCAAAACCGTAGCGCTTCGCGCGGATTTGGATGCCTTGCCCATACAGGAGAAAAATAATGTGTCTTATCGATCAACCGTACCGGGTGTCATGCATGCGTGTGGTCATGATGTGCACACATCCTCGCTGCTTGCTACGGCCGGTATTCTGGCACGCATGCGAAATGAGTTTGCCGGAACCGTACGACTGATTTTTCAGCCGGGGGAGGAGAAGAACCCGGGCGGAGCTTCCCTCATGATCAAAGAGGGAGTGCTGGCAAACCCTCAACCTGTTTCCATTTTAGGGCAGCATGTGATGCCGCTGATTCCGGTCGGTCAGGTGGGTTTTCGTGAGGGTATGTACATGGCGAGTTCCGATGAAATCTACCTGCGCGTAATCGGCAAGGGTGGCCATGCCGGAGCACCACATCTGGTGGTTGACCCGGTAGTGATAGCCGCCAACATTATCGTGGCCTTGCAGCAGGTCGTAAGCCGGCAGGCAGATCCGCGCCAGCCGACCACGCTGAATTTTGGAAAGGTGGTGGCTCAGGGCGCCACGAATATTGTACCGGAAGAAGTAACTATGGCTGGCACGTTCCGGGCGCTTAACGAAGTCTGGCGAGAAACGGCATTGGAAAGAATTTCCAAGCTGGCGCAGGGTGTGGCCGAGGGCATGGGCGGCCGTTGTGAAGTCAGGATTTCGCGCGGCTATCCATACCTGGAAAACGATGCCACGTTAACCAGGCGAATGCGGCAGGCCGCAGTTCAGTATGTGGGCGAATCAAATGTGGTGGATTTGGAAGTTACGTTAGGATCCGAGGATTTCGCTTACTACTCGCACGTGGTGCCCGCTTGTTTCTACCGGCTGGGTACGGGTAATGCGGCTCGGGGCATAACGTCCTATGTTCATACGCCTACTTTCGATATTGACGAGGCGGCCCTTCACCTGGGCCCGGGGCTCATGGCCTGGATGGCGATTCAGGAGCTTGGCCAACCGGCTTAATTGTTTGATCTGAGCCCGGCCTCACTATCTTTACTGACATGACGGAAGGCCGGATACAACCCCCGATTTCAAGCCGCCCGAATTGGCGGATGGTTGCCAAGAACACGGCCTTCATCGTATTAGCGCTGCTTGCTTTTTTCTTTGCGCTTGACCTGCTCATCTCCTCTCTCCAGCTTCTGGGTAATGAAGCCGCTGAAAACATTTTGTTGGCCACCTCCAATCCCTTTACTGCTTTGTTTATCGGGTTACTTACGGCTGCACTGTTACAAAGCAGCTCAGCGGTGACAACCAGCGTGGTGGCCCTTGTGGCCTCGGGGTCGCTTCCATTGCAAAGCGCCATTCCGATTATCATGGGCGCCAATGTTGGCACTACAATTACGAGCACTATTGTTTCCCTGGGCTTTATCAACAAACGAAAGGAATTCAGGAGAGCGGTGGCCGCAGGCACCTACCACGATTTTTTCAACATTCTAACCGTTGTTGTTCTGTTTCCGCTGGAGTATTACTTTGGCCTGCTCTCGAAGTTGTCACAGTTTTTGGCTGTTCAACTTTTTGATGAACCCTTGGGGCCGGTTACAGGCGACTTCCGGCTCCTTGGGGGAGGTGTTAATCCCATCATTGATTTTCTTCTGGCGGAAATCCCAAGCGGGTTTGTGTTGGTAACACTATCCATCGCTTTGCTTTTTGGATCTATCGTGTTTTTTCGAAGAGTGTTGACTGACATCTTAGGTCTTGATCAGCATGGCAACGTGGAGCGTTTCTTTTTCAACTGGAGCCTGGTTTCGTTTTTATGGGGCTTGGTGATCACCGCGTTGATCAGGTCCAGCACCGTGACTACTTCGCTGGTCGTTCCGTTGGTAGCCAAAAAGATTGTGAAGTTGAGGAAGGCGGTGCCGTTCATTTTGGGAGCCAATATGGGTACTACCATTACTGCGTTCATTGCGGCTGTTTTTAACTCCAACGCAGCCATTAGCATAGCCATAGCGCATTTCCTGTTCAACCTTTTTGGGGTTACGCTTTTTTCCATGCCGTTCTTGCGGGAGATTCCGATCGAACTGGCCACCCGGCTGGGGCGGTTAACACTTCGGTATCGGTTGGCCGGGTTTCTGTACCTGTTGGTTACATTTTTTTTCGTTCCTTTTTCGCTCATCTACCTTAACAAAGATCGCGCAACGGTAACCGAGATCCTTTACCGGAAGGAAAACCTGGTCAACGGGCGCACGAGTGACTACCGAATTACCATCCGGGCCTATAAAAATGAACAACTGAATACCTGGTCAATATATGACGAAGCGGCCCGCCAGCAACTCCGGCAAACCGTAACGGCCTACCGGAAGAGTGATTTGTTGATTCTGAATAATGAGATATATGAGTTTCAATCGGTGGGATTTTGCCGTGAAGGCGCGGATCCCCAAGGTCGATACCGCATGTGTATCACAGCCATTGAAACCGGATTGAAGGGGGCATCAGGCGTTCAATTTGATTCGGTTTTTGTTTTTGAAAAGCGTTATGTCCCCCAGCCGGCTGATTCTGTGGTTTCGCGGGTTTTCATAGCAAGCCGGGAAAATCTCATTGTCCAGCACGAGACCCTGCACAATAGCCGGGTGACTGAGCGGGAATGGCTGACAGAGATTAAAAAACCCTGAAAACCCACACCAAGTTTATGTATATTGCATCCTCATGGACGGCATAAAAGAGTCAATTTTCAAGTTCCTGAGGCTGGATAACCTTATCCGCCATTTCACGGGTTACGTTGAAACACGCCTGGAGCTCTTTAAGCTGGAAATCAAGGAGGAAGTAGCCCGGGCCATCGCGCACCTCGTTGTGCTTGTGTTCCTGGTCTTGTTTGGGCTAATGTTATTGCTATTCCTGAGCATAGGAGTAGCACAGTGGCTAAATGCCTATCTCGGCCAGACCGCCACCGGTTACTTTGTCTTGGGGGGCGTTTACCTTTTGTTGTTTTTGCTGTTCATCATTCTCAAGAAACCGATTGATGCACGTATTGAACGCGCTGTCAGAGAGCGCATAATTCAGGAAAAAGATAAGTCGTATGGAACTACTGGAAATACAGGATCCGGAGAAGAAGCGCTTGATTGAGGAGAGCGAGCGGCATAAGCGCGAGCTTGATCGTGAAGTAGGCGAATTTTCTGATCGCACCGAACGCGTGGTGAAGAATGCGCTGGTCATTGGCGGAGCTCTTGCTTTGTCGTATTTCCTATTCACCCAATTTTCAGGTAAAAAGAAAAAGACCAAACCGAAAAAGCAGCAGGCGGATAGGGTATCAGCGGAGGTGGAACTTGAGGAACCCGATCAGCCCCCGTCTTTCCTTTCAAAAGTAGGCACACAGGTGATGAGCCAGGGCACGGTTATGCTGTTGGCGCTGGCAAAGGAGATACTTGCCGAACATTTACAATCGAGAAAAGAAAAACATGAATATTCTTGATCAGTGGTATGCCCACGTGGAGCAAGGCCGCAAGAGCCTAGCTGTGCTCATTGACCCGGATAAGGTTGAGGATACCAGTCGGCTGACACCTCTCATACGGCTTGCGAGCGAAAATTGTGTTGACTATCTTTTTGTGGGGGGCAGTCTCATGATCACTACGAATCTCAGCGAGGTAATCCGTTTTATCAAGAGCCAGGTCAGTATTCCGGTGGTGTTGTTTCCTGGTAATTCCCTCCAGCTTGATGCACAGGCTGACGCGATTTTGTTTTTGTCTTTGATCTCTGGCCGCAACCCCGATTTGTTGATTGGTCAGCATGTGGCGGCTGCCCCGATCATTCGGAATAGCCGGCTGGAAGTGCTGCCGACAGGTTACCTGCTAATCAATTCAGGCAAGATTACCTCGGCTGCTTACATCAGCAACACAATGCCTATACCTGAGGATAAGTATTCGCTGGCGGTCTGCACCGCCATGGCGGGTGAAATGCTAGGGCTAAAACTCATTTACCTGGATGCCGGCAGCGGTGCGGAACGCGAGATCAGTGCCAAGATGATAAGTGCCGTGCGTCAGGCAGTTAGAGTGCCACTGATTGTGGGCGGGGGCATTAACACCGCAGCCAAAGCAACCAAGGCGCTTACGGCCGGGGCCGATATGATTGTGGTCGGTAATGCGTTAGAGAAAAACCCGGAACTGCTAATCGAGATTTCTGACAAAGTGTATGAGTGGAACCAATCACTCCAACCGCGGAAATAGATGGTCTTAATTGCTGACAGCGGTGGTTCAAAAATTGAATGGCGATTGTTGAGAAAAAACGCGCCTATCGAACAGGCGCACACGGCCGGATTTAATCCGTATTATCAGCAACCTGAAGATTTGCAGAACATTCTGACCGGTCAACTTGTGCCCATGGTCAAAGAGCCGGTAAACAAAGTTTTTTACTATGGCACGGGTGTATCGTCTGAAAAAAATCAACAACTCATCCGGGATATTTTTCTGCACTACTTTCCAGGTTCAAAAGTGGAGGTTCACTGGGATCTATTAGCGGCTGCCCGTGCGCTGTGTGGGCGTTCACCGGGGATCGCCTGCATACTGGGTACGGGGTCCAACTCGTGCTTGTACAATGGCGAAAAGATAATTGAACAAGTAGCCAATCTGGGGTGGATTCTGGCCGATGAAGGTTCAGGAACGTATGTCGGTAAACGACTGATTTTTGATTACTTCCGCGGCAACCTTCCGGCCAATCTGGCGGCCCAATTCAAAGCCCGGTATCCGTTTACCCGCGAGGAGGTATTGGAAAAAGTTTACCAGCAGGAACGCCCAGGGGCATTCCTGGCCAGCTTCATGAAGTTTATCTTCCAACACCTGAAAGAGCCGTATTGCTATCAATTGGTGTATCGGGCCTTTTCTGATTTCTTCGAGAATAATGTGATGAAGTATGATATGTACTCGAATTATCCCGTACACTTTACCGGCTCCGTTGCTTTTTACTTTAGCGATCTGGTCAGGCAGGTTGGTCAGGATAGGCACATTCAAGTAAAAGTAATTTCTGAGGGGCCTATAGCCGGCCTCGCGTTGTATCACCAAAAAGATGTGGAGTCCTAATGTCTGTAACGGAGTCAGCCTCGTACTATGATGATCTGGAGCGCATGACCTTGCGCGACCTGCTGGTCAACATCAATCGTGAAGATCAACACGTGGCGCATGCCGTTCAGAAGGCCATTCCGGCCATGGAGGATTTGGTTTTGCAGATCGTAATCAAGATGAAAGCGGGTGGCCGGTTGTTTTACATTGGGGCGGGCACTAGCGGCCGGCTGGGCATTCTCGATGCTTCGGAGATACCACCCACCTATGGGTTGCCCCAAGGCAAAGTAATCGGCCTGATTGCCGGTGGCGATGCCGCCATTCGTAAAGCTGTTGAAAAGGCAGAGGATGACCCAAACCAGGCCTGGCGTGATTTGGAAGCCCTCCAGATATCAAGCGCTGACGTGCTCATTGGCATTGCTGCCTCCGGGCGGACACCCTATGTCATTGGCGGGCTTCGGATGGCCAGAGAACACGGTTTGGTCACCGGTTGCATCACCTGCAATACCGGCAGCGAACTTGCCCAGGTAGCTCAGTTTCCAATTGAAGTAGTTGTAGGCCCTGAGTTTGTTACGGGCAGCACACGCATGAAAGCGGGCACGGCCCAAAAGATGGTGCTGAATATGATTTCGACTGCCACCATGATTCAACTGGGCCGGGTAAAAGGAAACCGGATGGTGGATATGCAACTGACGAATCAGAAACTGGTGAATCGCGGTGTACGAATGCTGATGCAGGAACTTCAGGTTGATGAAGCGGAAGCCGAACGCCTTCTGGCATTACACGGAAGCGTTCGTCAGGTGTTGGAAGCTCATCGCGGCTGACCTAGAGCAGCGATAGCTGAACCTCCTCAATCACGGCATCCAGCGGCACCAGGTATCGGCTGCGCCTGCCTACTTCCTGGCACACCGCACGCGTACGTTTACTTACCCCCTTTCGAAACCACCGGCCGTTCAACCGAAACAAGGCACCCTCCGGCAAGGCGGAGACCTGTACATCGTGGTGGGTGCGGCTGTCGGCCTGCCGCAGAGCATTAACGAGTTTACTATCGGCAAATGTTGATGCCTTTGGGTTGATCATGTGCTTCTGCAAGGCCGTCAAAACTTCGGCCGAAAACACCTCCTCGCGCAGCAGAGGAGCCATCAGGTCCTGAAACATCTTCTTCCACCTTACCCCGTGTGGTTCCGTGCGCGGCCCAAACTGCAGGTGAACCGCCACATGGGCAACCTCGTGAACGTAGGTCATCAGGAAGAGAAACGGATGAAGATCGCGATTGAGGGTGATTTGCAACGGGCGGCCCGGCCTGAAGGAAAAGTCGCCCACCTTGGTTTGTCGCTTCTGCCGCAACTTGAGCCGAAAGGGGTACCGTTCATGCAGGTGAAGACAATACGCCAGGGCCGGGGCCGGCACATGCTGCTGAAGAATGGAGAAGGCACTCAAGCCAGCAAAAATAAAAAAGGCTTTAGTCACCTAAAGCCTTCCCGGGAATGTTTGGTGATTTCTGATTACTTCACTAAGGAAGCAGCAGAATCAACAGCAGCGGCAGCGCTGTCTACTACAGCAGCAGCTGAATCAACTACTGCATTTACAGTAGAGTCAGCAGCAGCGGCAGCTTCTTCAGCTTTCTTACCACCACAGGCAACGAAAGCAGCAGCCAGGCCACATACCATCACAAAAGCAAGTACTTTTTTCATAGTCGTTTACAGGTTTTAAAAATTCGGGTGCAAAGATAAGGGTAAAGGTTGTTTTTTAGCCAAAAAAACGCAAATTTTTATGTTTTGTTTGTTTTCAGGGTGAATTTCGACCCTACCGATTGGCCATTAGGCACACTGGCCGCAATTTTATTTCTTCCGGAACACCAAACGCAGTGGAACTCCTTCAAAATCGAACTTGTCGCGCAACTTATTTTCGAGAAAACGCTCGTAGGGTTCCTGAACATATTGCGGCAGGTTGCAAAAGAATGCAATCGTTGGCGATTTGCCCGGCAACTGCGTAATGTATTTGATCTGGATCAGCTTGCCTTTTACTGCCGGTGGCGGGTAATGCGCAATCTCGGGTAGCAGGGCATCATTCAAGGCGGATGTTGCAATTCTCTTCGATTTGCATTCGTACACCTGAACAGCCTTTTCAATCACCTGAAAAATCCGCTGCTTTTCCAATGCGGAAGCAAAAATCACCGGCAGGTAGTCGATCGGGGCGAGCTTTTCACCAATCTCTTTCTTGATCTTATCCGCGGTTTTCGAATCCTTCGCCACGAGGTCCCACTTGTTCATCATCAGCACCAGGCCTTTGCCCTGCTTTTGGGCCAAGGCAATCAGGCTCACATCCTGGGATTCTAAACCACGTGTAGCATCAATTACATAAATGCACACATCACACTCCTCAAGTGCTTTCAGCGACCTTAAAACGGAGTAAAACTCAATATCGGCATGAACTTTGGACTTTTTCCGGATACCGGCTGTGTCGATCAAGATAAAGTCGTTGCCATACATCTTATACCGGCTGTGAATGGCATCGCGCGTTGTCCCGGCCTCATCGGTCACGATGCTGCGCTCCTGGCCGAGTAAGACATTCAGCAGTGATGACTTCCCCACATTTGGCCTTCCCAGGATAGCGATACGGGGTATACCGGCATCCGGATCTTCAACGCCTTCGGACGGAAAACTGGCAATCACCGCATCCAATAGTTCACCCGTGCCAGAACCGGTTTCAGCTGAAACCGGGTACACATCGCCCAGCCCCAATTCATAAAACTCGGCTGCAAGCGTTGCTTTATCCGGAGTATCGGCTTTGTTGGCCGCTACAAAAACCGGCTTCTCACTCCTGCGCACTATGTTGGCGAACTCCTTATCGTAGCCGGTAAGACCATCGCGGGCATCCACCATGAATACCACCACCGTACATTCATCCAGGGCCATTTCTACCTGTCTGCGGATTTCTTTCTCGAACTTATCATCCGATCCGGTGATATATCCGCCCGTGTCAATTACGGTGAAGAACTTGCCGGTCCATTCGGCATAGCCATAGTGCCGGTCGCGGGTAACCCCCGGCATATCATCAATAATAGCCTGGCGCTGTTCTACCAGACGATTAAACAAAGTGGACTTTCCAACATTAGGGCGGCCAACCAGCGCCACGATATTCGCCATGCGGCAATTTACGATTTTACTACGTGGGGCAATTTGGTACCTTTCAAAATGATGAAGGCCAAGGCGCCCACTACGCTGGGCAGCGTTATTGTGTGGTCGGTGATCTCGGCTGCATTCATCGGCCCGGGTACCATTACTACGGCATTGTCGGCCGGAGCCAACCATCAACTTGATTTACTCTGGGCAGTGGTTTTCGCTACGTTGGCCTGCATTGTTTTACAAGAAGTGTCGGCCCGGCTCGTGATTGATACAGGTCTAACGTTAGGCGAAGCCATTCAACAACGATTGGGCCCGGCAGCCTCCGGCATTAAATGGATTACCGGTGGCTCGGTAGTGCTGGGGTGTGCCGCGTATGAGGCGGGCAACATCCTGGGTGCCATCAGCGGGCTCGAACTGATGTTACCGGCATCGCGCGCTTTGCTTGCCGTAGTGGTCGTCTTTTTGGCGGGGGCCATTCTCTGGTCAAGTGTGCGAAGCCTCATGGGTTGGCTGATGACAGGCCTGGTTGGGCTGATGGGCATTGCCTTCTTGTTCTTGTCGTCTAAAACACCGCATCCCGTAGGTGATATTGTTCACGCAGTCGGGCAGGTTCGGGTTCCTGCCGGGTCCGAATTGCTGGCCCTCGGATTGGTGGGCACCACCATTGTCCCCTACAATATCTTTCTGGGGTCAGGCATCAGCAAAGGCCAAACGTTATCCCTGATGCGAGCCGGCCTGTCCGTTTCTGTAGTCATAGGCGGGGCCATTACGGGTTGGATTTTACTGGCGGGCACATTACTGCCCGGGTTCGATTCGTTTCAACTCGTGGCCGAAGTTTTTCGGGAGCGGGTGGGCACCTGGGGGGCTATTCTGTTTGGACTGGGGTTGTTTGCTGCAGGATTTTCATCTGCCGTTACCTCTCCGTTTGCCGCGCAGGTGGTGGCTGAAACTGTTTTTGGATGGCGTAACCGGTATGCCGTAAAAGCACTGGGGTTTTTCGTGCTGGCCACAGGGTTTGTCTTTGGTCTCAGCGGGCGAGCCCCCATCCCGATCATTGTGGTGGTTCAGGCATTGAATGGGCTACTTCTTCCCCTGCTCACCGGCTTGTTGATATTTCTGATCAATGACCCCCGATTGGTTTCGCGTTCGGCACAACCCTCATGGGGGTATAATCTCATTTTGTTGATCGTGATGATGGCCGTTACGCGGATTGGTTTAACCGGCATACTCAAATCATGGCAAGCCGTGACAGGTGTTGCCCCCGTTGAGTGGATCAATGGATTGGTTACCGGGTTGGTGACGGCCGCAGTGGCCGCGCTCAGCATCCGGAAGCGGCTTACTTCACGCTGATGTTTTTCAATTCAATACGGCTCAGCTCGCTGAGTTTGCCAGAGTTGAAGAGCTCATCGGCCTGGTCTACCGTTTGGGATCGATCGAGGGGTTGATAATTAACGTAATCAACGAAGCGGATGCCGCCAACGACTTGTGGGTTCAGGGCTTTTCGAAAACGAAAGCTGGTTTCATCTTTTTCTTCGAAGGAGTAGGCGAGGTACGCCAGTTCAAACGTCTCCGGATCAAACCAGTAGAAATACACATCATTAAAATCCTCTCCACCGCCTTGCTGGTCAAAAGTTACCCGTACTTTGAAATAGGGGTTTCCCTCAACGGTAGCCAGGCCAACAAATTCTTTCTGGACGGCAGCATCATTCAATCCATAAGGCAGCAGCGCAAAATAGATGACGGAATTGGTAGAACTGGCATATCGCGTCTGCATGGAATCGGGCACGACAGCCAGCGACCCGTTGATTTCGCGCCTGAACCCGTCATTGGTTACGTAGTCGTGAATGGTATTGATGGAATCGCGGAAGATTCGCTCGTAGGAAAATACCCCGCCTTGCCGCGTGGCTTTGTAGTGCCGGTTGCGAAAATCAAATTCAATGGTTGAGTTCGTGTACGTATTGCCTCCAGCCATTTGAATGGCACGATCTACGATCTGTTGAGGATCGGAGAGGGTGCCGGAACACCCGGCCATCAGGAGGGCAAAAATCAGCGTTAGGATTACCTTGTTCATAATTTCGCAATGGCGGTCAGGTAGCGCTCAGGAAGTTCACCGGATGTGGCCTGCTGGTAGTCGTTGTAGCTGCAGGGAACCATGCTATTACGCCCGTACTGCTGGGCGTGAGGAGGCACAATCTCCATCCACCATTTTTCGGTAAGCTTGCTTTTGTAAAACGTGAGCGTTTCGGGTTCTTGCGGCATGGCTACCACGTATTTGATGAAGTCATTGCTGCGGAAGTTAAGCTCATGCTTGCGCTGATAAAATCCTTCGATGAAGTACCAGATCATGGTCGCAGTTACGGAAGCCGTCTTTCGATGCTCGTCATCGAAGTCAGCGCTGTACCCGTAGAATCCGGCCGAACTTAACTTTTCATTTAAACCGGCATACCAGCAGATCTGGCACGCCTCTTCTCCGGTAAGACCAAAGGGCTGCGCATGCTCACTGCCGGGTGCATCGGCTGACTTAATTGACGCCAGGTCAAAGGTCAGCATGTCGGCCTGCCGGATAGTGGGCTCTATTTCGGTGAAGTTGTGGCGCATTTGCCCGATGCGAAAGGCCTCGAAATAGAGTTTCTCCAGAATAGCGATGGAAGCCGGATCAATTAAGTAACTCTGATAGGCGAGGTGAATGTAACTGTGCAGATAGTTGGGCTCGTGGAGCAGGATCTTGTGAATGTGCTTCCGGTCGGCCGTGCTGGTGTGCTTGTCATCCAAATCCAGAAAGGCATCCACGTTGAGGATGCTCACCATCTTCTCCAGGCGTTCGTACGCCCAGTATTGACCATAGTCCAGGTCTTGGGTGCCTCCGATGATGAGCGGCAATACATTTTGTTCCATCAAAATCCGGCATACCTCGCTCAGCCGCACGTACGATTCTTCCAGATCAATGCCGGCATTTAAATTACCGAGATCGACAATGCGGTAGGCTCCGGATCCTCGTTTGAGTTGGTACAATTTTTTGCGCACCTCGTCCGGGCCGGATAGGTGCCCCGGGTGGTGGCCTGCCCCGCGGGTTTCGTTAAAGCCGAAAATGGCAATGTGGGCACCCTTAAAGTCGGGCATTTTTTCGCCAAAAACACGAATGTTTTTAGCCAGGGAGGAAGAACTTGTAATGCCGGAATACAACCCTTCGTCAACCGGGGAGAAGAAAAGTGTGAGGTCCATATCAACGGAATTTATCGATAAACTGCCTTGACGTTACAATTTGAGTTTGGCTGAATGTTTTCATCTCCAGCAAAGGCTTGTCACCCGTGACCAGGAAATCGGCATGAGATATCTTGGCCAGTGCAAACAAAAAGTCATCTTTTGGGTCCGGCCCTGCAGCCGGCACATCGTCAACGTTGAAACTTTCGCTCACATGCTGAAGGAGTTCGATCAGCTCGGCCACGCGTGACTTTGGGAAATACTTCCGGAATTTGGCGCGACTGGTCACATCGGTTATTTCGTCAATCAATTGCGGAGTGATGATGAGCTTGATTTTCCCCTCAACAATAAGGTTTTTCAACGGTGCTAGTTCCTTGCCGATCAAAAAACTGATCCAAAGGTTCGTGTCAATAATGACTCTAATTGGATTTGGATCGGCCATAAATTGATGCGCGAACCGACTCAGTTGCTGTAGTAATATCTTTCTCGCTCAGCTCGTTGGTTTTAAATATTCGAAGCAGCCGGGTGAACTGAATGTCGAGCAGTTCCTTTTCCAATTCTTTAGAAAGCTTGATTTTTTCGTCCTTCGACAGCCTCTTAACAAGTTCAAGCACCGTCTTAAACTCGGGATAGGGGTCAAGGGATGTCTTCATATGGATATGGCGTAATAAATGGTCGCCTCAAGTCATCGAAACGCCATTTGCGAATTAAAGTTAGTAAATAAAAAAAGGTGCCCACTCACCGGCACCCCTTTTTTAATCTTTTGACTTTCGTTTAGCCTCCAAAATCGTCAAAGCGAATATTTTCTTTTGGAATACCCATTTCATCGAGCATTTTCAACACGGCCGCATTCATCAGAGGCGGACCGCAGAGGTAGAATTCTACATCCTCCGGTGCCGCGTGACTGCCCAGATAGTTATCGTACAAGCACTTGTGGATAAAGCCGATGTAACCGTCTGCATCTTTGTCATCAAGGCTCTTTTTCACCTTCCAGTTGTCTTCCGGCAGCGGCTCCGATAATCCAATGTTGAATTGAAAATTCGGGAATTGCTTTTCGATTTCGCGGAAGTGTTCCACATAAAACAATTCCTTCTTTGAACGACCACCGTACCAGTACGATACCTTCCGGTTTGTCTTCTCAGTATGGAAGAGGTGGAAAATCTGCGCTCGAAGCGGGGCCATGCCTGCTCCGCCACCAATATAAATCATTTCGCGCTGCGTCTTGTTGATATGGAACTCACCGTAAGGGCCAGAAATGGTCACCTTATCGCCAGGCTTGCGTGAAAACACATAGGATGAACAAATGCCGGGATTCACATCCATCCACTTGTTATTGGCGCGATCCCACGGGGGTGTGGCGATACGTATGTTCAGCATGATGATGTTGCCCTCGGCCGGGTGGTTGGCCATGGAGTACGCCCTGAAAATGGGCTCATCATTTTTCATCTTCAGATCCCACAGCTTGAACTTATCCCAATCGGACTTGAACACATCCTGCTTGTGACCTAACTCCGGATGGGGCGTAATGTCCATCGTTTTGAAATCAACGGTAGTGGCCGGTACATCGATTTGGATGTAACCCCCCGCCTCAAACTTCAATGTTTCACCGGGCGGCAGTTTTACCACAAACTCCTTAATGAAAGTCGATACATTGTAATTTGAAACCACTTCGCATTCCCACTTCTTGATTCCGAATATTTCTTCGGGGATTCGGATGTTGAGATCCTGCTTAACCTTAACCTGGCAACCCAGCCGAACATGGTCCTTCTGTTCCTTGCGGCTCAGGTGACCTACTTCGGTAGGCAACACATCACCCCCGCCCGACTCCACCACACACTTGCACATGGCACAGGTGCCACCGCCACCGCAAGCCGAGGGCAAAAAGATCTTTTCATTGGCCAGGGTGGACAAAAGCGAACTGCCAGCCGACACGGTTATCATCTTTTCCCCGTTGATCAAGATCTTAACGGGTCCAGACTGCACTAATTTTTTCTGAGCGAATATCAGGAGCGCCACCAACAGCAGAATAACCGCTGTAAACGCAACGATGGAGGTAAGAATGAGCATACTCGTCTTTTAATCACCACAAATATAGCCATAGGGCCCAAAAACGAACATTTCCCCAAATAAAAAAGGCCTTTGTTTAAGGCCTTTCTAAGGTTGGAATGCCGCGGCTTCGGCTACGCGTAGAGCAGATCCTTAACGGGTAGGCCGGATTGGGCGACCGGCCGGGCATCCGGGGCGAGAATCACGCTGAGGCCGGGCCGCTGACCCCATTCAGCCAGCCGCGCCAGCGTAATGGTGCCGCGCATGTTTTGATAGCCAAAGCCACGGTAGCCGCCCTTGAAGTCTTCGAAATCCTGCGGCAAAAGGGGGGAGGATTCCGGGTAGCTTACAATCACCTCAATCAAGGCATTATTGGAGAACGAATTTCGGTCGCCCTGTTGTCTTTTTTTGTACTCGTACCGATAGTCAAAGGTGAGGGCGGAGATATCGGACAAGACGGCTGACCCCGTGGGGTAGCTACCTGCGCCCTTGCCAACAAAAATCTGATTCTCGGCAAACGCACCGTTAACGACCACTGCGTTAAATTCATTTCGAATGGGGGCCAAAAAATGCTGGGCCGGCACGTACTGAGGTGCCACAAAGGCAAACACCTGTTCACCCTGGCGCACGGCCCGTGCGATCAATTTGATTGTAAGGCCATTTTCACGGGCAAACTTCAGATCAACCGATGAGATTTTATCGATACCGAGATTGATAATATTCTCGGGTTTAATGAACAGGCCGAAGGTGTGGGCCAGTGCAATAGTCAGTTTGAACTTGGGGTCAAAACCCTGAACATCCAGCGATGGATCACTTTCGGCAAAGCCGAGATCCTGGGCCCCCTTCAATGCTTCCTCATAGCTTTTCTGCTCCTCGAACACCTTGGTTAGGATAAAATTGGTGGAACCGTTAAAAATGCCTTCGATGCTGTTGAGCAAATCGTTGTCGTAGTACTCTTCCAGGTTGCGAATAATCGGAATGCTGCCGCACACCGCCCCTTCGTACAAGACGGACCGATCATATTGCTGCTGAAGCTGAAAGATATCTTCCAGGTTTTCCGCCAGCATTCGCTTGTTGGCGGTAACAACATGTTTGCCGTTTTGAAGCGCCTGCCGGAGAATATCAAACGCCACACGTGCATCGTCAATCAACTCGACCACCACGTCAATCTCGGGGTCTTGCAAAATTTCCTGGTGATCGAACGTAAAAAGTTCGGCCGACAATGTTCGCTGCTTGTCACGATTTTTAACGGCAATTTTTTTGATCTCGGCTTTCACTCCGTGCGTTTCGCTAAGTACATGGTAGAGCCCCTGGCCAACACAGCCAAACCCAAATACGCCCAGTTTTAGTTTCTTCTTCATAGTGCCAATTCTTTTGGCTGTTGCTGTAAAAATTTTCGAACTACGTTTTTTAATTGGTTAAACTCGACCAGAAACCCATCGTGACCAAAATCAGACGAGATGGTTTCCAAAACGGCACCCGGTATATGACGGGCCAGTACATCCTGTTCGGCCGGTACAAAAAGATTATCGCTATCTACCGCCACCACCAGTGTTTTAGCCCGGATTTGTTTCAGTGCCCATTCTGTGGATGGGCGCCCACGCCCCACATGGTGGCTATCCATCATTTTGGTCAAGGTCCAGTACGTAAATGCATTGAAGCGCTTGGCCAGTTTTTCACCCTGGTAGCGCTGGTAGGAGGCGGCCCGGTAATCATCCAGGTGGTCGTTCGATTTTTCCGATTGCGTCAAGCGAAAACCTTCGTAGGTACGGTACGAAATCATGGCCATGGCGCGGGCAGCTTTCAGACCTTCGGATCCAGCCCGGGTATCGTTTTCTCTCCAGGTGCTGTCGGCTTCAATCGCGAGCCGCTGCGCCTCATTAAACGCTATGCCCCAGGGAGAATGAAAGGCGTTGCAGGCCACGGCTACCAGATTTTCAAACACGTTCGGATGTATGATTGCCCATTCCAATGCCTGCTGGCCACCCAACGAACCACCCAGTACCGTATGAATCTTATCCAGTCGCAGGTGTTGGCGTAACAGATCAAAGGCACGCACCACATCGCGGTTGGTGATGAGCGGGAAGTCATGAAAGTAGCCGCTTCCCGTTGCCGGATTTGCAGACAGCGGACCAGTGGAACCGTAGCAGCCACCCAACACATTGGCACACACAATACACCAGCGGTCGGACGGGAAGGGGCTCCCCGCGGTGAAGAAGTCATTCCACCACGAGGTGGCATCCGAGTTGCCGGTGAGCGCATGACAAATCCACACCACGTTGTTGCGCTGTGCGTTCAACTGCCCCAGCACGGTGTATTTAAGCTGGAAGCCGGGCAGTTTCCCGCCCGACTCCAGCTCGAACTCACCGGGATAGTGAAACACATGGTCCGATTTGGTCATGTCAATGCGATCAGGCTACAAGTTCGCCCTTAAACACTTTGGCAAATGCCTGTTCAAAATCACTTTTGATGTCTTCAATGTGCTCGATACCCAGCGACACGCGCAGCAGGTTCGGTAAAACACCGGCCGAAATCTGTTCTTCGTCCGTCAACTGGGAGTGCGTAGTCGCGGAGGGTTGAATGATCAGCGTTTTGGCATCGCCCACGTTGGCCAGGTGGCTAACCAACTTCAATTGGTCAACCAACTTGGTAGCGTTCTCTTTGGTGCCCTTCACGGTAAAGGATAACACCGCACCAAAGCCATTCTTCAAATACTTTTTGGCCAGTTGGTGGTACGTGCTGCCGGTGAGGCCGGGATAGTTGACGCTTTCCACCTGAGGATGTTCTTCCAACCATTTAGCCAACGCCAAAGCGTTGTCGCACGACCGTTGTACGCGCAACGACAACGTTTCGAGGCCCTGCAGAAACAGGAACGAATTGAACGGACTCAGCGAGGGACCAAAGTCGCGCAAACCCTCCACGCGCGCGCGAATAATAAAGGCGATGTTGGGTAAGCCCAGCGGGTTACCTTCACCAAATACGTCCCAGAATTTCAATCCGTGGTAGCCCTCCGAAGGTTCAGTGAACTGCGGAAACTTGCCGTTGCCCCAATTGTAGTTGCCGCCATCTACAATAACACCGCCAATTGAGTTGCCGTGGCCGCCAATCCACTTGGTGGCTGATTCCACCACCACGGCTGCCCCGTGCTCGATTGGCCGGACGAGGTAACCACCAGCGCCAAACGTGTTATCAACGATTACCGGTAAGTCATGCTTTCGGGCGAGCGCTGCGATGGCATCAAAATCGGGCACATTAAATCCTGGGTTACCGATCGTCTCCAGGTAGATCGCTTTTGTTTTCGAATCGATCAATTTTTCAAAGTGCTCGGCTTTATCACTTTCAGCAAAGCGCACGTCAATGCCCAGCCGCTTGAACGAAACTTTGAATTGATTGTAGGTGCCGCCATACAGAAAGGGTGAGGTAACAAAGTTGTCGCCTACCGTAAGGATGTTGTTGAGTGCGATGAATTGCGCGGCATGGCCGGAGCCAACGGCCAAGGCGGCAACGCCACCCTCCAGCGCGGCAATGCGCTTCTCAAATACATCCGTGGTCGGGTTCATGATTCGCGTGTAGATATTGCCAAATTCTTTCAGCGCGAACAGGTTTGCCCCGTGTTCGGAATTTTTGAACACATAGGAAGTCGTTTGGTACAAGGGTACCGCTCGGCTTTGGGTGGTGGGGTCAACTTCCTGGCCGGCATGTAACTGAAGGGTTTCAAAACGTAATGACATAAGTTTCAATTTTTAAGTTTTATTTTTTGAGTTTTAATTTTTAAATGGAAAGAGACGTAACCTGAGCCTTGCCCGTCACGCGGCAAGCCGTGCGTCACGCTTGTTGCCCGAAGCTTTGTAATGGCTTTCGAAACGACAACTGCGTTTAGCAGCAACACCAAATGCAACACATTCGTGTGTGACGCATCGGACGATAATTCATAGGGGATGAAGGAACCCGCAAAGCGGCAGATGAAGGTAGAATGTTGTTTTTCATACAGCTCATCGGTTTATAGTTCCAAGACAACCTTTGCCTTGGCAGGATTTAGCACCTGGTTCCCGGCTGCCGGGAGGGGTTGCTAGCGCTTCATCGAGCCTGTTCTCTCAGTGCTTCTTTATAAATCGACTGGCTTGCGCTTCATCGATCTGATAACACAAACGTAGGGCCCTTTAGTATAGTTTGCAAGTAGACTACTAAAATTTTGTTAAAAATCGGATTACTTACTGACGTTCGGTAACAAAATGACCCACGCGTGTGTAAACCATCGCCATTAGGTTATACCGGTTTATCGGGTTACCTTTGCGCACGTTTTTAGCGGAGATCATTCTGTACTAGCAGGGCAAAAAAGTCGAGCCCCTCCTACTCCCAACGTTTTTTAGCTGAAATCGCACGAGAATCCGGCCCTTTGGCGGCTTTTCGATTTGTATTACTCTATAATCCTAAATGCCACCGGCACTATGACAAAATCTAACAACTCGTTTATCAAGAAACAAAAGGAGATGATCCGGAAGAAGAAGAAGCAGGAGAAAGAAACCCGGAAAAATGAACGCAGAAAAAATGCTACGGGTGGCGATCTTGAAAGTATGCTTGCCTATGTTGACGAGTTCGGCAACCTGACCAGTGTACCACCCGCCCAGCGCGCAACAACACCGGCCGAAAAGAAGAATTAAATCGTAATCACAATTATCAAATTCAATCATGAAAGAAGGAAAAGTAAAATTTTTTAACGCTACCAAGGGTTTTGGATTTATCACGCCCACAGATGGAAGCGAGGACATTTTTGTACATCAGACAGGCCTGATCGACACCATTAAGGACAACGATCGCGTGCAGTATGAAGTGGAGCGGGGCAAAAAGGGCATGAATGCCGTTCGCGTGGAGGTGATTCAATAGTGGGTCGCACGTCTACATTTTTTTTCCCGATTCTTAAATCAAAAGTCGACCACTACTTCGAGCAGTCACGCCTTTCCCGTTCGGGTGGCAGTCGTTTGCTAACCAAGGCCGTGGTGCAGGTGCTCGTGGCTGTTGGTTTATATCTCGGTTTGCTTTTTTTGAATTTGCCGGCATGGGCGCTGTTCACGGGGGCTGTGCTCTTCGGGGTAATGTTGGCAGTCCTGGGCTTCAATGTGATGCACGAGGGCGGTCACCAGAGTTTTTCGCGCTACGGGTGGCTTAACAGCCTGGCTGCGTACATGCTGAATGTATTGGGCGGTACTACCTACTACTGGAAGATCAAGCACAACATTAACCACCACACGCACACGAATGTGGCGGGTATTGACTCAGACATCAATGTAGAGCCGTTCATGCGCCTGCACCCTAACCAGCCGCTGCGCCAGCTCCACCGGTATCAGCATGTGTATTGGGTGGTGCTCTATGGCATCTCGTACATCGCCTGGGTATTCTATGAGGATTTTGTCAAGTACTTTTCCGGGCGGGTGGCCGTGCATATGCCGGTGAAACGGTTGGCGTTTCGTGAGCACGTTATTTTCTGGACAACCAAGGTTTTGTATGTCGTGGTTTACCTGGCGATACCCGTTTGGGCGCTGGGTTGGGTAAATGCGATAGCGGTATTTCTTCTGGCCACCGTTACGTGCGGTCTTTTCATCAGTATCGTTTTCCAACTGGCGCATGTCGTGGAGGTAACTGATTTTCCGCTGGGCGGAGCGGTGAAAGGGGAATGGGCGCTTCACCAAATCAACACCACGTCCAATTTTGCTACCCACAACCGGCTGCTGTTTTGGTTGCTCGGTGGGTTAAACTTTCAGGTCGAGCACCATTTGTTTCCGAAGGTAAGCCACATTCATTACCCTCAGCTGAACCGACTGGTGAAGCAAACCTGCCGGGAATTCAACATTGCCTACCACGAATATTCGTCCATGTTTGATGCGCTCCGGTCACACCTCCGGTATCTTCAGAAAATGGGCACCACCCCAATTCCGGCATGAGGCAACTCAGAATCGTAAAGCAGATTACCAACCGCGAAACCCAGTCGCTGGATAAGTACCTGAGTGAAATCGCCAAAGTTGATCTGTTAACGGCTGATGAAGAAGTTACCCTGGCGCGCAGGATTCGGGATGGCGACCCGGTTGCGCTGGAGCGTCTGGCCAAAGGGAATCTGCGTTTTGTTGTTTCAGTTGCCAAACAATACCAAAACCACGGGCTTTCACTGAACGACCTGATCAATGAGGGAAACGTTGGCCTGATCAAGGCGGCTGGCCGCTTTGACGAAACCCGCGGCTTTAAGTTTATCTCGTATGCGGTGTGGTGGATCCGTCAGTCCATCATGCAGGCCTTGGCGGAACAATCACGGGTTGTTCGGTTACCCCTCAATCGCATTTCCTCACTGAACAAGATTTCGCGGGCCTATGCGGAGTTGGAACAGCGCTTTGAGCGTGAACCAACCGCGGAAGAAATTTCGCAGCAATTGGATATCTCCATTGAAGAGGTGGAAATCAATCAGCGCGTTTCCGGCCGGCAGGTATCCATGGATGCTCCCTTCGTACAGGGAGAGGAAAACACGCTGTTGGATGTGCTGACGAGCAGCACGGAAGCAAGCCCGGATCAGGAACTCGTCAATGGGTCGCTGAAGCGCGAAGTAGAGCGGGCACTGGCATTACTTACTCCACGCGAGTCCGAGGTAATTAGGCTGTACTTCGGTTTGGACGGCCAGCACGCCTGCCGCCTGGAGGAGATTGCACACCAACTGCACCTAACGCCCGAGCGCGTGCGCCAGATCAAAGAGAAAGCGACAAAGAAACTACGCCATAAAAGCCGAAGCCATCTGCTACAAGATTATTTGGGTTGATGTTGAATGGCCCTGCAGGATCAGAAACTGAATGTCATGTTGAAGCGATAGGAAACGTTCTGACCAATCGAGGGATTAGCGTAGGGCCCCCAGCGCAGGTACGCTGCGGCACCGATTCCAAAAAAGGCAACATCCACATAGTTAAACCGGATAATGTTTTCAAACCCCATACCGGTTTCAAAGAACCCTTTTTCTAAGGTTTTGAATTCTAGCCCCTCATGCGCGGTTTGATTTGCCACATTGGCGAACCGGCCCCAGCCCGCGCTTTGCGCAAAAATCAATTCTGGTTTTGAGTATCGGCTTTGATACAACCAACCAAAGTTGTGCTTCAGGAATGCCGCCAGGTATTGATCGCTCAGAAACTCGTAAATGCCCATCGTTTGGAACGAGTGGTTTACCCAGTAACCCGTTTCCCGGCTCCCGGGTGCAAAAAACTGTTTTTGTAAGGGCGCTGTACCAAGCAGTGCGCCCCCCACGAGGGAAACCAGGGATGTGCCAAGTCTGCGGGACTTCCAACGATCTGCGAGGAACGCTTCCACGCGGGTGTAGTCAAACTCGCTGTTCCAGACTCCCGGCACGGCACGGCTTACCCGCAGTGTGGCAACCGGTAGCTCAAATTGAACCATCGCCTTGCGCCCGGCTACGCTAACCTGCCGCATCCGGTGAATGTAGTTGATTTCGGAGGTAAATTCTGAAATGGTAAAGGCAGAAACGGATTCACCCGCATAGACATAGGTATAGTCATATAAGGGCTGAAAACGGGAGTGATCGACACTCCACTTCAACTGCCAGGAGGGTGATGGCTTCCAGTTCAGTTGCACGCCTACATGGGTTTGCTGATCGAAGCGGGATGCGACCAATTCGCGAAACGAAAAACTTCCGATTGTTCGATACTCTTCGAAAAACCGATGGGTGCCGGGCTCCCGTAAATCCCGGAAGTAGGAAGCCTGAAGATATAAGTCCCTCCGATGATTAAGTTGAAACTTAAGATTACCTCCGTATTTCCATGCCTGATCACGAAATCCGTAGCCGGCATAGGCACCGACTGAAAACCATCGTGAAAATCGTGGATTGGTGCGAATGCCTAAACCCAATCGCACCTGTTCATATTCGTTCAGGCGAAGCACTTTGTTTAGCTGCCAGTCAATCTTGCCAGTTGTAATGGCATTGGAGAAAAAGCCTTCCGAGAGTCGGTCTAGCGTTTTGAGCACGGTGATGCGCTGATTGATCGAGTCATACCACTGAAATGTTCGAACTTCTTTATCATCCAGGGGCCCCACACGATAGTCGGCCAGAATAGAGCTGTCGGGGCGTGTGTTCAGTGCCACTTCTACATCCTGGAAAACAGATGTTGATAAGTCCGGATTGATCGCAATGTCTCGCAGGTAGCTTCGTGCCGTGGCGGCCAGGTGCAGGTAACCGAGTTTGTTCTCCCGGAAATGGAGATCCGTATTAAGTTGTATCGGGAACCACGTAGTGTCAACTCGTTCATAGTTCTGTTGAATTCGGAAGTCCACTTTCGCGAATGGATCAATCGGTTTTGCGATTACACTTTTTATCGCCCACCCGCGAGTGCATATCGATACCGTGCCCTGCAACAGACTTTGCGAGGATTTGCCAAGCGGAAGGAAAGCAAGGGTATACACGGTGTCGCGCTGGTAATAGGTTGTGTCCACCACCTCGAAATCATAAATCTTCTCGCTGTTTTTTGAGATGGGGTTTAGGTGATCTTTCCCCAGAATGCTGATCCAGTCGTCTGCGAATCCCAGTGGCTGATAATCGTTTGGCAGAGCCGCCAGCAGCGGGGTCTCAAATCCGGATACGCGGTAGTCAAGTAATTTCTCGAATTGTTTGCCCGGTTTTCGGTAATACTTTTCGGCAACCGATTCCGTAACCAGCAGGTGTTGGCGTCTTTGCAGGGAGTCCATTTGAAGAGCCAGGGAATCCGCTTGACTGAGTTGGCCGTTCGCGTTTTTACGACTGAGGGAATCGGACGGTGGCGTTTCACCATCCAGTTTGAAGATGACTTTGGTATACGACTTGTAATAGTACGATCGCAGTTGTGTGGGCTTGTGTCGTTCGCGATTTTTGACCGCATTGCGAATGATGCGCCAGGCCGGGTTCTCACCGGCATAAATGATCACTTCCCCAAGTTGTCGTTCCTCGGGCATCAAGGCAATGTACTTGAGGCCGGTTAACGATGAAACCCGGATCTGTCGGCTTTGGTAGCCGACATAACTAATGGTAACCTTGCCGGCAAGGGAGCCAGACAGCGTTAACCGGTAGCGTCCATCAATGTCAGATGTGGTGCCTGTCTTTCGATCGTCCAACAAAAAGTTGGCAAACGCCAGCGGTTGCCTCGTGAGACTGTCAACCACTATACCTTCAGTCACCTGGCTTTGAGCCTGCAAAATGGTCAGGAAAAAAATTGCGACCCACGCCCAATATCTCATCACTTCACTTTTGGTTTTATACCATTAAACCGAAACGGGCACGAGCGGTTTCAACTCGGCAAAACTACCCAAATGGCCATGGTGGGTCGAGGACTTTTGCTTTTGCCGAAGGTATTGGATTGACGATTAGCTGGCTTAGGTCAACATCCCGCCATCGACCTGAATCACCTGGCCCGTTACGTAGGCCGAAAGATCGGAGGCCAGAAAAACGCAAGCGTTGGCGACATCCTCGGGCTTACCACCTCGCTTCAACGGAATGGCATCGCGCCAGCTCTGAACCGTTTTTTCATCGAGCTTGCCGGTCATCTCGGTCTCAATGAAACCGGGGGCAATGGCATTGCTTCGGATACCGCGCGAGCCCAGTTCTAAGGCTACCGACTTGGTAAATCCGATAATACCGGCCTTCGAGGCTGCGTAGTTTGCCTGACCGGCATTGCCCTTGATACCCACCACGGACGTCATGTTGATGATAGAGCCACTCTTCTGTTTCATCATCGGTTTGGTTGCAGCCTTCACCGTATTGAAACAGGATTTCAAATTCACATTCATGATCTTGTCCCACATTTCTTCCGTCATGCGCAGCAGCAGGTTGTCCATGGTGATGCCGGCATTGTTCACCAAAATGTCGAGCGCACCAAATTCAGCTACCACATCGTTGATCAATTTCTCGGCCTGACCAAAATCGGAGGCATCGGAGCGGTAGCCTTTCGCCTTAACACCTTTCGCAGCCAGTTCCGCTTCCAGCGCCTGACCTTGCTCAACGCTTGATAAATAGGTGAACGCCACATTTGCTCCCTGCTCGGCAAACGCCAGGGCGATAGATCGACCGATTCCTTTGGATGCACCCGTGATGAGTGCAGTTTTATTCTGTAATAGCTTCATTGTGGTTCGGTTTGTGATTGACATGAATTTGGCCCGAAACTACTGCTTTTTTTGGGAGGTTTATTTGGGTTAATTTGCCCCGTTTTTAACGATAGACTTACCAGCACTATGTCAAAATACGATGTCATTGTTATCGGGTCGGGCCCTGGAGGGTACGTGGCCGCCATTCGCG
Organism: Flammeovirgaceae bacterium; assembly: GCA_021298015.1. Classification (GTDB taxonomy): domain Bacteria; phylum Bacteroidota; class Bacteroidia; order Cytophagales; family Cyclobacteriaceae; genus ELB16-189. Next base: position 97,823 of record JAJTGY010000008.1, read on the forward strand.
CTTCGCAACTAGGATTGAAAGTGGGCGTGGTGGAGCGCGAAGAATTGGGAGGCATTTGCCTCAACTGGGGTTGCATACCCACGAAGGCGCTGCTCAAGAGCGCCAACGTTTTTGAATACGTGAAACATGCGGCAGACTATGGCATTGCCGTAAAAGGCGCGGAGGCCGACTTTGGCAGCATGGTGAAGCGCAGCCGCGATGTGGCAACCGGCATGAGCAAGGGTGTTCAGTTTCTTTTTAAAAAGAATAGGATCGATCAGATTTCCGGCCACGGAAAACTCAAGAAAGGTGGCAAAGTGGAGGTAACCGATGCGGCCGGTAAGAAAACGGAATACGAAGCCAAGCATATCATCTTGGCCACGGGTGGTCGCTCACGCGAGTTGCCCAGCATGCCCATCGATGGCAAGAAAATTATCGGGTATCGCCAGGCTATGGTTTTACAGCAACAACCAAAGAAATTGCTGGTGGTGGGTTCGGGCGCCATTGGTGTTGAGTTCGCCTACTTCTACAATGCGATTGGTACGGAGGTAACGATCGTGGAGTTTTTGCCGCGCATTGTGCCGGTGGAGGACGAAGAGGTATCAAAAGCACTGGAGAAGTCGTTCAAGAAGTCGGGCATGACGATTCATGTCAATTCGGAAGTAACGAAGGTGGATACGAGCGGCAATGGTTGCTTGGCAACGGTAAAGACACCGACAGGCGAAATCAAGATTGAGGCGGATGTGGTGCTTTCGGCTGTTGGCGTGGCCACCAACCTGGAAAACATCGGCCTGGAGGAGGTGGGTGTGAAAATCGACAAGGGCCGGGTAATCGTGGATGATTATTATAAGACCAATGTTCCCGGTGTTTACGCCATTGGTGACATTGTAAAAGGTCCTGCGTTGGCACACGTAGCCTCGGCTGAGGGCATCATCTGTGTTGAGAAAATTGCCGGTCAGAACCCGGAGCCGCTCAACTATAACAATATACCTGGCTGTACCTATTGCTCACCCGAAATTGCTTCGGTTGGGTTTACCGAGGAAGCCGCCAAGAAAGCAGGCTATCAGATCAAAGTGGGTAAGTTTCCGTTCACCGCCTCGGGCAAAGCCAAGGCTGCCGGGGCTTCAGATGGTTTCGTTAAGGTAGTTTTTGACGCGAAGTATGGTGAATTCCTCGGTGCCCACATGATTGGAGCTAACGTAACGGAGATGATTGCCGAAGTGGTGGCAGCCCGCAAACTGGAAACTACGGGCCATGAGATCATCAAATCGGTTCACCCGCACCCCACCATGAGCGAGGCCATTATGGAGGCAGCGGCCGCTGCCTATGGCGAGGTCATTCACCTGTAACCGAACCGACAAACGTCAAAAAAGACCCTTTTTCGGGTCTTTTTTGCTTTTCAGCGAACCGTCAGGTTTCAATTCCTCAACTTGGCGGATTTACGCATACAAATCACGTCAGTATGAAAATATTACCTGTACAGTTCTTCTTTCACAGGGCCAAGGTATTCGGTACCTTGTTGCTGGTGTGCCTTTTGGCGTTAAATGGGCCACCGCTTGGTCGAGCGCCTGTTCTGAAACTGAACAAAATTTGAGAAAATCTCACATGCGGGTGACCTTGCCCGTTTTGTTGAGCGTTTACTTGCTCACTTTTACCACATTTGGTTTTTTAAATAGCAAAGATCAAGGCATATGAAGCGACTAAATTTAGTCGGATTGTTTGTGTTGTCCGCAGTTTGCGCTTTGGCCAGCACGAATTCTGAAATTGCCGGAAAGGTCGTAAACGTTATTGACGGCAATACGGTTGAAATCATTTCTATTGATCTCGAGCGAATGAAAATCTATTTTTTTGGTATCGATGCCCCGGAGTTAGATCAGGAGTATGGTGATCGGGCAAAAAAGCTCATGGAAAAAATCACGCTCAACAAGAATGTAGTTGTTCAAATTACCGGTAAGGATCGCCTGGGTCAGCGCATTGGAATAGTTTTGGTTGAGGGCAATGTTGATCCCCGCCTTGAAATGTTGAAACAAGGGCTCGCCTGGACTGCCGAGAAGAACGCCATTCCGGAGTTGGAGAGCCTGAAAGAACTTGCCCGCGCAAAAAAACGCGGCTTGTGGCGGCAGGACAATCCGGTTCCTCCGTGGGTTTTCCGCAGACAACAAACGATGTTGATGCCAAAGTCCAGTTGATAAAATATTTATCGGGTTCCCCCGTTATACCTCAGCTATGCAAAACAAGCTGAGGTTTTTTTGTCTGGTAATGGCCAGTGTGCCTTCCCTTTTGTTTGCTCAGACCAATACATTGGGCGATCGCGAAATACGCGAGCAACCGGAGTCCGCCATCACAACCCACACTCCCCGAAAGAAGAACAAGCTGCTCTTTTTCAAGAGGCCGAAGGTGCAGCACACGGCCGTGTATGAATACTACGCCCGAGTTGAAGAAGCCGCCCGCCAAAAGCAACGCATGCTGCGAAAAATGGACCGCCCACAATTCAGTGATCCATCCTATTTCGGACATCGGAGAGCGCCCAAAAAACATCCACCTCATAAAAAGCGGTTTTGCCGCGAATGCGGCATACGCCACTAACGCAATAGCATTTCTGGCTGGCATACCCTATTTTGGTGCAGTGAATCTCGCACCCTTTATCGAGCACACGAACCTTTCACCCGCGGTGGTCATTGGCGATATCGACCGCCTGGTTGAAGAGGCGCTTCAACATAATTTCTTTGGTGTCTGCGTCCCTCCGTTCTGGGTCAAGCGGGCCAAACGCGAAATCGGAGTAGCACCGATCCAGCTAGTCACCGTGGCGGGATTTCCTATGGGCTACCACATGACCGAGACCAAGTTAGAGGAGATCAAACGGGCTGTAGATGACGGAGCTGATGAAATTGATGTGGTGTTGAATGTATCAGCATTCAAGACCGGTATACCGTGGACCAAAATAGACATTGCCAAGTGTAGCCGGTTGGCCCACGATCATCAAAAAATTTTGAAAGTAATTCTGGAGACGGCTCTGCTCTCGGACACCGAAATTGCCGAGGCATGTAAGCTTTGCGCAGATGCCGGGGCAGATTTTGTCAAGACCTCAACCGGGTTTGCCTCCGGAGGTGCCACCGTGGAACACGTCAAGATTATGAAAGCGGCTGTTCCTCCCTCCGTGGGTATCAAGGCATCGGGCGGAATAAAGACGGCTGAGCAGGCATTGGCGCTGATTGAGGCGGGGGCGAGTCGTCTGGGGACCTCGTCAGGTGTTAAAATTGTATCTTCGTCAACCTAACCTAACTCCATGAGTTCATTTTTGTCGAATCTGTTTCCGGATGAAGCTTCTCTTCCGGCCCATGTGCTTTTACCGCAATCGATCGAACAGCGCGAATACCTCATTAATGGTGAATTGCTGCGATGGGCTGGCGACCAGGCTCCGGTGCTAAGCCCCGTGTTTGTCCGAACACCCAACGGCTTGCAGCAGAAGGTGATCGGAAGCACTCCGCTTTTAACATCGCATGAAGCTTTGCAGGCGCTGGATGCGGCTGTGCAGGCCTATGATCTGGGCCATGGCGCCTGGCCGATGATGACGGTAGCGGATCGTATCCAACACATCGAAGTTTTTCTGGAGCGCATGAAAGAAAAGCGATCTGAAGTTGTGAATTTGCTGATGTGGGAAATCGGCAAACCACAGAAGGATTCCGAGAAAGAATTTGATCGAACGTGCGATTACATGGCGGATACCATTAATTCATTGAAAGACCTGGACCGGAATTCCGCACGCTTTGTTCAGGAGCAGGGTATCATGGGGCAAATCAGACGGGTGCCGCTGGGTGTGGCCTTGTGTATGGGGCCTTACAACTACCCGTTAAATGAGACGTTCAGCACCTTAATACCCGCTCTCATCATGGGTAATACGGTTGTATTCAAACCCGCCAAATATGGTGTCCTGCTCATCCGGCCGTTGCTGGAAGTATTTCAAAAAAGTTTTCCCAAGGGTGTGATCAATATCATTTACGGACGCGGCCGTGAAACGGTTGGTGCGCTGATGGAAACCGGTAAAGTGGATGTGTTCGCCTTTATTGGAACGAATAAAGGAGCAAATGATCTCAAACGACTGCACCCGAAGCCTCACCGACTCAAAGCAATCCTTGGACTGGATGCCAAGAATCCGGCTGTTATCTTGCCGGATGCCAATTTGGACATTGCCGTACCAGAATGCGTGTTGGGTTCACTGTCGTTCAATGGCCAGCGTTGCACGGCATTAAAGATCATTTTCGTCCATCAATCGCGGGTAGAAGAATTTACTAAGCGCTTTTGTGCCGAAGTGGCCAAGCTCAAGTTTGGAATGCCGTGGGAGGCAGGCGTTTCCCTTACCCCGCTACCGGAGCCGGGTAAAACGGAATACTTGAGGGGGCTTGTGGACGATGCGGTAAAACTGGGTGCCCGTGTGATCAACGAGCGGGGTGGAGAAGTAAATGAGACATTCTGTTACCCGGCTGTCCTCTATCCGGTGAATAACAAAATGAAGGTGTACTACGAGGAGCAATTCGGTCCCGTGGTGCCCATAGTACCGTTTAACGATACCAATGAAGCGATCAGCTATGTGGTGAATTCAAATTTTGGGCAGCAGGTGAGCTTGTTTGGCCAAAATTCAACCACCATGGCACGGTTGATCGATTTACTCGCTAATCAGGTGGGGCGAATCAACATCAACGCGCAATGCCAGCGCGGCCCTGATACGTTCCCTTTCAACGGCCGTAAAGATTCGGCTGAGGGTACGTTGTCGGTGGCGGATGCGCTGCGCGTGTTTTCCATTCGCACCATTGTAGCTGCCAAAATCAACGACAGCAACAAACAGATGATTGGCCAGATTATCCGCAATCGCGAGTCTGCCTTTCTCAGCACGGATTATATTTTCTAAAAAAATGCCACCTGCCGAGGTGCAGGTGGCGGGGTTGGTCAAGGTCGTTCAGCGGCTATGCAGCTTTCTTCTTCACGTAACACGTGCTGATGCCGAGGGGCGCATACAGCGGACAAAAACTAACGAGGCTGGTGAGTACAAAAACGCCACCGAGAATAACGAGTGCGAGACCCAGTGTGCCGGTCACGGTGCCCGTGAAGTACAATACAGCTAAGATGGCGGCCAGGATTACCCGGATCACGCGGTCAACATTTCCCATGTTCTTTTTCATATTTTTTTTAGGGTTATGAATGGATTGACTCAAATAGCTTCAGTGCACGCACGATGACTACGAAGAGGATGCACGACCAAAAGCTTGATCACGCGGTTTGTTGTAACGGGCATGTGCTGATTCAATGTTTGAAAGGTAGGGTCCGTAGCGCCAAGCCTTGGTGATAAAAGTTACAAAACGCTCAAACAACCCGAGAATCAATCAGATTTTTTTACTCCGAAATTCGGTAGTCGCAGGTAGCAATTTCGTCTGGCAGTTCTTGGGGCAGGCCGGGCAGCTGTTCGCGGATGACAGCTACCTCGGTCATCAAATCATCAGCTTATCGATAAGTTGATCAACGGTAATTCCTTCCGCCTCAGCTTTGAAATTTCTGACAATGCGATGACGAAGCACTGGCCGGGCAACCGCTTGTACGTCTTCAATATCGGGCGAATACTTGCCGTTCAGGAGAGCGTGACATTTAGCTCCCAATACCAAAAACTGGGAGGCTCGTGGGCCCGCACCCCATTCGAGGTAGTCTTTAGCAATGGACGAACCGTTTGGTCCGGGCCGCGTCTGTTGCGAGAGTTTGACCGCATATTCCACTACGTTGTCAGCCACCGGCACGCGCCTGACCAGGTGTTGATAGGCCATGATCTCATCTCCGGTGAGAATCGTATTGACCTGGGCCAGACTGTCGGTGGTTGTCTTTTTTACTATCTCGACTTCCTGTTGGTGGTTGGGATAATCCAGCTGGATATTAAACATGAAACGATCCAGTTGAGCCTCCGGCAGGGGGTAGGTTCCTTCCTGCTCGATCGGGTTCTGCGTGGCCAGTACAAAGAATGGCCGGGGTAAGGTATACCGGTGCCCGGCAATTGTAACCGCATATTCCTGCATACTTTCGAGCAGCGCAGCCTGCGTTTTGGGTGGTGTGCGGTTAATCTCATCGGCCAATACAATGTTGGCGAAGATGGGCCCTTTGACAAATTGAAAGTTGCGTTCCTTGTCCAGCGTTTCGGCACCCACGATGTCGGATGGCATCAAGTCGGGAGTGAACTGGATTCGTTTGAACTCCAGGTGTAAGGCGGTGGCGATCGTTTGAACCAGCAGCGTCTTGGCCAGTCCGGGTACGCCAACCAGTTGCGAGTGCCCTTGACAAAAAATCCCCGTCAGCACCTGATGCACCACCTGATCCTGACCTACGACTACTTTGCCGATTTCGCGGGTTAACTTCTTATAGGAGTCGGCAAGCGCGTCAGCGGCCTCTACATCGTTTGCAAATACCGTCATGTCAGGTAGGTTATTCTAATATGTTACAACTGTCAAACTCCGGATCGATCGTAATAAATACATCTCCGCGCGATTTTTGAAACCACTTATCCAAAATCCGGTCCCGTTTTTCAGCAAGTGCCGCACTTTGTATCCGAGACCAATCGTCTTTCAGGTTGGCCTGATGAGGCGGGAGCTTGTTTTTGAAGTACAGGATACGGACCGCATCTTTCTGTTGCTCGGTACGGTAAGTCATCGGCTGGCAGACGGATCCCACTTTCATCGTATCAATGGCGAGATAGACCACCGGGTCAATTTCGCGCATGGAAATGCGGGTGCTCCCATCCTGATCGGTGAAGTAACCACCCAATCCTTTGGTCGCCTGATCGTCTGAATACTCTTTGGCCGCAACGTCAAACTTAATGGAGTCTTTCACAATCTTTCTGCGCAAGCTGTCCAGGTATTGACGGGCCCGGTCAATGTCGTTGGCTGAGGGCACAGCCGAAATCAGAATATGCCGTGAATTATACTCGTTCCCTCTCCGGTCGATCAGTTGCATGATGTGAAAGCCAAATGGGGATTCAAACGGCTGCGAAATTTCACCCTCGCGCAATTTAAAGGCCATTGCTTCGAATGACGGCACCATGGCCCCGCGGCCCACATAACCCATCTCGCCTCCATTGTACTGCGCACTGGGGTCTTCCGAATACTTGCGGGCCAGGTCGTTGAAATTTTCGCCACCCAAAATGCGATTGCGCAAATCAACCAACCGCTGGCGTGCTTCCTGTTTTTGTACTTCACTCACTTTGGCCACGCGCACAATTTGCGCCACTTCCACATCGGACGAGTAGAACGGCAGGCTGTCGGCCGGAATTTTATTAAAGAATCGTTTTACTTCGGCCGGTGTGATGGTCAAATCCTTGGTTATTTTAGACGTCATCTCACGGGCCAGCTTCTGCTCACGAATCTGATCGCGCAATTCGATCTTGATTTCGACCAACGTTTTTCCATACGCCTGTTCCAGTTGCTCGGGCGAGGTACCCGAGTTTTGCAGAATCATTTGCATGCGCTGATCTGTTTCCATGTCTACCTCTTCGTCCGACACGGTAACCGAGTCAATTTCAGCTTTGGCTACCAGCAGTTTGTTTACAATCAGGCGATTTAGCATGCCGCACCGGGCGTTGCCGGAAGCCGGATTCCCCTCCGCCAGATAGTTTTGATAGGCGCCTTCGAGCTCCGACTTCAACACAATGTAGTTATCCACCTTGGCAATGATCTTGTCGATCACAAAGCCAGACGATCCGTCCGGCTGTGTCGGCTGTGCCTGAGCCAGCCAGGGGGTTAGCAACAACAGGCTACTGATTATAGATCTCAAAGTCCCTTCGCTCGGCAGCTTTTTCATACACCTCATTTTCCAATTTACGTGCAAGTTCAACTTTTCTCTTGTTTAAAATAATGTTTTTAATGTCTTCGCGAACAAAGTCGATGGGCGATACATTGTCGGAAATCTTGTAAGCATCGACTTTCAAAAAGTACAGGTAGTCGTCATCCTGGGTTTCAAAAAACGGATATGATCGCAAAAACTGTACCTTATTCGGGATCTCAGCCAATGGCGAATTGGCTACCAGTTTATCAAATTCAATCCAGGTGGAATCCGACAGGTGGTAGGCCGCTGAAAAACTCAGGCAGTACGAGGCCAGCTGCTTCACTTCTTTTTCTTTTTTCGAAAACATCAGGTCTTTGATGCGATTGGTGCGGGGTGCCCCTTTCGGCACTTTGATGAACGTGCCCTGTAAAATGTTTTGTTTCAATACGAAGTTGTCCTGATGTTCGCGGTAATAGTTTTCAATCTCCGTATCAGTAATACTGTCGTTCAAATGCTGTCGGATGTAATAATTCTGATACTCATAGCCAATCAGGCTATACCGGTAGTCCAATACTTTGCGCTCTACCTCAGCTTCGTTAATGTCAATGGTGCGCATGGCTTCCTGAATTAACACCTGCTTTCGGATCCAGTTGTTGACGTAGGCAGCCACGCGGGCTGCGCTGTCGGCCGGAGATGAGCCGGTAGTTACGATGCCCTCCAATTCATCGAGGTACAAGATGACATCGTTCACCCGGGCGACCGCTTTGCGCACCGGTTCGGCCGGTTCGTTCTCTTTTCTCACCCGAATGAGGTCGCATCCGGCCACCAGGGCGCAGAAGGAGAGGAAAAAGAGTGCGTTCGTTGTCATTTGCCGGCAGGAGAGGAACGAACTAATGTCTTGAGAACGGATTTTTTCACTTTCTTATTGACTTTCACGGGATATTTGTTTCTAAGCCTGGCGACCCATTGCGTCTCCAGTTCGGTTTGATAGTCGGAAATCACGCGGGCGCGGGCCTCGGGAAAAGTCTGTGTGCCGGGCGGAATCAGCCGGATGATTTCAACCAGATAATGATTGTTGTCGATTTGGGTTTGCTGCATTCCTACTACCCACGTAATTCGATCAACGGCTTTGTTTTCGCCTTTTTCAAAAATGCGGGGGCCTATCACCTGCCGCAATTTTTTCAAATCGGCTTGCCGCAAGGTATCGCCTTGCATCACTTTCTGACGGATTTGGTCAACCACCGTTTGTTCGCTGGCTACGAGCAGGCGGGCCTCCACGCGATCGCTCGCCTGATATTTATCGGTGTGTGCGGCATAGTAAGCCGCCTGCCCGGTTGAATCGTCCGAGGCTTTCTTCCAGACTTCGCGCTCCATAATTTCAAACAGCATCATGCCTTCGCGATATTCGGTGAGCAGAAATCCGAAATCCGGATTCTTGGCCAGCAAGTCTTTTTCTTCGGCCTCTTCAATCGATTCACTGACAAAATTAGAATAGTGATTCTCCATGCAGGCTGCGGGTGAAAGCCCGGAAGGAGCCTGGTTATGCATCACATACCGTATCGCCTGATCCACCGTGAAGCTTCCGGTCGTTAATGAAAAAAGTATTTGCGACCGGAAATCAACGGGCCCTGTGTAGGCCCATTTACCTTTTACAACATTGGAATCGGCCAACGCCAAAAATCGTGCTTTGTTGTCGGCATTTTCCGCGAAGCCGTACTGCGCGCGTTGGCGCTGGCGTATGGCACGCTGAGCCGTGCTGAATCGTTCATCCCGGCTGATTCTTTTTTTCAACGAAGCTTCGAGTTCGCTGTAGGGTGGCACGGGGATCTTCCGTTCCAGCCGGATAATGTGCCAGCCGATTCCGGATTCAAATACATCGGACAACTGACCGGGATTGCCGAGGCTAAACGCGCGGGATTCAAACTCCGGAACGGAAGCCAGCGCACCCACACCAAAGGGGCGCAGCTTGCCACCCGAGTCGCGCGTGTTCGTATCTTCCGAAAACTCTTTGCACACATCCTCCCATGCCCGTCCACCTCTGAGTTGGTCGTAGGCTTCGAGCGCCCGGTTGCGAACCGCGGCATCGGGCGAGCCACCTTTTCGCAGTAAAATGTGCGATACTTCAACTTCCCCGGGCGACCGCTGTTTTTCGAATACTTTGATAATATGATAGCCAAACCGTGTTCTGACGATTTCCGACACCTGGCCCGGTTCCGTCAGGTAGGCCCGTTGTTCGAACGGGTAAACCATTTGCAATGCCGTGAAGAACCCCAGGTTCCCGTCATTTTGTTGCGCGCTTGGGTCCTGTGAGTTTTCGCGGGCCAGTTTCCCAAAATCTTCTCCGGCCAGTACTCGTTTACGTAAGGTCGCAATTTTTTCGAATGCAGCCAGCGTGTCCGCTGGGGGAGCATCTGGCTTTACACTGATCAGCAAATGGGCAGCCCGGAGTTCGTATTGCAGTCGTTCATACGTTTCGCGGCTGAGTTGATCAAGTAAATCGGGCTCGTTGCGGTAAGGCCGTTTCAATTCCTCGCGGTATTGTTTGAATTCCCTTACAAACTTGGTCGTAGTATCAATGCCTTGGGCCCTTGCCTCGGCTACCTTTAATTTAAAGTTGACGAGCAGATTGAGGTATTCGTTGACCTTCGCCTCGGTGTAGTCTTGCGTCTTTGGATGATTTTTGCGGTATAGATGGATAAACTCCTCGGCCGTAACACCTTTTTGATTTGCGGTGAACAGCACCGGCTGAGTCTGTGCCAGAGACCCACAACCGAGCAAAACAAGAATCAGCGTACTCCAGCCGTATCGATACATAGGAAAAAAAAACAGGGCTACAAAAATACGGCTTTTTCGGCCAATCCAAGTACCTGAAAACCAGCGAGTAGGGGATTTGGCCTTGGGTTTATACTTTCTTGGTTAAACGGCAAACGGTGCTACCGTCACGGTTAAGATACTCAACTTCGTCCATAATCGACTTAACCAGGCGAATGCCGAGCCCCCCTTTTCGTTTTTGATGGATCAGGTTGTCCAGATCGGGCGTTTGGAACTGGTTGATGTCGAAAACATTCCCTTTATCAATTATTTCAAAAATGATGTGCTGCCGGTCGCCCCGCGTGATGCGAATACCGAGCGAATCATCGGGGTTACAGTGGTGCGCATGAATCATCAGGTTAGAGCACATCTCGTCAAGCGCAAGAACGATCTCGCCCGTGGTGATCTCGTTAATACCCTCCTGATCCAGCGCCTTTCGAACAAAGTCGCGGATACCCTTCAGGTTATGGAGACTGCACCCGGTGTTAAACTGATAGCTCATCCGCAAGCTGCTTGGCTTCACCCTTGGTCTGCCGGATATTCAGAAGGTCGGCCAATCCCAGAATCGAGAAGGTATTGGCAACACGCTCCTGCATACCGAACAAGACCATTTGTATTTTCTTTTCTTTAAACTCATCGATATAGGACATAAACACGCCCAAACCGGCCGAGGAGATGTACTCCAGGGCATGGCAATCAATCAATATCTTCCGATGGCCTTCGCCCACACTTTTGGCGATTGTCAGGTCTAGCTCGATCGAAGAGCTGGCATCAATTTCACCGATGACATGGATGATGTCGGCTCCCTCTTCCTGTAGTCGTCTAATGTGGACCATATAGTTTATACGCTTTTGAGTTCGTTTAGTTCATGATGTCCGTCCGTTTCCCCGGCTGGTTCCAGTTCCAGTACCGGTTCGGGTTGCTTGAATTTCAGAATCATCATGGTGTAATCGTCATTGAGCTCTTCACCGGAAAACTCATACAAACGCCTGATGAGATGATCCTGTATTTCGCGGGGAGATTTCTCTGTTACTTCCATTAGTGCCTGTTGCAGGCGCTCCATCGAATACTCCTCGCCTTTGTTGTTTTTTGCCTCGGTAATGCCATCGGTGTACAGCACCATCACATCACCCGGGTGGTAGGCCAGCACATTGGACTCCACCATCCGGCAATAGTCACGGCTGCGCACCATACCCAGGGCGCTTCCCTTATCTTTTAAGAAGTTTGACTGCTTATCCGCCTTCCAGAAAAACAGGACGGGGCAGTGCCCGGCCCGCGCATAATGAATTTGTTTTTCGCGGGTATTAATCAAAAAGTAAATGGCAGAAATGAACGAGCCACGCTCCAGGCAAAACACCAGGGCCTGGTTGGCGCGAACCAAAAAATCTTCTGGCGAAAGCCCCTGCTGGGCCAGGCTGTGGAAAATGCCCTTCATTTGCGACATGTGGAAGGCGGCCGTGGTGCCTTTACCCGACACGTCTGCAATGATCAGGGCGACTTCATGGTCGCTTACGCGTATGGTATCGTAGTAATCGCCACCCACCTCATCGGCCGACTCGCTGAAGGCGGCTACTTCAAAGTCTTTGTCCTGCTCTAGCTTTTGCGGCAGCAAACTCTTCTGCACCGTCTTGGCGATTTTCAATTCTTCTTTGTAGCGTTCATTCTGGAATGCTTCCTCCATTAACCGGAAATTCTCAATCGAGATACCCGCCTGGTTGGCGAACGTGGCCGTGATGCGCGTCATTTCTCTATTAAACGCATCCGGCAATTCCTTGAGCAGGGCGAGGGTGCCGATGGTTTCGCCTTTCACCACAATCGGGTTCGTTAAGATGGACCGAAAACGTGCGCCTTTCATGGTAGCCAGGTGTTTCGACAGGTTGGTGGTCTTATCGGTTCCCTGGTCGAGAACACCCTTGATGTTGTGTGTCCGGATGTGGTCCTGAATTCTGCGCGCTTCTGCTTCGGTGATTTTGTAGGTGTACAACTGTGCGTTGCCCCGCGCACCCCGGATTTCAAGCCAGGCAGCATCGGCATAGGCCGACCCGACTGAACTCTCTAACAGAATATTGTAAACACTCTCTTCGTTTTGCTCCGTTTGTATCGACTGGCTGATGCGCTGGAAGTTTACCACTTCTTCGAGCTTTTCTTCAAACACAGAAGAGGTGGGCAGATTAAACAAAATAACGAGGAACGAGAACGAACTGTAGATGACCACAAAGCCAAACAAGGCCATATTGAAAATACGGGAACCAAAGTCGATGAACAGCCTCGACTGCTGACTCAGATTTTCAGAGTACGTCATTACGGTGTAAATGAAGTACGACAAGTAGAAGAAGGCCAGCACCAGCAGCAACAGGGAAGTCCACTTTTGCTTAAAGTTCAGGTAGGCCACCCATTTCGTGTTGGCCGAGAGGACCAGGGCGAGCAAGCCGACCATTACCTGTATGGACGTGACCGTGCCCGGTGCCAGGGTCATGTTGATGCTGTCATAAATCAACACGAAGAACATGGATAACTCAAACACCGACCACAACCGAATCAACCACTTCGATTTTTGATACAGGATGAGTCGTTTCCAGGCGGTGTAAGCAGCCAGCAGGAAACTGATGAACAAAGCGAGATTAACCTGGTAGAGAAAATCGGCAAACAAGACATTCGACAGCAGTTTGTCGCTGCCCACCAGCGACAACACCAGGCGAAGGGAAAGGGACAGCACCGTGGCAACCAAACCGGTGGCAAATACTTTCCACAGCAAGTCGGTGAAATTCAGCGCATCGTCTCTTTCTATGCGGTAGCGATAGTAAAAGAAGATGCACATGATGTAGAGGTCCAGCATCACGCGCGGCAACCATACGGGCACATCGGGGTCAAGCCCCTTGATGTCGCTAAAGACTACCGTGATGTCCGAAAACACCAATATGAGCCACGCTACAATTGAGCCCAGGAAGGAAAGACGAACAATGGCCTTGTTTCGGAGCATAAAACCTCTTGGCGCGGGGGCGCCTGCACAATATTACTTCGATTTTATGACTTTAAACGGCAAAAAGCGGCTGCCGTTACTTGCGGCTGTAGTTGGGCGCTTCGCGGGTGATCATGACGTCATGCGGATGGCTCTCGGTAACACCCGCGGCCGTGATTTTCACGAACCGGGCCGTCTTGAGTTTGGCGATGTTTCGTGCCCCGCAGTAGCCCATGCCGGCACGAAGACCACCCACCATCTGGTACAGTACTTCGGATACCAGACCTTTGAAGGGAACCCGGCCGGATATGCCTTCCGGCACCAGCTTTTTCACATCATCTTCCACGTCCTGGAAGTACCGGTCTTTTGATCCGCTCTCCATGGCCTCCAATGAGCCCATGCCCCGGTACGACTTAAACTTACGGCCCTCATAAATAATCACTTCACCAGGCGCTTCCTCCGTGCCAGCCAGCATCGAACCAATCATCACACTATCAGCGCCTGCAGCCATCGCTTTCACCATATCGCCTGAAAAGCGTATGCCACCATCGGCAATTACTTTTACATCGGAACCTTTCAATGCACGAGCCGCTTCATACACAGCCGACAATTGGGGCAACCCGACACCAGCAACGACACGTGTGGTGCAAATGCTTCCCGGTCCTACGCCCACCTTCACAGCATCGGCACCCGCCTTGGCCAGTGCTTTGGCGGCTTCACTGGTGGCAATGTTGCCCACTACCAAATCAAGCGAAGGGAATTTGCGCTTCACTTTGGCTGCCGCCTGCATTACCCCTTTGGAGTGACCATGAGCCGTGTCAATGCTGATGACGTCAACCCCTGCGGCCCGCAGCGCCTCGATGCGCTCCAGTATATCCGGTGTTACACCCACTGCGGCACCCACGCGAAGGCGGCCATATTCATCCTGGCAGGCATTCGGTTTATTTTTCTTTTTTTGAATGTCGCGGAAGGTGATCAGCCCGGTGAGTTTCCCTTTCTTATTTACGATGGGAAGCTTCTCAATCTTGTGTTTCTTCAAAATGGTTTCCGCTTTCTCCAGCGTGATACCTTCGGGAGCGGTAATCAGGTTATCGCGCGTCATGATGGAGGCCACCGGCACGGAAAGATCTTTTTGAAATCGTAAGTCGCGGTTGGTAATGATGCCTAAAAGTTTTCCGTTGGCTTCCACCACCGGAATACCACCAATGCGAAACTCGCGCATGATGGCTTCCGCATCGCGCACGGTGGAGTTCACGCTGAGTGTTACCGGATCCAGAATCAACCCGCTTTGCGAGCGCTTGACTTTTCGCACCTGAGCGGCCTGTGCGTCAATCGGCATGTTTTTGTGAATGAAGCCAAGGCCTCCTTCCAATGCCATGCTGATGGCCAGTTCGCCCTCGGTCACGGTATCCATGGCTGCCGAAATAATCGGAATATTCAGTTTAATCCGGGGCGTGAGGAATGACGTGGTGTCGGTTTCGCGCGGCAACACATCGCTGTAGGCCGGCACCAGCAGCACATCATCGTAGGTCAGCGCTTCGAAAAGGAATTTGGAAGAGGGTAGGGCCATGGCAAATACGAGTTTAGGATTCATTATTTGCCGGGCAAAGCTAATTGAATTTCGCCATTTGCCAATGTTAGCTTCGGGTTAATTGGCTACCTTTACTACAACATTTTTTCAACTATGACCAAGCGTTTTTTTACTCTGGGCATCTGCCTCACGTTAGCCGCAGGAGTGTTCGCGCAGACACAAACCGGTAAAGCCTCCTATTACGCAGATAAGTTCGAAGGACGCCAAACGGCCAGTGGCGAAAAGTATCGTCACAGTAAAATGACGGCCGCCCATAAGTTTCTTCCCTTCGGCACCAATATCAAAGTAACCAACCTGACCAACAACAAGGTGGTGGAAGTTGTGGTGAACGACCGCGGCCCGTATGTCGATGACCGCATTGTCGATCTTTCCAAGTCTGCGGCAGAGCAACTCGATTTCCTCAACCAGGGGCTCACTGAGGTAAGAGTAGAGGTTATCGATGCAGGCGATGGCCGAACGGGTAGCGTGGTTAACCCAATCGACCATGTGGCGGTGGATGAAAAGGAATTCTATGACTTTGAAATTGAACGCCTCCAACCAAGCGGATTTGGTGTGCAGATTGGTACCTATCAGGAATTGGTGAACCTGATGCGCCTGGCCGATAATCTCAAGAAGTCGTATCAGAAAAAGGTAGTCGTTCAGGTGAAGGTGATTAACGGAGTAAAATATTACAGCCTCATCATTGGGGCGGCAGCCAGCCGGGCAAAAGCCGAGCCCTTGCTGCGCGATGTTCGCAAGAAATTCCCAGACGCTTTTTTGGTTGAATACAACAAGATGAAGTAATGTGTTTGAACTTTGCGCAGGGTAATCGTGTCGTGTAGGTAACGGTTTAGTTTTGCCAGTTCTGGATATCTTTTTCATTTTGGGTTGCCTCGCCTCGGTGCTGGTAGGGGTCGTGTTGGGCATGCTGGGTGGGGGCGGCTCCATATTATCGATTCCCATTCTGGTTTATTTGTTTGGCATCGAGCCGGTATTGGCTTCTGCGTATTCCCTTTTTGTTGTGGGCGTCACCAGCCTGGTGGGTGCCGTGCCCAAGTACCGCCAGCAGTTGGTTAATCTACGAACGGGTGTAGTGTTTGGCCTGCCTTCTATTCTGGCCATTTTCCTAACGCGGTCAGTAGTGGTCCCAGCCATTCCGGATATCATTTTCTCCGTTGACGGATGGCACCTTACCAAGCGCATGCTGGTGTTGGGTGTTTTCGCCATCCTCATGCTGCTGGCATCTGTTCCGTTAATCCGCGGCCGTCAGGATCTCGAGTCGAATAGTCAGCGCTTCCGGTATTTCCTGCTCATGGTCGAAGGTATTCTGATCGGGTTCTTAACCGGGCTCGTAGGAGCCGGTGGAGGGTTCCTGATCATTCCGGCATTGGTTTTTTTGACGGGTTTGAAATTTAAGACTGCCGTAGGCACGTCCCTTCTGATTATTGCCGTAAACTCGCTGTTGGGTTTTTTGGGTGATTTGGTCAACGGAACCCACCACATACAATGGGCCTTTCTGTTATTGGTGGCTGCGCTGGCCGTGGGAGGCATTTTTCTCGGTAATGCCTGGGCAAAGCAGGTGTCCCCCATTATGCTCAAAAAGGCATTTGGATGGCTTACGCTGATGATGGGCGTTTATATATTGTCTAAAGAAATCTTTTGAATTTCGTAAAATGAGCGGTTTTTTGAGGTGGAGGCGGCAATAATTGCTTCACTATTGAAACAAATTGCTTAACTATCAGTTATAATAGTATTGCTATCGTAATGATAAGTAACTATGGCGGCACTGGCATTCAAACTCAACGAGCACCTTTACCTGCGTGATCCGCAGTCGACTCCGCTGGGTCAGCGCATCATCAGCAAGGGCGTTGAAATGATCGACCGGCTTGGGTTCGAGCAGTTTACATTCAAAAAACTGGCCGAGGAGGTAGATTCCACGGAAGCATCTATTTACCGGTATTTTGAGAACAAGCAACGTCTGTTGCAATACCTGGTGGCCTGGTATTGGAGCTGGATCGATTATAGGCTCGATCTGTTCACGATGGGCCACACCAATCCGGTGGAGAAGCTTCGGGCCTGCCTCCGGGTATTGGCTGAAGAAAAGCGTTTTGATCCGTCATTTGAATTCGTGAACGAAGAGGCGTTGCATCGCATTGTGGTGGGTGAGCTAGATAAAACCTATCTGACCAAATCGGTGGACGAGGATAATAAAGAGGGCGTGTTTGGTGGTTTCAAGCTGGTGTGCCGAAGGCTCTCGGATCTTTTACGCGAGATTAATCCTCAGATTGAGTATCCGCGCGCGTTGGTGTCCACGTTGCTGTTAGCGTCAAAACAACAGCTCTTCTTTGCGCAGCACCTGCCCACGCTTACCGAGATTCAGGACGATGGAAATCCCCACGATGGGCTCTACCGTTTCTTTGAGCAAACGGTGTTTCGAATTGTACAACCCGTTAAGTCTTCATCATGCTGAATACTGACCAAATACTTCGAATTCTAAATGAATCCGCGCTGTTGCTGCAGCATGATGTGAACATGGCCGACCTGCGTGGGCGCGAACTTTCCAATCGAAACTACGAAGCGGATGAAAGCGATGAGTGGACGCGCGACCTGATTGAGACTGGCAACAACGTGCGGATTCTGTTTCTGGAGTACCAACTCGAAAAACCGGAGTTGATTCGGTTTATGAAAGAACTGGATTTTCCGCTTTTATTTCTGCGAAAAGAGGGCAGTCAGCTGGTGCCCCAACTTTTGGTTACCACAAAATCGGGGCATGAATTGATCACCTTTTTCGCCCGCGATAATGAAGTGCAGAAGACAACACCGGTGGAAGCACTCAAGTGGGTGTCCGAAAGCGAAGAAGTTCGCTTCTTCGCAGTAGCGGCCTACGACCATATGGTGAGCGAGCCCTCCCTTGACGAGACCGGTGAACATCTTCACCTCACACCCCTGAGCCGGCTTTACCGCTTGCTGAACGCAGAGCGGAAGGAAATTCTATACATCCTGTTCTATGCAGTAATTGTCGGATTGCTCAGCCTCGTGCTACCGCTCGGTATCTCCACTACCGTAGAACTGGTGTCGGGTGGTGTGTTTTTCAGTTCGATCTATTTATTAATCGGTCTGATCATTTTTGGTGTTGCGGTGGGCGGGGTGTTGCAAATTCTTCAGTTGACCATTGTTGAAAATCTACAAAGAAGAATATTTACCAAAGCTGCGTATGAGTTTGCCTACCGGATGCCGCGTGTGCGCAGTGAAGCTCTGCATGGCCAGTACGCGCCTGAGATTGTCAACCGCTTTTTTGATGTGATCATCATTCAAAAAGGGTTACCTAAGTTGCTTATTGACCTATCAGCGGCAACGCTGCAGATTTTCTTTGGGTTGGTGCTGATCTCGTTATATCACCCGTTCTTTGTTTTCTTCGGTATTACGCTGGTGGGTATATTAATACTCATCTTCATGTTCACCGGACCTAAAGGACTTAAGTCATCCATTCAAGAATCGAAGTACAAATACAAGGTAGTGTATTGGCTGCAGGAGTTGGGGCGTGCCATCAATTCCTTTAAAGTGGTAGGCAATACGAATTTGCCCATTCGGAAAACCGATGCCAACGTAAACAACTACCTCAAATACCGTAAGACGCATTTTGGTGTGCTGATCACCCAATATGCCTACATCCTGTTTTTCAAAACCGGTATTACCGCTGCGTTGCTGATCATGGGAACTATTCTGGTGGTCGACCGACAGATTACGTTGGGTCAGTTTGTGGCGGCCGAAGTGATTATCATTCTCATCCTCGCCTCTGTGGAGAGAATCATTACCTACATGGATGTCGTGTACGACATGCTGACGGCAGTAGACAAAATTGGCCACGTCACAGACCTCGCGTTGGAGCGAAGCGGTGGAGTTGATTTCCCGAAAAGCGTGTTGACCAAGCCGCTTGCGGTGGAGATCAAGAATCTCAAGTATAAATACCCCGAGACCAACGATTACATCCTGAATGGGGTTTCGTTATCCGTTAAATCAGGCGAGCACCTTTGTGTGTCCGGGCCCGGGGGGTCGGGTAAGAGCACCCTGAGCCAGGTGGTGGCAGGTTTGCAAAATCATTTTGAGGGTATCGTAACGGTGGGTGGCTTCTCCGTTCGGGATTTGGATTTAACCAACCTGCGCGACAAGATCTCGAAAAATATTTCAGCGGAAGATCTTTTTGATGGCACCGTGTTGGAGAATGTTACTGTGGGAAAAATTAACACCACGGTAAAGGATGCCATAGAAGCACTCGAGCGGGTGGAGCTTACCGATTGGGTGAACCAATTGCCTGATGGCCTGAACACGCACGTGATCAGTGGCGGTAAAGGACTTCCGTCATCGGTCATTCAACGGCTTATCCTGGCCCGGTGCGTTGCGGAGAAGCCGCGACTGATTGTGCTACAGGATTTCTTTTTCGGATTGCGGAGAGCCGACAAACAAAAACTGATCCAGATGCTGGTGCATAAGGAAAATCCCTGGACGCTTCTCTCCGTGTCAAATGACCCGTTGATTATGGAAGCGTGCGACCGGGTGGTGGTGCTTGATCATGGCAAAGTGCGGGCCATTGGTTCATTTCGTGAGCTTTTGGACAAACAATTGTTGAACGATTGCCTCGAGTAAGTTATGCTGAACATATCCAAACATTCTGTCAACGACCGTATTCCCATGGATCGCCTCTATTCCCTCAAAACGCTGAAGGCACCCAAAACGGGTAAAACGGTTGCCAAATGGCTCACCGGCATTGGCATAGTTTTTTTTGCCGTTTTGTTTCTGCCCTGGCAGCAGAACATCCGAGGCCGCGGATTGGTCACGGCTCTTGATCCCACCAACCGTCCTCAAACAGTAGAAACGGCTATTGCCGGCCGAATTGTGAAATGGCACATCCGCGAGGGACAATACGTGCATCGGGGCGATACCTTGTTGACACTGGCTGAGATCAAAGAAAAATTCTTTGACCCCGATTTGCTTAAGCGACTCAGCGAACAGATTGACGCGAAAGGCGGGAGTCTGGTATCAAAGAATGATAAGGCGAAGGCCCTGCAGCGCCAGATCAAAGCCTTGCGCGAGGGAATGCAAAATAAAATCGATCAATCGAAGGCCAAGCTGGAGGCCGAACGGGTGCGTTTTCTTAATGCCGAAAATCAGTTTGAACGAAACAAGAAGCTTTTTGAAGCGGGTAACATTCCCCTGACCAAGTATCAGGATATTGAATACAAGTACGAGGGCAGCAAAGCTGATTTTGAGAATGCGAAGATTGAGTTAGATCGTGTCGAGGCCGAATACCTCGACAAAATCAGCAAAGCGGAGTCTGACTTGAGCAACACCCTCGGTGAGGTGTTTGAAACAGAAGGCGAGATAGCCAAACTTCGCAATGAGTATGCGAACATGCAGATTCGCAATCAACAGTATCAGATAACGGCCCCGCAAAGTGGCGTAGTGGTCAAAGCCCTGAAGGCCGGCTTGGGTGAAACCATCAAAGAGGGTGAGGCCGTGAGCACCATCATGCCCGATGCCAACGATCTTGCCGTTGAGATGTACATCAAAGCCATGGATGTGCCTTTGGTGGCCAAAGGGCGCAAAGTGCGAATCATGTTTGACGGTTGGCCGGCTATTCAGTTTTCTGGCTGGCCCAGCGTTTCGGTTGGTACATTTGGCGGCCAGGTGGAAGTGATTGATTTTGTGAATTCGAAGCCGGGTGAATTCCGCATTCTGGTGATTCCGGATCAAACGGATGAAGCCTGGCCCAAGCAACTTCGAATGGGCTCTGGCACGAAGGGCTGGGTTATGCTTAATGATGTGCCGGTCTGGTTCGAAATCTGGCGACAACTGAATGGATTCCCGGCTACTTTGTACGGGGAGCCCGAAGATCCCTTGCACGAACTGAAAAAGGCGAATGGAGAACGTGACATCAAGGAAGCAGAAGAAAAGTAACCGATGAGATTTGTCAGTACCTGTATCGCTTGCCTGCTCACCTGCGCGGGGATATTGGCCAAGGCACAGGCCAGTATGGAGCCTGTGTTCCAATTGCCCGACTCCGTGACCGCCTTTACGCTCGATCAGTTCTATGCAGTAATTTTACAGTATCATCCGGTGGTGAAGCAGGCCAATTTGTTGCCCGAAAATGCGCGACAGGAAATTCGCATGGCCAAAGGCGCCTTTGATCCTAAGCTTGAAGTGCGACTCGACCAAAAGGAGTTTCAGGACAAGAGCTATTACAACTACACCGATGCGTACCTGACGTTCCCCAACCGCAGTTTTGTTGAACCCAAGATCGGTTTTGAGGATAACGCGGGCCAGCTATTGAATCCCGAGAGCACCATTCCAGGCAACCGACAGTATTTTGCCGGGGTAAATGTGCCGATCGGTCGGGGGCTTTTTACGGATGAACGCAGAACGGCCATCCGGCAAGCCGAACTTTTTCAGAACATTGCGCAGGCCGATCAAATCAAACTGGTCAACAAGATTCTGTTGTATGCGGCCAAAGATTACTGGAACTGGTACAACAGCTATTACACCTTCCGACTGCTTAGCCGGGGAGCTGATATCGCCAGGGAAATTTTCAGGCGCGTAAAAATCAACGTTACCCAGGGCGAGGAAGCCGCCATTGACTCGGTGCAGGCCAAAATTACACTGCAAACCCGCCTGGTCGAGCGGCAGGAAGCGTGGCTCGCTTTTCAGAATGCAGGCATTCATCTGTCCAACTATTTGTGGGACGAGCAACAAGCGCCCCTGGTGCTTACTGCCCGCGTGGCCCCGGTGTTGCAGGTAAACGAGCAGGGCCTGCTGAGCCGCCAGTTGCTGAGTGCCTTGGCCGACAGCGCCCGCGTTAACCACCCCGAATTGATAAAGCTGCGCAACAAGATTGACCAATTGGAATTGGAACGCTCACTGGCCCGCGAATTTTTGAAACCGCGCCTCGATCTGAGTTACTATTTGCTCAGCCAGCCATCAGCCGAAAAGGTCATCGACCCACTGAATGATTACAAGTTTGGGTTAGAGTTTTCCATGCCCATACTGCTGCGCAAGGAGCGATCGAAAGTGGCGATGACGAACATTAAAATTCAGTCGACCGAGTTTGAGCAAAGTCAGGCCGAGCGGGAAATTCTCAACGACATCACGGCTGTCTTTAACGACATCACGAACACCTCCATCATCATTGGCCAACAGACGGACATGGTGAATCTCTATGATCGCTTGCTGGAAGCCGAGTTTCTCAATTTGGAAAACGGGGAGAGCGACCTGTTCAAACTAAACATTCAGCAGGAAAAGCTGATTCAATCGCAAACCAAACTGCTCAAACTGAAATCGGAATACGAAAAACTGAAAGCGGAGTTGTATTGGGCCGCGGGTATTCGCAACCTGAACTTTACCAACGACTAAACGCCTGCCAAAATCGCCTGAATCAGTTCATTGGCAGCGCGTTCGCCCGAGGCTAGCGCTCCATTAATATTGCCGGCATCACCGCTGATGTCAGTATGCTCCCCGGCAAAAAATACGCGGTTGTTCAGCGGTGCGCTGATGTTGACGCGATCATCAGCCGTGGCACTCACCAGCGGATAGGAAATTCCGCCCTTAAAGAAAGGATCGGCTCCCCAGTCTTTGGCGATAAAGATGGGTTCCTTCTCTACCCCATTGTTGTCAATTACCTTCCGGATGCGCAGTGTGCCTTGGCCCACACCATTATTATCTTTGAACAAGGTGTCCAGTTCAGCCAAAACCGGATTGAGCATGTTTCGGCCTAAAGCCGAGAGGGTTTGCGCCCGCGAACCATAGACCGTAAGTGTTAATGTGCGGGAGAACTGGCTGCGGCCCAGCCCGGTGTTGAAGTAATGCGGGCAGGTGTTGCCACCCCACAAATAGGAGGTGCCCGATCCCCAAAAGTTCAATTTGAAATCAATCATCATGCGCACACACGCATCTACGCCAAAGCGCGACATGGCAGTTGTCATGGCGCCCGGCAGCCCGGGTGCAAACTGAATGTCACCGGCTTTCAAAATGGCCAGCGGAACGGCCACAATCACTTTATTGGCTTCCACTTGATTTCCATCCTGAATGGTCAGTACTACTTTTTCACCGGCATAGGCAATACTTTTTACCTGGCGATTGAGTTGAACCAGCGGTTTCACCTCGCTGAAGCGCGAGAGTAAAATGTCCTGCATCGGATTGGTGGCCACCAGCCGCGTGCTGCTGTTATGTGTGCGTCTGCCGAGGTCTGGCCCAACAATAGCCGCATTAACACGATCGGCAGATGAGCCAAAGAAATTTCCAGCCTGGGCATTTAACAAAAGCTGAGCCCGGCTGCTCACACCAGCCGCAGTCTGCATAGACGCTGCGCCACCGGAGTATCCCGGGAGGCCTTGCATGAAATTTTGAACGGCCACAAAATCGGCATCGTTACCCCATTCGGCAGCCGTTTTCTGCTCGGTGCCTAGAATATATCGGGCTGGTGCAGCATCAATGTCAACCAGGGGTAGTCCAAAGCTGCTAGCGAATGTGGCAAACGATGAGTTTGATCCATAAATCACTTCCGCACCCATCTCCACCGGGAAGTCGGCCCCCACGGAGCTCAATTGAAAGGTATCGCTCGGGCGCACGAGCCGGTTAAGATTTTGCTGTTCATTTTGGTTGCGCAGAGACTGAATGCGGCCACCCATCTGATTACTGGCTTCCAGCACCGTGACCTGAATACCTTTTGATCGCAAGATGTCGGCCGCGAACATACCGGCTGCCCCGGCACCAATAATCACCACGTTGCCATCGTACGGAATTTCCGGCCCCGGATCATCTTTCGTACAAGCCGAGAGAAAAGATGGTAAAGCAGCACCGGCCGCAAGGCCGAGCCCGAGTTGTTTGAGAAGTTCCCTGCGATTCACTGAAAAGCGTTGAGATTAATTCGAAAGATACGCAACCTGCCGCTTTGCCAAAAGCACACCCTGAATACGCCCCGGGCACAAATGATAACCCCGCATTTTTTAAAGTCCGCGCTTTGCACGAAAATCGCACCATGCAAGCTCCAACCCGACATCAACCCGCGGTCAAAAAGGTCTGCATCATCGGCCCCGAATGTACCGGTAAAACAGATCTCAGCCAGCAATTAGCAGCCCACTACAAAACCGGCTGGGTGCCGGAGTACGCCCGGGGCTTCCTCAACAAACTCAACAGGCCCTATGTGCTGGGCGACCTGCTGCAGATTGCGCACGGGCAAATACGATTGGAACAAGAGTGGGCATACGAAACCAACCAGGTTTTGATTTGTGATACCAACCTGATCACTCTGAAGATTTGGTCGGAATTCAAGTTTGGCCAGTGCCCGGAGGAAATTCGGAGGCACCATGCGGCCTCTACCTACGATCTTTACCTGCTCACGTACATCGATGTGCCCTGGGAGGATGACCCGCAACGCGAGCACCCCGACAAGCGGGAGCATTTCTGGCAACTCTATAAAAAGGAAGTGGAGGACAGCGGTGTGCCGTTCGTTCAGATTGGCGGCAACCGGGATCAGCGCAAAGCCGCGGCTATTGCAGCCATTGACAAGTTGCTGGCAACGGTAAACCCCGCCTGATTTCGAAGCGCTCCGCAGCCATCCTCATTATGTCCTCACCTTACGCAGCCTTACGCATCCCGGAGTTCCGGCTATTTGTAACCGCACGGGTATGTGTTACCATGGCCATTCAAATTCAGGCCGTGGTGGTGGGCTGGCAGGTGTATGAAATTACGAAAGATCCGCTGTCGCTGGGGTTGATCGGCCTGGCGGAAGCCATTCCGTCTATCGCGGTAGCGTTGTATGCCGGTCATGTGGCCGATGTTGTTCCGCGTAAGCGTATCATCATGGTCGGTCTTGCCACGTTGTTGTTGTGTTCAGCCGCACTACTCTTTTTTACGACAAACCCGGGCGCCTTTGTTTTCCGGTGGGGTGTGGTTCCGATTTACTCCGTGATTTTCTTGAGTGGTATTGCCCGTGGATTTATCTCACCGGCCCTGTTTGCCTTTATGCCCCAGTTGGTACCCCGCGATGTTTTTCCAAATGCCATTACCTGGAACAGTACGCTGTGGGAGTTTGCCGCCATTGCGGGACCGGCTATTGGGGGCCTGGTCTATGGGTTTGCCGGCATCACGGCTGCCTACACGGTGGATGTGGCCTTGGTGGCGGCCGGGTTGCTGTTAGCGATGGCGATTGCCGGAAAGCCCGTGCCGCCTTCCACGGAAGAGCAGGGTGTTGTGGAGAAAATAAAGGCGGGTTTGCGATTCGTCTTTCACAACAAAATTATCCTCAGCGCCATTTCGCTGGATCTGTTTGCCGTGCTGTTTGGCGGAGCCGTAGCGCTGTTGCCGATTTTTGCAGATGAGATTTTGAAGGTAGGTGAGATAGGTCTTGGTTTTCTGCGAAGCGCTCCTTCACTGGGTGCCGTACTGATGGCCGTGTACATCACGCACCACCCCATTCGCCAGAACATGGGCAAAACGTTGTTGTGGGCGGTGGCTGGTTTTGGTGGCTGCATGATTGTGTTTGCCCTTTCGCAAAATTTCTGGCTGTCGCTGGCCGTGCTGGTGACCAGCGGGGCGTTTGATTGCGTAAGCGTGATTGTTCGCAGCACGCTGCTGCAAACGCTCACGCCAGAAAACATGAAAGGCCGCGTATCGGCCGTAAACTATATTTTCATAGGCTCCAGCAATGAAATCGGTATGTTCGAAAGCGGGGTAGCTGCGCGTTTGTTGGGCGTGGTGCCCTCAGTGATTTTTGGCGGCTGCATGACACTCGGTGTGGTGGCCGCTACGGCCTGGCTCTCTAAATCTTTGCGCGAGTTGCAGCGGGTAGCCTAGAAATCATCTCAAAATCAATTTTTAATCGTCATCCGGAGTTCGATCAGTGTCGGACTGTCGAAGGCTATTCCGCGCTGAAACCCGGTTTCAACTGTCCGATAGCTTTCGGACTCAGCTTGAAATAGGGAAGCATTTTTGACATGGCTTCAAATTAACCCGGAATTGTCATTAGGAAAAAGTTCTACTGGCGGCCATTAGAGAAAACATGTGAAAAAGATTTGATAATCAACATTTTAAGTTGTGC
>JAJTGY010000035.1 GCA_021298015.1 Flammeovirgaceae bacterium
ACAACTTAAAATGTTGATTATTAAATCTATTTCAAGCATTTCCTCTAATGGCCGCCATTAGAACTTTTTCCTAATGACAATTCCGGGTTAATCAGGAACTTGATTTAAGCGCTATTGCAGGGGTTTGGAACCACGGCTCGGTAATTCGTGGCTGGTTACTGGAACTGACCCAAAGGGTCCTCGAAAGGGATCGGAATCTGGAGTCAATCCGCGGCACCATGAATTCCTCGGGCGAGGGAAAATGGACGGTGGAGACCGCGCTGGAACTGGGTGTGCCAGCCCCGGTAATCACGATGTCGTTGCTTATGCGCTACCGGTCGCAACAAGAAGATACGTTTGCCGGTAAGGTGTTTGCTGCTCTTCGCAAAGAATTTAGCGGCCATTCGGTGGAGCCGAAAAAGTGATCCCTGAAGTCTGATTTTTGCCGCTTACCCTGAGTACATTGATAGGTGGAGGTTTTCTTTTTACCTTTCTCGATAAACCTACCAAAAAATTATATGCGTCTCTTTTTGATTGTTGTTTTGTTCATATATGCCCTGACTGCGTATGGTCAGCGAAAAAAAGCGGAGAACCCCACTACACCCCCTCCGCCAACGGGCATTGCAGCCAAAACGAGTGGCATGGCCCGGCATGATGGGTTTTTTACATTCTTCTATGATGATAAACAGGATAAGGTTCACCTTTTGGTGGACAAAGTCGATATCGAGTTTCTGTATGTTGAGTCTCTAACAGCTGGCATAGGCTCAAATGATATAGGGCTTGATCGCAACCAGCTCGGCCGGGAGCGAATCGTCCGGTTTGAGCGAAGAGGGAACAAACTCCTGTTGGTGGAACCCAACTACTTTTTTCGTGCTGTCAGCAATCATGAAGCGGAACGCAAGGCCGTAGAAGAGTCTTTTGCGCAGTCGGTGTTATGGGGTTTCACCGTTTCGGCTCAAGAGGAGGGTAAACTACTGGTAGATGCTACTGATTTCTTCCTTCAGGATGTGCACGATGTAACGGGCAGACTTCGCAGCCTGCAACAAGGCAGCTACAGCCTCGACAAAAGCCGGTCTGCGTTTTACTTGCCACGAACAAAAAATTTTCCATTGAACACCGAGTGGGAAGTTACGCTGACATTTACCGGGCAGGCTACCGGTGAATTTATCCGCTCCGTGACTCCCACGCCCTCGGCCGTAACGGTGCGCGAGCATTTTTCATTCATCCAATTGCCGGACTCGGGCTATGAACCCCGGGCCTTTGATCCCCGGGCCGGTTATTTTTCTACCAGTTACTACGACTATGCTACACCCATTGCTGAGCCTATCGAGAAGAGATTTATAACCCGGCACCGATTGAAAAAGAAAGACCCTGCCGCAGCTGTCAGCGAGCCGGTTAAACCGATTGTTTACTATATGGATCCAGGGGCTCCTGAACCCATTCGCTCGGCTTTGATGGAAGGTGCGCAGTGGTGGAATAAGGCCTTTGAAGCAGCAGGATACAAAGATGCTTTTCAGGTAAAGGTATTACCCGAAGGCGCTGACCCCATGGACGTGCGTTACAATATCATCAATTGGGTACATCGCTCAACGCGTGGCTGGTCTTACGGTGGCGGTATTACCGATCCGCGTTCGGGAGAAATTTTGAAAGGCCATGTTGTGCTGGGGTCGTTGCGCGTACGGCAGGATTTTCTCATTGCCGAGGGGCTTTTAGCTCCGTATGAAACAGGAAAGCCGGTCTCGAAAGAGATGGAGCAGATGGCACTCAACCGCTTGAAGCAACTTGCAGCGCACGAGGTGGGCCACACCCTGGGTCTGGCGCATGCCTATTCGTCCAGTTCCGAGGGGCGCTCGTCCGTTATGGACTACCCCCATCCACTGGTTCGGCTGAATGCAGGCAAGATTGATTTGTCCGAAGCTTATGACAATAAGATTGGTGAATTCGACAAAGTTTCAATCACGTATGGCTATCAGGATTTTCCTGCGGGCACGGACGTGCCCAACGCGCTCAACACCATTATCCAAAACTCACTTAAAGCCGGCATGACATTTTTGAGTGACCAGGATGCACGCCCGGCCGGAAGTGCTCACCCATTCACCCATCTGTGGGATAATGGCCAGAGTGCGCACCAGGAGTTGAATCGCGTGCTTGATGTTCGTGCCATGGCGTTAAAGCAATTTGGCGAGCGAAACATTCCCGAGGGACGGCCCATGGCGATGCTGGAAGAAGTTCTGGTACCCCTGTTTTTTTTCCACCGCTACCAGACTGAAGCTGCAGCGAAAGTAGTTGGCGGGTTGAACTATCGCTACGCCCTTCGGGGCGATGGCCAGCCCGTTACCCAGTTCGTGCCTGCGGCTGATCAACGCCAGGCGCTGGACGCGCTTCTTCGCACGGTGCAGCCCGAGACGTTGATCCTCCCTGAATCGACTCTGCGGCTGATTCCGCCCCGGCCGTTGGGTTACGAACGTAGCCGGGAGGTGGTCAAGATTCGAACAGAGCTGACGTTTGATCCGTTCTCGGCTGCAGAAAGTGCGGCTGACATGACTTTTTCATTGCTCTTCCACCCGGCCCGGGCCAACCGGCTTTGGGAGTATCATGCGCGCGAGTCTGCCTTGCCCTCGTTTACTGAAGTTGTGGAAAAATCCATGACGTCCACAATTCTGGGCAACACGCCATCAGGTTATGCCGGTGCGGTGCAGATGACCGTTAATCATTCCGCCCTTACTCACCTGATGCGGCTTGCCCGCCATCGTGAGGCATCCGCGCAGGTGAAAGCCATGGTCCAATATCAGCTTTCACGCCTTCAGGAAAAGCTGAGCTTGCGTACCAAAACGGCTACGGGTGATTGGGCGGCTCACTATCAGTTTTTGCTATCTCAGATCGAGACGTTCCAGGATGATCCGGCTGAGTTTGAAGCACCGGTGCTGCTCACCGCTCCTCCGGGCCAACCAATCGGGTCGCTTGATGCCTGCGATTGGCATTGAGCAAAATAAAAATGTCAGGCTTTTGGCCTGACATTGAAGTTTCGATTGCAATTCGGAATTATTCTCCGCGATTGAAGC
The DNA here is from genome assembly GCA_021298015.1 of Flammeovirgaceae bacterium. Classification (GTDB taxonomy): domain Bacteria; phylum Bacteroidota; class Bacteroidia; order Cytophagales; family Cyclobacteriaceae; genus ELB16-189. Next base: position 3,042 of record JAJTGY010000035.1, read on the forward strand.
CGCCCCTGCGGAAACCTCCGCCACCGCCACCGCTGCGGTATCCACCACCGCCACCGGAACGCTCTTCGCGAGGACGTGCCTCGTTAACAACCAGAGCCTTGCCCAAGAAGTCAGCACCGTTAAGGCTGCTGATGGCCTGGCGCGCTGCGCTGTCATCGGTCATTTCCACGAAACCGAAACCGCGGCTACGCTGCGTTTCGCGATCCATGATGATTTTGGCTGAAGCTACTTCGCCATACTGGCTGAAAAGCTCGCGTAACTGATCCTCTGAAGCTTTCCAGGGGATGTTAGCAACATAAATGTTCATTGTACTAAAAGTTGAAAATTAAGTTTACTGTTTCGTTAATCGCCTAATCTCAACTTTAGAATACACCTTAATAGAAAAGTACCGAAAGAGAGACCTAACCAATCAACTAAACGTCAAATATACAGAAAATATTAATTACAACGCCAAACCGGCTATTTCCGTACCCCTCAAACAGCAGTCCTTTTGCCCGTTTTCCGCGCGTTGGTCCTTCGTTTTTCCGGTCCCGATCGCCAGGTCGCAGCCTTCAGCGTGCCAAAAACCGCGATTTCGGCAATTCGGGGGGCCTTGCTTGCTCGTTGCCAACCAAAAGGCGCAACCCAGTATTCCCGATGAATGCGCCCGGCAACCCTACCTGCGCTTGCGAAATATCAGCCTGTAACTAATCATAAACAGGATCAAACCCCCGGCCATGGCCAGCAGGATTCCGGGCGTTATGTGTTGAATACCGTGCATATCATTCTGGTTGTGTCAGAGTTTCAAAAGTAATTGACATTTTATCTCGTTACGTTCATTTCCATCAATCAGGTCGCTGCCACTACCGATTTGCGTCCGGTCGCTAAAGCGTGTTTTGGCCCATCGCAGGTAGGCAGTTAGTCGTTTGTTAATGGCATACTCCGCCAGCAGGTAGTGACGTACGCCAACTCCGAAATAGGCAGGAAAAGAAAAGGCAAGCCAAACGTCTTTCTCGTAAACATAAAGCCGGTTATCATAGTCATCAGTGTCGAATAGGGCGTATCGCCCCGATAGCGTGACTCGGCCGAGCCGCGCGCTGATATCCTGAATAACCGCAAAGCCACGAGTTGTTTTGACGAGATTGTATTCGCTGAACTGCAGGCGTGTTTTGAAGCGAATGATTTTGGGGTCGCCATAGTCTACATTTATCCAATAGTTTCGTTTTACGCCCGACCCGGTTTGGTAAAGTGGGCTATCCTGGGAGAGGTTTCGCTCTTTTTGCTCTTCCCGAGCCTGCAGAAAGACAAAGATATGCCGGGTAGGTTGCCAATTGAAACGTAACAACCATTCGTAGCCGACCGATGGCCGATAGGCGCGGTAGCGCAGCCATGGAAAGCGAAAGAGGTCAACATAGCCGGCCCCTGATATCTTGCGCGAGGGTATTATCTTAATCCCCCAATAGCAGCCACTTTCATTTTGGGGTGTGCTGTTTTCACTCAACGCGTTGGCATAAAAGCTGTGATAATTCCTGTCGAACTTGCGAGCCAGGATCGCCAAGTCAACTTTGGCGCTTACGCTGGTGAGCAGGCCTCCCGTAATGGCCCTGCCGGCCCCAATCGATTGTACCGCTTCAGAGAAGAAGACAAAGTTTTGCCAGGAGTAATTGACAAAAATTCCAATGTTGTCGTTTTGCGAGCCGTTGAAATAATACCCGTTATACACATTGGTTTTTCGCTGAAGAGAAAGACCGAAGTTTGTATGATGCCAGTAGATACCGGCATCAAGTGAGTTACTTCGCGCTTCTACAACAAGGCCTGCATTTTGTTCGCGCAGCGTGTGCCGGTTATCCTGTTCTTGAGCCGACCGATGCAGCCCGGTGAAGTAGATGGATGAGAAATTACCTGACTCCCGGTCGTTGTCATTCTCAATTTGAGCATCGCGGGGCGCGGACGAGCCGAAGGCATGAACGGTAACTTTGGGTAAGACCGCATACGACAGGGCCACACCCCGAAAGAAACCTGCCTCACTTACGGATGTGTAGGGCAGGAAGCCAAGGTTGCTGCGCCTGACGGTGGTTACCGACTCGGCATTTTTCCCCAATCCGAATGCGCCCCCCAGAGCGAGCCCCTGGCCAAATTGAGCCTGAAAATCGCCAATGATCAGATTTTTGACTCTGCCCTTGTTCATCAACTGCCCGTGAACTGACCAAAAGTCGAACCCATATTGTCGGCCATTTTGCCATCGAAACGGTTCACCGGCATCGTGGTCGGCTGTGAAGCCAAAACTGAAATCACCAGGTCGTGCCAGGCGATACCGTATATAAAAATCTTGCCGCAGGCCCGGAAAGCGCTTTAATGTATCGGACGACAAAAAGCCGACACGGGTTTCCATCACCTGCTCCGTGCGAAGAATGAGGTAATGATTGTCTTCACTGCGAATGCGCTGCCATAGGTTGCGGTCAACCGTTTGTGTAGCATCCCGAACGGTGACAAACGGTATAATCTTCAAAAAGAGATCCCGTGTAAATCCGGGAATCGACTGCAATTCGTACACTGAGAGAAAGGGTCCGAGTTGCTGTCGGTAGTCCAGGATCTTTTGCAGTAACAGCTCATCCAATACCAACAAAGCACGCAGTTGTTCTTCGGTAGCGTTATTCAGATCTAACGGATTAGCCAGCAGTTGCAACAGGTTTTCGTATAACTCCTGGTAGTTTAAGTCCTGATCTTGTACGGCAAAGAATTCATCGGTCAGTTTTTCGAGATTAATCTCCCTTCGCGGAAAATCCTGACTGGATGCCCGAAGGCCTGCACCCAGTAGCCCGATGATAAGCCAGCGCTTCATGCCCCCTTGTTTTTTCGGTTGATGGAATACGTAGCGGAAAGCATGTGCCGCGTACCCAGCACCCAACTGTGTTGCAGTGCATAGTCTACTTTCAGGCGATGGGGCGTAAACCCAACACCAAGAAACAGCGCGGAGGGACTAGTCCAAAAACCTGAGCGGGCGTAAATCTTCGGGTGCACATTATACTCTATCCCTGATTTCCAGATCAGATCGCGCTCCACGTCCTTCTCAACCTCCGTAGCCAGCGTGGTGCGTTCCGTGGGCTGATATCGTAAACCAGCCAGCAGAAGGGTCGGTATTTTTTCTTGTGTTTCACCTATGGTTGGCATATTGATGTTAATGGCATAAGCGCCAATCCAAAGAGTGGGTAGCAGTTGCGTAATGCCGCCTGCCGTTATGCCAAGTGCGTGTCTCGTTTCAAAACCGGATGCCCGGTATTGAATGTGGCTAAGGCGAACACCTAGTGCGGTATTACCGATTTGGTGACCATAGCCCACGCTCAATAACTGCTCGCTGTATAATTGGTCACCAAACCGAAACACGGCTACCGACCCGGCCCCGGCCGAAAAAGGCTGGGTAAAGGCTGCACCTGTTCGGTTTGCACCTGGCAGCGCTGGGACTGCCTCCAGGGCAAAGCTTGCCGTCCTTTGCCGCACGGCTGCAAGGCCTGCTGGGTTATTGAAAATTGACCACTCATCAAAGCTGGCGGCAGTGGCGTAGCCCAAGGCCGCGCCCCGTGCACCCATAAGGGTACTCACGCTTTGCGCCCAGCCGGGCACGGCCAATGCGAGCAAAATCAAGAGTTTCACCGAGTTGAAAATACAAAACCGGCCGCATTCTGTGTAAGCGGAGACCAAAATTTTGATTCCGGCTCTCTTAAAATTCTTTTTTCAGGTGGAAAAAGAAGCCTCGGGTCGATTCTCGTGTAAAGGTGTACTCTAACCGAATGACCGCATCATAGGCCAGCACCAAATCCAGGCCGCTTCCCCAACCGGCCAGAAAACGGTTTGACAGGCGTTGATTGATGTTTTCTTCTTCGTATTGGGGGTAGTTTTCCACGCGGCCAATGTCTCCGTACATCTTCCAATAAATGGCCAGCGGGAAATGACGAAACTGCTCCAACGGCATCCGCTCAAGCCGCCAGGTGCGTGAAAAGATACGCTTCTTGAGCGTAGTCTTGTTGATCAGAAATTGGCTGCCCTCCACCACATAAATCTCATACCCTCGTATGAATTGATTGCCGTAACCGAGTGCCGCATAAAGTGAATAGGGTTGACGGGCGGGGTTACTCCAGTAGCCGGCTGTGAAATTCGACAGGTAAAAATTCTTGCCGAGGTTGAGGTAACGGCCATAGGTGAGATTGACTTCAGTTTGTTTTACACCTCTGTGGGTAGTAAAGCCGTTCTGGCCAAGAAAAGCGTAAAACCGAAACCCATTCAATGGGTATGCAAACACGTCTTGCCGATTAAAGTCGAAGGAGTAGGTCAGCGTCAGATACTGTTGTTTGGTAGCCCCGTTGGTGTAGTAGTTTGGGTTTAATTTGGGTAAGCTATCGATGATGTCGGCATTTCGGTATCCAACACTAAACGAATGGGTTTGATAGAAATTTCTCCTATAGGAATACGTGATGGACACTGACCTTGATACGCGAGCCGATTCATCAAGCCTCAGAAATTCGAGTTTATGGTCGTTGGTGAAATACGCGATGTTTTCTGGCTCGCTGAAACCCAGATCAAACCGTAAGCCGTGTTTTTGCTGGCGGTCAAGATTCGGAATCCGGTAACTCAAATCAAACTCCCGCGAAAATCCAAACTGTGCTCCGATTCTCAGTGTCTCGTTTCGCCCTCGAAGATTGTATTGAAACAGTTTGATGCCATAATTGACCCGGCTGAGGTCTGCGTTATAGTTCTGAATCCATTCGTTGAAATTGCGATCCGATAACTCGAAAACAGGCAGGGGGAAGGTGTACCAACGCTCGCTCACTTCAATCAATAAATCAATTTGACTGGGTCCGATTTCCAGTGCCCGGACTTCCACGGTGTTAAACAACCGGAGGTTGTAAATCTTATTGCGGTCGAGGGGCAAAAACGCCTTGAGTTGGTAGAACCTGAGCGTATCACCGCTTTTCATGCTCAGTTCCCGCAGGATGATGCGGTCGCGGGTGATTTTGTTACCGATAATGAGAATCCGATTAACCGTGATCAGCCGGCTGCTGTCCTCGGGCGCGGCACTGGCGTGCGTGTTATAAGCTAGGCTTCCCAGAACGAAAATCAAACTTAACCTCCACACCACGCACAAGTTTAGGTAATTGTTGAGGTTATCACACTTTCTCCCCGGCTTTTGGTTTAATGCGATACGATTGCACCAAAATAATGACCCCCACGATGAATAACGGAATACTTAAAATCTGCCCCATATACAGCGGCAGGGTGTTTTCAAAGTCAACCTGGGGCTCTTTCAAAAACTCATAAGCAAATCGAAGGCCCCACAGGACGATCATGAAAATCCCAAAAATTCGTCCTTCCGGCAGATTGTTCTTGTGCCGATTCCAGATCCAGAACATCACAACAAAAAGCAGCAGGCAGCTGATTGACTCGTACAGTTGAGCCGGATGTCGGGGGATACCTTTGATATTAATACGCGCTATGTAGCTGCGCGACCCAATCGGATAAACATCAAAATTTAATGTCGTTGTGGGTGGTTCAATAAACTCGGAATGTCTTCCGAGTGCATTTGCCACTCGGGTCCACACGAAATCTCGAGCGTCATCTCTTGCTACTCCTTCCTTAAATGAAACATACAGCAATAGTCGACCCTGATTTGATAGTCCAGCCGTAGTTGTGTCCCGTTTGACTAATACGGATTCGACAGGGCTTTCTTTGCCGGCTAGCCCTAAAATGTCATTCGTTAATGGTGCGGTAAAAACAACACTACCGGGACCGGAATACGTCTTTCCGATGATCTCTGAGTTAAAGAAATTTCCAAGACGAATGAAGCAGCCGGTTAGTGCAACCAGAATAACAATGCGGTCAAGGGTTTGCAGGTAGTTTTGGCCCGGTTTCCTTTTTCGGGCATAAAGCCAAAGGGCAAACAAAATGGCAAATGCCCCACCATGACTGGCTAAACCTTGCAACCCGGTAAATCGAAACTTAGGGGTAAACTCAAACGGAAGAATAACGCCCAGGGGATTCTCCGTGAAAAGCTCGGGTTGATAGAAAATGACATGCCCCAGCCGGGCACCCAGGATAGTCGCAATCACCATGTACAAGGTCAGGGTGTCTACGTCTTTCTCCGGTTTCCCCTCTTTTCGGAACATATAGTACAGCAATTGCTGGCTCACCAAAAAACCAAGGGCAAACAGCAGCCCGTACCAGCGCAACGAGAACGAGCCTATCGAAAACAATTCAGGGTCACCGTTCCAGATCAAAAAGGAAATCATCGTTCGTACTTTATTTTAACGGCCCCAAAGATAGCGACTTATCCTGTTCCGGAAAGGTCAGGAGATAAGCTCGAGTTGCTCAAGTTCCTCTTTGAATCCGGCCGACAAAATCGGAAACCGGCACCAGGTTCGGGGGTCAACATTAAGGTCATCGAGGTGAAACGAGGGAGCCAGGCGTTCGCGTTTCCACTGATTGGCTGCCCACAGTCGGAAAAATTTGCTGATGTATTTTTTCCATTCATCCGCATCGCCTGCAGTCGCCAACTGGCGGTAGACGGCCAGGGGAGATAGCCTGTCGCGAATGGCGGCTTGTTCGATTTTTACCAGAACGGAATACGGCATCAGGTCCTTTTCGTCCGTCTGCGTTCGCTCCAACGGACGTAACTCGGCCGTGGGTGTGAGGCTATTTACATAACGAAGGCCATCGTAGCCGAGTTCTTTTTCGGCCCATTTGAGCCATTGCAGTATAAAGGGTTTGTCAATTCCAGCCAGTGGAGCCAGGCTTCCACTCGTGTCGCCATCCATAGTTGCATACCCCACATCACCCTCGCTGCGGTTAGACGTGGTGAGCAAAATGGCACGTTTAACATTGGCCAACAGCCAGATGATTGGCGAGCGGGCCCGCGCCTGAATGTTCTGCAGTGCAATGTCATCCGTATCCCACGTAAGGGGCCGCCCTAAGGCATGTTGAATTTTGTGGGTGTACGAAGTCACCTCATCATCAATCGTCCAGGAGTGAAAATTTGCACCCAACGATTTCGCCAGTTGTTCAGCAGACGTGAATGTTTCCTTCGATGAGTTTCGTGTTCCCTGGTAGGCGCACGTGAACAATTGGTTTACCAGGCTTTGTTCATTGTCTGAAGTTACATTCAACTGCCGGCCTACAGGGTTCAAGCCCAGTTCGCTAACCGAATGCCGTACCATCTCTGCCACCAGCACCGCGCAGCAAGATGAATCTGCTCCTCCGCTTAAGCTGAGCACAAAGCCACCGGCCTTGCTTTTGCGTAAATAATCGAATAAGCCGAGTGCGATCGCTTTACCAAATTCGCGGTTGCGGTCTTTATCATCCAGCAACCCGGGTGTTTGGGTTTGCGCTGGGTTTGCGAAGTTTAAATCGCACGTGAGTAAGTTATAGGGCTGAAAGGACAGCCGCTTGTTGTTGGCGATGATCTTGCCTTGCTGCGCAAAGACAATATCACCATCATAAATCATGCGGCCGGCTTCATTCCCCAGGAGATTGACAAACAGGTAGGAGCACTCAAACAGACCGGATCCCCCCGCGACCACTTCGGACTCGCGGAGTTGGCTTTTACCTAGCGCAAAGTGACTGGCGCTTGGATTCATGATCAGGTTCACTCCGCGTTGAGCCAGCCGGTACCCCGGTCGGTTATCCTTACGCCACGCGTCTTCGCAAATCTCAAAGCCAATGTGGGCATCCCCAATGTGGTAGGTGAGATCACCCACGTCAAAGGTGTGTCCATCGCGCGATACGGTTTGCACCGCATGGGCGGGCCAGGGGTCAAACCACCGGGGTTCGTAGTGCACCCCGTCACGCGCCATATTCTGCTTCAGCGTTATGCCCAGGATACGCCCATTTTGGATGACACAAGTACCGTTGAAGGTGGTGCCATTCAACCGCAGCGGAAGCCCCACGCAGACGGCAATATTATGCGTGGCAGGCAACAAGGCGAGAAGTTGCTCCCACGCGCGCGAAGGCACCCACTCGGAAAGGAAAAGATCTTCGCAGCCATAACCGGTAATGGATAATTCCGGAAAGCAAACCAATTCGACCTGTTGGGTACGCGCAGCATCAATGGCCTGTAGAATGTTATTCAGGTTACCGCGCCAATCGAGCGGTGTTTGGTTAACAGTAGCTCCTGCAACTTTCATCAGATTCCCAATTGGGTACAGGTTTTCCAGGCGGCATCCTGCTCGGCTTTTTTCTTGGTTTGGCCAAAGCCGAGGCCGAAGGGTTCATCACCTAAAAAAACCTGTGCCGAGAATTCACGGTTTCGCCCCCCACTTTTCACATCCACAATCTCAAAACGCACGTCCTTGCCGTTTCGTTGCGCCCATTCAATAATCTTGCTTTTGTGGTTGTGGTTGGAGTTGACCACTACCTCCAGGTCCAGGTAGGGTTGAATCAACTTGTCGATCACAAACTTGCGGCATCGCAGGTAGCCCTTGTCCAGATAGACTGCGCCAACCAGCGCCTCTAGCGCATTACCAAGAATTGCCTGTTGCAGTTGAACATTCTTTTGATCAAACTGAACAATGGCTCCGATGCCGACCTTGCGTGCCAATTGATTAAGGGATTCCCGGTTCACAATCCGAGACCGAATTTCAGTGAGGAATCCTTCGTGCTGGAAGGGATATTTTTTAAACAGATAATCCGCCACCGCTGCCCCAAGAATAGCATCGCCCAGGTACTCCAACCGTTCGTTGGACTCCCGATATCCAGCCCGTTCGGTGCCTTTGGAGCTGTGCAATGTTGCCAACCGGTAAAGTTCGAGATTGCCGGGTGCGAAACCGGTAATCGTTCGTATCGCGTTGACCAGCTTGCGGTCGTTTTTTCTTCTTTCAGTTGAGCCGGATGAGATCAGCCGCCACACAAATCTGTGCTTTAGCCTAATTTTTTGAAGATGATCGAGGCATTATGGCCTCCAAAGCCAAACGTATTGCTCAACGCCACGTTCACGGTGCGTTGTTGGGCCTGGTTGAAGGTGAGATTAAGCTTGGAATCCAGATCAGGATCGTCTGTAAAGTGATTGATCGTAGGAGGGACTACACTCTCGTTGATGGCCATCAGGCAGGCCAGCGCCTCAATCGCCCCGGCAGCCCCCAGCAGGTGGCCGGTCATGGATTTGGTTGAACTGATATTTATGCGGTAAGCGTGGTCACCAAACACTTTTTGTATTGCTCGTATTTCGCCAATATCACCCAGCGGAGTTGACGTTCCATGGGTGTTGATGTAATCGACCTCACCAGCGTTGATGCCTGCATCTTGCAGTGCATGTTCCATCACCTTGATGATGCCGGCTCCGTCCGGGTGCGGTGCTGTAATGTGATAAGCATCGGCCGAAAGTCCCCCACCCAATACTTCGGCATAAATCTTTGCGCCACGCTTTTTGGCGTGCTCGTATTCTTCCAATATCAGCGCCCCGGCACCTTCACCCAGCACAAATCCATCCCGATCTTTGTCATACGGCCGAGATGCCGTTTCGGGCGAATCGTTTCGCTCGGAAAGAGCCTTCATGGCGTTGAAGCCACCGATCCCGGCAATGCATACAGCGGCTTCCGATCCTCCGGAGACAATAACATCAGCCTTGCCAAGCTTAAGGTAGGTGAACGCATCGTAAATCGCGTTGGTAGATGATGCACAAGCCGATACGGTCACGAAATTCGGCCCGCGAAATCCGTACTTGATGGAAATATGACCGGCACTGAGGTCCGGAATCATTTTCGGAATGAAGAAGGGATTGAAGCGCGGGGTACCATCTCCTGCCGCGAACGAACGAACTTCCTCCTGAAAAGTAAGCAACCCTCCGATCCCCGATCCCCAGATCACGCCAATGCGGTCAGGGTTCATATCGGCAACCGGAAGGTTGGCATCGGCAATAGCTTCATCGGCTACTACCATCGCGTATTGAGCAAAGGGGTCTAGCTTACGAGCCTCTTTGCGATCCATGAAGTTGCCGACATCAAAGTTATTTACTTCACAGGCAAATTTGGTCCTGAATTTTGACGTATCGAACTTTGTAATAGGAGCAGCACCGCTTGTGCCTTTCTTGAGGTTTTCCCAATACTCGCGTAGCGTGTTACCGATTGGAGTCAGCGCACCGGCTCCTGTAATTACAACTCGTTTAAACGTCATATTTCGGAAAGCCGAGGAATTACTTCTTCGCGTTCTCCTCGAGGTAGGCAATCGCCTGACCTACCGTAGCAATATTTTCAGCCTGATCGTCAGGGATCGAGATGTTGAATTCTTTTTCAAACTCCATGATAAGCTCTACCGTATCCAGGGAGTCAGCACCCAAGTCGTTGGTAAAGGAGGCCTCAGGAGTTACTTCGGATTCCTCTACACCAAGCTTATCAATAATGATTTGCTTTACTTTTTGTGCGATTTCTGACATGTTTTTAGTATTTAAGGTATTTAAAAATCACTGCAAAGTAATAGATTTAGGGGGATATTGTCAAACCGACACATTTATTCGAACCTTGGCCTGAGCCATGAAAAAAAGTAAGCTTGCCATCGATTACGAGTATGACTTCGAACTCACCGGCTTAACATGCCCGATGAAGGGGTATAAGCTGGCCTGGGAAGTTAATCGTGCGCTTCGTATCAAGTTGGCTAAACAGAAAGATGTGGTTGTACAGTTCCGCAAGGATCAGGCGTTTTCATTCGCCCACTATGATTTTACCTCCACCGTAAACCGGGTTAAGCTGTTTCGCAATAAACCCAATGAGGCTGAGGGCCAACGCCACTTTTTGGCTTCGGAATTCCCTCATTTTGATTACATCCTGCTTACGCGCGGGGAAGAATCACTGCGAAGCAATCGATTGCAGGAAGTCTTGCGCGATATTCCTTCAATCCAATTGACCTCTTTTATACCTTTGGCGGCCTTAAAATCAAAGGAGTACTTCATTTTTTAGTTCATGGAACGAATCTCATATAACCGCACCAAAATTGTGGCTACGGTGGGCCCTGCCTCCAATAGCAAAGAAATGCTGCGTGCTCTCATTAAAGAGGGTGTCGATATTTTTCGTTTGAATTTTTCCCATGGCAAGCATGAAGATCATCAAAAGGTGATTGACTTTGTGCGCGAGTTGAATCACGAAATGGGCACCAACATTGCGCTTTTGCAGGACTTGCAAGGCCCTAAGATTCGGGTGAATGACGTTGAGGAGGGAACAGAACTCGTGCCCGGGCAAGAGCTGATCATTACCACGCGGCAGCTGGTGGGCAATCGCGAAATCGTGAGCACCTCGTATGCCAACCTGCCGAAAGATGTAAAGCGCAGCGACATGGTGTTGATCGATGATGGAAAAATCGAACTGAAAGTAAAAGAGGTGCGCGATACGGACGTGGTGTGCCAGGTCATATATGGCGGCCCGCTGAAGTCGCGCAAGGGCATTAACCTGCCACAAACAAAAGTTACGGCACCCTCCTTAACGGAAAAAGACCTTCACGATCTCACCTTCGGTTTAAAAAATCACATCGACTGGATTGCGCTGTCTTTTGTTCGCAAAGGCACTGATATTGAAATTCTCCGCGACATCATCAACCGCGCTCAAAGTGCCAGCCGCATTGTGGCCAAGATTGAAAAACCCGAAGCACTCGAAAACATTGATGCGATATTAGCGGCTACTGATGCGGTAATGGTGGCCCGGGGCGACTTGGGCGTTGAAATATGGCTCGAGGAAGTGCCGATGATGCAGAAGATGATCGTGGAGAAGTGTAACAAGCTGGCCAAGCCCGTTATCGTGGCCACCCAGATGATGGAGAGCATGATCGAAAATCCGCGCCCAACACGAGCTGAAACCAACGATGTGGCCAATGCGGTGATGGATGGTGCCGATGCCCTCATGCTTTCGGCCGAGACAGCCGCGGGCAAATACCCCATTGAAGTCATTCGCAGCATGGTGCGAACGATCACCTCAATTGAAAAACAGGCCAAAATTTATTATCGGTACCAGGAGGTCAAACCCGATTCCCCCAGCTACTTCACCGACAGTTTGATCCTGACCGCCTGCAAGCTGGCCCAGGAGATTAAAGCCAAAGCCATTGTGGGGATGACCCAATTAGGCTACAGTGCCTTCAAAGCGGCTTCGCACCGGCCAAACGCCAACATTTTTGCATTCACCAGCAACGAAAAGATCATTAACACCATGAACCTGGTGTGGGCGACCAAAGCTTACCACTACGATAAAGCATCCTCTACCGATGAGACCATTTCGGATGTTGAGCACATGCTGAAGCGGGATGGTCATGTGAAACCCGGTGACCTCATCATCATTTTGGCGAGCATGCCGATTCAGGAACGCGGCCGCTCCAACATGATTAAGGTGCACGAAATCCGTTGATTCAGCCGCGGGGTTCCACCAGGATTACCCGCTCTTTTTCAACCACCACTAACCCGGGCGGGTCGCCTTTTCGTTTCCTCACGAATTTTCGTGGCGTGTAACTCACCGGGCATAACGAATCGGTTTTTCGTTTCGAATAATGAGCCGCTAATTGCGCGGCCCGTTCAAGTACGGGTTTGGGAAATGCCTGGCCGGCTTTGTGTTTGATAATGACGTGGGAGCCGGCTACGTCCCGGGCGTGCAGCCAAAGGTCTTCTTTGGCGGTGAACTCAGCCAGCATCTGATCATTAGCGGCAGCATTCCGGCCAACCCACACGGTGTACCCATCGATGACAAATTCGTGAAAAGGCAGCGCACGCTTCGCTTTGTCATCTTTCGTGTGTTGCGTCTCGGTGAGCCGGTTGATTTGCTGGAGGTTGGTCGCGCGTTCCAACTCCTGACCAATTAAGCTCAACTGGACGATACGTTGCTCCACCTGCCGCCTCTGCTCCGATAGCTTTTGAATTTCGATCTGGCGGTTTTTCGCCTTGCGGTAAAACACTTCGGCATTTCGCTGAGGTGACAGCTCTTTTTTTAGCGGGATTTCAACTTCTCGATCCGGATCGTCAAAGGACGGAAGGGTTACCCGGCTCAGGCCGGCATCCATCCGGTGCAGGTTGGCCATAACCAGGTCGCCCCATTGCTGAAAGTGATGATCATGGGTAATCTCTTTCAACCGTGCGGTAATTCGGTCAAGCTGCGCCTGGGCGTTCGAAACCGATGCGTTGTGTTGATGAAGCGCTGACTTGCGTGCCCGGTTAAAGGCCAGTCGGACGATCGCCTGCTGGTAAAAGGCAGTGACAGCCGAAGCGGGTTTTTCAAAACGCATCGCCTCGTGACTGGCCGGTAACAACGAGAACTCCAACTCGCGGGTGCTGGCATCTTCGTGTATAAAGAAGCCAGGGCTTTGGAGCAGTTCAAGAACATGGCGGAACAACTTCCACTTCTGATCAACGTTAGCTTGCGACCAACCTTTCTGTTCCAGGTAGTTCCATACCGGGGCGTTCAGCGTTACGTAATACTTCTTCCAGTTGCCTTCGTTTCGCCTGAAACAGGGTTCGCTCCAGTCGATTGTCCGGGCAAAGGCGGTTGGTTCATGCGTGAGATCTTCCGTCAGTTGCTTTCGGAACAGATCGACCGGCCTTTGCTTATCCAGTAAAAGGATGTTGCTTCGATTGCCATGCATCTTGAACCACAGCGCGCGATCGTCATCAAAGCGTATGATCAGCGACCGATCTTGGGCAATGGTTTCTACCGCGCTTACTTTGGTGAGCAGTAGGGGAGAAAAAAGATCAACGGAGTTTTTCCGGGCACGCGCAAAACTTTCCGGAAATGACAGGCAGGTAAGTTCGGGAGCCAAACTGGCTTTCATGAACATAGATTTCCGGCCATCGTTAAACTCCAGAATGAGTTCATCTTTGTTTTGACTGAACGCGGAAACCAGACGGCAGCCCGGTAGCGTTTCATTGAGCTCCATGGCCAGGGCACGCAAGAAAAAGTAGGAGTTGTGCACAATCAGGCTTCGATGGAAAGGCCATCGTACGCCAAAGCTACGCCTGTTGGCAATTCTTTTTCAACCTGTTGATGCAAACCCATTTTGTGCGAAAGGTGAACCAGAAAGGTTTGCCGTGCACCAATTCGCCCGGCCATGGCAATAGCCTCCTCCAGATTGAAGTGCGAAATGTGTTTTTCCCGTTGAAGTGCATTCAGAACCAACGTATCGGTTCCCTCCAGCCGTTTCATCGTAGCGGCCGGGATGTCGTTTGCATCGGTAATGTAACTGAAACGGCCAATGCGGAACCCCGTAACGGGCATATGGAGGTGACTTACCGGTAGCGGAGTGACTGTCAGATTTTCGATGGTGAAAGGCTGTTCATCAATCTCCACCAGTTTAAGCTGAGGTATGCCCGGATAGCGGATTTTTTCAAAGGCGTAGAAAAATTCTGTCTGCAGGTGTTGGTGCACGGTCCGGGTACCGTATACCGGCATGTCGGTTTGCTGCTTGTAGTTGTACGCGCGCACATCGTCCAGGCCTGCCGTATGGTCTTTGTGCGTGTGGGTCATTAAGACCGCGTGCAGGGTGCCAATGCGTTCGCGCAGCATCTGCTGCCGAAAATCAGGCCCGGTATCAATCACCAGGCTCAGTTCACCTGACTGAATGTGTACCGATGTGCGAAGCCTCTTGTCGCGGTAATCGAGCGAAAGGCAAACCGAACAGGTGCACCCGATAACAGGTACACCTTGTGAGGTGCCCGTGCCCAAGAACGTTACTTTCAACGTGTGCTGCTATTTGGCTTCGACCAGTGTGAGCTCTTCGTGCAGCTTCTTACTCTTTTCTGAAAAATGGGTTGTGTCCAGCTCAACGCCCTTCAAAATCTCGAGCAGCGCGTTGATCTTTCCTTCCGTGGCAAAAAACTTGTTCACGATCATGATCTTCTGATCTTTCAGCAGGCAATACCCGGCCTTGAAGTTGCCTTTCTCGTAGCGCAAGATATAGTCCGACTCGGCAATCATGTCCTCCAGCTTTGCCAAAAATTGCGGTGTGTACTTTACCATGTAAGAAATACGTAGTGGTTTGGCGTGCAAGATACGAAATCAAACGAACGGAAGCCCGCCTGTTTTCTGGGATAACGGCTTGTCGTACTTTGCGGCTGTCATGACACGCGCACCCGTTCTTGTTGTAGCCGGCCCCACCGCTTCGGGCAAAACAGCACTCGCGGTGAAGCTGGCCCGTCACTTTGGTACAGAATTGGTTTCCGCTGACTCACGGCAAATATACCGGGAGCTCCGTATCGGGGTAAGCCGGCCCACGGACAACGAACTACAGCAGGTGCATCATCATTTTATCGCCACGCACTCCATTCATGAGCCGTTTACGGCCGGGGATTTTCAACGAGAGGCACGTCTGGTGGTATCGGATCTGATCAATCGTTTTGGTTGCGCGGTGGTTTGCGGAGGTACCGGGCTTTATTTTCGAGCGCTGCTGCACGGTTTTGATTCGATGCCGGATGTTGCCGCTCAGGTGCGGGAAGGCGTCCAGCGCGACTACCGCGAAAACGGTTTGGCTTGGTTGCAGGAGCGCGTGCGCGAAGTTGATCCCGTTTATTTTGAGGTGGTCGATAAAGCCAACCCGCAGCGGCTTATGCGGGCCCTGGAGGTTTATCGTTCGTCCGGTTTGCCTCTTTCGACTTACCACAAGAAGGGCAACGACCATTTTCCGGCTGAGGCGATCTCGGTGGGTATCGATTGGCCACGGGCGGAACTCTACCAGCGCATTGATGCGCGCGTGCATCAAATGGTAGCCGATGGGTTGATCGCAGAGGCCGAGGCCTTATTTGAATACCGGCAACGGCCGGCCCTGCAGACAGTGGGCTATCAGGAACTGTTTGCCTGGATGGAAGGCCGCCTGTCGAAAGAGAATGCCATTGCCCTGATCGGTCAGAATACGCGACAATATGCCAAGCGTCAGCTGACCTGGCTGAGGCGTTACGGAAGCGTGCATTGGTTCGCTCCTGACCGTCAACCGGAGATCATACCCTTTCTGGAGGGAAAAAGCTCTTGAACGGGCTAACTTTGGTAATTTTGAGATTTGATTCCACACGTTGACGAGCGCACCGCCCACCAAAGTTATGATTGTTACGTACTACTGGCCGCCTTTTGGCACCAGCGGTGTGCAGCGCTGGCTCAAGTTCGTCAAATATTTGCCCCAGTTTGGCATTCAACCCTACGTGTATACTCCGGAAAACCCGGCTGGCGAGGCGGTTGACAATTCCCTGCTGGCCGATGTGCCGGTGGAAGCGGAAATCATTAAGCTACCCATTTGGGAACCGTATCAGATTTTTCAGAGGCTGTCAGGTATCTTCGGGAAGAAGCCAAAACCATCGGATTTTATTACCACCGGGAAGAAGAACCTCTGGCAAGGAATCACGTCCTGGGTACGCGGCAATCTCCTGATTCCCGATGCGCGTAAGTTCTGGGTGAAGCCGTCCGTTCTTTTTTTGGACGATCTCATTCGCACCAACGGCATACCCGTGTTGATTACCACCGGCCCGCCCCACAGCATGCACCTGATTGGTTTGGCGTTGAAGAAAAAAAACCCGGGCATCAGGTGGCTGGCTGATTTTCGCGACCCGTGGAGTGAATGGGATTTGCTGGACACATTGTCACTGTCGGGCTGGGCGCGCAGGCGCCATCAGTCGCTGGAGCGCGAGGTATTGCAAACCGCGGATGCTGTG
This sequence comes from Flammeovirgaceae bacterium, assembly GCA_021298015.1. Lineage (GTDB taxonomy): Bacteria > Bacteroidota > Bacteroidia > Cytophagales > Cyclobacteriaceae > ELB16-189. The sequence continues at coordinate 19,660 of JAJTGY010000035.1, forward strand.
ATAACCATTGCGCCCTATCACCAGCAACGGCTGACCCAATTGGGTGGCCGCTCCGTCCACCTCATCACCAATGGCTTTGACGAAGAGGATTTCAAGGACATCACCCATGTGCGTACCAGCCACTTCACCATTCGACATCTCGGTGTGGTAGACGAGCTGCGCGATCCGCGACCCGTGATGGAAGCCATCGAGCAACTGCTGGTGGAGAACCCCAGTCGCGAGGCTCAAATTCGGGTTGAATTCATCGGCAACGTGAACAGGCGGTTCATCGACTGGGTGCAGCAGAGCGGACCTTTGAATCGGGTGACTCGTTTTGTTACCCATATACCCCATGCGCAGGTATTGGAAAAATATGGCGCGACCGACTTGCAGCTTTTGATCTTGGCGCACACGGCTATTGCACCGGGTAATCTTCCGGGAAAATTCTTTGAATACCTCGCCTCGGGAAATCCCATCCTCGCCATCGGCCCACCCGATGGCGATGCGGCACAAATTCTTCGCGATACGAAAGCCGGGGTTTTGGTTGATCGGGGTGACCGGGCCGGCCTGCAGGCGGCATTGGAGACGTACTTTTCAAAATGGGAGCAAGGCGGAGTTACCGACAACCGATCGGTGGGTCGTTTTAGCCGGAAGGCGCTCACGCAGCAACTGGTAGAAATCATTCAAACGGTGCTAAAATGATTTCGGCTCGATTCATTAAGAGTTCATTGATCTACACGGTAGCCGGTGCCTTACCGATGGCAAGTGCGATTATATTGATGCCCTTTTACGGCAAGTATCTCTCTGCGGAACTTTTTGGGGCGCTTTCCGTCTACTTTGCTTTTTCGTTACTGGTTCAGATTGTGGTTACTTACAGTTTTGATGCCTCGTTGTATCTCAACTTTCATGAGTATAAGCATGACCCCAAGCTGTTGGCTACCTTCATTAGCAGCGCCTTCAACTATATTTTGGTGGTGAGTGGAGCGGTCGCTCTTCTGTTGGCACTGGTTGGTCATTCTTTATTTGCCCTTGTCTTTACCGAGACAGAACTAACATTCTTTCCCTTTGGAGCGCTCTCCGTGGTAACAGCCATTTTTCTGGCGCTTTTTAAAGTGAATAACAGTTTATTACAAACACAGTCAAAGCCATCTCAATTTCTATGGTTGAATCTGATTTCGTTTACCATGGTGGCCGGCTTTACCATAGTGGGCTTGGTTGCCAGCCCCGACACGCTGTGGGGCCCCATTGGCGGCAAGATGATCGCAGCCGTAGCGTCAGCCGGTTGGGTGTTGTTTTCAATTTATCGGCAGTTTGGGTTTCATTTCAACTGGACATTGCTCCGAACCACGTTCTCGTTTAATCATCCCTCGCTCATCTACCAGATTCAGCAGTGGGTCATCAATTATTATGATCGGGTATTATTGATGTTGCTGGCGTCATCGGCAACGGTTGGCTATTATGACCTCGCCATCAAATGCTTATTGGTTATCGACTTCCTGTTGACTGGGCTCAATGCCTCTTTTCACCCCAAGGTGTTGGGCATGGTTCATCAACAATCGGTAAAAATGAGCTCGGTTGAGATCAATCGTTATTACCATGGTCTGGCTGGCGTTGCTATTTTGGCGGTAGTTGCCTGTATCGCCCTATTTCCCCCTTTGATTTATTTTTTATTCCCCGAGTCGTATCACGCAGCGGCACTCCTTATTCCGCTTGCTGCCGTAGTCTACCTTTTACGGCCCGCCAGGCTTATGATGGCAATGCCCTTTGCGGCACTGAAGTATTCAAAGCCTCTTCCGATCATTTATCTGGCGTTGGCCGCGGTAAAAATCTTGTTGATGTATGCTTGGATACCTGAATGGAACGTACAGGGCGCCATGTTTGCCACAATCGTGAGCTATGGGGTTGAGGTAATCGTGCTATTCTTGGTGATTCGCCATAGGTTCTCCTTTCGATTGAACGCTTTCAAGCTCGTTTGGGCCCCGCTAATCGTTGGATCAGTCATTGTGGTGGGGGAAAAGTTGGTAAGCGGGCTGCCCACATGGATTACACATGCCGGATATGCCGTAGTGGCGATTGTACTTCTATTTTGGGTATACCGGAACGAATTAAGAGTTTATGGCCAACGCTGGTGGCCAAAATGATGAGTTACTAAACACGTAATTGCCACTCGAAGATTTGAAACCAAGATGATTGCAAAACTTTATCGGTCTGTCATTCCATTGGATCTTCGGACGAAGATATATCATCAGTTTCTAGGTCGGGTAGTATTTTTTTTTCGCCACCTCAACGTGATTGTTCGAAGCAAATTCATGTATCTCTTTCAATCGTTTTTACCGAAGACTGAATCAAATGCCGCCCTCGCGTTCATCGGTAAATATGGCATTACGTCTTACCCGGCCGAGTATTCAAGGAAATACCTGAATCTTTCTGTTCAAGTTCATCACGATCAGGTGTTGAAACTGCCGTTTGTGATCCACGGTGAGCACAAATTGTATTTTCCGGCTTTTTTTTCGGATGAGAAGGTCATACGCGATTATCGGGCCTTGAAAACCGAGCAAGACCCGGAGTCAGCGCACCGATATGTTCGATCGTTGGATGAATTGAAAGATCGGACACTGCTGGATGTGGGCGCTGCCGAGGGTATCTTCGCGTTGGATACCATTCATTTGACCCAACACGTGGTGCTGTTTGAATATCAGGACTATTGGCAAGCACCCCTGCGGGCTACGTTTGAACCCTGGCGCGATAAGGTTGAAATTGTACCCAAGTTTGTTGGTGCCAGGTCCGATTCCGCCCTGTGGGTTTGTCTTGACGATTTTTTGGAGCCCAATGGCATTGATCCGCTCTTTATCAAGATGGACATTGAGGGCGGAGAGCGCGATGCTTTGGCCGGTGCGTCCCGCGTATTAGGTGAGCCTCGTGATATTCAAGTTTCGGTTTGTACGTATCATCGCCCACATGACCCTGAGTTCATTGAGCAATTGCTTCAGAAGAATAATTTTATGACTGAATTTGCCCTGGGCGTCATGTATTGGCAGAAACGTGTCAGCCGGGGTGTAATTCGGGGAAAGAAAGGAAACTTGCTTGGTGTATGATTAGCAAAATTCCGGTGTTACGCCTGGTCCATCGTTTTCTGAAGCAGCGTGCCTTCAGGCGGCAGTGGAGAAGGCGAAACCAACACAACGAAACCAAGATGGGCGATCGCCTTTTTCCGATAGACGTAGTCACGGTCGGGAAGGGCACATACGGTACGTTGAATGTACAGAGCCTTTATGTGACCGAAAAAGAGAGGCTTGTCATTGGCAACTATGTTTCAATTGCTCCGGACGTCACGTTTTTCCTGGGCGTTAACCACCAAATGCAAACGGTGACCACATACCCCTTTTACTCGAAATGGATTGGCCGTTCTCCCATAGATGCCGTCAGCAAAGGACCCATCGTGGTGGAAGATGAAGTCTGGATTGGAACAGGGGCTATGATTTTTTCAGGTGTCACCATTGCCAAAGGTGCTATTGTCGGAGCAGGTGCGGTGGTGACCCGAGACGTGCCACCTTATGCAATAGTTGCCGGAAACCCGGGTCGGGTAACTCGCCTTCGATTTTCAGAAGATGTGGTTGAGATCTTAAAACCCATCTTTATGGCCAACTTACCGGAGGAATGGATTCGGGCGAACATGGACACGATTTATACAAAAATTGAGTCGAAGGAGGACGCGCTACACTTCAAAAAGGTGGTGGACACGGTGCTTAAAACCCAGGCGAATGAATAACGGGACGGTTCGAATTCTGGCCACTTACCTTCCGCAATTCCACCCCATTCCGGAAAATGATGAATGGTGGGGTAAGGGCTTCACGGAATGGACGAATGTGGGCAAGGCCAGGCCGCTGTTCCGCGGGCATTATCAACCTCGGGTGCCCTCCGAACTGGGGTATTATGACTTACGGCTGCCTGAGGTGCGTGAGCAACAGGCAGCGCTCGCCAGAGAGCATGGCATCGAAGGCTTTTGCTATTGGCATTATTGGTTTGGTAACGGTAAGAGATTGTTGGAGCGTCCGTTCAACGAAGTCGTTGGATCGGGTAAACCGGATTTTCCTTTTTGTTTGAGTTGGGCCAACCACAGCTGGCAAGACAAACAATTCAGCAAGGAAGGTACCGAGCGATTGTTGATTGAGCAGCGGTATGGCGGTGAGGAAGATTTTAGAATGCACTTTGATGCCTTACTACCGGCTTTCCTCGACAAACGTTATGTGCGAGTTGACGGCAAACCACTATTTCAGATTTACCAGCCCCTGAAGTTCCCCGGGGTTGAAAAATTCATTGAATTCTGGCAGGCGTTGGCCCAACAAAACGGAATGCCCGGTATTCATTTTGTTGGCCATACCTTGCTGGAGGAGGATACGGATTCGATTTTACAAAAAGGGTTTGATGCGGTTAACATGGTTCGCCTGTACCATTTCTATAAGCATCAATATTCCCTGCCTGAGCGGGCATTTATGAAAATGCGCAGGCTGTGGCTGAAGCATGGTAGTATTTTTGACTACGAAAAACTCTGGCCTTTTTTTTCAGACCTGGCTGATCGTCAAGAGAACATTTACCCCACGATCATTCCCAATTGGGATCATTCGCCACGCTCGGGCAGACGCGGAAACATCTTCATCAATTCAAATCCTCAGGCATTCAGGAAACATGTCAAGCAGGTGCTGCAGACGGTGAGACACAAAAAGCCCGATCATCGTATTATATTTCTCAAATCCTGGAATGAGTGGGCAGAAGGGAATTATATGGAGCCCGATCTTAAGTTTGGGAGGGGTTATGTTGAGGCTCTGCGAGACGCTATACGTGAGTATCAGTCTTCGTTAGAGCTCTAAGCAGGGGCATTAAGATTGCTTCATTGTTTTCTGCACATTGGTCGTGTGCACACTGCTCTACAGCAAGTTTAAATTGGAGAATTTGATCACGGGTTAAATGGCGCAGTGCATCGGCAAGACTCTCAGGCGTGAATTCCTGAGCAACCACACCCATACCATACTGGATTACCAACTGTGCCATTTCGGGTGTAGGGCCTATCGCTACGGCCAAACGGGCCTGAATGAAATCAAAAAGTTTGTTGGGCAGTGTATGGGCATAATTAAAGTTTACGGGCGGAAGAAGAAAAACCCCGATATCATAGTGATTCAACGTGCCGACTATTTGATGGGTTGGCAAAGGGGGGTGGATGTGTACCCGGTGTGGGAATTGACTGGCTTCGCGTTTTAGAAAATCAAGGTACGCCCGTGTTTTCTTATTGGCATGGGGCGGAGTGATAAGATACAAATCAAGGGTGAAACGCTCCTCCAGGTAGGCCATCATCCGAATCATCAGCTCTAATTGACGCGATGGATTTGCACCACCGTGGTGAACCAGCCTGACGCGGTCGGGTTGCGGGAGTGTTGGTTCTTTTGCCTGAAACGCAGGTGCATTGGTAATCAGATGAGGATGAACTCCAAAGTTTTTCCGGTATTCACTGGCCAATCCTTCACTGACGGTTGTCATCAGGTTAACTCGGGGGAGGTATTTTTGGCAGAGTGCAATATTGTAGCGTTGAAAGAAGAGGCGCCACTGCCAACGATCCTCGAAATGGCGGGGGGCATATTCATGAGCGTCAAAATAGATTGGCTTATTACCCGCAATCCCGCAAACGAATGGCAGAGAATCAATGTCGTTTGCTACATATAAATCAAACCGATCGTGCCCGAGGGTACGGGTAAGTTCTTGGACCGGTACCAGCAGACGGTAGGCCGAATTGAATTGATGGAGCAGCAGGGCCAATCCGGCCAGTATTTTTCTTACCATCGATTTCCGATGAACAACGGTCAGAACCCTCACCGAATCTTCAGAATAGTTATCATCGCAAATGACTGTAACGTCATACTCTTTTTTCAGCCATTTGATTTGACGTTGAACTCGTGAATCTGACGAGAGGTTACTAAAGCTGATGACCAGTGCTTTCATCGAATATTTATCCGAAGCGGATTTTTTTGAACAAAGTCAGACCACGAACCTGACTTCTTGGCCGAATGCTTACCATTTTGATAGTAGTGGCATAATGCTACAGCCAGGGCATCGCTGGCATCAAGTAATTTGGGTTGTTCTTTGATGTTGAATACCTGCATCAGCATTTTGGCCACTTGCTCTTTGCTCGCGTTGCCATTACCGGTAACCGATTGCTTTACTTTTTTTGGCGCATACTCCGTAATGGGCACCTCGCGGTACAGCGCGGCCGACATGGCTACGCCCTGGGCGCGCCCCAGCTTTAACATCGACTGCACGTTTTTGCCGTAGAAGGGGGCCTCCAGCGCCACGTGGTCAGGCTTGTATTCTTCCACCAGGCTGAGCACGCGTTCAAAAATCTTTTTCAGTTTTAAGGCATGATCACCGTACTTCCCCAGGTGAATAACGCCATACTGAATGAGCGTTGGGCGGGCACCGCGCACCGCGATGATCGCATACCCCATTACATTCGTGCCCGGATCGAGCCCCAAGACAAGGGTCTCTTTCTCTGGTTTTTTGGCAACTTTGCTCACGGCTGCAAGTTACGGCATTCAGGTGCATGATAGTGATTGGTTTTTTTCTGGTGGTGTACATTCTCGTTCTCGCAGGGCTCGCGTACTTCGGGCGTGCCGCTCTTGTGCGAGATACCCATTCCCCCACGGGGGCCGCAGTTTCCATTGTCATCCCTTTTCGCAATGAAGCGGAAAATCTGCCTACGCAGGTGGAGGCTCTTCGTCAGCTCACGTATCCATCGGAAAACGTGGAAGTGATTTTTGTTAATGATCACTCACAAGATCACGGAGCCCGCTGGCTGGCAGCCAACCTGCCGGCAAACGCACAACTGGTGAGCCTGCCAGGCAACGAATACGGCAAGAAGGCAGCCCTGGCCGCGGGCATCGCACCCGCGCGGGGAACGATCATCGTCACCACGGATGCCGATTGCGTGATGTCGGCCGATTGGCTGCAGGCAGTTTTAGCTCCGTTTGCCAACCCTGCGGTGCAATTGGCTACGGGCGAAGTGGTTATTTCGGGTTCCACCTTTTTCAGCGCTTGCCAACACGTAGAGTTTTCAACGGTGATGCTCCTCACGCGGGCTGCCATCCGGCTGGGCAAGCCAGTGCTATGCAACGGGGCCAACCTGGCTTTTCGGAAGTCAGCCTACGAGCAAGTGGGTGGCTATGCGAGTCACCGGCACGTAGCCTCGGGTGACGATGAGTTTCTGATGCGCAACATACTGGAGCAATTTGGCGATGCTTCCGTAGCCTGGCACCGGGCTGTGGTGGAAACACAACCGCAGCCACATGTGGGGGCATTCTTCAGCCAACGTCTCCGCTGGGCATCGAAGTGGAGACACAACCGGTCGGTCCTCGCCCGGTGGATCGCGGTGGTTACCTTTTGTTGTCAGGCCGCGTTGCTCGGGCTTTGGATTTCGATTCCTTGGCTGGGTTTACCCGGTGTCGTTTTTGTGACGATGAAAACACTTTCTGATATCGCTTTTCTGGCAGCCATCCGCCCGGCCCGCCCTCGTGTGGTGGCCTCCTTCGTTGTGTCTTGCGTGTATCCGTTGTATGTGATTGTGGTAGGTATTGCAGCATTGGTAGTTATGCCACATCGCTGGAAAGACCGGGCGATGGCATAGGTTTTCTTGTTACCTTGTAGCCGCGTATGCAGGAGTTAAAAAAGCGACTTGAGCGGAAGGAACTGGAACTAAACGCCTTGCTGGAAATTACCCAGGAGATTAACAACAATGTGCCGGAAGATTCACTTTATAAAATTTACAACTTTACCCTCCGTGGAAATCTGAATATCAAAAAGCTGGCCCTGTACGTCTATGACGAGGGGTGGTTTTGTCGCGTGAACTTTGGCACCAAAAACAATTTCGTCAAACTCACTCTCGATGAGCGCTTTCGCATGATCAAGAACGTGCATCGCCTGTCGGAGTTTGACGGTGAATGCGAGTTTCATGAATTCAATTGCGTGATTCCGGTGGCACATCGATCGGAGACCCTGGCAGTCGTTTTTCTCGGTGGTAACGAACGGCTTGATGATCTCGAGCACGATGATAGTATTCGCTTCATTCGGGCGCTTACGAATATTATTGTCGTAGCTACCGAGAATAAAAAACTGGAACGCAGACGGCTGGAGCAGGAAGCATTCCGTAAGGAATTGGAAATCGCCAGCGATGTGCAGCAGTTTTTATTTCCTGAGAAATTGCCCAATACCGAACGCCTCAAGCTGGCGGCAAGTTATTTGCCCCACGACCTGGTGGGTGGTGATTATTATGATTATGTTCCCATCAACAAGAATCAGTTTCTGCTTTGTGTGGCCGATGTGAGCGGAAAAGGCGTGGCCGCTGCGTTGATGATGTCCAATTTCCAGGCTTCCTTACGCACGTTACTGCGACAGACGCCCAACCTGCGCGAGATTGTGGAGGCCCTTAACTACCAGGTGATGGACAGTACCAAAGGCGAAAAGTTCATCACGTTCTTCGGAGCCATTTACGACATCAGCCTGAAGACCTTGGTATATGTAAACGCGGGCCACAATCCACCTATTTTATGGACCCGAAAGGAGGGTATTCGGTTACTGGAAGAGGGTTCGACTGTTTTGGGAGCCATGGACCCGTTGCCCTTTTTAAACGAGGGATTCGTCACCGATCTGGATGATTTTCTTTTGTTCTGCTACACCGATGGCCTGACGGAAACCGTAAGTGAAGAGGAAAGGGAATTTGGTATTCAATCGTTGATCGAGTACATCCAGAGCAATCATCATAAAGCACTGACAACGATTCACCAGGATGTTATTCTGGCTTTAGATGCGTTCAAAGGCAGGAGGGGCTATCGGGATGATATCACCATGTTGTCCTGCCGCGTGGAGTAATATGATCAATGTTTTTCGCACCCCGTTCTTTCTCCCGCGTTTGTACCCGACACTCCTGTGGCGCAACAGCCCGGATCTACGGGATATTTTTCTCACGTTCGATGACGGGCCTATCCCTGCGGTAACGGAGTTTGTTCTCGACACCCTTCAGCCGTTTGGCGCCAAGGCTACTTTTTTTTGCATTGGCGATAACGTCCGCAAACACCCCGGGGTGTTTCAGCAGATCGTGGCGGCCGGCCATCGGGTAGGTAATCACACGTTTCACCATATCAAAGGATGGCAAACCCCGGATGTTCAATACCTTGAGGAGGTCAGGCAATGTGATGCCGAGATGGCCAAACACGAAGTAGCAACGGAATTATTCCGGCCACCATACGGGCGCATCAAGCGTTCGCAGATTCGTGCTTTGGGAAGCCGAAAAATTGTGATGTGGGATGTGCTCACCAACGACTATGATCGGTCGCTTAGCGAAGAAGACTGCCTGGCGGGAACGCTCTCGGCTACCCGTTCCGGGTCAATCGTGGTGTTTCATGATAGCCTGAAGGCAGAACGCAATCTTCGATATGTATTGCCACGCTACCTGGAGTATTTGGCTGCCGGAGGATATCAATTCAAAACGCTATGACAGGCGGGCCCAGAAGGGTTTTGGTAGCCGCCCTGGATTGGGGCCTTGGCCATGCCGCCCGGTGTATACCTGTGGTAGAGGCACTTCAAAAAAAATCTATTGATGTTGTGCTGGCGGGCAGCGGCCCATCCCTGGATTTATTAAAGGAGGCGTTTCCTTCGCTCTATGCCGTTGAACTACCCTCGTACCGTGTTTCGTATTCAACGCGCACCCCCGCCTGGTGGAGCATGCTGCTGCAAATTCCCCATTGGGTGGAGGTTATCCGGCACGAGCACCGCGAAATTCAGGTGCTCGCGCGACAAATGAATATCACCGTAATTATTTCCGACAATCGTTACGGTTGCTGGAGCATTGGTTGTTACAATGTGTTTTTGGGTCATCAATTCCGGTTGGCTACCGGCAGTTCACTCGCCCCTCTCACCCCGATGCTCACATTTTTTCACCAACGACTGGTAAAACCTTTTCAGGAATTCTGGATACCCGACTATCCCGATCGTACACTGACAGGCGAACTATCGGTTACGGCATTCAGGCCCGTTCGCTTCCTGGGCTTGCTGTCGCGCTTACGGAAAGCACCAGCGCAATTGCCCGGGAAAGACGTTGATGTTCTGGCGGTGATCTCTGGCCCTGAGCCCCAGCGCACCGTTTTCGAGCAGCAGCTGTTCAGCGTGTTGGATTCATCCAAACTGGGTTTTAAGATCATTCGGGGGCTGGTCAATTCACCACCGGCAGCTGATTCGCGTCTACGCAATCATTTGCCATCCGATGAAATGGCGAATGCGATTGCCAGCGCACGTTTGGTCATTGCCCGGTCGGGCTATTCCACCATCATGGACCTTACGGCAATGGGTGCGCGGGCCTTGCTGGTGCCCACTCCGGGTCAACCGGAACAGGAATATCTGGCAACTCGGTTGGCAGCCTTGGGCGTGGCACATACGGCAACGTCAGAAGAACTCAACGTGACGCGGATCGAGGCAGCACTAGGCCAGTCGGACACCCTGGGCAAACTTTTTCAAGAATCTGACTACCTTGAACAGGCCGTCCGTTACATCTATGGAAAAATTCATTCGTAGTATTCGCTTCGCCTTGGCCGGCTGGCGGGTCGCTTTTAAAGAGCAACGCAACTTCCGCATTCACCTCGGTGCTGCGCTCGTTGTAGTCGGTGCGGGTTTCTTTTTTGGCATCAACCGCACGGAGTGGGTGCTGTTGGTGCTGACCATCGCCCTCGTGCTCGTAGCCGAGTTGGCCAACACCGCTATCGAGTATCTCGTGGATCTCGTGTCGCCCGCGCATGATGCCCGGGCGGGTGCCATCAAGGACGTGGCGGCCGGATTTGTCCTGATCGCGGCCCTGGCCTCCGTAGTCGTGGGGCTGATCATTTTCGGGCCGCGCGTTTTGCATTACTTTCGTGGCTGAATGATTACCTGGACGGATACCCACGCTCATTTGTATGCCGAAGAATTTGACGCTGACCGGGACGCAGCCGTTGCCGCTGCCCGTGAGGCTTTCGTTGGCCGGGTTATCCTTCCGAATGTTGATCATCGCACGTTTGATCGTATGATGGAGTTGGAGTTGTGCCATCCGGATTGGTGCGCGGCCGCCATCGGGTTGCATCCCTGCTCGGTCAAGAAAGATTTTGAACGGGAGCTTTATCAGGTCGAGAGTTGGTTGTCCAAACGAAAGTTCGCAGCCATCGGTGAGATGGGAACCGATCTATACTGGGACAAAACGTTTTGGCCTCAGCAACAGGAGGCCTTCCGGATTCAGGCCCGGTGGGCTATTCAACATCAGTTGCCCATGATCATTCATTGCCGCGAGTCCATGGACGAAACCCTTGCCCTGCTGAAGGAGGTGTATCAACCCGGCCTTACGGGCGTATTCCACTGCTTCACCGGCAGCGTGGAGCAAGCTCAAACGATCACCGGTCTGGGCTTTTACCTTGGTATCGGGGGTGTATCTACATTTAAGAATGGTGGGCTTGAGGCGGTGATACCCGAGTTGGACCTTAATTCTATTGTATTGGAGACGGACAGCCCGTACCTGGCCCCGGTGCCGCACCGGGGTAAACGCAATCAGCCGTCCTACCTCACACTGATTGCCGCCCGGGTTGCCCAACTGCGGAAGATCACGCTGGAGGAACTGAGTGAAGCTACGGAAGCCAATGCCCGTTCATTATTCAAAAATCAACCTGTTAAAAATGTCGCCCTCGGTCATTCGAATTAATACGGCCCTGCCCGGCACGCCTCGGGCCCGCGTAATGATTGTGTACACCGGTGGCACTTTTGGTATGGTGCGGGACAGTAGCGGGGTTTTGATACCGCTCGACTTTGGCTCTATCCTCGAACATCTGCCGGCCCTTCGTCAGTTGCAATTGGAGTTGTCCGTGGTGGCCTTTGATGAACCCATTGATTCTTCCAACATTGAACCCCACCATTGGCGGGAAATGGCGGATATCGTTCAGCAGCATTATCGCGACCAGGATGGATTTGTAATCCTGCACGGTACAGATACGATGGCGTATACCGCATCGGCTCTGAGTTTTATGCTTGAAGGATTGGCCAAGCCGGTGATCTTTACCGGTGCACAGTTGCCCATCAGCGAGCCGCGCTCGGATGCGCGCGAAAACCTGATCACCGCACTGGAGATCGCGGCCGCCAAAGGCCGGGAAGGCGCCCGGGTTCCGGAAGTGTGCATCTATTTCGGCAGTGAGTTACTGCGTGGTAATCGGGCCAAGAAGGCTGAAAGCCAGCATTTCGATGCCTTTCAGTCAGAAAATTATCCACCCCTGGCCAAGGCCGGGGTTAAAATCGATTATCTCGACAGCGCCATTCACCGACCGGGGCCTGGGGCTCTACTCCATGTGCGCTCTACCTTTGATTCGAGGGTAGGTGTCCTCAGGATTTTTCCGGGAATAAATCCGCTTTGGGTGAGGAGTGTAACGGAGACACCTGACTTGAAGGGCCTGATTCTGGAGACCTACGGTTCGGGCAACGCGACCACGGCCAGGTGGTTTCTGGATGCTGTGCGAAATTTGGTAAGTCGGGGAGTTATTGTCCTGAACGTATCACAATGTCCGGGTGGAATGGTGATTCAGGGTAAATACGAAACCAGCCGTGAGTTAGCCGCCATGGGCGTGATAGGCGGGGGCGATATGACGCTTGAGGCAGCGGTGACCAAAATGATGCTGCTGCTGGGTGAGTACGGGCCGGGCGAAACAAGAACGCGAATAGGGGTATCGATGGCCGGAGAACTGACACACGTGACGGTAACCTAACAACTGTTTTGCCGGCATCAATTTATGGGGAAGGCCCTGATCAGCTTGCGGAACCTCTTTCGCTTGCCATGTTTGGCCTTGCCTTGGTACCCACTTAACCCTCCTTCGCCCGCTGGGCTACGGAGGGTGAAGCGGAGAGAGAGGGATTAGGCCAGGCTGATCCCAGATGGGGGTAAGGCTTCACAAAATCAGACCACTTCGCTGCGCTTCGTTTTCTGTCATGGTTCACCTTTCTCGCTCAAAACTTCGTTTTGGCTCGAAAGTTTGCCCATGACAGTCCCGCTTGCGCGGGAGTCTGATTTTCTGGCGGAGAGAGAGGGATTCGAACCCTCGATACCGTTTCCGGTATACACACTTTCCAGGCGTGCTCCTTCAACCACTCGGACACCTCTCCAAAAAAATCGGGCACAAAGAAAACCAATTATTCCGGATTGCCGACTGTGTGGTGTGGTCGCCATACCCCAAAAAGGGCCTCAAATTCACAACAAAATTTTGTGACGGTTGGCCGGTTTTCTCATTCCAACGCTAACAGGCCGTAATCGCCCAATTTCCTTCTAGTTTTTTTTTGAATTGTTGTTGCGAAACGGGCAAAACCTTTAATTTTGGCCACTTCAAGAAAGAATACTAAACCTTAAACCATGAAAAAACCATTCGTTCTGTTAGCCTTTTTCGGGGCTCTCACTTTTTCTGTGGCAACTAGCTATGCCCAGACGGACTCATCTGCGGCTGCCGCTCCGGCCGAACAGCCTGCTGCGGTAGAAACACCTGCGGCATCTGAAGAAGCCCCCGCAGAAGAGGCTGGCTTTCACCAGCAAATCAAAGAGAAATTTATTGAAGGTGGCGTTGAATACATGTGGCCCATCCTGATCTGTTTGATTCTTGGTTTGGCCGTTTCCATTGAGCGTATCATTACCCTTAACCTGGCTACGGTAAACACCCAAAAATTGCTGGCCCAGGTAGAAGACGCCCTGTCAAAAGGTGGTATTGAAGCCGCTAAAGAAGTTACAAAAAATACCCGCGGGCCCGTTGGTTCAATTTTTACACAAGGTTTGATGCGCGCCCCTGAGGGCATCGACATGGTTGAAAAGTCGGTCGTATCGTATGGAGGCGTTGAAACGGGTCGCCTGGAGCGCGGTTTGATTTGGATTTCGCTGTTCATCTCCCTCGGCCCGATGTTGGGTTTCTTTGGAACGGTTATCGGGATGGTGCAGGCCTTCGATGCTATCGAGGCAGCTGGTGACATCTCTCCCCAGGTTGTGGCTGGTGGTATGAAGGTGGCCTTGATCACTACGGTAGGTGGTCTTATTGTGGGTATGGTGCTCCAGATTTTGTATAACTACCTGGTATCTAAAATCGACAGCCTGGTAAATACTATGGAAGATGCCTCCATCTCCCTGGTGGATATCCTGGTAAAGCATAAACTGGCTAAGTAATTTCCCATGGAAGCCGAAGATATTGGTCTATACATTTCCTATGGTGCGCTGATCGTGGCCATAGGTGCTGCGGTGATCATGCCGCTGCTGCACTCCATCAAGCACCCCAAAACCTTACTGGGGTCCCTGCTGGGGGTGGGCGCTCTGGTGGTTTTGTTTGTCATTTGCTATGCGATTTCAGATAGCGAAGTGTCAGCCAAAGCACGGGCTCTTGGCACGGATGAGTCAAGTTCAAAATTGATTGGTGCCGGCTTGTATACGTTTTATGCGGTATTCATTGTGTCTATTCTAGGCATGGTGTATTCTGAGGTCACTAAAGCCCTGAAGTAAGATGCCACGCTCAACCCCTGAGATACCCAACGCCTCCATGGCCGATATCGCCTTTTTGTTGCTCACCTTCTTTTTGGTGACCACCACAATTGCGAACGACCGGGGCTTGAGTATCCTGTTGCCTCCGCCACCCGATCCTAATGCCAAGCAGGACGAGGTGAAGATTCAGGAGCGTAACATGTTTAAAATCCAGGTGAACTCATCGGATGCCCTTTTGGTGGAAGGTGAGCCTATGGATGATGTAAGCGGATTAAAGGATATGATCAAGGCCTTTGTGCTCAACAATGGACGTGATCCGAATTCCTCTGACAATCCCGAAAAAGCGATTGTTTCATATAAAACCGACCGGGGTACCAGCCACGCACGGTTCGTGCAGATTCTGGATATTATTCAGGCGGCCTACTATGATATTTATGCCGAGCGCGCGAGTGTCACCAACGCCAAGTTTCGCGAGGCAGCATCCGACCTTTCCGATCCGCAGAATAAAGAGATTTATGACCGCGGCCGGGAAGGTATTCCGATGAACATTTCCATTGCTGAACCGACCAAAGTGGGCGGCTAAACCGAATCCGTATGTCAAAGTTTAAGAAGAAGACCCAGGTTAAGCAGGATATTCCAACCTCCTCGATGCCCGATGTGGTGTTCATGTTGTTGTTCTTTTTCATGGTGACAACCGAACTCCGCCAGACGTCTATCGAAGTGAAGCAGAATATCCCCAAGGCTACCCAGTTGCGTAAGTTGCAACGGAAGTCTCTGGTTACGAACCTGTATATCGGTGAGCCGATTAAAAAGGACCAGTACGGTACTGAGCCGAAAATTCAGGCTAACGATGTGTTTATTGAGCCGAAGGATATTGTGCTTTGGGTTAACCGCGAAAAGGATAAATTGTCTGAAGCGGAACGTGATCAGTTGACGGTTTCGCTAAAAGTGGATAAGGAAGCCAAGCGTGGCCTGATTGCAGACGTGGAGACGGAACTGCGAAAAGCCAACTCCCGAAAGCTACTGTACACCACGCTGGAGGACGATAAAAAGAACTAGGTTTTTTCCTGAAGTAAAAGAAGGACTGCGATGAGCAGTCCTTTTTTTATACAAGCCAACATGCCCAATACTTCCGCTATGCCGGTCAACAATCCGCGAACGGTCAGAGCCTGGACAATGTATGACTGGGCCAACTCGGTGTACTCCCTCGTGATTACCGCGGCCATTTTTCCCATTTACTACAAGGAGGTGGCTCGCGGTGCCGATGGCTCTGATGTGGTATCGTTCTTCGGTATTAGTGTACAGAATTCGGTACTCTACTCGTACTCCCTCTCTTTCTCATTTTTATTGGTTGCTGCCATCCTGCCACTGCTCTCCGGCATGGCGGACTATACCGGTCGAAAGAAGTTCTTTATGAAACTGTTTGTGTGGACGGGCGGCCTGGCCTGCATGGGCCTGTATGGGTTCCAGAGTGCCGATTGGGTGGAGTGGGGGATTTTCTGCTCCGTTATGGCCAGTGTAGGGTACTCGGGCAGTCTTGTCTTTTACGATGCGTTCCTTCCCGAAATTGTCACCGAGGACCGATATGACCGAACCAGTGCCCGCGGCTATTCCATGGGTTATTTTGGAAGCGTCATACTCATGGTGGCCTGCCTCATCATGATCATGAACCCCACGGCATTTTGGTTTGAAAGTGCCGGGGACGCCACCCGTTTTTCGTTCTTGTTGGTAGGCGTTTGGTGGATTGGGTTTGCCTACATACCGTTCACGTTATTGCCGGAAGTTGAACGTGCCAGGGTTAGCGGTGTAAATGTGTGGACCAGCGGTTACCTCGAATTGCTCAAGGTGTGGCATCAATTGAAACTTCTGCCGGATTTGAAGCGATACCTGGCTTCCTTCTTTTTCTCTAATACCGGGGTGCAAACCGTGATGTACCTCGCTACTCTTTTTGGTACCGATGTGCTTCATCTGGAAAGTACCAAACTGATTGCCACGATCTTGCTTATTCAGCTGGTGGCTGCGGTGGGCGCTTCGTTATTTTCAAGAATTAGTCAACGACAGGGTAATCAGATGGCTTTATACATCATGATTGCTATTTGGATGACGGTGTGCCTGGCCGCCTATCTGATTACGACCGAATGGGAATTCTATGCGCTGGCGTTCGTGGTGGGCATGATTATGGGGGGCATTCAGGCGCTCTCACGCGCCACGTATACGAAACTGATACCCGAGGGCACGGCCGACACGGCTTCCTATCTGAGTTTTTACAATGTGACGTACAACGTATCGATTGTGTTGGGTACGGTCACGTTTGGTATCATCAACCAACTTACCGGCAACATGCGCTACAGCGCGGTCAGCCTCACGCTCTTTTTTGTTGTCGGATTTTTCCTGCTGTCGCGGGTGAAATCTGCAGATATCCGCAAGCCCGTACGTCAGTAGTGCAGGTGCTTCACCGTAAGCCCCTTGTTGATGAGCTGTTTGAGCGAGTCAATGCCGATTTTCAGGTGGAGATCCACATAGTTTTGCGTCACTACCTTGTCACTGGCTTCGGTTTTCACCCCATCGGGAAACATGGGTTGATCTGACACCAGCAGTAGTGCGCCAGCCGGAATCTCATTGTAGAAGGCGGTGGAGAAAATGGTGGCCGTTTCCATATCAATGGCCATGGCGCGAATTTTTCGCAGGTATTCTTTAAACGTTTCATCCCACTCCCAAACCCTGCGGTTGGTAGTGTAAACCGTTCCGGTCCAGTAGTCCTGATCATAATCCCGGATGGTAGTGGAAATGGCTTTTTGTAAGGCAAAAGCCGGTAAGGCAGGTACTTCCGGTGGGAAGTAATCGGTGGAGGTTCCTTCACCCCGTATGGCCGCAATGGGCAAAATAAAATCCCCGATGTCATTCTTCTTTTTCAGTCCGCCACATTTGCCGAGAAAAAGGCAGGCGAGGGGCTTCACGGCTGTAAGGCAGTCCATGATGGTAGCGGCATTCGGGCTGCCCATGCCAAAATTGATCATGGTGATACCTTCTGCCGTGGCGCTTAACATAGCGCGGTCGGTGCCATGCACTTCTACGTTGTGCATTTCGGCAAACTTGCGCACGTAGTTGTCGAAGTTGGTCAGCAAAATGTATTTTCCGAAATCCTGCAACGGCATGCCCGTGTATCGCGGGAGCCAGTTTTCAGCTATCTCTTGTTTTGTTTTCATCTTCTAATTAACAATTTAGCAGCGGTGTACCCGCTTAACCTTCCTGAATTCAAGCCAGCCCTGCGTAAAGAGCAGGGCAAAGTATTCATTTTCGATCTAATTCGAAAAAAGTACATCGTGCTCACGCCAGAAGAATGGGTACGACAGCATCTGTTGAATTTTCTTATCGCACACCGGCAGTATCCTAAAGCCCTGTTCCGGGTAGAAGGCGGGTTGATGTACAACCAGCGTCAAAAAAGATCCGACATTTTGATTTTTGATCGGGTTGGTAAACCGTGGATGCTCATCGAGTGCAAATCCCCGGCCATCAAACTGAATCAAAAAGCATTCAACCAGGTGGCCGTGTACAACATGACCATTGGCGCACGGTACCTGGCCGTGAGTAACGGCATGGTTCATTTTTGCTGCGAGGCTGCCAAGCCGGGCCAAGACCCGCTATACCTGAATGATTTTCCGGCTTTTGCCGATGTACCAGCTTCTTAAGCGATAAATTCTTTGATGTCGGTAAACGGCAGATTAAAGGCATCAGCAACGGCTTTGTATACCACCTTGCCGTTAATCACGTTTAAACCTTTCCTTAACTCCATACTGTCCTGACACGCTTTCTTCCAGCCGTGGTTAGCCAGCTTGATCGCATACGGAAGTGTTGCATTGGTAAGGGCCAGGGTTGATGTATACGGAACAGCACCCGGCATATTCGCCACACAATAGTGCACTACGTCATCGATGATGTAGGTCGGATCTTCGTGCGTGGTTGGCCGGCAGGTTTCAATGCAGCCACCTTGATCTACGGCAACGTCAACCAGCACGGTGCCGGGCCGCATGGTCTTTAACATATCGCGCGTGATCAGTTTCGGTGCCTTGGCGCCCGGTATCAATACCCCACCCACAATCAAATCATGGGATTTCACCAAGTCGCGGAGCACGTAATCATTGGACACCATCGTGCGCACGTTTTTCGGCATCACGTCATCGAGGTAACGAAGGCGGTTGATGTTTACATCGGTGATAATCACATCGGCACCCATGCCCGCAGCCATTTTGGCCGCGTTGGTGCCCACCACACCACCACCGAGAATCAGCACTTTGGCTGGCATCACACCCGGGACGCCACCCAAAAGTATACCCCGACCTTTTAATGGTTTTTCCAGATATTTGGCGCCTTCCTGTATGGCCATACGACCGGCCACCTCACTCATCGGCACCAGCAGCGGCAGGCTGCCGTCAATTCGCTCCACGGTTTCGTACGCCAGGCAAACGGCTCCGGTTTTGATCATGGCGTGCGCCAAAGGTTCGTACGAGGCAAAGTGGAAATAGGTGAAAACCAGTTGGTCATTTTTGATCAACCCATACTCTTGCTCAATGGGTTCTTTTACTTTCATAATCATTTCGGCAATCCCGAAAACGTCCGCTGCAGAAGGGAGAATTTTGGCGCCTGCACCAACGTATTCGGCATCAGAAAAACCGCTGCCATCACCTGCTTTGGTTTGAACATACACGGTGTGCCCTTTGCGGACCAGCTCCTGGGCACCGGCCGGGGTGAGGGCCACCCGGTTTTCGTTATTTTTTATTTCCTTCGGAACGCCAATGATCATGATGATTGAATTTGGTTGAACTCCCGGCAAATATACCACTGTTATCGATTGAAAGACATGAATTCTCCTTTTGACCCCGGGCTGCGCCACTACGCATTTTATGGATCATTGCGCAGGGGAATGGCACTCCACTGGCAGTTTCAGCCTTACCTGCATTACCGGTTCAGTGCGCGCCTTCCCGGCTTTATCATGCGGGTCCACGGCCCGTATCCCACCGAGCAGTATGCGTTGCCGGCATACCCGGTGGTAACCCGCGGGAACGGGGAAATTACCGTGGAGGTAACCGAGGTGACGAATACCGACATCGCGCGCGAAATTTTCACCCTTGAAATCAGGGCCGGTTATCGCTGTGAAAAAATTTCGGTTGGTGGGGAAAATGTGGCTATCTTTTTGTTTCCGGAGTTGCCCAATCTTCCCTTGGTTCCCCTTGGCGATTGGGTTCAATTCTTTGGCCATGAGAAAGTGATGCCGTAGAAAGTTTTGTGCGGCATTGGCCATTAGTTGACTGCTGGGTTTTTATCTACTTTTGACCTCAGTAAAACGATTGTTGTGGCTACTTCCAAAACGCTTTCAGCCAAAGTATCACGCGATGCCGAAACCGTGTTGGGCGATTACCGCCTGGCCTGGGCGAGCCGCGAGGCCAGTTTGCTGGGCCGAAAGGAAGTATTTATGGGAAAGGCCAAGTTTGGCATTTTCGGAGATGGGAAAGAAGTGGCGCAAATCGCCATGGCCCGCGTATTCAAGCCCGGTGATTTTCGATCGGGGTACTACCGCGACCAAACGTTTATGTTTGCCATTGGCGAGCTTACGCTCCAACAGTACTTTGCTCAGCTCTATGCTCATCCGAGTGTGGAGGCTGATCCGGCATCGGCTGGTCGTTTGATGAACGGCCATTATGCCACGCGCATGGTGGATGAATCGGGTAACCTGATTGACCTGACCAAAAAGAAAAACAGCAGCGCGGATATTTCGCCCACGGCCGCTCAAATGCCGCGGTTGCTGGGTCTGGCATACGCGTCAAAATTATTCCGGCAAAACCAATCGCTTCATACGTACAAAACGTTGTCCCGCAAGGGAAATGAAATTGCCTTTGGAACAATCGGCAATGCCTCTACATCGGAGGGTATGTTTTTTGAGGCCATGAATGCTGCCGGGGTCTTGCAAGTACCCATGCTGGTGGCGGTTTGGGATGATGACTATGGCATCTCCGTTCCGCAGGAGTACCACACCACCAAGCAAAGCATTTCAAAAGCGCTGGCCGGATTCCAGCGGGGTGCCGATGAGCCCGGGATCGAAATTATTACCGTACGCGGTTGGGATTACCCCGGCTTAATGCAAGCCTTTACCCAGGCCGAGAAAATTTGTCGTGAACAACACGTGCCGGTGCTGCTTCATGTTCGGGAGGTAACGCAACCACAAGGGCATTCAACCTCGGGTTCACACGAGCGATATAAATCCAAAGAGCGTCTGGCCTGGGAAAGAGACCATGACGGTTTGAAAAAAATGCGCGAGTGGATTTTGGATCAGGAGATGGCAACTCCTGCCGAGCTCAATCAGTTGGAGGCTGAGGGGAAGGCGTTGGCCAAGGAAGCCAAGGAAGCGGCCTGGAAAAGTTTCATGGCCGAGATTCACCGCGATCAGGATCAGTTGCTTGCGCTCTTAACCCGCGCAGAAAATGGAATGCCTGATATTGCGGAAGTGCGCGAAACACTGGCCAAGACCATTAACCCCTTACGGTTGGATGGGGCCCGTGCCGCCAAAAAAGCACTCCGATTGTTGCGGCATAGTGAGGCTGACGTGAAGCAGGAAATCCGACAGTGGATTGAGCGAACCAGTTTGGATAACCACGACCGGTTTAACTCCCACCTGCATAGTCAGTCCGCCTACTCGGCAGTTCAACAGGAAGCGGTTCCTCCGCAATATTCGGATCATTCGCCTTTGATAGACGGGCGCGAGATTTTGCAGGCCTGCTTCCGCGAGGCCCTCGCGCGCGATCCACGCGTCTTAGCCTTTGGCGAAGATGTGGGCCGCATCGGGGATGTGAACCAGGGATTTGCCGGCCTGCAGGAGCAGTTTGGTGAGTTGCGCGTCACGGATACGGGCATCCGCGAGTGCACGATCATCGGCCAGGGTATTGGCCTGGCCTTGCGCGGCCTTCGACCCATAGCCGAAATTCAATATCTGGACTACCTGCTTTACGCGATTCAGATTTTGTCGGATGACCTGGCCAGCTTACAGTACCGAACCAAAGGAGGCCAACGTGCGCCACTCATCGTGCGAACCCGCGGCCACCGGTTGGAAGGTGTTTGGCATTCCGGATCACCTATGGGCATGGTGCTTCACAGTTTGCGTGGCATGCATGTGCTGGTTCCGCGGAACATGACCCAAGCGGCTGGCTTCTACAATCTGCTGTTGGAGTCTGATGAACCGGCCATTGTGGTAGAATGCCTCAATGGCTACCGATTAAAAGAAAAGTTACCCGATAACATTGGCACGTTTAAAGTGCCGCTGGGCGTACCCGAAGTGCTTCGTGAGGGTGATGATGTCACCGTTGTGACGTACGGCTCCATGTGCCGCCTGGTGTTGGAAGCAGCCGCTGAACTGGCTGCGTTGGGTGTTTCCTGCGAGGTGATTGACGTACAGACCTTGTTGCCGTTCGACCGCCACCACCGCATTGTGGAATCGGTCAAGAAAACAAATCGGGTGGTATTTACGGATGAAGACGTGCCCGGTGGCGCCACAGCATTTATGATGCAGCACGTGCTGGAAACGCAGCAGGCATTTCGTTATCTGGATGCTGCTCCGCTGACCATTCCGGCCAAAGACCACCGCCCGGCTTACGGCTCGGATGGAGATTACTTCTCAAAGCCAAATCAGGAAGAATTAATCGATAAGATTTACGCCTTGATGCGGGAATCCGATCCCGCTCGTTTTCCCGCCCTGTAGCTCAGCGCCTGATTTGCTGCAGGGTAAACTCCGGTGTTTCGATAACGTTACTGACATTTAACGCCCGGTCTTTTATGTATACCCTCAGTTTGAGCGTGCGCGTACTGAAGATGATGTTGAAGGCAGAGCTCTTCAACGAGTAGTTGATGACACCCTCTAGCGGACTACCAGGTTGTTCTTTAAAAAGAATTGGAAACCTTCCATTAAAGCCGTTGTTGCACCCAGGAAAGGGAAATTCCGTAATCCAATCATATAGCCTGAATGACCCGTCAGGTTGTTTTATCAGAAAGTCTATGAAGATGTTGGAGTGGCTCGAGTTCGACTGGAAGTAAACGGTATCCTTTACATTTAAACCCTCTTTTATCTGCTCCCAGTTCAAACAGGAAAGTTCGGGTAGGGTATCATAACCCGGAATTGTCCTTTTGGATTTATAGGTCACTAGCTTTTTGGAGGTTTGATCAGAGGTGAGGCGCTCGTTGCTTCCTTCAACAAAATAGAATTTCTGATTGTAGCAAATCTCGTCACTGATGCAGTCATCATCGCTTGAGCTCAACCCTAAGTCGCCATCGCCATCAGTAAAACTCACTGAAACAACGATGGAGTCCTGTTCGTTCACAATCGGCTCATCACCAAAATAAACGTCTTTAAACTGAATTTCGGGCACCACCGGAAATTCGGGCGGGTTAAAGCAGGTGGTGACTGAAATCCCCATGCCGATAATCCCCAACACAGTCGCCCAGCTTTTCATTATGTCCTCTTTATATTCGTCCCTGAAAATTACTCAACAATTGCCCAACTTAAAAAGTTTTGAGAGCCTGCTGCGTACGGTAAACGATGATACGTTTGCCTCTATTGCTCTTGAGCTGTTCCAAATTCAGGCACAGGCCAATCCGGTTTACCGCTCGTTTCTGGATGCCCGCGGCTTAGCACCTTCCGCTGTCCGGAATGTTTCCGACATTCCCTTCATGCCGATTTCATTTTTTAAAACCACACGGGTCGTGACAGGGGAGTGGCAGCCGGAGCAGGTGTTCACCAGCAGTGGCACCACCGGATCGATCACCAGTTCGCACTATGTTCAATCCCTCGCGTTTTACCTCGAACACGCCACGCGGTTGTTTGAGTGCGCTTTTGGATCACCCGCCAACTACCACCTGCTTGCTCTATTGCCCGGGTACGCAGAGCGCGAAGGCTCATCGCTGCTGGCGATGGTGGAACATCTGATTCGCCAGACGAAATCTCCTTTTTCGGGCTATTATCTCCGCAATCAGGTGGATCTCCTTCGGCAGGTTGACCGTGTTCGCCAGATGAATGACGGGAGGAAGGTGCTAATCTGGGGGGTTACTTTTTCCCTTTTGGAACTGGCGGAGCAGCACGCTCCCAACCTGGCGGACTGCCTGATAATCGAGACCGGGGGCATGAAAGGGAGGCGGCCAGAACTGACCCGGGCGGAATTGCACGAAGTCCTGAGTACGGCCTTCGGGGTCCGGCAGGTGGCATCGGAATACGGGATGACCGAATTGTTGTCACAGGCCTACTCGGAAGGAGCGGGTCGGTTTTCGGTGCCCCCGTGCATGAAGATCCGGATTCGGGACATCAATGACCCGAAAGCCGTTGTATCGGCCGGAAAAACGGGGTTAATCCAGGTTATTGACCTGGCTAACATTCATTCCTGCGCCTTTATTGAGACCGAGGATTTAGGCCTCCTTAGTCAGGACGGTTACTTTCAGGTGCTTGGCCGCATGGATAACAGCGATGCGAGAGGCTGCAATCTGCTGGTCGGTTAGCCGCTCAAATCGCCAAACGGGCGTTTTTAGGGGTCGGAATTTGGACCCATCAATAACATTGATATTTTTGCTTACCCAACCGATTGACTATGAAAAAGCTTTTACTGTTCATCCTTCTGGCAGCCTTTGTAACGGCCTGCAGCCAGTACACTTGCCCTACTTACAGCAAGAAGGAGGTAAAGAACACACCTGCTGAGAAGCATATTTAAACGAGGTATTTTTGTACGTCTTTCGGGCCAATTTCCGGCCCGCACATAATTATTAGTCGTTCCATCACGTTCTTCCTGACTTGTCCGCGGTAAATTTTTCAAAAATTTAAGTCGTTGATTTTCAATTCACTGCGCCCATAAAATTTGTATTTTGTCGCACTA
>JAJTGY010000110.1 GCA_021298015.1 Flammeovirgaceae bacterium
TAGGGGTAACAATTTCACGGGGTAACACCACAAGAAACCTAGGTAATTCATTGCGGCAGCCAATAACACTGGTCACTCGAAGTTTTGGGTTGTAAGGGCCTGTAAGTGAATATTTCTTTTCAAGCACATTCAAGAAATTCGAAGTAATAGTTTGCGTATTACCGTCTCCAAAAGTCCAAAGCAGATCTGCAAAATCATCATTAACAGTTGGTGCGCTAGGGATCACGGTCGAATTAGCGAACTTGATTTGGTCGTCTACCGATACTCCCTCGAAACCAAAGTTAACAACAGGCACAGCGCCCACTTTAACCAGCTGCGAAAAAGGAGCAGAAGAACATCCATCGGCAGACTCAACGATCAATTCAACATTGTAAGGCCCGGTATTTTTAAATGTATGATTGGGAACCTGCGCGATCCCGGCAGCTGAAACGCTTGCTACCACAAGTTGGTCTCGTTGCAATCTGATGATAGAAGACGGATTATTTAAAATATCGTTCGTACTGAAGTCTTGGAAATTCCACGAGAATCTATTAATAGAACCAGTTGCGATTGTTGAGGGATTGCTTGGTGCAAAGGCGTTAAATGAAATAGGCCTGCCCTCGCAATACGAAGTGCTAAACGGTGTATTAACTCCGATTAAACTTTCGGCACTAAACTTCGCCACAGGGTTAGGTGCTACCTGTATGGCTAGCCCAGCTGTACCATCGCACGGAGAGGCTGTCTGTTTGAAATAATATTGGATGCGAATTGGACGATACGTGTTACTGAAAAGCGCAGGATCGATCGTAGCCGTTCCATTGCCATTGTCAACAAACGAGTTTGTCGGGGGTGTGATTTGCGTGTCTGTCAGTTGGTCCCACAACGTGAATACACCTTGCGACACACCGGCTGCTGGTTTTGGATACCCGCTAATCCGAATTAGTCCTCCTTGCTCGCAATACTTGCCGGGTACGGACTGATTTGTTAAATCAACTTCAACCAGCGGAATCGGGGGAAGGAAAAACTCCACATTTTGGAATAGCGTAAAACTATTATCGGCTGAATTAGCTATACTTTGGTAGATAGCTTTGAATTCAACGAGCCCAAGTGATCCTCCCTCGTAGTACACCTGATTTTGGCCAAAGTCCGTTGTCCGTTTCCTGAAATACTCATAAGGATGGTTTGGGGACGCAGGGGCACCATCGACTGAAATTGAAAACCGGGCATCCAACATAGTCTTGGAGTCAAATGTGTAGTTAAAGTATTGCTGCCCTGGTACGGGGTTGTCTCCAGGATTTGGAACAGCTGGGCCCCGAACGGCAAATACGTTTGGAGTGGTTAAAAACGTAATCCACTCAGCTCCATTGATTTTTTGGCTGGCTGAAGCTGAAGATGGAATGTTTGTCTCGATTTGTATCATGTAAAACGCAGGCAGGTTGTTGAAAGCTATGTTTCGCGACAGCGAGGACGCATTTGGCGGGTCTCCAGAAACAAAATTCAGATCTGTGAAGCAGTAGTTTGTCAGAAGACCTCCGATTGCCCGTCTGCTATCATACACGGTATGCTGTATCGAGTTATTCGCAACGCAACCATTTGGGTTGGTTCGTTGTACTGCTATGTTGAACGGAATGTCGAGCGTTACGGCTTTAAGTGCTAGTTGGTTGACATTCACCCCAGGGCCGGAGAACGTACTAAATCCAAAGTCACCGGCCACCGGTTTTGGAGTTAACGTGATCTGGAAATTCGGGGGATTGAAGTTGTCAGGAATGTTGGTTACAGATGAAGCAGGCCCAAAAGTCTCAATCGCATAGCTGTTGGTAAAATTAGCATTCGAAGCAGGCAAAGGCTGGGCGATAAGGGTTGCCGCAGCCACATTGTTGCCAATGGCCGGTATCGCATTTCCTCCCAGTCTGCGTATGTTACCGCTTACCGAGCCTGTTCCTTTTACGCGCAGCCCCGTGATGCTGATTTGGTCAAGGCTGGCGCTTCCTGAATTTCGGAAAGAAACTTCAAGAATCGTATTGTTAATAAACTGAAGTTCACCGAGGAAGTTACCCGGTTCGCCCGTGATTGGTGTATTGCCAACACCGGAAAAGTCTGTTCCGGACAGAACCACTCTGCCGTATCGGGGTTTGTTTGTGACATCCAGGCTTACATCAAACTCAAACCCGGTGGGAAGGATTAGATTTAATGTTAGGACATCAGTAGGTGCTCCCAAACTTCTGAAGTCATTCTGGGCAGATCCCTCACGAATCCAAATCGGCAGATTCAGTTGTTGGAAACTGTTGCTGCAGATATTGATGGCCACCGCAGGTCCCGGGTTGTTGTTGTAAGTAACGATTGCCGGTGTGGCAGCAGGCTGGAACGTGAAGGTAGCAGGGCCACCGGGGCCGGCTATCGCAAAGGTTGGCGCAGCGCCATGATAGTTCAGGTTCGGAACGGCTGTGGAAGTTGGTGGCGATGGAGGAAAAGGAAGAGCAGCATCTCCAATTTCTTCATAGCTCTCAGAGTAAACGTAAACCCTGTAATTGACTCCTGCCGTGAATCTGCCCCCCGGTGCCTGCGAAGCATTGATTGACCCGGATTGAGGAATCGGATCAACCTGGCTGATGACAAAGTTACCGAATGCAAC
>JAJTGY010000111.1 GCA_021298015.1 Flammeovirgaceae bacterium
GGCAAATACGGCTTGATCGGGCCTGTTGCGCTGATGTCCGCAGGGAAAACCAACAACGCCGTCGAGTTTTTTCAAGATCAAGTTGAAAAGCTGGAAAAACTCCGGTATGAGGTTGTGGATAAAGATTGCACCGCAATACAGAACGTGATTGATGAAATTGCGGGTCTTTACTACACCACACTGTATAAATTGCGGTTTTTGGCGTAAAACGAAAGGTTTTGCCTGATGGCCGTCGTTTATCCTACTGCCGTTAAAAACGCTCGTCTCGGCGCTGTTGTTACGCAGATCGGCACTACAGGTGTTTTGGAGATAGGCACCGCCGGCATGGCGTCAGTGCTGTTTTCGGTGACGTTTGACAACCCCGCCGGCGCAGCTTCAGGGGGTGTTTTGACGTTCAGCGGGTTTCCAAAAAGTACCACGGCCGCCGCGTCCGGCACCGCGGCCGCCGCACGTATTCGGACGGCTACGGGCGGTACGGATATTGTCACAGGGCTAACGGTTGGGACTTCGGCATCTGATGTCATTGTCAACACGACTACAGTAGCAACAAGCGACCCGGTACAGGTTACTTCGGCGTCTATAACCCACGCAACTTGAATGGCGGGAGCATATGAGCGATAACGTAGGTTATACACCCGGCAGCGGGGCGATAGTTGCGGCTGATAATGTCGGCGGTAATCTGCACCAGCGGGTTAAGATCAGCGTCGGCGCTGATGGCGTGGCGGAGGATGCTTCTGCGACCACGCCGCTTCCGGTCGCCGCATATGGCGAATTGATCGAAGCCATCGAAGCTATGCGGATTGCGATTGCGGCCCTCACCAAGACTATAGGCTTTGCGCTTCCGAATGCGCTTGGTCAGCCGATTATGGAAGTGCGGCAGTCAACGGCGGGTAACCTGAACATTAACGCATCACAAACCGGCACTTGGAATATCGGCACCCTGACCACGCTCACGAACCAAGCGCAGATCGGCGGCTTTGCGGCCAATGACCAAATTCCCGCGCTAATGCACCTTCAGGCGGATAACCTTCGCCGCAACATTACGGTGACCTGAAATGGCAACGACAAACGGCAACCGGAAAATTCTCGATCTAAAGCGGTGGGAATTTTGCGCTATCCTGCCCGCGAACACGCAAAACGGAACTTTCGTCGCTTCATCGCGTCATTTCCGTCAGCAGCAACTTTGTGTTCGGGGTAGCACTGAGGCTTTTATTTATAATCCCTCCGAAGATGGATGGATACCGATTGCCTCACCGGCTCTTGCCGGGACGTTTGGTGCTGGTGCGGCTGGGGTGGCGGGCGCATGGTCAACCGGCTCGACCGTTGGCGCGGCTTCACTGACCGCAACGGGCGGCACCACCACCACGATCATCACCAACCAGACGCTGGCGCGTGACTTGCGCGGCTACAAGGTCCTCATCTTGTCAGGCCCGAACGCGGGCGCCGTCATAACGATTTCCTCCAACACGATTGCCACGAACGCGGTTATAACGGTCCCGGCGCAGGCCAGCGCGTTTACCGCTTCGACGGTCTATCGCTTGCTGACGCCGCGCTGGTATGTGGTGGGGGCTGGCACTTTGGCGGCGGGTTCGTTTCGTGTTTATGATTACGCGACCAACACTTGGACAACTCTTTCGCAGACGGGCTTGCCTGCATCTTTGGGCACTGACGGCAAGCTGATTGCCACACCTTCGATTGTTGATGGCGATTTCAAAAACTTCGCCACCGGCACAGCGACCAGCGCCACCGGCACGACACTGACGCAGACCGGCAAGACTTGGACCGCTTCACAGTGGATTAACTCGCAGGTTCGCATTACGGGTGGCACGGGCGCGGGTCAGATCAGGACCATTACGGCCAACACGGCGGACACGCTTACCGTCGCCACTTGGACCACAACGCCCGACGCGACCAGCACTTATGCCATCGAGGGCAACGACAATTTTCTTTACTACATTGGCAACAACGCCGTTACGATGTATCGCTATGACATCACGGCTAACACATGGTCAACGCTATCCCCGATAGCGGCGCGGGCGGCGGCCCCTCAAGCCGGAATGTCGGCGCATTGGGTGCATTCGGTGCAGGAAAGCGACTGGACCAACGAGAGCGTCATCTTGAATGGGCGCTACATCTACTCGTTCCAAGGCGGCGCTACTGCAAACCTGCATCGGTACGACATCGCGGGCAATACCTGGGCGACCATCACTTACGCGCCAAATGCCGACACGCTCAGCACAGGCACCAAATACGCGCTGCACAACGGCATTTTGTATATCCAGAAAGATCAGATTGGTCGCTGGTATGCGTATGACTTTGCTCGGTCAGAAATGTTTCCGTGGGGGATGATGCTTTACCCGCAAGGTGCCGCCGTGGTTGGCGATACGGCCTTTGATGTGGTCTATAAAGATGGCGCCACGGAAATCTATTATGTCCACATGGTTCTGAATACCCTCAACATCCATCTCAGACAGCAGGTGATCTAGCCATGGATAAAGAAGAATTGATCGCGATGCTCGAAGCGAAAATCAATAGCCT
>JAJTGY010000036.1 GCA_021298015.1 Flammeovirgaceae bacterium
GCAAATTGTTGTCCTTCTTTTTTTGGGAAATAAAAAAAAGGTGTCCATTTCTTATTTTTCAATTTGTTGCGTTAGAAACTTGAGACCACCTTTTATCCTCACCTCAATAAAAGGTTGTAGGCGTCAGACGGCTTATTTGCGGTATATTATATATATAAGAGCCGTCAGACGCCTTTGTTCAATTGTTGGCATTTTGCCAACAATGCTTATCTTTGGGTTGTGAACGTGATTGCCTACCACATACTTCAGTTGTTTTGGAAAAAACATGCCGATTCCAGGCAAGCACTTGGTACGTGGTACTGGGTTTGTCGAAAGGCGGAGTGGAAGAGTTTTAACGAATTAGCTCGAGATTTTCCAGATGCATTCCCGGTCGGAGATAACCGTGTGGTATTTGACATTAAAGGCAACCGGTACAGATTGGTGGCACGCGTTCTTTTTATGTTCAAAATTGTTCAGATCAAGTGGGTTGGCACTCACGCTGAATATGACCGTATTGATGTTGTCACGATAAATAAGAAACCATGACATGGACCGTTTTACATACCCCCGGTGACTACAAAAGAGCACTCGCCCGCCTGGATCACCTGGCCGAACAAGCTCCGTTACCTCATTCCAATGAAGGGCGGGAACTGGAGTTACTCGGCTACCTCATTCAGGATTTTGAGGATCGGGAATGGGTTAAGCCAGACCTTGATCCGATTGATGCCATATCCGTTCGCATGGAGCAACTTCACCTGAATGTGGCTGATCTGCTGGACGTTTTCGGTGACCGCGGGACAGCCTCCAAGGTTCTTAATCGCCAGCGGTCTTTATCATTGGCCATGATCCGTGGCTTAAGTGAAAGGCTAACGCTGCCGGTTGATTTGCTAATCCGACCGACCGCCCCCCAGTCCAATAAACTGGCGGTTGCGGATCCCCGCGCCACTTACCGAAAGAGGCGCAAGCGGTGAGGTAAGCGCTAATTTTCGTTTCTTTGCTGCATGACCGATCAGGCCCTTTTTCTAAAAAATCTCTGGTACTTCGCTTTCCACAGTTCGCACCTGAAGCCAGGCAAGCTGGTGGGCCGTGAAATCGTGGGGGAGAAAATCGTTTTTGGCCGCGACTCGAACGGCAAGGTGTTCGCTCTGCGCGACAATTGCCCGCACCGGGGCGTACCGCTCTCGCACGGTTGGTTTAAGGACGATACCCTTCAGTGCTGCTACCATGGCTGGATGTTTAACACGCAGGGCGTCTGTACGGGCATACCCGCCATGCCACCCGATGCCACCTTCGATGCCTCTAAGATTAAGGTGTTTCAATACCCGGTAGAGGAGAAGAACGATACCATTTGGGTGTATGTACCTGAAAAAAAACTGCCCAACACAAAACCGAAAGAACCTGCGCCCAATCTGTTGCTGGCCCCCGATAAAAAGTTCAAGCACGTTGAGACCGTGATTATGCCGGCCGATATCGACCATTCGGTGATCGGCCTCATTGACCCCGCCCACGTTACGTTTGTGCACCAAAGCTGGTACTGGCGCTCGGCCAAAAAACTAAAGTTGAAAGAAAAGCACTTTGAACCCACTGCCAAAGGGTTTAAAATGGTGAGGCATACTCCGTCAAGCAACTCCAAAGGCTACGGCATTTTGAAGGGCGGTACCTCTACCGAAATCACTTTTGAGATACCCGGCATTCGCACCGAGCACATCCAGGTGGGCAACAAGGAAGTGGTATCGATTACGGTGTTGACACCCATTAACGACAAGCAGACTGAGCTCACGCATATCTTCTATACGTCCATCGGATTAGCCAATCTGTTGTGGGCACCGCTCAAGCGGTTGGGCAAGCAGTTTATCGGGCAGGATCTGGGCGTGTTTCAGAAGCTGAACGAGGGCTTGCAATCCAACCCTACGTTAAGTCTCATTGGCGAGCCGGATATGCAGGCGCGCTGGTATTATGAAATCAAACGGCTGTGGCACAAAGCCCAACAGACCGATGAACCGTTTGTGAACCCGATCAAGCCGCAGACGTTGCATTGGGTGACGTAGCCGCGATTAGTGCCGGTTACTTCTTGCATACCACCGCCCTGATTTTCTCATCTACTTTTACCCCCAGTAGTTCCGCTTTGGTGATATCCTGTCAGGCCTCGCGCAAGGCACCAGCCTTTTGTTTGGCAATGCCGCGGTTGTAGAAGGCCAGTCGATAATATGTTGAGTCTCTGTTTTCACCTGAACGCTTACCTATCGCCCGTTGCCCACTCATTCAAGTGAAAATAAAGGTCTTCCGTGTTGTTTACCTTCACGATTGCTCCAAAATCCGGGTGAAACGGATTGATCAAAAGATTGTGCTCCTTTGGGTATGCCGACAGTAGCAGTCGGGCAGAGGGTACCTTAAGGCATACCGAGCCTTGGCTTTTAACCCAACTGCTTCCAAAGAGTTGGGTCGTGAGCGGGTACGGGCGGGAATCCCATTCAATCGGCAGATTTTTTTTTTCCAAATCCGGTAAGTTACCATCGATCGTATAGGTTATCAACGACCACTCAGTTTTGACTACCTGCGCGCCCTTGATGCAGAGATATTCCGTCATGGCCAGCGCAACCGAAGAAGATGCATAAATCATGGGTAGGTTGCGTGGGTTCCACCGGCCTGCCCCGGTACCAAAGCCAAAAGGCGTTTGGCTATGCTCGCGCTTCAAAATTCTGAAATAATCCACCTACATGATGTTACCGTGCTCCATGGCCTCCAGCGCATCTTCCACTAATTCTACGCCATAGGGTTCGCTGAGTATGTCAATCGGGGCTACATCACCCAAAGCAATGTTAGGTTGTTGCAACCATCCTTTGAATAAATCAGCATCGCCAAATGTGTCAATTCCCTTTTTCGAAAGCCGGTCTACCTCCAGGAGCATTTTGGAGGGAAGTACCCCGATCATGGAATCATCATCCCACCGCGAAATGGTTCGGGCGGAGACTCCAATAAGAGATGCAAATTTTTCCTGGGGTAAATCGAGATAGGTCACCAGTGGTTTTACCGATTTCATCATAAACCCTTCATCACCGATCAATTCATTCAGGTCGGTAAAGTCTTTTGCCTTTCGCACTTCGGCAATGAAAGCGCCATAGGGGATGCGTGCTACTACGGCCACCTTCTTGCCTGCCCCCATGTTGACCACGAAAGTAGATGACGTGGCTGCTCGTTTTGGTTTTGCTGCTTTTTGCGCCATTGAGGATATAGTCTTTTGTCGTATAAATATACGACATTTGTCTTGGTGTGGTTCCGCGATGGGATATCTTTTTTAGGCAGAAATCTAGGCGATAAGAAAATGTTACTTTTTACACACCGCTACCCTTACTTTTTCATCTACAGCCACACCCAAGAACTCCGCCTTGGTAATGTCCTGGCAGGCTTCGCGCAAGGCACCAGCCTTTTGTTTGGCAATGCAGCGGTTGTAGAAGGCCAGTCCGTACTCGGGGTAGTGGGTAATGGCTACGGTGTAGTCTTCAATGGCTTCGCGCAACCGGTTCATTTTGGTCAGCACATTGCCGCGGTTGAGCCAGGCTTTCTCGTGCGTGGCATCAATGCGTATGGCCTGGGTAAGGTCAGCCAAGGCACCGCCCAGGTCTTTGCCGTGCTCTTTGCAAATGGCGCGGTTGATCCAGAAATCCGGGTCCGTGGCGTCCAACTCGATGGCCTTGGTAAAGTCTTGCAGGGCAGCCGCCCACTTTTGCTGGCTCATCAGCAGGTGGCCGCGCTCTTCATACAAGTACGCCTGTCGCGGGTCCTCTTTAATGGCTTTAGAAAGCAGTGCTTCCGATTCGGCTTTTGAGGGGGTTCCTTTCAGCAGCACCGCCAGGTTGTGCTGGGCCAGGCTGCTGGCCGGATTCAATTCGAGCGTGCGTTGGTAGTCACTGATCGCCTGCTTTTTGTCGCCCGCTTGCTGGTAGGCCAGACCGCGGTTAAGAAAGAAGTCGGCCCGTGCGGGATCAAGACGAATGCAGGAGTCGAAATAGGTAATGGCCCGCGTGTAGTACTTCAACTGAGTGTCGATCTGCCCCAGGTAGTTGAAAACAACTGAGCGCACATCACTTTGTGCCGTGAATATCTTTTGCGTGGCGCCTCCCGACAGCTCAAAATAGACGGACTCCGTTCCGGTGCCGGTTGAGGCCGGCAATCGTAACAGCGTAACGAAGTCCTCGCGTGCCAATTCATATTGGCTAAGTTGAAACCGAAGGGTAGACCGGCTAAACAAGGCCTCCCGGTGATTGGGAAATTGTTCCAAAAAAATGGAGTAGTCGGTAATCGCTCCACGCGAGTCAGCCAGTCGCTCGCGGGCGATGCCGCGCAGGTAGTAGGCCTTCCATTGTTGAGGATCTTGCTAAGGCACTCGTTTAAATGAGCCAGGGCCGTACGGTCCTGCCGCTGCTCCAGGGCCAGTTCGCCCTTCTCCAGCAATTGCGGGGCATTGCGGGGCTGCGATAAGGCACTTAACGCAAGCAAACAGGTCGTGGCCAGCAATAGTAATCTCACCCATTTTAACCCCAATTACCGAAACTTTCGCCTAAAATTCCTGTTTAGTTTATGTATGGAAACCACAAAGAAATCAAAGGCCAAATCGGGCGCCAAAGAGGCGGCTGTGCTGAAGGCCTATCGTGAGTATGTGTTGAAGGAAGGCAAACAACCCACTTCGGTGTTTGCTTTTTGCCAGCAGTTGGGCATTCCGGAAGAGGAATTCTATAAGCACTTTGCCTCTTTCGAGGCGCTGGAAAGAGCCATTTGGCAAAACTTCATTTCCACCACCCGCCAAAAACTGGAAGTGGATGAGAGCTATGCCGGCTTCAGTTCACGCGAAAAGGTACTCGCGTTTTACTTCACGCTGGCCGAAATGCTGAAAAGCGATCGAAGCTTTGTGTTACACCAGTTAAAGGGCTGGAAGAACCCCGGCACGATGCCCACCTTCCTGAAAGGATTCAAGGCATCTTTCGATGAGTGGATTAAGGGTGTGGTGGCTATGGGTGTGCAATCCGGTGAAATTGCCAAAAGGCCTTACCTGGACGAACGTTACTACATGCTCTTTTGGCTGCACCTGATGTTCATTCTCCAGTTCTGGAGCCATGATGAGAGCGCGAACTTTGAGAAAACAGATGCCGCGATTGAAAAGTCGGTGAACCTGGCTTTCGATTTAATCGGTAAGGGCATTCTGGATAATGCCATTGACTTTGGGAAGTTTCTCTATCAGACAGCTAAAAACTAACGTGTGAGCAAGCGTGTGAAGGAGCAGGAGCGGATACCCGTAGGGAAAGTACATCGCGCGACCAAGTTTATTGCCACCGGTGCTAAGATCGGCACCAACTATTTGAAGCACTATGGAAAAAAGCTGGTCAACCCCGAGCTTTCGCGCGATGAGTTACATGAGAACAACGCCACCGATATTTATCAGTCCCTCAGCCAGCTTAAAGGCAGCGCCCTGAAAGTGGCGCAGATGCTGAGCATGGACAAAAATTTGCTGCCGCGGGCCTACCAGCAGCAGTTTACCATGGCGCAGTATTGCGCACCCCCGCTTTCGTATCCGCTGGTGGTGCGCACATTCGAAAAGCACTTTAAGAAAAAGCCGACTGAGCTCTTTGATACTTTCAGCCCGTCCGCTCAAAATGCGGCATCCATGGGGCAAGTGCATAAGGCTACGCTCAACGGCAAAGAGCTGGCAGTGAAGATTCAATATCCGGGTGTGGCGGACAGCGTGAAGAGTGACCTCGCTATGGTGAAGCCTATTGCCCTCAGCATGTTCAAGCTCAATCCGGCCGAGTACGATGAGTTTATTGGTGAGGTGGAAAGCCGTTTGCTGGAAGAAGCGGATTATGACCTGGAGTTGGAGCGGTCGCAGGAGTTGACCTCTCAATGCCGGTCCATTCCCAATCTCGTTTTTCCCGGCTACTATCCTGAGTTCAGCTGTGCCAAGGTGCTGACCATGGATTGGCTGCACGGCAAGCCGTTGGGTGAGTTTCTGAAAACGGATACCTGGACGGCCGAAGAAGGAAACCGGATAGGGCAGGCCATGTGGGATTTTTACCACTTCCAGATTCACCGGCTTAAGTCGCTCCATGCCGATCCGCATCCGGGCAATTTCATCATCACCGACAACCGCCAATTAGGTGTTATTGACTTTGGCTGTGTAAAAGTGATTCCGCCCTCGTTTTACCTTTCGTATTTTCAGTTGTTGGATGGCGACCTGCTGAATAATCCCAAGAAAATGGCGAAGGTGTTTCAGGAGCTTCGCTTTATTTACCCGGATGATTCGGTCCGCGATCAGGCATTTTTCACCGAGGTGTTCACCCGTTTGGTTGAGCTACTCGGGCGCCCGTTCCGCACACCGGAGTTTGACTTCTCAGATTCTGAATACTTCCGTCAGTTGTACGGGTTTGGCGAGGAAATCTCGTCCATGAAGGAATTCCGGAATTCAAAGAAGGCGCGTGGCGTGAAAGACGCATTGTATATCAACCGTACCTACTACGGCTTGTATAACATCCTGCACGAGTTGAAGGCGAAGGTGAATACCAGTACCACTTGGTTGCACCAGCAGATCCGTTAACGGCAAGGGTCTTCGCACCCCAATGGCAGAAATCGTTCGGTTGGCCCAGTTAATTCTAGTGATGATCGCTAGGCTGTACAAATTTTTTGAAAAGTCATTCAATACCAATATTTTAGCAGTCTGGTATTCATTTTTTGGTCCAACTAACCATTTTTTGCCATGCGCGCCATTTGGAAAGGACACATTCAGTTTTCGCTGGTCACCATCCCGGTCCGGATTTACAACGCCATTGACACCGGCCAATCGATCAGTTTCAACCTGCTTTCGAAGGACGGGAACAACCCCGTGAGCTACGAGAAGAAGGACAAGGTTACCGGTCAGCCGTTGCGCAATGAGGACATTGTTAAAGGTTATCAATATGAGCCCGGCCAGTATGTGATTATTGAGCAGGAAGATCTCGATAAAGTGCGATTAAAAAGCACCCGGGTGATTGAGCTGGATGGTTTTGTCAAGGCCGAAGAGGTGCATCCTACATTGTTTGAGAGCCCGTATTTTTTAGGGCCGGATGGCGAGGTGGCCGCCAAGACCTACGGCCTGTTGGCCGCAGTAATGAAAGACAGCGGCAAGGTTGGCGTTGGCAAAGTGGTGCTGCGCGACCGGGAAACACCCGTGCTGATTACCCCGCACGAAAAGGGCATCCTGCTGTATCGCCTTCGGTATCCCCACGAAGTACGCAGCATCAACGAGGTTCCCCAGCTATTGGAGGTAAAAGCTGACAAAGAGCAGATGAAGCTGGCCAAAACATTGGTTGACTCCATGAGCACCAAATTTGCCAAAATCGAAATGAAGGACCACTACTATGATGCCTTGAAGGCCATCATCGATTCCAAGATTGAGGGCAAAGAGATTGTTGTGGTGGAGCACGAAGAGCCCAAAGTAGTCGACATCATGATGGCTCTGAAAGCCAGCATTGAACAAGCCAAAAAGAAGCCCATGGAGAAGGCTACCGGTGCAGCCAAGGAAGCGAAGAAAGCCAAAGAGATTAAGCTGAAGCGCAAGGCAGGTTGACATTGAATAATGGTGTGGTACGGCTATATTTGATTCTCCATGACTGAAATAATAAAACAGCGGCATGAGTTAATTCACTGGCTGGAGAACGTCCAGGACGTTGACACAATACATGCACTGATGCTTCTTAAGCGTTCATGGGAGACTAGCTCACAATTGTCCGACCAAGAGAAGGAAGCTATAGATGCCGGCCTTACCGATTTGAGGGAAGGTCGTTTAAAGTCTCACGGCCAAGTCATGGACTCGGCCAAAGTTAGGTTCCCTGGCCTTTTTTAATTTTTGCCATGAAAATCGTCTGGACGGCTGAGGCTGAAGATGATTATTTCGAAAACATTGAGTTTCTGATGTCCAACTGGTCCGAAGCCGTGACACGTGAATTTTTAGACGATGTAGCGAGGTGCCTTGACCTAATTCTGCGTTTTCCGGACATGTTCCCGCAATCGGACTACAAGGGTGTTCGCAAAGCCGTTATTCGTAGGCAGATTTCCCTGTTCTATCTCGTTGATGGCGACCAGCTCATACTGCTTCGCTTCTGGAACAATTATCGCGACCCGCAAGACATAAAATTCTGATTACCTTTGCTTTCATGGCCAAGGTCGTACAATTTACACCTACCCCGGAAAAATTTGGGTTCAAGCCGGTGCGCAAGCGAAAGCGCGACCAGCAGGAGCAGCGCGGCCAGTTGAATCTGTTCTCGGGTGGCAAGCAGGTTCGACTCAGCCAGCTTTCACCATTTGAAGAAGCCTTACTGTTTGATGATAGGGGCGACCTGGCGCAGGCTAAGGAGCTCTACCTTAAAGCCATTCAGGAGAATGACTGCTTGCCCGATGCGTACTGCAACCTCGGCATCCTGGAGTCGCAGGAAAAGAACTATCCCAAAGCGATTGACTGTTTCACCAAGTGCCTGAAAGAACAACCCCGACACTTTGAAGCGCATTACAACCTGGCCAACCTGTATGCCGAAGCCGGCAATTTTCCCCTGGCTAAGTTGCATTATCAATTGTCTATTGAGATTGAACCGGAGTTTCCGAACAGCCATTTCAACCTCGCGTTAACGCAGGCTATGCACCGCGAAATTGAAGAAGCGATTATTACGCTCAACCGCTATCGGCAAATGGTAGACAATCAGGAACGCCATCAGACCGACAATCTGATTCAATCACTCTTACGGGCGAGGGTCTAGCGCTACATTGTCCAGAGGGTGAGGAAGAACAGAATAAGGCGGTAGACCTCGAGCGCCAGTTTCATCAGCCCAATCATCAGCACGGATTTAATCACGAGGCGCCAACTGCTTTCGGTATAAAATGTATAACCGGATCTGATCAGGAAGTAGAGATTGGTCGTTATGAATATGATCGTCAGGGTCAGTTCGTTGACCCGACTCCCCAGGCCCGTCAGGTTGATGATTAACGTTAACACGATGGCGTTGACGAAAAGATTAAAGCAGGCCACTTCAACCATGTAATCCACATGATCCGTAAAGTACCGATTGTTCTTGCGGTACAAAACGTTGAGCGGGAGGGAGGCCAGCAGAACGAAGAGCATCACCATCAGTTTGGCCAGACCAACCGTCTTCAGATTATAAAGCAACGTGAAGGTTTCGAGGTTTACACCTATTTGAAGCACAGCCGTGGTGAGCGGTCCGCGCAACCATCTGCCAAACAGTGACAGTAATTGGGTATTCAGCGAGGCATTGAAAAGCTGAATGAGCGGGAAAAAGAAATAAATGAGATTTAAGACAAAAAATACCGAGATGGGCGGCAAATACTTCACCCGCCTGCCTTCAGCAAATTCGGCTGAAACAAAGCCGGGTTTGCGTAGCATCAACCCCAGGGTGTGTACAAATTTATTGTCGGCAAAGGTAATGGCCCGGGCAATGTTGTTCAGCAATGCGCGCAATGACCGGTCAGCCGGAACCAATACCTTTTCACCGCATTGGTTGCAGTAGTTGCCTTCAAACGCATTTCCGCAGCTTTTACACAAAACCATAAGCGGGCGCAAAGATGCCGAATCGGTCTTTCAATTCAACATCCGGAGCTGTCGGATCGCCTTTGCGCCCCGTGAGCGAAAGGCGGGCGACCCCAACGGCATTTCCTCTTCGATAAGCAGCCGTATTTCATTCGCGAGTTCGGGGTTTTGAATAGCCAGGTTGGTCAGCACCGTCATGGCAAAAACACGAATAGCGATGGCTTCCTGCCGGTTGGTGAACAGGGTAAGTGCAAGGTCTGTAGCTGTGCCCTGGTACTGCCTGGGGATGGAGATGAACTGAAGCAGACGCATGGTGTTGCGCTTGACCGCATCCGGCAAGCCCGGCTTCCGGAGGTGTCGGAGCAAAACCGCCAGGTGTGGACGAACCAAATGGGGATTCGCTTCAACGCAGTAACTAAGGGGCCATGCCGCTCGTGGCGTCAGGCGATTGTCACCTGCTAAGAAGACCTCCACGAGGGCTTTGAATCGGGCGGGGTCCGATCCAACCCAGGCCACGATACGCTGGCATTGAGCTTTTGAATACCTTTTTCTCAACGCCTGTACTAAATTCATTTTCAACAACTTAACTCGAAAAAGAAGTTAATTGGATATATATAACTACTTGATAGTTTGTATTTTAAATAAATTCGTTATAGTTTTAATTCAAGTTTAACTGATGGGCTATGCTGATATTTTTTACCATCGCGACTTTTGCATCTTTTCAACTGGCGGTATGCCTGTATTGTTATAAGCAAAAGCAAGGCGTAATCGGATTCTGAGTTACCATCCGATTCCATAATCCTCACCATGGTTGCTGGAACCTCCCCAGAAGGTACCGTGCTTCCAATCAAAATAAATGGCGTTGATTGGTCCACTGGTGCGTTCCTGGTAGTTGATGCGGTACCCCATGCGCGATAAATCTTTCCGTACCCAGGCGGGCATTGCGTTGTTGAGGGTAATGCCTCCCGGTATTTTTTCGTGATCGCCAAAACTGCTGAACATCTGCTGCGTCTTGAATGAGGGCGCTTCGCAGGCTTCCTGAACCGTCATGTCAAACTCCACCATGTTCAGGAAAAACTGCAGGAGCAACTGGTCCTGTTCATCACCGGCTTGCTTGGCAAACGACAGATAAGGTTTGCCATCCTTTAAGGCCATGGTGGGCGTGAGGGTCACGCGCGGCCGCTTGCCGGGCTCCACTACGTTAAAGGGATTCTCTTTGGCATCCAGCACAAAAGATTGCATGCGTTGGCTAAGGCCAACTCCCGTATTGCCGGCAATACACGCAGGCACCCATCCACCGCTGGGTGTAATGGAAACCACCCAGCCGTCTTTATCCGCGGCCTCAACCGATGTGGTGCCTGCAGTAAACGCCTGCTGATATCTTTCATCCAACGGATTGGGTAACGAAAAATTAGTTGCCTGGGGGTTGCCCCAGTTCTTCAACAGATCAAGGTAAGGGTTCTGCCTGCCTTCAAATGGATAGGGATCACCGGGTGCCGCTTTGGCATCGTTGCGTTCGTGATTCATAAGCTTCACGCGTTCTTTTGCATACTCTTTGGACAACAGCCCTTTCATAGGTTCTTCAGGGGCGAAGGCCGGATCACCGTAGTAAAAGTCACGATCGGCAAACGCCAGGTTCATTGCCTGGTAAACGGTATGTATGTAACGGGTTGAGTTGTAGCCCATGCTTTTCAGATCGAAGTTTTCCAGAATAATCAGCGTCTGTAAAAAAGCCGGTCCTTGCGTCCACTGCTGCAGTTTGTAGACTTCGATGCCCCGGTAGTTGGTGGACAAGGGTTCCTCGATTTTCACTTTCCAGTTGGCGAGGTCTTGTTCGGTGATTAATCCGCCTTGCTCTTGAGTGCCGCGGGCGATCTCTTTGGCGATATCGCCTCTGTAAAATCGATCGTAGGCAGCATAAATGGCGGCTTTGCGATCCTTCCCTTTTTTCAGCGCCTGCTGTTCAGCTTCTACCAGCTTTTGTAGCGTAGCCAGCAGATCTTTTTGGACGAAGATTTCACCTGCATGTGGTGCTTCCCGCGTTTCGCCCAGGTGGGGGAGAAATACTTTTTTCGAATAGGGCCACTGTTTGATTTGCTCTTTACCCCGTTCGATCGAATTGGCTGTTTGCGCTTCGATGGGATAACCCTCGGCCATTTGCATGGCGGGGGCTAAAACGTCTTTCAGGCTCATGGTGCCGTACTCGGCCAGCATGGTCATCAATCCACCCGGTGTGCCAGGCGTAACAGCCGCGAGCGGACCATACTCAGGCGGGTATTTCATGCTTTTTCCTTTGAAGAAATCTGCCGTAGCACCGGTAGGGGCCACGCCCAGGGCATTGATGGCGATCACCTTTTTCGTCTTGGGGTTATAAATCAACGCCTGCGTTTCGCCACCCCAGCTCAGCACATCCCACATGGTACAGGTAGCGGCCAGCATCGCACAGGAGGCATCCACCGCATTGCCACCTTTGGTGAAAATCATAGCACCGGCCGCTGCGGCCAGGGGTTTGCCGGTAATGGCCATCCAGTGGCGGCCATGCAAGGGTGGCTTTTGGGTAGTGACTGGAAGATTATTGAAGGATTGGGCAAAACCGGCAACCGCGCTGAGCACGATGGCCAAAGAGAAGACAAGTCGCATAGGTGATGATTTAGAACTTCTAAAGTAGCGATCGGATTACGTTGGGCCTAGTGCATTATGATGGATGGCCGGAACTGTTTAACTTGATTTTCTAAACGAATTTGAAGGATGGAAGCCAGACGGAGATCCTATTTTTACAAATGGTTATTTCTCGGTGGTGGTGGCGCGGTATTGTTTGGTGCCGGCCTGTGTGCCACCATCGAAGTAGCTTTTATGCGTTACGAGGGTGCTCCCTTTTGGACATGGTTCGCCCTTGGTACGTTGTCACTGTGTTTCGTGGTAGCCGGACTTGCCTGTATGATTGACTCGGTGCGGTGGAAGATAAAATACAATGGCTAGTCAGCCATGGCTGACGTTGGCTATCGGCTAATAAACGATCTCCACATCGCCATCCACCGGAAATCCCGTACATGTGAGTATTCGACCGGCAGCCAATTCACGATCGGAAAGAACCTCGTTGCGCGACAACCACACGGAACCTTTCACACACGTAGCCGCGCAGGCGCTACACTGACCTGCCTCGCAACTGAACGGGAGGCCGATACCTTGTCTCCGGGCTGCCTTCAAAATACTCACCGGATATTGAACCGAAACATTAAACCGTTGATTTTGGAAGTTCAACGTCACCTGATGCTCGCGCTGGTCGGGCGGGGATTGCGGATTTTCAAATTCGGGCGCGAGAAACGTTTCGCGATGGATCCGGGAAAGCGGGACGCCTTCCGTCACCAGGCCGATTTCAGCCGTCAGCATGTAATCGTATGGCCCGCAGAGGTAGAACGCAGCCTTGTCTTTTTCCGTGACATACTGTTGCAGAAGTTCGCCCACGAGCCACTTGCTTAGCCGTGCGCGCAGCAGGTTGACGTTGCTGCTGTTAAGCCATTCAATCTGAAACTGCTTGGGGAATTTTCTTCGCAGTTCAGTCAACTCACTTCGGAAGATGGTGGTGGCCTCCGATCGATTGCTGTAAGCGAGCACTACCGTGCTTTGCCCGCGATGCGTCAGAATCTCTTCAATCATCGGCCGACAGGGCGTAATGCCGCTGCCTGCAGCAAAAAAAACATACTGTTCAAAGGCATCCGGATTCTCCGGCAACTGAAAACGACCGGCCACTCCGCTGCTGGTAAGGGTTTCGCCTACACGGGCCTCATCAAACAAATAGCGGGAGAATAAACCATTTTCGATTCGCTTTACCGTGATGCGAACCAAGGAGTCACCCGGGGATGACGATATCGAATACGATCGTCTGTGTTCACGCTGTTGCAGGATGAGGAATTGGCCCGCGCGGAACGCCAGTGGCCGATCGGGCCGCAGCCAAAACGATTTCGTGTCTTCCGTTTCGGGCTGAATTTTTTGAATGGTAAGAGTCCACGTCATTTGCCCGACAACCGCTGGTCGATGTGCTTCAAGGCGGAGAGGAACCGCTCCTTCACCTGCCTGCGAAACCAGGTGGGCGCAAGCCTTTTCATTCGCCACATGTTGCGCGCGATATCCGGTAGAATCAGGTAGAGTTCACCTTTCGCCATACGGATGAGAATTTCCCGGGCGACCGCATCTGCCTCCAGGTTCGATTTATCTAACAGATACTGGGTGGCGCGGTTCACAAATTCACCGCCCCGCGCATGTTGCGCCACGTTAGTCCGGAAATACGAGGGCATGATACACGACACCTGCACATTATAGTCCAGCAGTTCGCCATAAATCGTTTCGCTGATGGCAACCACGGCTGCCTTGGTCATGTTATACGCGCCCATGGTGGGAGCGCAACTCACCGCGGCAATGCTGGCCGTGTTTATGATGTGGCCCGATCGCTGCTGCTTGAGTACCGGCATGAAGATGTGGCAACCGTGAACCACG
The DNA here is from genome assembly GCA_021298015.1 of Flammeovirgaceae bacterium. Taxonomy (GTDB): domain Bacteria; phylum Bacteroidota; class Bacteroidia; order Cytophagales; family Cyclobacteriaceae; genus ELB16-189. Next base: position 14,036 of record JAJTGY010000036.1, read on the forward strand.
CTCATCTGATTCACCCGGATCATCCACTCATAATTCTCAATGCTGTACTCTTCAAAGGCACCGCCATCGCCCACGCCCGCGTTGTTGAAAATCAAATCGACTCCGCCATTGAGCAACAGGAATTTATCAGCCTGTTGCCGGAAGGCAGCGTAATCGGAGACATCGAACACGTAGGTTTGTGTGGTGCCACCTTTGGCCTGGAGCTCGGTTGCCACCCGCTCCAGATTGGCTGTGTCCATGTCCGCCAGCCCGAGTGTCCATCCATCGTGAGCCAATTCGGTGGCCAATGCCTTACCAAGCCCGGAAGCGGCCCCGGTAATGAACGCGCGCTTGCGCGGGTATCGGTCAGTCAGTTTGTAAATCGGTTTCATATCTTCTTCGTCTCTATGGCGTGCACTGCTTGGGCGGCCAAGGCTTTTGCTACATCAATCAATTGACCGAACCGGGGATCTTGTGTGAATCCGGCTTTCCAGCGGGCATAAATCTGTTGCGCAATCACGGCATTCTTAAATAACCCAAACACGTAATAGAAGCTAATGTTTGACACATCCCGTCCGCTGCCGGCTGCATATCGGTCAATCACCTCTTTTCGACTCAGGTTGCCCGGCAACCAGGATACATTAAACATGCGTGTCAGCGGATGGTCAGTCGGCTCGCACCAATAGGCGAGGGCTGCGCCCAAATCCATCAGCGGATCTCCCACGGTGGCCATCTCCCAATCCAGAATGCCGATTATTCGGGTGGGGTCGTTTACGTCCAGCACTACGTTATCATACTTGAAGTCGTTGTGTAGAAACGCGACTTCTTTCGATACCGGCTGATTGGCGATCAGCCACGCACTGCTTTCGTTCATGGCCGGAATCGAATCGGTTTCCGCTTTCGTATAACGCTGCGTCCAACCTTCGACCTGGCGGGCCACATAACCCTCTGGTTTCCCCAGTGTAGCCAGTCCGGTGGTTTGGATATTCAGAGCATGAATTTCAACCAGCGTATCCACCAGCTTGCGCGATAATGCCATGAACTGCTGGGGCGGCAGGGGCGACCGCGCATGACTTGCCCGCAGAATGATGCCGTTCAATCGCTCCATCACGTAAAACGATGAACCGATTACCAGTCCATCTTCACAGAGCGCCACAGGCTTGGGCACGCGGTTAAAGTGGGGAAAAAGCAGTGACAATACCCGAAATTCGCGACCCATGTCGTGAGCCGATTTGATGTTGGCTCCGGCCGGGGGTTTCCGCAAGATGAACTCACCACCGGTGGCCGTCAGCGCATAGGTTAAGTTGGAAAAACCACTTGGGAATTGCCGGATGGAAGAGATCTGGCCGACTTGTGGAGCATGAGTATCCAGCCAGGTTTGCAACGCGCCTGCCGGCAGTTCTTCGCCAGCGCGTACGTCAACGGGTTGATCAATCGGTAGCAAGGATTTTAGATTTCAGATTTTCGATTACAGATTTTCGATTACAGATTTCAGCGTATGAATTTTAGATTTTTTTCTTCAATCCGTATTTCTTGAGAATGCCGGTGGCCATGCTTTGGAGATGAACTTCATCCGCTCCATCCCAAATGCGCGCGCCCCGCTCGTGTTGATAGAGTGTGGCGAGCAACGTCAGGTCGGAAAGGCCGGCCGCCCCGTAAGTTTGAATGGCCCGATCGAGAATACCCAACATAATGTTGGCCACGTAATACTTGATTCCCGAAATATCATCGCGCGTGGCGGCTGCGCCCTGTTCATCAATCTTTTGTGCGGTGCGCAGCACCAGCAAGCGAGCCGCATCAATCTCAACCCGGCTTTGGGTGATGAACGATTGAATGTACTGCTTATGTCCAAGATACACTCCGTCTTCAATTTCGCGCGACACCGCCCGCTGACACATTAAGTCAAATGCCTTTTCTGCGATGCCGATCCAGCGCATGCAATGGTGAATGCGTCCGGGGCCGAGCCGCTCTTGTGCCAGCTTAAAGCCTTCGCCTTCGCCACCGATGCGGTTGGTTTGTGGCACGCGGCAATTTTCAAAACGGACTTCTGCGTGACTGGCCCAGCCTCCACCGGCTTCACCAAACACCGGAATGTTACGGACGATGGAGTACCCCGGTGTGCCGGTGGGCACAATAATCATACTGGCGCGTTGATGCGGAGCGGCTTCCGGGTTCGTGACGGCCATCACAATGGTGAAAGCTGATCCTTCGGCACCAGTGGTAAACCATTTATGCCCGTTGATGATGTAGTCATCTCCTTCGCGCTGCGCAGTAGTGGCCAGCCGGGTAGGGTTGCTGCCGGCCATTTCCGGCTCGGTCATGGCGAAGCAACTGCGCACTTTGCCTTTGCAAAGAGGCAACAAGTAGTTTACCCGTTGCCCGGCTGAAGCAAACTTCGAGAGTAACTCGATGTTGCCGATATCCGGGGCCTGGCAATTGAACGTGTAATGCCCGTAAAACGGAGTCCGCGCCAATGCTTCACTGATTTGACCAAACTCGCAAAGCGTAAGGCCAAGGCCACCTTCCTCTTTTGGCAGATGTAATCCCCACAAGCCGGAGGTTTTCACTTTTTCCCGCTTCTCGTCCAGCAGCCGGAATGTTTCCGGCCACGGGCGGTGATGATGATCCTTTTCCAACGGAAGCAACTCCGCCTCAACAAAGGCGCGGACGCGTGGCAGGAGGTCGGCAAGCCGTGGGGTTCCAAATAACTCTTCCATCGATCAGATCGTTATGCCGCCATCGGCTGTGAAAATGGTTCCCGTACAGTAGGCCGAAGCCGGGGAGGCCAGAAAAAGAATTAGCGCAGCCATTTCTTCTGAAGTGCCCATGCGGGGCAGGGCCATGTGCCGCAAGAAGCTGTTCAGCATCTTTTCGTTTTGCCACAGCGCTTCCGAAAACTTGGTTTTGATCAGTCCCGGTGCCACGGCATTAACGCGAATGCCATCAACACCCCATTCTTTCGCCAGCACTTTGGTGAGCATATTCAACGCGGCTTTGGATACCGAGTAAATGCCGAGCCCCGGATCGGGCGTATCGCCCGCCACCGAGCTGATGTTGACAATTGAACCACCGCCACACGCCTTCATATGCGGATAGGCCAACCGGGCCAATTCAAATGGTGACTTCACGTTCACACTCATGATTTTATCGAACGCCCAGCCTTCGGTTTGAACGACCGGGCCGTAGACCGGATTGGTGGCCGCATTATTCACCAAAATGTCCAGTCCGCCTGCCCGCTTCACCACCTCAGCGACCAGTTCCGTGCAAAAAGCCGTGTCGCCCACGTTGCCGGCAATGAAATCACACGCTCCACCCGCTTGCGCGATGGCTTCGGCCACGGGCTTTAGCTCCTCTGCTTTGCGCGAATTGATCACTACATGGGCGCCTTGCCGGGCCAACATTCGGGCGGCTGCTTCGCCAATGCCTTTACTGGCGCCCGTAATCAGGGCCACTTTGCCGTTTAACTGAAATACAGAACTATCCATATCTATTGAAGTAAATTAACCATGTCTTCGGGCACGCGCCTCGGTTTGAACGTTTGGGCATCCAGCATGACCCATATCGTTTTGGCTTTGACCATTTCCTTTTTGGTCTGCGCATGGCGAATGACGATGAATCGTTCGAATCGTGCACCTTGCGCCTGACCCACCCAGGTACCCACTTCAATGGGATCGCCCAGAAAAGCCGGAGCGAGGTAGTCGATTTCGTGGCGCGAGGCTACCCACACCACTTCGTTGATGCGATGCTGGCCCACCTGCTGCCAGTGGCTTTTGGCTACATCCTGGATCCATTGAAGATAGACCACATTGTTAACATGGTTGAGTTCATCAATGTCGGCCGGCACCACGGTGCGCGTCATCGCAAATCGGAACGGATGAGACATGGCTCCAAGATAGGTAATAATGCTGTAGTCATTCACCGCCAGTGATTACCTTTGCGCCTCATTTTTTTTATGAACTATCTTTCAGCCGAAGGGCTTTCCAAATCCTATCACGACAAATGGCTCTTTCGCAATCTCTCGGTGGGCATTTCGCAGGGGGAAAAGTATGCTTTGGTGGGCAACAATGGAGTGGGTAAAAGTACACTGCTCAAGATTCTTACGGGCGAAATCCAGCCGGATGGCGGCACCGTGGTGGTGCGCGAGGGTATCCGACTTGGCTACCTGACCCAACAACCGACCGTTGACGATAACGTCCAGGTAAAGGATGTGCTTTTTCATGAGTCAAACGAAGTGGCTCGTGCGGTGAAAGAATATGAAGACTGCCTCCACCATCCGGATGTGGCGCCCGAGCGCATGCAGGCCGCGCTGGAAAAGATGGAAGAGTTCAGCGCCTGGGACTATGACGCCAAAGTTCAGGAAGTAACCGGTCGGCTTGGCGTGCCGGACATGGACAAAAAATTTGGCGAACTCTCGGGCGGCCAGAAGAAGCGGATCTTTCTCGCGCAGTTGTTGCTGGCCGAACCCGACCTCATCATCATGGACGAGCCAACCAATCACCTGGACTTATCCGCCATTGAATGGTTGGAAAACTACCTCAGTGGCGTGAACATGACGGTGATTATGGTTACCCATGATCGTTACTTTCTCGATGCTGTGGCTACGGAGATTCTCGAAATCGACCGAGGCCAATTGTTCCGGTACCACGGCAACTATGCCTATTTCCTCGAAAAGAAATCCGAGCGCGAGGAGATGTTAAAGTCTGAGGTGGAGAAAGCGCGTAACCTGATGCGCAAAGAGCTGGAGTGGATGAGACGGCAACCGAAAGCGCGGGGCACGAAAGCGAAGTACCGCGTGGACGCGTTTTATGAATTGCAGCAGAAGGCGTCCACCGATCTGCGAAAGGAGCGGCTGGAACTCGATATCCAGGAGGCTCGCCAGGGCGGGAAAATTCTGGAGGTTCATGATATACGCAAATCCTGGGGGAACCAGGTTGTCATTGAGAATTTCTCCTACACCTTCAAGAAGTTCGATCGCATTGGCGTGGTAGGGCAAAACGGTGTCGGTAAGTCTACCTTTCTGGATATCCTCACCGGGCGTCTGAAACCCGATGGGGGCGAAGTTGTTCCGGGTGTAACCACGCGCTTTGGTTATTTCACGCAGGAGGCGGTGAGCCTGAATCCCAACCACCGGGTTATTGAAGAAGTAAAAGAGATTGCTGAATTCATTACCCTGAGTGATGGCAGCCAGATTTCGGCCAGCAAGTTCCTCGACAACTTTTTGTTTCCGCCCGAAAAGCAATACACGTTCGTGGAAAAGCTCAGTGGGGGAGAGAAAAAACGTCTGCAGTTACTCAAGCTGCTGGTGACCAATCCGAACTTTCTGGTGTTGGATGAACCCACGAATGATTTTGACATTGATACGCTCAATGTGTTGGAAGATTTCCTAGAGAAATTCACGGGGTGCCTATTGCTGGTTTCGCACGACCGGTATTTTATGGACCACCTGGTCGATCAGTTGTTTGTGTTCGAGGGCAACGGACAAATCCGGAAATTCAACGGCAACTATACCGATTACCGCGCGTGGGTTGATGATCAGAAGGCGGCTGTGGAAGAAAAGCCGGTGGCACAACCAAAGGTGGAGAAGGTGGAGTCTGCTTATTCTTCCAAACTTTCCTACAAGGAGCGGCAGGAGTTGGATGCGTTGGTAGCCGAGATTGAGAAGCTTGAGCTTGAAAAAGGAGAGGAGACAGCCCGGCTTTCGGGAGGTTCTACCGATCATGCCGAACTTCAGGAACGTGCCGAGCGCATTGCCCAAATCGACCGGCTGCTGGAGACCAAGACCGCCCGCTGGATGGCGTTGGCGGAGCGGGCCTGATGATCAGGGCTTCTGACCCGCCTTTTCTTTTTTCTCTTTGTCTTTGAAGTATCCGCGGAACAGCATGTGGCTGCGCATGGCCTCCATGTTTTCATTTAGCTTCACACTGCTCTGATTCAGATTGCGAAGAGTTTCCTGAAAATCCGTCCTCATGGTGGTGTCGCGCAGGAGGGCATTAAGCAAACCCGGATCGTGATTGAGCCGGCTGACAAATTCTTGAAGGCTGTCTGAAGCGAGCGTGATCCTCGCAGACGTTTTATCCAAATTCGCCAGCGTGGTTTTGACATGCACAGCTGTGGTCGTGTCCGTCAGCAGCCAGCCAATTACACCCTTTCCTTTCTCCACTTGTTCCACAATTCCATTCGCCTCGGCCAGCAGCTGGTTGGTTTGGTCCATGGCCTGTCGTAAACTACGAATGGACCGTGTGAGATCCTGGCGCATCGTGCTGTCATACAGCAGGTACGTGAGCGTGCCATGCCCGTGTTTGATTTGCTGCGTCACTTCCAGCAGGTTGGAGGTCAGCATGGCGGCATTTTCGTTGGTCATGTTGAGCGTCTTCAAAATATCATCGGTTTTGATGCGGCTAAATGAGCGCAGGCGGTCTTTGTTTTCAACCGGGGGGACCGTGGCCGAGCCAGGACTGATGTTGATCAGCATGTTGCCCATCAGACCATCGGAACCAATGGAGGCAACCGCGTCTTTCTTGATGAACGGCCGCACACTTTCCCGAACGCGCATCATCACCTCAATGACCGAGTCACTTTTAATTTCCACCGACAGAACCGTTCCTACGTTAATGCCGGAGAAGCGAACGTTATTGCCCGGCTGTAATCCATTGACGTTGTTGAATACTACAGATATGACGAACGTTTGCCGGAACATATCCTGCTTCTGGCCGATGAGATAGGCCGTCATCGTAAAGATGAGGGCTCCCAGAATCACCAGGAAGCCGAGGCGGGCCGTACGTTGGGTTGACTTTTCCATATATCAGATCATTTGTGCTACGTGAAGAATGAATGAACGACCGGATCGGTCATGCGCTCAACTTCCTCGTATTTACCTTCAGCATAATTATTTCCATCTGCGAGAATGACCAGCCGGTTACCCGTGATGCGGGCGCAGGCCAGGTCGTGCGTGATGACCACCGAAGCCGCCTGGTATTGCTTTTGAATGTCCACGATCAGCCGGCTGATCTCGCGTGCGGTGATGGGGTCCAGCCCGCTGGTGGGCTCATCGTACAAAATCAACTTGGGGCGCATAATGATCGTGCGCGCCAACGCAATCCGCTTCTTCATTCCACCGCTCAGCTCGGAGGGCAGCAGGTCAATGGCATTCAACAGCCCCACATTTTCCAGCGCTTCTTTCACGAGATCCTCGGTTCGGTATCCTTTTATCTTTTCCAGATGCCTGCGCAACGGAAATTCAAGATTTTCCCTCACCGTCATCGAGTCGTACAGGGCGCTGCCCTGAAATTGAAAGCCGACATCTGCGCGCAATGCATCCAGTTCCCGTACGGAAAGTTTCGGCACATCTTTACCGAGCACTATCAATTGGCCTTCGTCTATCGGTTCCAACCCGATAATGCATTTGATTAATACCGATTTGCCCGACCCGGACTTACCCATGACCGCCACATTTTCACCGGCCGCCACATCGAGGTGAAATCCCCGTAAAACGTGGTTGCTTCCGAACGACTTATGCAGGTTGCGGATGGAGACAACGGACGGATATGTTTGCGCGTCAGAGCTCATAAAAAATGTCGGTAACCAGCACCGCAATAAAGTCAAGAACAAAGACTAGGAGCGAGGCAATGACGACTGCTTCGTTGGCCGTGCGACCCACGCCCTCTGTGCCGCGTGACGAGGTATAACCTTTGTAACATCCGATGATGCCGATGGCGAATCCGAAAAAGAACGACTTGATGATCGAGGGGAGGAGATCCCCGAATTGCAGAAACTCCAACACTTTGGAAAAATAGAGCGTAAATGAAACGCCACCCTTGAGGTTCTCTACAATGGCTGAGCCGCCCAGGGAAATCAGATCAGACATAATCACCAACACGGGTATCATAATGGTGGTGGCCGTTACGCGGGTAATCACCAGGTACTTGAACGGATTGGTGCCCGATACTTCCATTGAGTCAATTTGCTCGGTTACTTTCATCGAGGCCAGTTCGGCACCAATCCCTGAGCCCACTTTGCCCGCACAAATAAGGGCGGTAAGCACGGGGCCGATTTCCCGCACAATGGCAATGCCGACCATGGCTGGCATCCAGCTTTGCGCACCAAATTCAATAAGGGTAGGACGGGTTTGCAGCGTGAGCACTATGCCCATGATAAACCCGGTGGTACCCACCAGCGCCATCGACTTATTGCCAATGAGGAAGCATTGTTTGAGCAATTCCTGAAATTCATAAGGCGGAAACCACACCTCGCGCCAGTAGCGCGCGGCAAACCGGCTGATCTGCCCGGTGGTGAAAAAAAACTGTCGGAGTAAATGAAGCACAACCAATCGGTTTTTTGAACGGCAGTAAGGTAATGGCGGCTGCGTACCGCAACAATGACTAAAATCAGTTCTCCATCGAGCGATCATCATGCCGGGATTGCTTTCTACCAAGCACTTTGCAGTTGTTTACATGTTATGAAAAAGTTTCTTGTACCAGTCGATTTCTCGGGTTCAGCCTGGTCGGGCGCGCGGTATGCCGCAGGACTGGCGAAGGCCACGGGGGCCGAGATTACGTTGCTGCATGTGCGGACTACCATTTGGCCGGAGAATGCTTTGCTGGCTGGCGATGTGGCAACGGCCGACCTGCAGGTGGAACAACAACTACACGACTGGCAGCACAAACTGCATCAGGCCACCGGCACGGATGTTCGGACGCATCACCTGGTGACGTTAGACAGTTTGCCCGAGACGCTGGCTTCGGCTGCCCAACCTTTTGATCTGATGGTGATGGGCACCAATGGAGCCGAAAACTATTACCAGCATCTGATGGGCAGCCAGACCTACCAAGTGATTGAACAGTCGCGATGCCCCGTGTTGATCGTCCCGGATGGATTCGTCTTCCGGCCGATCGAGCGGATTACGTACGCGTTTGATCCGCGCACGAATCCCATCTTTTTGATGGAACAACTGCAACGATTGGTGGCCGACCTGCACGTGGAAATAACCGTGCTGCATATCGCACGCGAAGAGCCGAACGAAGAGACCGAGCACAAGATGGATATTCTACGACAGGCCATTGATGCGCGCCAACATCACCATCTGAAGCTGGTGTTTACGCACCGCTATGGCCGCGATGTAGGGTGGGAATTGCATCGGTACATGTCGGAGCAGGAAAACAATTTACTCGCCATGTCGTGGCACGAGCGCACCCTCATGGAGCGGATGTTTACGGATAATATTATTGAAAAAATCAGCCGGACGGCCGGGTACCCGGTTTTTGTGTTTTGGCGCTGAGTGGCGCTTGGCACCAGGCCCGGATTACGCTATTTTTACCCGAATGTTAAATCCATTTGTCCGGTGGTGAAGATTCGGTTGCGTGTTTTGTTGGCTTTCCTAGCTGGTTTTTTTCCGATTTCATGCAGTTCAGCCGCTGAGGAAGAAATTGTTCCCGAGGGGCTTGTTGTCAATGAATTGTATGCGGCCTCGGGAGACGACTGGATTGAATCATACAATAGTCAGGAATCGCCACGCGATTTGTCCGGGTTCTTGATTTATGATAATATAATCCGGACACCAAATACCTGATTCCCGATGGCGTTTCGATTGAGGAAGTTATTGGCAGTAGCCGTAAAGGAAGAACAAAAGTGATCAAGTTGGTACAGAAAAAATATCCGGAAATGGGGGATAGCAAAATCCGCAGAGTGTATGAGAACGAAGGGTTTTCGTTGAGTAGAAAGCTGCGCAGGCGTATCAAAGACAATCCTGCCAACCCCATCACTATGCCATTAAAAGCCAATCAGGAATGGGCAATGGACTTCATGAGCGATGCACTGGAAAACGGGCGAAGGATTCGAACACTTAACATTGTCGATCATTTTAATCGGCAGTGCAAAGGTATTGAAGTGGGTTTCAACTTACCAACCCGAAGGGTGATTGAAATTGTGGAGCGGGCTATTGAACGGTATGGCAAACCCGTAAAAATCCGTACCGATAACGGCCCTGAGTTCCGTTCCAAAAGATTTCAATTGTGGCTGAAAGAAAACCACATCGAATGGAGCCGCATACAGAAAGGAAAGCCACAGCAGAACGCTATCATCGAACGCTTCAACAAAACCTACCGTGAAGATGTACTGGACGCTTACCTGTTTTACTCCGTTGATCAGGCCAATGAAGTAACAACCAAATGGATTGATGATTACAATCATGACAGGCCGCATCAATCGCTCAACTATCAAACTCCGATGGCTTATGCAGCGTAAGGTTTTCTTAAGGCATAAAACTCTTGGAATGATCCAAGAAAAAGTCCTGACGCTGCCGTCAGGACTTGACCATTCCAGTCGGTTGGACTTAACCCTGGCAGGTTGCTCCTCAGCAGAGCCTGCTTCCGTTTCAGTTCAACAATACAAAATTCAAATCAGTAATCTATATTTACAACCTGTCAAAAATCCCAGCCATTTACCGCTACATCTGTATTCACGGGCACTTCTATCAACCACCGCGCGAAAATGCGTGGCTCGAAGTAATTGAGCTTCAGGATTCAGCCCATCCCTACCACGATTGGAATGAACGCATCTCGGCTGAGTGCTATGCGCCAAACGGGTACTCCCGGATTTTGGGACAAGACCACGTGATCAAAAACATTGTTAATAATTACACCCGTATCAGTTTCAATTTTGGTCCTACGCTGCTCTCGTGGATGGAAGAGTATGACAAAGCGGCCTACGAGGCTGTTCTCGAAGCAGACCGGGAGAGTATGAAGCTCTTCAACGGCCACGGCTCAGCCATGGCACAGGTATATAACCACATGATTATGCCGCTGGCGAATAAGCGGGACAAAGATACCCAGGTCGTGTGGGGGCTTCGCGATTTTGAGTTCCGGTTCAAGCGAAAAGCGGAAGGAATATGGCTGGCGGAGACGGCCGTGGACATCGAGACGCTTGAAGTTCTGGCCGATCACGACATCAAATTTACCGTGTTGGCTCCGCGCCAGGCACGTGCGGTCAGAAAAGTGGGGGACGAGGATTGGACTACCGTAAATGATCAGTCGATCAATACCCGGGTGGCCTATCGCTGCCTGCTGCCGTCAGGACGCAGCCTGGTGCTTTTTTTCTATGACGGTTCTGTTTCTCAGGGCGTGGCCTTCGATGGCTTGCTGAACGATGGCAAACGATTTTCAGATTCTCTGCTGAACGCCTTCAACGGAGAGGAGGGGCCGCAGCTGGTGCACATCGCCACCGATGGCGAAACCTACGGGCACCACCACAAACATGGCGATATGGCCCTGGCATTTTGCCTGGATACAATCGAGAAGGGAAAGAAGGCAAAACTGACGAACTATGCGGAGTTTTGCGAGAAGTTTCCGCCCCGCCATGAAGTACAAATCAACGAAAACAGCTCATGGAGTTGTGTGCACGGTGTGGAACGGTGGCGCAACGACTGTGGCTGCAACTCCGGCAAAGGATATCACCAAAAGTGGCGAAAGCCATTGCGCGAGAGCCTCGATTGGCTGAGGGATACCGTTACGGAAGTATTTGAACGCGAAGGGTCACTCATTTTTCGTGATCCATGGGAAGCCCGAAACGAATATATCAACGTCATCTTGAGACGTAATGACGATACGATCAGGAAATTTCTGAAAGACAATGTGGTAACCGATGCCAGCAGCACCAAAGTGCTGAGGTTAATGGAAATGATGCGCCACAGTATGTTGATGTATACCAGCTGTGGGTGGTTTTTTGATGAGGTTTCCGGCATTGAAACCACCCAGGTGATGCAGTATGCCTGTCGGGTGATTCAGCTGGCCAGTCAGGTGGGGGGCTCCGACCTGGAGTTGGAGTTTCTGAAGAAATTGGAGTTAGTGCCGAGCAATATACCTTCGCTCGGCAATGCCGCTGCCGTATATAAAAAGTACGTGTTGCCGGCCCGAACCAATCTGCAACGTGTAGGTATGCACGTGGCCGTGTCGTCCCTCTTTGAGGAGGAGGCTGATACGCTGACGATTTTTAATTACACCACCCACAATGAGTCATTTGTGAAAAAGGAGGCAGGTGAGCAAAAACTCGCACTCGGTATTACGCGCGTGAAATCGCTGGTGACCCGGTCTGAAAAGAAGTTTGCTTTTGCCGTCATTTATCTGGGCAAGCACAACATTATCGGAAATATTTCCATCGACATGGCCCCCGACCGTTTTGCCGGCATGCAGTTCCGGATGGTAAAGGCTTTTGAAGAGGGTAAACTGGGCGATGTGATTGGCGTGATGCAGCAGTATTTCGGTCCTGAAAAGTATACCCTTTGGCAATTGTTTAAGGACGAGAAACGAAAGATTCTCGACTTGATCACTCAGCAAAGCATGGCTGAACTGGAGGCGTCTCTCCGAAGAGCATACAATCAGGATTACCTGTTGATCAATGCGCTGGCTACCAATGAGATTCCGATCCCAAACGCCTATCGCACCACATTTGAGTACATCCTGAATGCCGATTTGCTTAATTGTTTCAAACCGGAGCGCATCAACATTAAGGATGTGCAACGGATTTCGGGTGAATTGATCAAATGGGATCTGAAAATTGAAGACCCCAAGAAACTGGCACGCCTGGCCGGTGAAAGCATCCACAAAGAGCTCAGACGTATCAGCAGTGAACGTGAAAATGTGAAAAGAATCCAGCGACTAAACCGGCTTTTTCCGCTTCTTCAACAATTCCAACTGGAACCGAACTTACACAATACCCAAAACCTGTATTTTGAGATCGCGGGTTTATTAAAAGAGAAGCAAGGTGAGAGTAATGAAGAGTGGATGACGCAGTTTAACCTGCTTGGCGATAATCTCGGAGTAAAAGTAGAGCTTTAAACCATCTCCAGCTTTAACTGCACCTTTTTATCGAGGTAGTCCCACACAAGGCTGCTCGCCCCCAGGATAGGGGCCGCCTGATTTTGCAGGCCCGATGGCAGCACTTTCACCTTACCTCGGAAAAGCGGCATAAGATTTTCTTCCATGTGCCGAATGGTGGGCTTAAAGATCAGGTCACCGGCCTGCGATAGCCCTCCAAACAAGAAGATTGCCTCGGGGTCGCTATGCACAACTGTCTCCGCGAGCTTCATGCCCAATATACGACCCGTGTACTCAAACGCAGCACGCGCCACAATATCGCCCCGATGAGCGGCCTCCGTGATCATCTTCGTGTTCAGGTTATCGAAGGAAATGCCACGTAGTTCGCTGTTCTCCAGGTGATCGGCCAGCAACTTGTACACCGTTCGCTTGATGCCGGTAGCGGACACATAGGTTTCCAGGCAACCGCGCTTGCCGCAATTACAGAATCGGCCGGTGGGGTTCACGCTGGTATGCCCGAGTTCTCCGGCAATACCGTGGTGGCCATTCAGCAGTATGCCATTGCAGACAAACCCGCTGCCCAGCCCGGTGCCCAGGGTTATCACGACAAAGTCCTTCATGCTTTGGGCGTTGCCGTAAATCATTTCACCCACGGCAGCGGCATTGGCATCATTCGTTAAAATACAAGGTACATGAAAGTCATCAGTAAACAGCTTTGCCAATGGCAGTACGCCTTTCCATCTCAGGTTCGTGGCCCGCTCAATAGTGCCCGTATAATAATTGCCGTTGGCAGCCCCGATGCCAATGCCCACGAGTTTATGGTCGCTGCTCAGGGTAGTGAGTGAATGTCGCACCGCCTCAGCCATGGCCTTAAAATAATCCTCGAACTCCGAATAGTCGGTGGTTCGAATAGTGCCCTGGAAAAGGACTGTGCCTTCCCGGTCAACGAGTCCAAACTTGGTATTGGTTCCTCCGATATCAACTCCTGCGGTGAATTCCTTCATGGGACGTATGTTTAGATCGATAAGATTTTCGCTATGCGTAAAGACTCACTGTTTATCTCGTGAATGTGATCGATAATCATGCTGAATGGGTTGAACACCATCTCACCTCTGCGAATGCCAACCATGACATCCGTCTCGCCCTTAAGCAACCCTTCGATAGCCGCCACGCCCATCCGGCTCGCCAACACGCGGTCGAAATACGTAGGCGATCCTCCACGTTGCAGGTGGCCCAGAATAGTCACTTTTATGTCGAAGTAATTGTTTCGTTCGCTAAACTTCTTCGCTAACTCCATCGCACCGCCCAACTTGCTGCCTTCGGCTACTACCACCAGGCTTGATTTCTTGTTGGTTTTTCCTCCGGCATCCAGCTTGTTGAACAACTCATCCATGGTGGTTTGGCTGTCCTCAGGAATGATAATCGCGACTGCTCCACCGGCAATGCCGCTATTGATGGCGATGTAGCCCGAGTTGCGGCCCATCACCTCGATAAAGAACAGCCGGTTGTGCGATAATGCCGTGTCACGAATTTTGTCAATCGCCTCAACCGCTGTGTTGGTCGCGGTGTCGTATCCAACGGTGAAGTCAGTGCCCGGTAAGTCATTATCGATGGTGCCGGGAATACAAATCGCGGGAATACCATATTCCTGATGAAAGTAGTGGAGACCGGTAAATGATCCATCGCCACCGATTCCTACCAACGCGTCAATCCCGTTTTTCTTCAGGTTTTCAAATGCACGGGCGCGGCCTTCTTTTGTGCGGAAGGCATCACTGCGGGCCGTCTTCAAAATCGTGCCGCCCCGCTGGATGATGTTGCCAACCGAACGTGCTCCGAGTTTCACGATTTCGTTTTCAATCATGCCCTCGTAGCCGCGCATAATGCCGAAGACCTCTTTATTATAGTAAATGCCGGTGCGCACTACGGCACGTATGGCGGCATTCATGCCGGGGGCATCGCCACCAGACGTGTACACGCCAATCCTTGATATTTTTGAGCTCATGAAAGCAGTCAGAACCGTTAAAAATAGGCCTTAGGAAACAGAATACAAGGGGTGTAGATCAAACAGGGGATTTCAATCGTTTGAAATAGTTTATTAAGCCATTGGTGGAGGAATCGTGGCTGGTTACCTCACCGGCAGAAGTGAGCTCGGGAAGGATTTTCTTGGCCAGTACTTTTCCTAACTCAACTCCCCATTGATCGAAGCTGAAAATGTTCCAGATCACGCCTTGAACAAAGATTTTGTGTTCGTACATGGCGATGAGAGATCCGAGAACGCGCGGGGTAAGCTGCCGGAAAAGGATCGAGTTGGTGGGTTTGTTACCGGCAAACACCCGATAGGGCACGTGAAACCCAAGTGCCTCTCCGTCCATGCCCGCAGCGCGCAATTCGGCCTCCACTTCTTCGGCTGTTTTACCTTTCATCAGGGCTTCGGTTTGGGCAAAAAAGTTTGAGAGTAGTTTTTCATGATGATCGGCCACTGCGTTGTGGCTGACTGCGGGGGCAAGAAAATCACACGGGATTAAATGGGTGCCTTGATGGATCAATTGGTAAAATGCATGCTGCCCATTGGTGCCTGGCTCACCCCAAATGACAGGGCCTGTGGGATAATCAACGGGGTGCCCGTTTCGATCTACTGACTTGCCGTTGCTCTCCATGTTGCCCTGTTGGAAGTACGCGGCAAAGCGGTGCATATACTGATCGTAGGGGAGTATGGCCTCTGATGTAGCGCCAAAGAAATTGGTATACCAGATGCCCAGCAGACCCAAGACAACCGGAATATTTTTATCAAGAGGCTGCGTTCTGAAGTGCTCATCCATATCAAATGCGCCCCGCAGCAGTTCTTGGAAACGTTCAAAACCGATGGTGCAGGCGATTGGCAATCCAATAGCCGACCACAAGGAGTAACGGCCGCCTACCCAATCCCAGAATACAAACATGTTTTCCGGTGCTATGCCGAAGGCCGTCACGGCTTTGCTATTGGTCGAAACCGCCACAAAATGCCGCGCCACATCACCGCGACCTCCGGTGGCCTCCAAAAACCAGCGCTTGGCGGATTCCGCATTCGTCATGGTTTCCTGCGTGGTAAATGTCTTCGAGGCGATAATGAACAAGGTGGTCTCCGGGTTTACCCGCTTCAGTGTTTCGGCCAGGTGCGTCCCATCAACGTTGGACACGAAGTGAGGTCGTATGTGGCGATGATAAGGGCGAAGCGCCTCGCACACCATCAGCGGCCCGAGGTCCGATCCGCCAATACCGATGTTGACAACATCCGTAATCTCTTTTCCCGAATATCCTTTCCAGGCACCACTCAGGAGTCCGTCTGAAAAATTTCTGATTTGGTCCAGTACCCGGTTGACTTCCGGCATCACGTCTTGGCCGTCCAGCGCCATAGCCCGGCCGGTTTGGTTGCGCAGGGCCACATGCCACACCGCGCGAGCTTCCGTCTGATTGATTTTTTCCCCATTGAACATCGCCTGAATGGCATCCGGCAGCTCGGTTTCCTCGGCTAAGCGCTTCAGAAGAGCGAGGGTATCGGTGGTGATGATATTCTTGGAAAAATCAACCAGAATGTCGGAGAACGTAAGGTGTAGTTTTTCAAAACGGCTTGGATCCTCTTCGAACAAGTCGCGCATCGTTGTGGCCTGCATCTCGAGGTAATGCTGCTGTAGCGAAACCCACGCCTGCGTTTCGGTCGGATTATGATTAGGGAACATAGACAGATTTTCCGGCAAGATAGCCAGTGATACAGATCGAAAAGAAATGGATCAGGAAAAAACGGATTAACCGCCAACTACCTTGCGCAGATTGGCGACCAGGCCTTGCCACAAATCTTGCAGTTCTTCCAGATCATCAAAGTCAGAATAGTCCATCACCTTGAGGAAGGTGGTTTGTGTAAGTTCGTTAACCTCTAGCCGAAACTCCACATAGGAGGGATCGTTTTCGTCTTCCGCACTTTCCGGCAGGTATTCAAAACGTGCAAAATGATTGAGCCGGTGGCCAGCCATTAGGGCTTTATGTTTTTCATTTTCCCACTTGAACGTGAAGATTTTTTCCGGTGTAATCGTCACGTCATCGGCAAACCATTCGGCCAGGCCGCTGGCTGTGTAAATATACGGGTACAGCATTTTGGTCGAGGCGTGCACCTCGAAATCAGCGGTAAATAATTTTTTGCTCGGTGTCTCGGCCATGGTGGCTCAATACGTGTTTCAAAGTAATGGATTTTTACGGAAGCGCAAAAAGCTTTTTCGAGGGTGATGCGCGAAGTGCTCTGACATCCGGGCCGGAGTAGCGAGGGGGGGAGTTGAACCCCCGACCTTTGGGTTATGAATCCAACGCTCTAACCACCTGAGCTACCTCGCCTTGCCCTAAAGTGGGCGCAAACTTACAAACTTTTAGCAATTTAGAAACGAGTGAGATGCCCTATCGGGTGGGGCAGTGCTTCATTTGGCCCTGTTTTTGCCTATCTTCGGCCGCCTCATGAAGAAAATCGATAAACTGATTTTAAGCTCCTTTCTCGGGCCCTTCTTCGTCACGTTTTTGGTCGTAGTGTTCATCCTATTGATGCAAAACATGCTCAAGTATTTTGATGATATCATTGGCAAAGACCTGGGGTGGGATGTTATCGCGCTGCTGTTCTTCTATTTTGCCGTGTTCATGGTTCCGTTTGCCATGCCGCTGGCCGTCCTGCTCTCCAGCCTGATCACGTACGGCAACCTGGGGGAGCATTTTGAGCTAACAGCTGTGAAAAGCCTGGGTATTTCACTTACCCGGAGCCTGGTACCGATTGGGGCGTTTGTAGTACTGTTGGTAGGTGTGGCCTTTTATGCCAATAATTACATGGTGCCGAAAGCGGCATTGGAGGCTTACAGCCTGATTTATGATATTAAACAGAAAAAGCCTGCTCTCGACCTGCGTGAAGGTTCCTTTTATAACGGCATTCCGGACATCAGCATTAAGGTCAACAAGAAGCATCGCGATGGTATCTCACTGAAGGATGTCATTATCTATGATCATCGCGGCCGGCTGGGGAACAAAGAGGTAATCATTGCTGATTCGGGCCGGATGTTTACCATGCTCGGTGATCAATACCTGAAACTGGAGTTGTTCAACGGCTACAATTATTCCGAGGGCACGTCTTCAAACGACATCAACATGGTGGGGCAGAATTATAATGAAGAAACGTTGCGAAAGACCGCGTTTGCCCGGTCGGAAATGATATTTGATCTGTCGTCTTTCAACTTGAATCGTACCGAAAAGAAATGGTTTCAGGGAAATCGCATTATGCGGAACCTGAGCGAACTGCAGCGCGACATGGATTCCGTTTCCTGGCAGATGAATGACCAGCGTTTAGGTGTCTACCAAATTGGTCAATCGATGTTTAGTTACCACCTGACGCGAGATACCGTGCCCCTGTCAGCCGATCTGCGCTTTTTTCGCAGGCAGAAAGATTCCCTGTTTCGGGCCCGCACGGCCCGCGAACAAGCGGCTAACCATTCCATTTATCCTGTGGCGGTTGTGGATTCTTTAATACCCCCTGCGACCACGCAGCAGGCCCAACCGGAGACACGCTTGCTTTCCGCCAGCACAAAGAATCTGGCTGTACCCGTTGGTGAAACCAGTCGCTCGACTGATCCGGTGAACCCGGCTATCCTGGATTCCATTTTTGACGCGCCTTTCTCCCGCGAGTTGCACACCCAAGCGCTCAATAGTATCCGCGCGGTGAAAAGCCAGATGGCCAGTTCGCTCTCGGTGGCCGAGTCGCAGGACCAAGAATACCTGATGTTTCAAATTCAGTGGCACAAGATCTTATCCAGTTCAGTTGCCTGCTTCGTCATGTTTTTGATTGGCGCTCCGCTGGGTGCCATTATCAAAAAAGGAGGTCTGGGTATTCCGGTAATTGTGTCCATCTTTTTCTTCATTATCTACTACGTCATGGGCATTACGGGCGAGAAATGGGCTAAACAGCACCTGGTGAGTGTTCCGGTAGGAGTTTGGATGGCGAATGTTATCTTGTTGATAATCGGCCTGTTATTTTTGAGGCAGGCCCGGGTTGATGCCCGCCTGTTCGATTCTGATTTCTATCTGGTGGTCTGGGATAGACTTAAACGGGCCTACGGGCGGAAAAGGCTCCCCTCAGCTTAAAAAGCTGATTTATTGGAAATTTCGAAGGCTTCCCGTACTTTTGCAGCCTGAAAAAAAGTAATTAAAGCAACATGTATCTCAACGCGGCAAAAAAGCAGGAGTTGTTTACCAAACACGGCTTTTCGAAAAAGAAAAACGACACGGGATCACCGGAGTCGCAGATTGCTCTGTTCACCTTCCGGATCAACGAGTTGACCGAACACCTCAAGTCAGCAAAAAAGGACTACAGTACGCAGCAAGGCTTGCTTCGTCTGGTTGGTCAGCGAAAAAAGTTATTGAACTATCTCCAGAAGACCGATATCAAGCGCTACCGTTCAATCGTGGCGGATCTCGAGCTCAGAAAATAATTTATTCATCCGGCAGACAGGGAACCATTCAGGTTCCCTTTTTGCTTTTAACCGCAACTCACCCGAGTGGTGTTTTGCCCTTTCTCTATGAAACCAACTGTTATTACCAAAACTTGTAAACTGCCCGATGGGCGGGAAATTACTATTGAAACCGGAAAGCTGGCGCGCCAGGCCGATGGCTCTGTAACGCTGCGCATGGGCAATACCGTATTACTAGCTACCGTGGTGTCGGCACCCGAAGCTAAAGAAGGAACTGACTTCTTACCGTTGTCGGTAGACTACCAGGAAAAATTTGCGTCCACCGGTCGTATTCCGGGCGGCTTCCTGAAACGCGAAGGCAAACTATCGGACTACGAAGTTCTGATTAGCCGCCTCGTAGATCGCGCCTGTCGTCCTTTGTTTCCGGATGATTACCATGCGGATACTCAGATCAACATCTGGTTAATCTCAGGCGATCACAACGCATTACCCGATGCGTTGGCGGCTTTTGCTGCTTCCGCAGCCCTGGCCGTGTCCGATATCCCGTTCAACGGACCAATTTCAGAGGTTCGCGTGGGACGCGTAGATGGCAAACTGATTGTCAATCCTACCCTGGAGCAGAAAGAGAAGTCCGATCTTGATTTCATGGTAGGGGCCTCGATTGATAATATCCTGATGGTGGAAGGGGAGTGCAAGGAGATCAGCGAAGCCGATATGCTTGAGGCATTGAAGTTTGCCCATGAGGCGATCAAGGCCCAGTGCCAACTGCAAATTGAATTAACGAAAGAGGTAGGCAAGACGGAAAAGCGCACCTATAGCCACGAGGTCAATGACCCGGCACTGAAAGAGGAGCTTTTCAACACGATGTATCCGAAAGTATACGAAGTTGCTCGCCAGCAGGTACCCAACAAAAAGGTACGGTCTGAGTCGTTTGGCAAGATACTGGACGACTACTTCGCCTCGTTGCCTGAGGACACCACCATCGGCAAGGATATGGTGAAGCGCTATTATAAAGACATTCAGAAGAAAGCGTGCCGTGACCTCGCCCTGAAAGAAGGCGCCCGTCTTGACGGACGCAAGCCGCGCGAAATCCGCCCGATCTGGACGGAAGTTGATGTACTGCCCTCACCTCATGGTTCGGCCGTTTTTACCCGTGGTGAAACCCAATCGCTTTCAACCGTTACGCTGGGTACCAAACTGGACGAGCAGTTGATTGACGGTGCCATGTTTGCGGGTTCAAACAAGTTCATTTTACACTACAATTTTCCCGGCTTCTCAACCGGGGAGGTGAAGCCTAACCGTGGCCCGGGCCGCAGGGAGGTAGGGCACGGCAACCTGGCGTACCGCGCGCTTAAGCAGGTGCTGCCAGCCGATGCCGAGAACCCCTATACCATTCGCCTGGTTTCCGATATTCTGGAGTCCAACGGCTCATCCTCCATGGCAACTGTATGTGCGGGTGCGCTCGCGCTGATGGATGCCGGTGTACAGATCAAAGCGCCTGTGTCGGGCATCGCCATGGGTATGATCTCAGACAGCTCAACAGGGAAATACGCTATACTGTCCGATATCTTGGGAGACGAAGACCACTTGGGTGATATGGACTTCAAAGTGACGGGTACGGAAAAGGGAATCACAGCCTGCCAAATGGATTTGAAGGTGGATGGTTTAACCTATTCGGTCATGGCAGAAGCGCTCGACCAGGCCAAAGAAGGTCGCCTGCATATTCTCAATGAGATGAAGAAGTCGCTGGAGAAATCCCGTGCTGACTTCAAACCTCATGCTCCGCGTGCCATTACCATCTACATTGAAAAAGATCAGATCGGTGCCGTTATCGGACCGGGTGGTAAGATTGTTCAAGATATCCAGAAGCAATCCGGTGCTACGGTTGTTATCGAGGAAACCCCGACCAAGGGTATGGTCAATATTTTTGCTACCAGCCAGGCCTCAATGGATATTGCGGTAAAACGCGTAAAAGCGATTGTAGCCGTGCCTGAAGTAGGTGAGGTATATGATGGCATCGTTAAGTCAATCATGCCATTTGGTGCCTTCGTTGAGTTCATGCCGGGCAAGGATGGTTTGCTCCATATCTCGGAAATCAAGTGGGAACGCCTGGAGAACATGGAAGGGGTGCTGGAAGTAGGCGAGCAGGTGAAGGTAAAACTGATTGAGGTGGATAAGAAAACGGGCAAATTCAGGCTTTCCCGCAAGGTTTTGATCCCCCGCCCGCCCCGCAAAGAAGAAACCCCGGCAGCCTGATTTGCGTAAGCAAAGTGAAGGAACTAAATTTTGACTTTTACGTGTTCTAACCATTAGCCATGAGACAGCTTAAGATCAGTAAACAGATCACGAACCGCGAGAGCCAGTCGCTGGATAAGTACCTCCAGGAGATTGGTAAAGTGGATTTGCTGACCCCGGATGAAGAGGTGGAATTGGCCAAGCGGATTAAGGAAGGTGACCAGATAGCGTTGGAGAAGCTGACCAAGGCGAACCTGCGTTTTGTGGTGTCCGTGGCCAAGCAATACCAAAACCAGGGGCTCTCCCTGGGTGACCTCATTAACGAAGGTAACCTGGGGTTGATTAAGGCTGCCCAGCGTTTTGACGAAACCCGTGGCTTCAAGTTCATTTCCTATGCCGTTTGGTGGATTCGTCAGTCTATTCTGCAGGCCCTGGCCGAGCAGTCACGGATTGTTCGCCTGCCGCTCAACCGGGTAGGTTCGTTGAATAAGATATCCAAAACGTTTAGCGAACTGGAGCAGAAGTACGAGCGCGAGCCCTCCCCGGAGGAATTGGCGGAGGTGCTGCAGGTAACCACGGCCGAGGTTGTGGACACCATGAAAATCTCGGGACGCCACGTGTCCATGGATGCACCGTTTGTTCAGGGCGAAGAAAACAGCCTGTTGGACGTACTGGAAAACGACAGCGAAGAAACACCCGACCAGGGTTTGATGACGGATTCACTCAGGCGCGAAGTACAACGGGCGCTGTCTACCCTAACTCAACGCGAGGCTGATGTGATCACGCTTTATTTTGGGCTTAACGGTGAGCATGCACTGACGTTGGAAGAAATCGGTGAGAAATTTAGTCTTACCCGCGAGCGGGTTCGCCAGATCAAGGAGAAGGCTATCCGCAGATTACGCCATACGTCACGCAGCAAAGCCTTGAAACCGTATCTCGGATAAATTTGTTATTGAAATCAACCGCGAAAGGTCTCCGAGAGAGACCTTTCGTTTTCAAAGACTATGAGTGAGAAAACAAAAGTGCTGATTATTGGGTCCGGCCCGGCCGGTTACACCGCTGCTATTTATGCTGCCCGCGCAGGGCTTAAACCCGTACTGTTTACAGGCGGCCAGCCCGGTGGCCAGCTCACAACCACCAATGATGTGGAAAACTTCCCGGGCTACCCGGAGGGCATCAATGGCCCGCAAATGATGATTGATCTGCAAAAGCAAGCCGAGCGTTTTGGCACAGTTATTAACTACGGTCTTGTTACCGGTGTCGATTTCTCCGGATACCCCCTTAAAGTCACGGTGGATGAAAACCGGACCGTTGAGGCCGAAGCTGTGATCATCGCTACAGGCGCTTCGGCCAAGTACCTCGGACTTCCCTCGGAAGAAAAATATGCCAACCGTGGTGTGTCGGCCTGTGCCGTGTGTGACGGGTATTTTTACCGGGGTAAAGAAGTTGCCGTGGTCGGAGCGGGTGATTCCGCAGCCGAAGAGTCAACCTACTTATCGAAGCTGTGCACGAAGGTACACCTGATTGTGAGGCGCGAAGAAATGCGCGCTTCCAAGATCATGCAGCAGCGGGTATTAAACACCCCTAACATTGAGATTCATTGGAACAGCGAAACGGAGGAAGTATTGGGGGATGATCAGGGCGTGAATGGCGTGCGGGTTCGCAACAACAAGACCGGGGAGAAGAAAGTAATTCCGATTCAGGGATTTTTTCTGGCCATTGGACACAAGCCAAACACTGACATATTCAAAGGCCAGTTGGATATGGATGAGGCCGGTTATCTTAAAGTAACACCCGGCAGTACGCATACCAATGTGGAAGGCGTATTTGCTGTTGGTGATGTGGCAGACAAAGTCTACCGCCAGGCAGTTACCGCAGCGGGTTCAGGTTGTATGGGTGCTCTGGATGCTGAGAAGTTTCTGGCCGCCCGCGAAATGGAGATGGCCCATTCATGAGTAAAGTCGATTTATTAGTTCTGGCAGCACACCCGGACGATGCCGAACTGGGATGTGGCGGCACCGTGGCCAAACATGTCGCCATGGGCTGGAAAGTAGCGGTGGTTGACTTTACGAGAGGCGAGTTGGGCACGCGGGGTTCCGTGCCAGAGCGTGACCGCGAAGCGGCAGCAGCAGCAAAGATTCTGGGCCTAACCGAGCGTATCAACCTCGATTTACGCGATGGTTTTTTTCAAAACACGGAAGCCGATCAGCGAAAAGTCATCGAGGCAATCCGGTACTTTCAACCTGATATTGTTCTGGCCAATGCGATCACTGATCGCCACCCGGATCACGGTAAAGGAGCTCAACTTGCTTTTGACTCCTGCTTTTTGGCGGGACTTGAGAAAATCAGAACTCATTGGCACGGCTACGAGCAAAAGGCCTGGCGCCCAAAGGCCGTTTACCATTTTATGCAGAGCCAGCCCATTAAGCCGGACTTCATTGTTGATGTCAGCGATCACTGGGATACCAAGATGAAGGCGATTCGCGCGTTTTCAACTCAATTTTTTCAGCCGAACAGCCGCGAGCCGGTTACGTTCATTTCAACACCCGAGTTTTTGAAGATGTTGGAAAGTCGTGCAGTTGATTTCGGACATGCTATTGGTGTAAGGTATGGTGAGGGATTCACCGTGCGCAGAACACCAGGTGTTAACTCGCTGCGGGATATTTTTTAGTAGTCTCCCGCTAGGGCGCCAGTCGGTGCAACTTCCATTCATTGTCCCAGCGGGTAAACACCAGCCGATCATGCAGCCGGCTCGGCCTGCCTTGCCAGAACTCAATTCGCATGGCATCCACAGCAAAGCCACCCCACTGGTTTGGTTTGGGTAGGGTGTCGGCATCTTTATACTTTTCTGCCAATTGGCGAGCACGTGCTTCCAGCACATCGCGATTTACAATAAGTGCGCTTTGGGGCGAGGCCCAGGCTCCGATTTGACTTTCGCGCGGGCGGCTTTGGAAGTAGGCTACCGAGTCGGACTCCTCCAACCGAATGGCAATGCCTTCAATTCGCACCTGACGCTCCAAGTCGGGCCAAAAGAAATTCAGTGCGCAGGCCGGATTCTTAGCCAGGTGCTTCCCCTTGGTGCTTTGATAGTTGGTAAAAAACACGAAGCGACCACCCTCAAGAGCCTTGAGCAATACCACGCGGGAAGAGGGTTGGCCATCGTCCGAGACGGTGGACAGGGTCATGGCATTGGGTTCCGGTACCTGGCTATTCAGTGCCTCACTAAACCAAATTTCGAATTGCTTCAATGGATCCGTTGAAATGGTGGACTCGTCCAACGATTGGCGGGTGTAATCCTTGCGGAGGTCTGCGATTGGGTTCATAGCGGTGAAAAAAAATCCAAGTCCGGTTTGCTTCTCGTTGGCCGGCTTAGTTTCTTTCCCGTAAAATAACAACCGCGCGCACCGAAATTTGCCTTGAAGGTACGATGCCTATGGATTTTTTTAAATATCGAAACAAGCTGAAGCCCGAAAAGGGAAGCATATTGGTTTCTGAGCCATTCCTGCCCGATCCGAATTTTGAGCGCACGACCATTCTGCTTTGCGAGTATAACCAGGACGGGTCATTTGGATTTGTTTTGAACAAGCGGGCCGAGGCCCGGTTAGGCGAAGTGATGGAGGACTTCAAATCGTTCGATGCTCCGGTGTTTATCGGAGGACCCGTGCAGCAGGATACGCTACATTATCTGCATCGGCTGCCCCAACTGGAAGACTCCACTGAAATTGTCAATGGAGTATTTTGGGGTGGAAATTTTGACCAATTGAGCATCCTTATTGATACGGGGCAAATCAGTCCATTGGATATCCGGTTTTTTCTGGGATACAGTGGCTGGGGCGAGGGTCAGTTGGATACGGAGTTGAAGGAGAATTCCTGGATCGTAAGCAACCGCGTGACACCGGAGTTTGTGTTCGAGACTCTTCCGGACGAGATGTGGAAAAAGGCCCTTCAAATACTGGGCGGCCGCTATACTATTTATTCCAATTACCCGGTAGACCCGCGCATGAACTAGACGGGGAAATTTTTACCTTTACAATCTTAAGAGGAACCGGTATGGAACAGGAGCAGGAATTGCAGGCAGGTCCTCTGGAAATGGTCGTGGCCGGGAGCACAAAGGCACCAGCAGCATCCCATGAACCGGAGGTAGAAGTAGAGGCAGATGAGTGGAAGTCGATCGATTTTGCCGCCATGGCAAAAAAAGATTTTGTCACGCTGCTGAAAGAGTTAACCAAGGAGACGGACGTACGAAAAATCGATTTCGTGCTGAGGGAATCACGTCATCATTTTGATGAATTACGTGACCGAAGCAGGGCCGAAGCGCTATTTCGGTTTCAGGCTGAGGGCGGTTTGCCCGATGATTTTGATTATCGCCCCGATGACGTAGATATTGCATTCGATGCTACATACCGCTTGTTGCGTGACAAGCGAAACCAGTTTTTCAAGAATCAGGAACTCCAACGGGCAGAGAATCTTTACAAAAAGCAACAATTGCTCGAGCAATTGCGCCATTTAGTTGATGGTGAAGATTCGGGTGCCGGTTTTAATGCTTTCAAAAACATACAACAGGAGTGGAAGGGTACTGGGCCGGTGGGACCTGCTCATGCGCGTGAGCTATGGGCCAGTTATCATGCCTTGGTCGATCGGTTTTACGATCACCGAAACATTTACTTTGAGCTCAAAGAACTTGATCGTAAGAAGAATCTAGTTGCGAAGATCGAGCTGTGCGAGCGTGCTGAACAACTCGCTAAAGTTGACTCTATTCGCGAAGCGGTCAAAGAACTAAATGAACTACACGAAGAGTTTCGCCATATCGGACCGGTGCCGGCCGAGGATAAAGAAGCCCTCTGGACTCGTTTCAAGGCTGCCTCTGATGGTGTGTATGCCAGACGGGATGCTCACGTGGAAGAACTGCAGAAACAATTGGGGGCTAATTTGCAGGCAAAGGAGCAGGTAGTTACCGAAGTGGCGGCCTTCACTACGTTTCAATCAGACCGAATTAAGGACTGGAACCAGAAGACCCAGGAAATTCTGGCGCTCCAGAAAAAGTGGGAGAGTATTGGAGCGGTGCCGCGAGCCAAGACCAAAGACATCAATCGAAAATTTTGGGCTGCGTTTAAATCGTTTTTCAACAACAAAAGCGGTTTCTTTAAGAAACTCGACAGCGAGCGGGATGCCAATCTGAAAAGCAAGCAGGCGCTTGTTGATCGTGCGCGTCAATTGCAGGATAGTCAGGATTGGGAGTCAACCTCGAACGAGTTAAAGCAACTGCAGGTGCAATGGAAGGAGATCGGACCTGTGCCTGAAAAGCAGCGGGAAAAAATCTTTCAGGAATTTAAGGAAGCGTGTGATAAGTTCTTTGGTCAGCGCAGGGGTTTGAAAGAGCAGGAAGAGGCCGGTTTTGAAGAAAATCTGAAGCGGAAACAGGAAATCTGCGACCAGTTAACGAAGCATGCGGTCGAGAAATCCGGATCACTTGACCGGCTCCACGAACTA
Source organism: Flammeovirgaceae bacterium (assembly GCA_021298015.1). Classification (GTDB taxonomy): domain Bacteria; phylum Bacteroidota; class Bacteroidia; order Cytophagales; family Cyclobacteriaceae; genus ELB16-189. The sequence continues at coordinate 41,016 of JAJTGY010000036.1, forward strand.
CAGGCCCAGTTCAACGAAATAGGGTTTGTTCCGCGAAAATCGATGGCTGCTATACGGCAGCGCTATAACCAGGCAGTGGAGCAATTCATGAATTCGCTCGAGGGCGTTAGCGAAAAGGATAAACAGAAGTTCCGGCTGGAAGTTGAACTGGATGGTCTGCGGGGCGACCCACAGGGTGGACGAAAGCTGCAGCATAAGGAGCAGCACCTGCGCAAGCGCATAAGTAAGGCGGAAAATGATTTGGCCACCTTGCGAAACAATCTCGAGTTCTTTGGCCGGTCAAAAAATGCAGATAAGGTGAGAGCGGAGTTTTCGGAAAAGATCAGGCTGGCCAGCGAGGAACTGGATGCGATGAGGGCGGAGCTTAAAATCCTTCGTTCGGTTGGCTGAAAACCCTTGTAAAACTGGCATCTTCCCGTAATTTTGCGGCTCTTTTATTGAAAGGATAAGCCTCCTTAGCTCATCCCGACAAAATCGGGAGGTAGAGCAACTGACGGAAAGCGTTCGCAGGAGAGGGCAGGTAGAAAGGATAAGCCTCCTTAGCTCATCCCGACAAAGTCGGGAGGTAGAGCAACTGACGGAAAGCGTTCGTAGGAGAGGGCAGGTAGACAGGATAAGCCTCCTTAGCTCATCCCGACAAAGTCGGGAGGTAGAGCAACTGACGGAAAGCGTTCGCAGGAGAGTAATCAAATGGTTACAGGTATGTAGCCCTTTTTTATCTAGGAATTGTTATCAGAGAGCTTTGAAAAACCCGTTTCAAAATTTCCGTTTTTATTTTTTTGGTTTTTTTGATTGGGGCACGGGTGGTTTTGTTCGGTTGTTGTTCACTTCATCCGGTTTTTCGGCTCGGCTGCGGTTGTTTTTTTTTGCCAACCGGGCCCACCTATCCCACCAATGGTTTCTGTTTTTACAAGAACGATGCCCTTGGAAGCTCAGCCGATCGATGAGCTGGTCCTCCACTTGTTCATCGCTCAGGCCAAAGGTGTGCCGGAGGAACAGCATCTTGAGTATGATCTCGAAACTGATCGGGGGGGGAGGCCGCCTTTTCCGCCTTGGGTCTTGTCGATGCCTTTCACCAAGCCGACCAGCGCTTGCCAGTTGACGAGTTTGTTTGTTGCTGAAAGGGTGGCCACCGCCTTACTTATTTTTCTCCTGCGGCTGTAACTGAGAACCGCATCCATCAAGCTGAGTTATCTGTTGTTTTTCTCCATGAACAAATTTAACAACCCGCTGGCTTTTGTCGGGTTTTACTCATGGGTTTTTCAAAGATCTCTTTTTGTAAACTCCCACTGGGGTGTCACTCACGATCTTACGGGCCTAAGTTTCCCAAGGTTTGCCGGGGGTGAGATGCTTGCTGAAGGGAGACTCGAACCCTTCCACGACCGGTTGGTGGGGGCTAATGTAGCCATGCTTTGCTGCACGGATATTTAGGGTTTTTTGCTCATTTCCTGGCACGTGGTTTCACGCCAGGTTCGCTAATTTCAGCAAAATTGCTACGGATTTTATACGACTCAAGGTTTTTCAGCAGGCCCAAAGCACATTTTACATCAGCGGTAAAAAAATAAATATCGGATTATTCTAACTTTACTTACGTATGTAATAATTATAGCAATATACTTAAGTGTCAGACACCCACATGAATATGACAGGAAGAGTTTTTAAATCGGAATGCAAAGCACTCACAGCAGGGGCCGATAGGCGAGAAAAAGAGACAGGGGTGGCATTGGGTAGCCGTTTTCGGGTTCAGCCGTCAGTAATCGTGCGTATGATTAAACATATACTGGTAACCGCTTTCCTTTTGTGCACGGTTGCTCATTTGCAAGCTCAGGGAATTCCATCTAAAGAGGAGTTACAGAATGCCGCAACAAAATTAAATCAAGACACTGTTCATGCCGGAGGTTACACGATCACCATCGGTGATCTGGTCAACGAGAGGAAGAAGAATGGGATCACAATTGCGGCCATCTACAAGTACGAGATAAAGGGGCCGGAGGTGGAACCCACGGGTGAAAATCCTTCACCAGATGAAAAAACAGATGAAGCCTTGCTTCAAATCTATGATTTAAAGCATATCAATATCTCACAAGTGTGTGCTGGCGTAGATGCCATGGGCAAGCCAGAAAGTAGTAATGTCTCAAACGACAAGAAGTTTTCGAAGCTGGTACGTGATGCCTATACACCGGAATTTAATACCTTCATATTGAAAAGTTTTGTGGAGTATAAATTAGGCTTGGGTACCGGGACGCCTGTCGATCTATTGGAAGACATGCATGGAGACAACCTTATTTCTGTCATTAATACACAGTACGCTGAGGACAGTGAGAACTCGGTCATTGACTTCGAGATAAACCACCCTGAAAAAACCAGGTTATCTTTTCCAGTACTTTATGGGGGTGAGGTAATTACCGGTGGCAGCAGCATAGATGTTCCGAGAACTGATTACAACGTAACCGATTGTGATGCAAAACCTGATCTTAATGACCAGAAGTTATTATGCAAAGATTTGAATCAGCTGAGGCAAAGAAACTATAGTGAAGATGAGTATCTATTAGAACAAATCGAAAAATTCGACTTGCAAAAAATGCATGTATTGAAAATTTTCGATGATTATGTTAAATTAGAAAAGTATGATCATGACAATACTGACCAGAGTTTCTCCGGCACAAAGTCCGCTATTGTAGCCTATTCACCTGCAAACAATCCCGCTAGAACAGGCTATGCCAGGTCACAAACGGTGTTTGTCTATGATCCAGACGGTGATGGTAAACATGATGTGTTGATTATTCTGCTTACGAGAAGAGAACGGGATCCCAACTTTTTTTTGAGAGGTTCGGAGGCATATAGTCCGGATATTACAATTGGTGCTAACACGCGGGCATTTGCCAGGTTTGTTGCTGCTTTAGAGGTTAATGGAAACATCGGTACTTCTTTTTCCGAAAACTGGGAACATATTCATGCCAGCCAGATGATCGCGTTCGATGGTGGCAAATCGTCATACCTATACAATGCGATGGGATCCAATTTGACGGATCATGAAGGAGTTCTTGAAGATCAAGTTTTTGAAACCTTTTGGATTGCCTTACCGCTTTACATGGCTTTTTATCAGAAGAGCGAAACAGCACCGCCAGATGGATTCAAAATTGAGGTGTTATCACCTCAGGCTGATGACGAGGTCATAATGTGCGGGGAATATTTTATTATGTGGTATGACAATATTATGGTTGAGAATGTAGGCATTTCTAATGACAAGGTGGATATTGAACTGTTTGATATGTCGGGAAACAAGGTTAAACATGTTGCCTCCGGGGTATCGGGGGATAACGTGTACAAATGGCAGGTGCCACAGCCAATTGAGATCCCCGGCTGGAGTTCATCTATGAAATACCGAATAAAGATCACTTCTCCCCACACCGGAAAGTACGCTACTTCAGAAGATTTTAGTTTACAACTTCCTCAAGATAGTTCTGCAATTGTTCCAATTATCAGCGGTGATCTGCTCAATATATCAAGTTTTATTGCATCATCAGCCCCATGCTTTGGTGGGGGTGAAACCGTGGTGAAAATAAATGATAAAGGTTGGATATTGGGGTATTTCCCAACCGGGCAGGGGAAGTTTATGACATTTGTGATCACCACAAAAGAAGGAAACTTTGATCTGGATCGATACATAGAAGTAGGGCTTTTTAACGGACGGCCATCCGATATTTCTTCAACCGGAGAGGTACTCATCAATGTGGGTGACGTGGCAGAGCGCTTTATCTATGATGCCGAAACAAAAAGCTACTCGTCCAAGCCTGGTGCGTTGTCTATTTACGCAGATGCTTTTGCTACCGCTATAGAAGGGGATTACGTTGCCGCGGTGCTTACTCTAAAAAAAGGGGAGGATGGCCTTGTGAGAAACAAAGTCTCTTATTTTTTTGATCCTGCGCAGTTTCAAAACGATCTTGATATTCACGATAGGTATAGGCGAGCAACGATCAAAAACCTGGCTTCAAAAGTTGCTGAGCCGGTAGCTTCGCTATATGCACATTATTATAACCGAAACAGCCAGCTAAACGATGTTACCGCTGCAGGGGTGGGGGTGGGCTTTTCCTACGCGCCTGATGTTGGTGTAACTGGGGCTGAATTTGGTGAGCCGGTTATGCTCAATCAGTACCCCATTATTCATGATCCGAACATTCAAGCCGGGGCCGAAAAAACACGAACGCTTGTAGGTCTTATTCCAGGCGAGGCGAATAGCATCAATAATGTTGGTGGTGTAGCAGGTCAATGGTGGAATCCGGGTAACAACATCATAAAAGGTTTTTACACCTCCGATGGTTGCCGAAATGCCTCTGGAGATGAGGATTCGTGGGCGAAGATTAATCCACCAAAAGAAGTAACGGATTTGTACAGCAAACCTGACTTAGTGCCGATTGTTGTTCGGCAGATTAACGACCTGGGGTATGTGGTGGGCACGTACATGCCGCCATCTTCTCAGCTTAATCACGGGTATGTGTGGCAGGCATGTTCTTGCACATCAGGAACTTTTACAGACCTGGATGAATTGCTTAAAGATCATTATCAAACGGACTGGGATTTTGTGAATGCAATCTCCATCAACAACAGCAATTATGTGGTAGGCAATGCCGAAGTGGATGGTAAAAGATTTATCTACAGAGCTAAACTGCCCTTGGCAAATTCTATTTGTTGCGACAATGACGAAATTTCTTTCAGGTTGAGTACCCCCCCGATTAATCAGGTGCAATTTGAAATGTTTCAAAATAACGGTACCGAGGTAATTCAGACGCTTACACCCATCAAAGGTGCCGACAATCACTACTACCTGAAATGTGCTTTTTCTGTTTTAAAAGGGAAGACCACGCGCTTTGTGGAGAAAATTGATCCCAACTCGTTGTACTCGGGCAGCGCGGTAAAATATTCCGTATCGGTAACCGATGATGCGTTGACGGTTAACCCGGACGGTGACAGTCAGACTTTTGATGTGAGTGGTAAAAAGTATTGTGGAAGGATATTCCCTGTACAAGCGGAAGTGTTTCAGGTTCAACCATCATCTGCATTGGGCAAATCTACTGCTGCCTACCCGGTGCCTGCAACCGAAAAGTTAAATGTGAGGCTGGAGAATACGAATTTAGCAAAGCTTGTTATCCGCGATCTGATGGGCAAAATTGTGTTGCAAAAGGAAAATGCCTCCGCGCAAGAGGAGTTGAGTATTGAGGAGCTCACCCCCGGCATTTACATATTGGAGATTCATACCGCCACTGGCGTACAGGTGAGCAGAATAGTGAAGCGCTAGAGAAACTTAAGATCTGATACACGAAAATTTGTTAGTATTCAAAGAATGCCGATATCGGCAGGATGTTGGCTGTTGCCTTAAAAAAAAACCACTCTTTACCCTGTTCGGTTTCGGTGTAAGCCAAAATCCAACCGGCATTTGTTATATGGGTAGCGCAGGTGGGTTGTTTATTGTGGCTTACGGCAGGGTTTATGGTATAGTGTTTGCCCTGATCCCAAACTACTGCCTTTTGATTTTTCGCCCCGGTTACCATACCGCTATCATTCAGGTCACGGGGAATAAATCCATCCCCGAGCGAAACCCAGCCCTCACTATCATCTGTAACTTTTGATTTGGTCCACAAGTAGCCAGCGGTTTTTTTGTGGTAGGGGTGCTTCCAGGTACCTACAACTTGGCCATTGTTGTTCATGGCCGTGGCTGTGGCCTCAATGTTTGGCAAAATATGTACTGCGGTATCCGTTGAAGTTTGAAAAAATGCGAAATGCCTTTCAGCATTTGCCGTCTTTATTACCAGTTGCCCGCAAACATTCCCGTTTCTGTCCATATCCGTTGCATGCGTTCTGGTAAAGTTCCCGCTGGGCGGTATCACCTCGTGATTGCCGCTGTTCGATAGATTGGTAACATACGTATGCTCATGAATCGAAATGGCAATTTCAAGGCCGTTAAATGCGCCTCCGTTGCCTGGCATGGTGGCCAGTTCTAATCCACCCGGGGAGACTACCATTACCTGGGTTTCACCAAAAAAGGCAGAGGCGCCACCGCCCGAAGATTTTATGGCGAGCGCCCTGCCGTGGAAGGGAATAACACTAATACTTCTAACACGTAGCGATACTGTATCGAGAAATATTGCCAGAGTCTCAAATTTGCCGCTTTCCCGGGCACTGGGCACTTGCGCAAACAGGCGCAGGTCCTCACTTACCGCAAATACCTCCAGGTTTTGTCGTACATATTCATCCGGTACACGTAAGATGTTAGCCACGGCATCATTGACGTATACAGACTGGGCACACGTTGTTTCGGTTTTGCAAAAAGTTAAGAAGACACACAGGAAGCCGAAGCAAACAAACTGTATGGCTTTTGTGAGCTGATAGGCGTTATCTCCGCGTGAAATTGAATTCATGTTTTTCCGGATAGGTAACATAACTACAGCGCGGGTTAGCAATCTTGATGTAGCCAAATATCGGATTTTTTGTGAGAACATTTTGTCATTAATCACCATCACCGGGATGAGGTGACGGATTCTTTGGTAGGCCAGGAGCACCTGTTTGATAAGCCGGATGACGTCTACCGGTGCCACGTTTGGGTATTTTGGGTTATTAAATACGTGTTCGGATTGAGAAAAAATCAGAACCATCGTTATTAATGCCACCCGCCCTCGCCATGCAGCGCATGCTCGCGTTCTCAATCGTATTTTTTTGTTACTAATATTGCCTTTGCCCAAGATGTAGTACTTCTTGGATGATGGTCTCTGGGGTAGGCAATGCAATACAGGTAGGATCTAACGCGGGTAGGTTGGGAGGCTTGCCTCAGCCGGCCGTGCTTGCCGAGGGCTGCACCACCCGCAGATTATTTCGGGGCGCACAAAGCAGCTACTAAACCACTCGTCTTGCTTAACCGATAAGAGGCTTTTTACACCGCTCAAATAACTTTTTAAATGACGACAAAAAATCTGTTAGCCTAACAGCAGGCGGGCAATCAGGGCTAGGTTTGTTACTTCTCTAATTTCTCTTTCTGCTTTTTCTGGTAAACCCACTTTTGTTGTCGCACTAAGCGCGGTTATTCCCCATCTAAGAAAAGTTTATCGCCATTTTTAACAAGATAGTTTTCAAAATTTTTTGTTTTTCCGAAACGTACAACTACATTTAAACCCCTAACCTAAAGGTCTATGAAGCAACTTCTAACCGTAGCAATTGCGGTGTTTTGTATGTGCCTGTCTGCACATGGGCAACCGCGGCCAAACGTACACACAGTGTCCATTAACGACCGTCCGGCTAAGAAAAAAGTAACCAGTGGCTCAGATTTGAGCAATTATGCCAACAGCCTCCCGGATGGCGATACCATCTACCTTCAGCCCGGGCACTATGGTGATATGAGTGGCCTTAGTAAGAAAATTGTATTTGTGGGTATTGGGCATAGCGATTTTCGCAATTCTGGCGGCACGGTAGTGTCATTTTCGAACATCACCAGCCTGCAAGTTGGAGCCAGTGGCTCCAGTTTTATAGGCATTACGGTAACAGGTGAAGTACAGGCTTATCACTGGCAAAGTGTAGTTAATAATATTACTTTCGAAAAATGCAGGCTGGGTACAATAAATTTACATGCCGGTTCGGCCACCTACCAAAGAGCGAACTGGAGCTTTATTGGCAATATTATCACCGGAAAAATTTATAACAGTTATGGCTCAACCCCATCAATCCAAAACATGTTCTTTTTTAATAACGTATTTACCAAAGACAGTTTTTTTTCGGGTATAAACAGCCCATTAGCCGAAAGGGTAACACTGGTAAACAATGTTTTTTTAGGAGAGCACGCAACACCCAGCAAAGTTTTTGAGGGCACATGCAGGTTTTTTCAGATGCAGCGTAATATTTTTTATGGCAGATTTTTTGGTGGAACACTCAACAGTGTTGAGGTGTATGACAATATTTTCTACGCAAGCGGCATCAACTCGGATGCTGATCTGGGCGCGGGCGTTACTGGGCCTACCGGAAGCAATACATATACAGACCCGGTGTTTATCAATCTGCCGGCTAACCATGGCGGCTTATTTTTAAGTAGTTATAATCTCAAACGAGCCAGCAATGACAACAAGGGTTTGCATAGTTCGTTTAACCGCTACGGCACACCGTTCACCCCCTTTGTTACCGGTTTGCAAATCGCAAGCCCGGTTATATCGCAAGGTGGCACGCTTTCCATCACGCTCAGTGGCGCGTCAAAAGTAGAAGATCATTAGAAGCAGTAACAGGTTAGCGCCCGTTGCTTATGAGATTTTACTACTGCGTTGTAGTGGTGCTCCTTGGGATTAATGGCGTGTGCATTTCCTCGCTAAGGGCACAAAACTATACCCACTTTGAATATTTTCTGGATACCAATGATGCCGGTATAGGGCTGAACAATCTATTATCGTATAAGCCTGGAAAAGTTGAAAAGGTAGACTTTGCTGTCGGCACCACACCAGGCCAACATGTACTATCTGTACGGTTTAAAAGCAGCAATGGAAGTTGGAGTGCAGTAACAACAAGCGTGGTAGACTATTATCCTCCGGTGAACGGCCTTTCCGGGGTTACGTCTTTTTTTATTGTACCCGATTCGTATTTAGATGATAACAATCTTTTGGTATCAGGCGAGCATTTTATTGAGCCTGACCCAGGTGTTGGTTCAGGTAGTGGGTTCAGCTTTTCACCTGCCACAAGTCTGTTTAACTATAACATTGCCAATATCGCCCCGGGAGCCCTGGCCACTAACGTGGGGTATGAAATTGGTACACGCTTTAAAGACAGCAGGGGAAATTGGGGGCAGGCGGATTACGCCAGTTTTTTTGTTTACGATTTTCCCTCGGTTACCAATACGTTGATTGGTGCGGGAGAGTATTTTCTTGGAAATGATCCTGGCCCCGGTTCGGGCACTTTTTTCACCTTTAATCCAGCCAACCCCACGGGGGCGCAAGTTATCAACACCACTGCTTTGTTGCCCAGCATGCTTCAGGCAGGGAGCCACCAGTTGGGGGTTAGGCTTTTGGATAAAAATAACAAATGGGGTTCTTCAGCGTATGCGCAGTTTTTTCTATTTAATACTCCTTTGTCGTTCACCAACAACAAGATTATAAAGGGTGAGTATTTTGTGGTCGGAGATGCTGATCCCGGTATCGGCCAGGGTACGGCTTTTTCCATTTCACCTTCAGCGATTCAATTTTCTGATTTTGTAGTCAGCAATATTGCACTTCCAACAAACCTACCTTTTGGCAGTCATCAATTGGCCGTACGGGTGATGGATGAAGTTGGCACCTGGAGTCATACCGTGTACAGTAATTTCTTTAATCAATCGGTTTTTTTTATTACCAATAAGGCCATTACCCAAATGGAGTACTTCATAGATACTGACCCTGGGGTAGGTAATGCCATACAGGTAGAATTTGACGGGAATAGTTTTGGAGGCTCGCCCCAGTTGACAACGGGGCCTATAACGGCCCCTTTTGGGGCACACCAACTGGGTGTGCGCGTTAAAGACGAGGCTGGCCGGTGGGGGCACCCACAATATTCGGCCTTCTATGTCATGCCAACGGCTTCCCTGGCAGAGAATAAAAAAATTACCGCTATGCAGGTTTTCTTTGGGAGTGACCCGGGCATTGGCGCTTCGCAGACTGTAACCATCCCGCTAGCTAACCCCCAAACACAGGTTGTAGACCGCCCGGTTAACATAGACATTCTGCCCTTTAATCTTGAAAAAGGCGAAGCCGGTATGAACAAAACCCATGTGGTGGGCATACGTGTGAAGGACGAGGCTAATGCGTGGAGCCAGGCCAGTGCGGCACAGTTTGAAATAAATGATCAGGAAGTAGAAGTAAACGTAAAGGTGGTAAGCCCGAATAATGGAGAGATTTTTTACACGGGTCAGGTCTTACCGATACACTGGTCGTACCATCCCTCCATTGTGAACAAGAGCCTCGATATTTATTACTCGCTTAATGGTATAGATTGGTTTTTGATAGCATCCGATCAAACCACTGGCAGCTTTAACTGGACAATCCCAACAAACATGGCGTCATCGTTAAATTGCCGAATACGCATACGCCAGGACGCAGGTGAAGGTTCCACACCCTATTTCGATGAGTCGGATAATTTTTTTCAAATCAGACGATTTGGCACTGAGCTGACCTCTCCTGCTCCGAATACTACTTTCTTTTGGTGGCAGTCGGTTCCTTTTGGATGGATGAACAACGGTTTGCCCGCTGATGCCACAGTAAAAATTGATATGACGTTGTCGGGAAGTAATGTTACACAGACCATTAACCCGGCCGCTATCCCGGTAAACGATCTTCAATACACCAGTTGGAGTGTCCCTTCAGGAACGGCCGAAGGAGCGTATGAGTTTTCGATCTATCCTGACGAACAACCTCAAAACGGGCAGACGATAGTACTGAATTTAAAGAAGCCGAAGATTTCGGTGAATTCACTTGCCTCGGAATACTATCACGGTACCACCCTTCCGATTGTTTGGAGTACAGCAGGTGTGCCGGCTAATGCCTTGGTTTCTATTTCAGTGCTTAACCCTGCAACTGATCTTTACGAATCGCTTGCAACCGTTGTTAATAGCGGCTTGTATAATTGGGTAATTCCGGTTACCGGAACTTTCACGGGCACAAGCAGAATCAAGTTAACGTGGGCCGAGCATGTTGAAATTACAGTTCTTTCCAGCCCGTTCGTGATGAAGGAGGCATACCTCTCGTTTGTAAACCCTTCTGGTTCCGGGGCGGTGGTCTATCAACATGACCAGTATAATTTCCAATGGGACAGCCGCGGGGTGGGTAGTGGTACCGTGACTCTCCAATATCGGCTTCAGGGGTCGAACGAGATTTGGAATACCATTGATGCTTCGTTGCCCGTGATCGGGAGCAAGGTATGGACCGTTGGCAATGATACTGGGGCCGGCAGCTATGAGGTAAGGATAATGACGGGTGGCTTCCAGGACTTGGCCACTATCCAGGTGAAGCAACCCTTTATTGTGGTGAACACGCCTTTGGGTACCCATCAGGGCAGCATAGGTCTTCAGTGGACTTCTGATTTGCCGGCAAACGCAACTATCAACCTATTCCATGAGTACGCAGGAATCCGAAGTTCCATAGCTACTGCCATATCAAATACGGGCAACTATCAGTGGCAGAGTTTCAACCTTCCTCCCGGGGATTACAAAGTTATCGCGCAATGGGCTGCCCATCCCCTGGTGGAGTCTGTATCCGGAATTTTTGACGTGCTAACGCCATCAATTGTGATAGATACCCCACTGATGAACAGCTCCTATAACCCGGGCAATACCGTGAATTTGGCGTGGACGGGTCTGGGCATTGCAAATCAAGTTAAATTGGAAACTTCTACTAACAACTTGCTGTGGGTTGATCGATTATCGAATCTCCCGGGCACGGGTTCATCAAGCTACGTTCTGCCCACAGACCTGGAATTGGGTACGACATTCTATTTCCGTCTGTCTTGGCAGGCTGGTTACGGTACTGTCTACACCTCCGTTCGATCGATACACATAGGCAACCCGATTTTGACGATAGCATCAATACCCACTTTATATACCGCAAATGTCCATTCAGTTTCCTGGGATGCAGCGGGAATCAGTGACACCGAAGATGTTTCGTTAGAAATAAAATCAACAGAAAACAATGGAACCTGGCAGTCAATACAGGGCCCTACTCTGGTTAAAGCTACCGCAAAAAACTTTACATGGAATATTCCTTCAGATTTAGCTGCCGGATGGTATCAAATACGGGTGCGGCTTATTACGGATACATCGGTGGAAAGTATTTCCATTCCATTCAGCATCGCTCATCCTTCCGTTTCCTTAATAACACCCAATGGCAACAATCAAATTTATTATTTGGGCAGTAACGTATCCGTAAGTTGGGTCAGCTCGGGGATGCCGGGCGCTACTTACAGCCTTGATTATACAAGCAACTATACAACTGATGCAGGCAGTACGTGGGTTGAAGTGGCTGGCGGTGTTACGGGCAATTCCTTGACCTGGCAGGTACCCATTAGCCTTACCCCGTCAGCCAATGTACGCATGCGGGTAAGATCGTCAACGAATTCCTCGGACGTAAGCAATAGTTCTTTTCAGGTTAAACTCCCGGTTATTACGTTAACTAACCCAAAAGATATTGAAGTCGACCGGTTTTCGGTTTGGGCGAGTGGTCAGTCGAGGCGGGTAAGTTGGCTAACCGAAGGATTTACCGGTACGGTTTCGATTGATTACACTACCGACCTTGGTTCGACAGCTCCGGTTTGGAATACACTTGCTTCTTCGGTGCCCGCCTCCGCCCTGGAGAAGGTGGTTACAGTACCCCATGTATCGGCTTCGACAGACGTGAAGCTGCGTGTTGTAAGTGAGGCATTTCAAGAGTATGTATCAAGCGCTGTCAACATCAAATTTCAACCTGCCCTTGCGGGAGACACAGACGTAAATCCGCTTGTGGTGGCATTTGATAATCCATGGCTGCCCGATCATATTGATTTTGAAGACACTAAGTCAAGCACAACATTTTCGCATAATTATACCGGCACATCCCACCTTGCTACCCATGACATATACTATATGTTTACAGTTCCCTCAGCCTGTACTGATGCGATTAGCATTAAGCTGGTGAACACAAGCTATGGGTATAGTCGAATTTTTCTTCTGGATAAAAACCGTAATTACATAACACATTCCGATGGTCAGTTTCCGGTAATTGAACGGACGGGTGCCGGATTGCAGGCCGGTGAAAACTACTACATCGTTGTTCAGGGGGGGCAGGACCCATTTTCATACACGCTGCGGGTAGACCGCGTGGAGCATGAAGTAAAACTGGGAGCTGACCAAGAAACATGCCCAGGCCAGGTGGTTGCCCTAACCTCAAATGTAACCGGTGATGAATACAGTTGGCTGGTTGTTAATCCTCCCGCTACCGGATCAATCAAAGCGGGAGATGAAACGCTCTCGACCGCGCATGTAACCGGCCCCGGCACCTTCAAGTTACACGTTACTAAAAACCAGTGCACCAAATCAGACGAAGTAGCAGTTTTGATCAACAATAAAACCATTGGAGTATTTTCCGTCAATCTGCCTGGCAATGGCGCTATTAATAGCCGGATGCCGCTTGCGTTTACCTGGGGTTCCGCTGTGAATGCCACAAACTATGATTTTTTCATCTGGCCGTCAGGTCAAGATGAACCCGCTGTTGATGATACGCCTAATTCTCCGGGAGTCTCCAATTTGACGTCTCTTTTGACAACGGTTACGCAAGGGTTACAATACAACCAAAGCTATAAATGGAAAGTACGTGCGCGCAACTCGTGTTACCGTGCTTTCTCCAGTCAGGTAAATACAATTTCAATGGCTCAGGTACCTGATTTAGTGACCACCATTAAACCGCTCACCAATAAAGACGACAAAGACACCACTATTGCAGTAACAAACGCTATCAAAATTCGCTGGACGGTAACGAACGCAAGTACAATTACTACAACACAAAATTTTTCATGGCGAGATAAAATCTATTTCTCGACCGACAATCTGCTCAGCTCTGATGATAGACTTTTAAGAGATATAGCCAACTCGAAGTCGCTGAAAAAAAATGGTGAAACCCCGTTTTTCTATGATGCCGAAAGCACGTTTTCAATTCCCGAAAACATATTAACAGGAGCCTATTTTGTAATTGTAACAAGTACCGGGCTCGAGGAAAGCAACTACGTAAACAATGTTGCTGTATCCGTAAAAAAAGTGAATGTTTCAGGCCGACCGCGCCCAAATTTACAAGTGGCTGACCTTTCAGTGAGTAAAACCACACTGGTAGCCGGGCAAGAGTTTAATGTTTCCTTTAAGGTTAAAAATGTTGGCGATGCAATGGTTGAGCCTGTTTTTTTTGATGGCATTTACCTGAAAAACGGCAACGCCCCCGGCATTCTGTTAACAGAAATACGCAATTTTAAGACTTCTAACACAAGTGGTGGGGCAACATTTTTTTATAATGACCTTCGACCCGGAGAAGAGTATACTGTTACAAAATCAGTAAAGATTCCCGTAGGCATTATCGGTAATTACGCTATTCTGGCCAAATCTGATATCTATGGTAATGTCGAAGAATCTGCCGAAGGGGATAATGAGGCTGTATTTTCCGGGTTAACGATAGCAGCGCCTTCGCTGCCGGATTTGTTTCCTGTTTCATTTCTGGGTCTTGCACAAAAAGTTGCGGCCGGATTTTATTACAACTGTCAGTGGGTTGTGGAAAACAAGGGTATTGCAGCACCAGAACTGAATTCGGGCTGGGTAGATAAAGTGTACCTTTCCAAGGAATCTGTTTTTGACGAAAGCAAGGCGCAGCTAATCGGGCAGAGTTATACTGAAATAAGCGGTGGTTCTGTTTTCGGGCCCGGTGGAAGCATAACCGTTGAGGAACCGCTGTTTGTGCCTTTAGCAATACCAGACGGCTTTTATTATGTTTTTGTGAAGTTGAATGATGATGGGCGCCTGGCTGAAAGTAACATGCCCAATAATATTTTTCGATCGGGGGAGACCATTGAAATAGTGCGCGGCAGTAATCCGCCTTCGGGGCTTGCCTGCGATAATTTTTTTGATGCGTGTGAAATCGCCATTTCTCAAAATGGGTTTGGCTACGATACTAAAAATATTTCTTTCGACTTGACCAGCGCCACTACCGAACCCGGTGAACAATTTTCAACAAGCATACATCAAAAGCATGGAAAATCGGTTTGGTACAAGTTTACCATTCCCATCCAACGCATGGTAGAGATTGCTATCCCTGAGGAGGATAATGCTCCTCACCTGGGCATAACCTCGATAGGCGTTACCGTTTTCAGGGCTCCCTCAATACCGGGATTGCCCAAGGTGAGCTATCCGGGCGGAACCGGAAGCGACTTAGCTGACTTTACTCAGTTAACCAAATTCGGTGTGACCGGAAATTATTGTTTACCTGCCGGCACCTACTACGTTAGGTTCAGTGCTCGGGAATATGTAGCGAATCAAAGGATTTTTGGTAGCATTATTTTTAGGACAGCTGCGGAACATACGCAAAGCACTTATGCATACGACCGGGCAATTCATGCCTATCAATTTCCCACATTAAATAAACAGTGGCAGACCGTTACTTTTGATGTGGGATGTCTGAGTCTCGATAATGAAGAGGAGGTATTTGTATCCCTAAAAAACACAAATCCTGTGGCAAATTACCGAGACTATACACAAACGGCATGGTTTACGTTTCGCACCGGCCAATATGCTGATGCTGTCCGAATTTTGCTGAGTGGCATCAAAACCTTTAGTGATGAGTATAAGGTGGGTGTAAAGGTGTATAAGGGAAACGTGAGAACAGAACCGATAAACGCGCTGGTGTTAATTGATTCTGCGAAATTTGAGTATCGCGCACTGCCTAATGAGCAGCTCCCGCGCCTGGATTACCTGTGTAACGTTGTTCCAGACGGAACTTATTCAATACAGTTATTTTTCTACAAGTACGCCTCCAGCCGTTTTACTTTACAAATTAGGGATTTGGGAACTCAATTAACTGCAGGTGTTTCGCCCTCCAATCCGGTACAACTTGGCGTCTTGGATAGTGATTTTAGCCTGGGTGAGGCTAATTTTGATGGGTACACTAAGCCGCCCGGAAAAAAGACATCTTATCAAAACAATTTCGCCTGCAATGCTTACATGCGCGACAACCAGGCTTGTGGCTATTCGCCAACCAATGGCATATTGCTTTACGACGGTATAAAATTTAACCTGTCGCAGTGGTACACCTTTGAATTAGACCGCGTATCAAATGTGCTTATTGCGAGCCGCAGTCCTAACATAAAACAAGCAATACTTTTTCGGGGAGACGTGAAGAAAGTTTGCGATGGTACGGGGATCACAACTTTGTTAGGCTCATCGAAAAAAGGGCAGCTCGCAACACCAGTAATATCAAACTATGGATTCGAAGAGCAGTTTACTTTTGATCGGAAATGCCTGGAACCCGGAGTGTATTCTTTGCAAGTATTAGGCAGAGCCGATTCCCTTGACATTCTTGGGATTCTTTCAAATCTTGGGTTACAAAACTTCGTGGAGTTCTTTGTGCAACGGCAGCAACCTTCCAACAAGTTTAATTTGTCATCACTGGAAGCGATTGATAACGTAGGGGCTTTCGGTGTTTCCCGCAATAACTTACAAGTATTGGCAGAGGTCGATACCTTTGGCTGTGCCGTTACTCCTCTACCTGTTGATGTTTGTTCCGGGAATTTTCATGGAGCGATATATCGGCAATTTGAGGTAACCGAAGAGGGATCAATGAGAATTTCGGATACGTTCAGCAACAAGTTGTATCGCGGTGCTATCACGCAGGTACCCACTACAAGCAGATTTGTTATCGGGGAAGCAATGGCACCATGTTCAGGAACCGCAACCTACTGCTTGTCTGTGGGGAAATATACATTGGTTTCATTCGGTGGTTTTGCCCAGGTCGGCCGTGTATCCCAGCCTACTTTTAAATTTAATGCCTACCGTAATTCGAACTTCAAGACTCCCGCAACATCCGAGCAAATTGGCGACATCACGGCCAGTTTAAATTCTGGCGGAGGCACCGGAGTTGTTACGAGTCAGGCCGCTTTAATAACCTGCGAATCCCATTTGTTTACTATCGGTAACTTCGATAACTGCGATAGTCAATATGACAAAATGTTTTTCAGGGAATTTGAACTCACGGAAGCTATGCCAGTAACGATAACGGGTTCAAATCACTACCATGATGTGTTGCGGCCACCAGCGGTACGGTTGCTTAAGGGTTCTGCACGCGAAGGATTGAGTACATTACAGCGATTAGATCCTGAATATTCCTACAATAATGATCCGGATTGTAAGTTTGGATCGGGTTTTGAATCGCCAAGATGGATCAGTAATACATGCAAACCGCTACCCCCGGGTAAGTACACGGTAGTTTATTATGCCAGCGGTGGCAGTTATGATGGCATGGGTAATGGTAGGTATACGAGTAGCTCGGCCGGTAACTTTAGCTCCATTACGATCCGAAAGACAACACGGAATTTAGTATCACAATTTAATCGACCAACGGCTGCTTCTGATGAGGGACGTATAGAATGGTCGAGAAAACCGTCTACGGCCAGTGCGTACCCATTTAACGCACGAGTTTATCAGTTTCAAAAAGAGCAATTTACGTGTATTTCGGATGCCGCTGATTTGGCAAATATTCAGCCATTCCCTTCTGGTTACAGCAGAGTAGTGTACTATGTATTCCGGTTGAATAAGGCGTCTTTTTTCAGGATTTCTTTGGGAAGTATTTCAGGTGCTTTTGGTGGTTTTACAACTGATCTTAAGGCTTGGCTTTATCCGTTTGATGTTCGGTATGATTATCCAAGGCTGTCGCAAAGTGATCCGATTGGGTCGACCCGTTCCGATGTCCCCGGAAATCAGCTTGAGTTTTGTGATCTTTCGCCAGGTGTTTATTCACTTGTGGTTTTTGTTCCTGATGGCGATGCTTTCAATGGTATGTCGGTTCAACCCAGCGTATATCTTGAAAGACCGCAGCCAACGTTGTACGATACGCCCCTCAAGGCTTATGATTATCGGGTTGTGCCCGGGGATGGCAGAACGTGGTATGGAAATCCGTACGATACACATCCCAGCGGTAATCCGGTACTACCCCCCACCAGCGACTTTATTTCATGTAAAACCGGGGGGCTGGTAGACCCAACGGGAGTATCACAAGATGATGAAATTATTCCACCGCTTGCCGTAGATGAACCTTCGTTATATTGTTATGTGAATTCAAGTTCCTATAAAGCCCAGTATCCGGTGGGCGTAAACAAGGTGCACAGAAACGGCAGAAAAACGCTCTGGTATTCTTTTCAAATTCAGGGTGGCGGTGATGTAATTGTAGGAGTTCATAATAGAACACCTGAAAGAGGTGGGATAAATTTTTCTGAGGGCAACACTTCATTAGACGAGGAATTGGATGGGTCTGGATTACAATACTCATATTCTGTGTACGAGTATACACCCAATGCAAATATTCTCTCGCAACATCCACAAGCACACAGCTATTCCCTATCCGATCTCGCCAAGTTTAACCTCCTACAGGGAACGGATGCTTCTTTGAAATTTAAAACATGGAATGTGAGGCGTGACCCATGGGGTTTTTGTATTCCCTCATCGCAATTGGTCAGGTGGGCTATTGATCCTTGCGAGGGAAATGCTGTAAAGCGCTATTTTGTTGTGGTTGAAAACCACGAATCTATCGATATCAATAGTCAGGTGGAAGTGAGTGTTCGTCATTTTAAGAATGTTGATAAACATCCGGCTAATGATTTGAAAGTGAATTCATATACCATTAAGTCATCTTCCTCAGCAACGGTTTTGGGCGAAGGTATTTATCAGGGCGAAAGTTCCACCTTCAACTGTGCAACCGGAGACAGTGATGACCAGACCAGTTGCGGAGGGAAAACCATTTGGTGGAAGTTTGATTCAAAAGAGGCGGGTAAAGTTCGCATTAACTACGATATTCAATTACTGCAAAATGGAGCCCGGCCGGTTTACGAAACCCGGTTTAATGATCCGCTTCGTGCTGATATTGATCGCGATCCCTCAAATGAAGAGGTGGTATTGTATTGGGAAAAAATAGATCCAAAGACGAATCAAAAATATCTCCGCAAAATTCCACTACAAAGAAAAACCTTTAATGGTAGTAATTGGGGCGAGGGTTGCCTTGCACAAGGCACTTACTATGTCAGCCTTACCGGCTGTAACTACACAGCGCTTCCGGTAAAGCCAACGATTTGGATTGTGCCAGAAGGCGGAGATGTGTGTGGTCGCCCCGTGACAGTAACGGTGAACGCTAATAATGCCAGCTACGAAAAATCCTCAAGCATTGATTGCCACACATGGAGTGCCGATTTTGGGGAAAAAGGATTCACCAATACGGGTTGCTTTTTTGAAGGTAGCCCTACTAGTTACCCCCGCGCACAAAAGCATGCCGATTCGGTTAAATCAACCTGGTTCAAATTTCAAGTAGGGTCAATCGGGGGAAAGGCGGATATGCGTTTTGAATTCAATTATCAAAATACTTCACAGTCGTTTGTTGGAGCCGGTGATATTAAATACCGAGTATTGTATGGGACTTGCGGGGCAATGCGTGCCGGAGAATGTCAAAACAGCATCAACCAGTATTTCCAGCTGGATTGTATGCCTGATAAAACAGACTATTACATTCAGGTGGTTTCACCGGCAAAGGCATTAGGAATTGTTTCCGTTAAATTAGTGGTTAAGCAACCTGCTAATCTTTTGTGTACCCCTCAAGATGTTGATCCGCTACGCGTTCAATTCGATTTGGTCAATTCGTGCAAAGGGCAAGATCTGCAAACAGTAAATCTTTCTTCTCAGGGAGAATTCATAAGTTATGAGTGGACCGTAAATGGACAGACAATGCCCAGCACTAGCCTTAACCCGGTGTTTTCAGCCCAGAATACCAGCAGTGTCTCGATTAAACTTGCAGTAAAAAACTCGCTTACTGATAAAGTTGTTTCATTGACAAAGGTATTTAGTCTGTTTGATGCACCCTTAACTAATTGGGCTGTAGCACATGATAACGGAAGTGTTTTACAGTTTCCGGTAGAAAATAACCTGAGTTTTTACGCGAATGCTTCCAACACATCACAGGATCCACCCACGTCATTTGAGTGGGATTTTGGAAATGATTCTCTGTATGCGCAGGCCAATCAGATGAATCCGGTAAATATTAAGTATCGACCAAAAGATATCGGCATCTTCAACGTGAAATTGAAAAGTATTTCGGGTTCATGTTATTTTGAAGATCAGAAGGAAGTAATAACCATAGGTACATTGGCTAGGAAAGTTACGAAATGCACCGGTTCGTCCATAAGTCTGGATGGTGGTACACCAGAAGATGATGGGGTAACTTATGAGTGGTTCAAAGGTAGCTCAACTAACATCATGAGTACAGCGAGAAGAATTAGCACAGTCGATGCAGACCTGTACACGGTAAAGAGAAAACTTACATCAGGTGCCCAGCAGATTTTTCTTTTTGAAGTTGTGAATCTTAATTTACCTGCTTTATCATTAGGGGCTGATGTGCAAATTTGCGAGGGTGAACCGGCCATTCTCAGGCCTGTTACAATTAACAAATCTGATATTGTAGAGTATTTGTGGGCTACTGGTGGTAAAGGCGATCAATTGGCCGTTTCGGCTCAAGGTAAATATTGGCTGGAGGTTAGAGACAAAAACAATTGTATAGGCCGTGATACTGTTAAAGTCAGTTATCGAACGAGCGTTCCTTTTTCGCTCGGAAAAGACGTTCATGTGTGTAAAGACGGAGTAGTAACACTTAGCACAGGGTTTAGCAACTCGGGTGGTTATTCACATTATTGGTCAACTGGCGAGACTGCTGAAACAATTACGACATCAGTTCACGGTTCTTATTGGGTAAAAGTGACCTCTCCAATGGGATGTTCGTCCTTCGACACCGTCAAAGTGAGCACGTCTAATCAAATACCGGTAGCTCTGGGAAGTGGCAAAAAATTGTGCGGAAGTGAGGAAACGGTTCTTCAATCGTCATACACATACCCCAATGCATCCTACTCATGGTATAAAGACGATGTCTTTGTTTCCTCCACGTCAACATTTTCAACCAAAACAGCGGGTATATATAAATTAAAGATTTCGCAGGGGGCGGGCTGCTCCGGGGTTGGTGCCGTTGAAGTCAAAACACCACATCAGGTGCCAGTAAACTTAGGTCAAAATGTAGCTATGTGCCAGGGCGAAACCGCGGTACTCAATGCCTTTGTGCAGGGTGCAAGCTACCTGTGGTCTACTACTCCACCGGCAACTACTCCTCAGTTGAGTGTTTCGGTACCTGGCGTTTATCGTGTTGTGGCGAGGCATCCAGACTTGTGCGATGGCACAAGTCAGGTAACAGTAACATTAATGCCATCTCAACCCATTAATCTGGGGGCAGACAAATTCATTTGTAAGGATACTCAGGTAACGCTGGATGCCGGTGTCGATTTGGATAATTACTTGTGGTCTAACGGAGCTGTTACACGCACAATAACAGTAGGCGAGGGATCTTACTCCGTATCTGGAACGAGATCAGGTATTTGTTTCATTTCCGAAAATATCTTGGTTAACAGGTTTGCCGATCAGTTTTTTGTTAATTTGGGTGCCGACACTATACATTGTACAGGACAGCCGCTCACACTTAACGTAAGTAAAGCCGGGCTGCAATATAGTTGGAGCACAGGAAGTACTGCGCAGGCAATTGAAGTGAATCAGTCTGGCACATATAATGTGCGTGTAACCGACCAGCATGGTTGTATTACCAGTGATGAGATAGTCGCATCCGTGAAGCCATTATTTGATCCACTGGTGATTGGGCCAAGCGAAATTTGTAACGAAATAACAGGTGTTTTCCGGGTAGAGAATGCGGAGCCACAATGGACATTTGCATGGGTTGATGGTTCTACTAAGCCGCGCCTCGATGTTACTCAACCTGGAACCTACAGTGTTACGATTACCGACCACGCCACGGGTTGTGTTGCCACAAAGCAAATGGAAGTAGTACGTAATGATGTGTGTGAACCTTGCCGGGATGTTCAAATTTACCCCAATCCGTACGTGGAGTCTAAAGCGTTGCGCCTGGTCTTCCCTGAAAAATGCGCGATTCCCAGTCGCCTGATCTTAACGCTCTACGAAGGCAGTGGCAAGCAGATACCGCTGACTGCAGACCGCTATTCAGATCGAGAGTATGTATTGTATTTGCCTTCGCTAAGTTCAGGGCAATACTACGTGAGGATTAAATTGGATAAAGGAGTAGTTACACTTAAACTGCAAGTTTTGTGAATTTATGTCGAAAAAATGATAGTAGATATGTATCCGGTTTGCTGCCTTCGCCCACACAAATTTTTCCAAATCGAGTTACCAAAGATGATGTCATGATAGGTAGTATTCGGATAGTCCGATGGGTGATGGCGATGATTTTTGCTTCGGTAGCGTCAGCGTTAACAGCCCAACAATACGCGAGCGACACGGTCAATTTAACCAAGTTTATACTAAGCAAGGATGGAAGCTTGGGCGGTAAAAATCCTGATGCCACAGTGGTGAAGATCAACAACCTGGGCTGGGTGTTGGGATACTATACTGTAAGCGGAGGCCGACAGCGAACGTTTGTTGTTACCGCTGGAGATGCCCCCGAGTTTAAGCCAGACAGGTTTATTTCGATCGGTGATTTTTTCGGTACGCCAATTGATTTTTCGGAGGACGGGCAGGTATTGATAAATGAACAAAGGGGAAGCCGTAATGTGGGAATGCTTTTTAAGTATAATACGCAAAGTGGATTGTATGATGGCCCGTTCTATGGTAACTCACTTTATGGAGACGATTTTTTGACCTCCGTATCAGGCGACTATGTTGCATCTCGAGTCTCGATGGATGCTGGTGATCCATATTCGGCTAAGCACAATCTGATTTTTGTTAACAATTTGTTTGTAGGATTAACGGATTACAGTATTTATGAGCATTATCAACGGGCGGTGATCAAAAATATATCCAACAAAGAACACCGGTTGGTAGCAACCATTCCTGCCCACTATTATAATCGCAATAGTCAAATTAATGACGTTCAAAGCGATGGTAGCGGAGTGGGATTTTCGTACGCACCGGCAACGGCAAGCTTAGGTAGGTATGGCGAGAGCCTGATGCAAAATCAGTATCCGGTAATTTTTCAACTGGATCCCGAAAAGGGAATATACACCACTCAGACTTTGTTAGATTTAGTCCCTGGTGAAGCAAAAAGTTTTAATGTTCGTACTGAGACGGTCGGGCAGTGGTGGAAACCATCGGATAATGTTATCAAGGCATTTTATGTTTTGCCCGGCTGTAAAGATCCTATTACAGGAGAAGAAGATACGTGGGCAGAGATATTTCCATGGCAATGGAAGGATAAGTATCCTGATCTCAACCACGCTGCGGTAGCGGTTCGTCAAATCAATGATTGGGGTTTAGCGATTGGCACCTATACCAGTATGGAGGCGCCCCTGGGCGATGATGCAGGCCGAGCTTACGTATGGAAATCATGCGGTTGTTCAACGGGAGATTTCATGGATTTGGACCAGTTGGTTAGGGAAGCTCATAAAGCTGATGCAAACTACAACTGGACTCTGCGCAGTGGAATTTCTATTAACGACAATAACTATGCGGTAGGAGAGGCTACCCATCCCGGCAAACCCAATGACCGTTTCCTTTACAGAGTGAAAGTTCCCATTGTACTCAAATGTACTGACCTTAATGTAAAAGATATTTGGTTCATTATGGCAGGCTACCCGGTCCGGGAAAAATTTAACTACATACCGTTTGATAAGGTAACAGTAAAGTATTTGGATGACGGCAGTATTCCGCAAGAGGAATACACGGCTGTAAATCTGGAGAAGATTTGGAAGGAAGGATATTTTTTTAAAAGGACTGGAAAGTACGAGTTGATTGGTGATTCTCGATATTTAACGGCAGGTTCAAAGTTTTCCATCACAGTTGATGTTACGATGGCCTTTGCGAGCCGGCCGGAGAATGCAGATGATGTTACCCAATACAGGGGTTCATGGTCGGAACCTATTACAGGAGATAACGTTCACTCCTCAGCTCCTAACCCGGGTTGTAGAGAAACCTATGATGTATTGATTATTCATGATTTCAAAGCCTACAGTAAGTTTAGAACCAACAAGGAATTTTATAAAGGCGATGAATTGTCTGAACAGGATTACTTCGATGACTTGTTGGTGACAGAGTTAGAGCGGCACAATCACCACAACCCGAATTTGAAACTCACCTATACTCATTTGAGTGATGCGTCCCTTTTATTGGATGAAGATGGTTTGCGCCAATACTTGTCGAGGTTTGCCGTCATCATAGCCGATCGAAGCATGGGCATGAGTAGCGCTTTGGAGTCTGCGTTTATTAAAGCCATTCCTGTTTTGAGGGAGTGGACCACACACGGAGGAACTTTAGTTGAGATCGATGGGGAGACGATAGGCGGGGATCAGATGCGTGTAATGGAAGACGAATTCAACTTTGATAACAACACGCACATCACACCTATAGGCAGGGTTGAAACCAACAATGTGTGGTTTGTAAGCGAGCTAAAGCCGGGCATCGATGAAGGAGGTGATGTTCACCCATTTTTGGATGGATTAAATTTTAATGACGGATCACCATACATGCAGGATTGGATACTTACGGTGAGGGACTACAAGAATTACCTGAACACGCACAAAAAAACAGGCGATGCAGATTTCAGTTTAGAACAAGCCAGAGATAAACTTGAGCAACTACAAGTTCTTTTTGACAAGCTTGTTTTAAACCGTGGGATTGGTAAACAAGAGGCTTATAAGTTTTTTACAGATACGGAATTAATATGGGAGCATAGTGGTATAGATGGTTATTATTGGTATGAAAACCAGTTCTACGAGGGTGCAGATTTAACAGAGCAGGGTTTCTTGTACGATGATTTTGTGGACGGTCCGATTTTCAGAGTGGAGGGCAACGGATCTCCGGCTGCCTTCGATAACTTGGTGGTAAGCGGGGTGAAGAAAGTTGGGTTTGAGGGAGCGATCATCAAGCTATTTGGCGATGAAGAGCGTAAGTACATACTGAACCGAGATATTCGGGTTGACCCCGTGGATGGCACCGGAAACGTTGTAGCAGACATCGGCTATACTTTTTGGCGGAATTTATTTCTTTACCTCAGTAAGCGCGTACACGATCATCCCATCACAACCCCTCATAATACAGTAGTACATGTTTCTGATTTGGTCTGCCTTGGCGTGATAGAAGGAGAGGAAGGAGGTATATTCAAAGTGGGCCATATTGACGATGATCCATTAACCGATTTTGTTACCGTCAGCAATCCCGGTGGATTTCGGTTCATGGATTTGGTGTATCCCAAAGGCATTGGGCAACGGCTTACGGGTCGGGTGATAGTGCACTACTGGAAAGGTGGCCAACTAAAAGACGCTATCTACCTGCATGTAAACGGTTGGGGATTGTGGACTTTCGAAAAGGCACCTGGCGCGGGAGTGCCCGAAACATATCGGATGAATTTTTTTGTCCCCGGTGAAACGATTAAAGGTCTGGGTACCAAAGATGACGTCTTAGTCATGACAGGAACATTTGAACCTGACCAGATCAACCAACGAAAGGGATATATTTTTGATGCACGCGATGAGCAAGGGCAGTTGGTAATTATGAAAGCCATCAACGATGGAAGGCTCTGCCTGTACGTGTGGAACGATGAGTTCACAAATGTTCAGACATCCATGCCGGTACTTACAGCTTCGTATAGCAACAAGGCAACGACTAATGGCGTCAGGCAGTTGGCAGGCATGGAGTCCTGGGGCATGTCTATTCCCGCTATTATCGGGCTCAATGCGCACTACACGGACATTAAAGAAGATTTGGCAACATTTAACGCTCGAAACTTGAAACTGTTCTTCGATCAGTTTTACAACGATGAAAAGCGCGTGGCATCGAAAGTGACCTTTTTTAGTAAGGGCGCAGGCTACTACCCCTTGCTACGCCTGATGATGGAGATTAAACATGGAGATTTCGGTTCGGCGGGTCTCAGTTCCGCTTGTACCGAGTGGAAGGCAAAAATAATAGACGGTATTTATTACACCGCTACCGAGATAGCCTCAGAGATGGCAGAGATGGCTGCTGCGCTTGCTGCCGGGGATAATGTGATCATACAAACCCTTGATACCAACTTAAACAGGAAAGAAATAGTGCAAGAAGAGTTGAACTGGAGGATGTTTAACTTTGCAAAGGATGTTGCAGAATTAATTGCGTATGGCCCTACATTTAAAGAGGGCGTAGCGGAGGTTCTTCCCGGGGTCGAGTCGCAGAAAGCTCAAAAGGCGTTTGAGCCGGGAAAGGCAGGAAAACTGACCATTCCCGTAAAGGTGGATAAAGTTCCGAGGCAGGCGCCAATTTCATTTGGCCATAACCAGGTTTTATTGTTGCCGCAAGGAAAGGCAGGGTTGGATGTCAATATCCCGGTTAATGTAAACGGCACGATTTTGCAAAAAAAACCTGTTAATGCTTACGCACCCTCTTCAGGCACAGGAAGTAATGCTGATGCGGGTGATGAGCTCAACGAAGAAGAGGAAATAACCCCGGTCAGCCTTCGGCAGTTGGCATTGTTTGATTTGGAACAAACCGATGCTATTGCCTACAACAAAGACGATGGTGAGCCCAACCTTATTGTAGATGCTTTGAGGCAGCTTGCGATTGATGCAGCAATTGGTTTTTTTTATCCCAATATACCTGCAAAGGTACAAAGAGGGCTTACCTATGTGCAGCTCATTCAAATGAGTGCCCAGGTAGTATATGGAGGCATCGATTTATGGAGGTTTTGGTTGGCCAACTCAAATCTGAACGGAAATGTGGGGAGCATTCTATACCAGTATGATGCCACCGGTAGGCGGTTGCATAACGAAGTGCTAGGTGATACTGCCAGTTCATTGTCGCCCCAAAATAAATCCTCGTACCCCTTTATCTACCAGCTCAATTCGATTGGCATGTCAACTCCGGAAAAGATACCGGTATGGTTGCGAAAAAAGATTGATGTGTATACAGATGGAGTTAATACGGGTTCGATTTCGGATTTCTATATCCCGATCTTCGATGGGCACAATAATATCAGAATAGGAGATGATAGCGCCCCACTTGGTTATCTAAAAAAATTTACCGGCTACAACCTGACCCAATACAAAACTTTGAGTGCGATAGCGACAGCCAAACCGGGATACACCCTAAACAACAGTTTTTATTATCACGAAAACGAACAATGGGTAAAGAATGGAAAACCACAACCCATCAGCGAAGAAAGAATTTTGAACGTACAAAAAGAGTTTTTTGTGTTGGATCATCAGGTTGACCTGGCAAGTACCACACAACCACCCGCGAGATTAGCTGAGGCCATCCAGGCCATCGAATCTACGTATGCTGAGGGGCCCGTCAATATTGATATAAACAGAGAGGACGTTCTGTTATCGCCTGTCGATAATTCAATTGTAAATAACAGTACTGGAATTAACCTTAAGTTAGGCGTAAACTATCCGGCAGAGATGACCAAAATAATGTATGTGAAGCCTAAGTATGAGATTGATCTGTTAACAGGCCAAAGTAGGTTGAAGGATAATCTGCCCTGGCGATTGATCTCCGCACTGGATGTGAAGAAAGGTCTTAAAAATTTTTTTATCCAAAATTATTATTCCGAACTGTGGGCAAACGGTAACTACACCGGGGTTGACTACAATTCGGGCTATTGGCTGGTGGAAAGTAAATTTGAGTGCAAGAGTGCCTCTAAAACAATAACCATCACTGACCTCGACCAATGGGAAGTAGTGGATTATGGAATTTATGCAATCAATCGTACACCTAGTTTGGCTGATCCTTTTGTTCTGCCTACGTCAAGAACTATTGATGGGGCGCAAGTGAAATGGTTGCCTGATCATTTGAAGGAGAACGAGCCGTTTATGCAAAATTTTAATGCTTCATTACGTACGCTGCTTATAGTGCCCGGCATAGCCAAAAATACAATTGCGGAGAAAAATCGTAAAGATTTGGTGGCTCGCATCGGCTCAAACCAATACCCCATACACAAAAGGTGGATTGAGGAACATGAAGATTGTTGCAGTAATGTAACAACCAGTCATAATGTTCTTTACTACCAGGATCCTCAATTCACTGACGTGCCAATTGAGCAATACGGTACGTTGGTAGAAAATGCGATTCCACTGCCCAGCATATTTTTTACATCGGAAGATGTAGATCCCGTTTCTCAAACCGGATTGAGAAAATCAGCGAAGGATGTATTACCCGCCAAGGACAGGAAAACTATTTTTCGAGAGTATTTCGACCGGTTCATTCGGACATTTAAGCGAGATATTCCGGAGATGGATATTGTGCTCGAAGATTTTTCAGGCTGCTTATTACCCGTTATTGAAAATGTAATCGGAGACCTGTTGAATGTTTACGGATCAAATGAGCGTAACGCCAACGGAGGAACTACATTAGCTTTCCGGGTAATCCTGTCAAATCCTAATTTCGAGGACTGGTCTTCAAATGATTTTGCTGAAGTATTAGCATCAATCGAGCGACTGATGGCCAAACAAAACTGCATGGTACTGATTTACACACCTATCGATGAATCCAATGCTTCTGAAACCACAATCAAACTTAGTGATGCAGGCAAACACGCATCACTGATTTTTTCGCTAAAGTATAACGCTGGTGAAACGGATGTAAGGAATTTAAGCAGCCAGATGACAAACAGCTATGCCTCTGGTGTTTTGGATTCAAAACAGACGGTAGTTGTTTTTATGACAAGTGAAGAACGGCAAAATTATGGCACTGACCCCAATCGCTTACTTCAGTTTGATCTCGTTAAAACTGATTTTATGGCCCCTGTTGCCGGCACGTGCTTTCAGGCTCTACGAGCTACGGCTGTGCCGCGCCAGCAATATTTGGAATACCTAAGTGGCGACCAAGATGTTTCCGGATACCAATCGGGCAATTATCATTGGGTACAGGCTTTCCCTGTGCAGTTTATTCAATTGCCATCAGGAAGCCCGTTGCTCATAAACCAAAGTGCGCTGTATAAAGTGCTGTACAGCCCGTACGTAACTCCGATAGACAATTCCAAGGTGAAATTTGTTCGTTCGCCGGAAGAGGAGCGGAGGTCACTTATGTTGTCAACGAAAAAGAACTAGAAATTCATTTAACATAGTCATGCAATTAGTTAAATTGAATCTGGCCATCTTGATTTTTGAGCTGATCCGTTGCTCTACAGTTTTCGCACAACCAAGTGTGCCACGTTTATCAACAAATTGCTGCATCAAGCATACCCTTAGCGAATTATCTTATTTGTCGCCAAAAGAACTTAACCGTATTAGTTCAAATCTTACCCGTCTATCTGATTCAGGGGAAACAGCGGTGTTATATGATATAAACGACTGGAAAGCCAAAGTAACTACTTGGTATGAGCAATCGACCAACTTTAATCGAGATTGCATCAAAGGCGTTTTTTCTCAATTTATCGCTTATAAGGATAAAGAAGAGAAGACACATATGATTTTGACCCCACCTTTGAACTATGAATTAGCCACGCTAATCAAACACGAGGAAGATTTAAAAGCAGTAGTCGAATGGATTGACTGCGAAGCAACAGTGTTTGAAATGGGCTGGATTTCTTTCGGGCTTTTTGAAGTAATGCCGTATGTTCAATATGGTTCAAACTTTAGCGGCAGCAATGTTCCTAAGTTTCAAATTACAAACTATAATGTTGACGAGATCTATCGTGCCACAAAACACTCGGAGGTATTTTTCACAACAAATTTTTACGAGATGCAAGAATTTCTTGAGGAGGCAGGGTTTTCGGAAGATGAAATACTGATGAATGAGTATAATCCTCAAAATATTTATTTGACGTGGGACAGAATAATTTATCTGAGTCCCAATTAT
Source organism: Flammeovirgaceae bacterium (assembly GCA_021298015.1). Lineage (GTDB taxonomy): Bacteria > Bacteroidota > Bacteroidia > Cytophagales > Cyclobacteriaceae > ELB16-189. The sequence continues at coordinate 70,603 of JAJTGY010000036.1, forward strand.
CCCGAACCGTCAGACGATTTCTTTAGAGCCGGGATTTTTACTGCGCAGCGAACGATGCCAGGTTCGGGGCAATGGTTTGAACGAGACAAGGGTAAACCTTACTTCAATTTGGCTGAAGGCAGAAAACAACATCTGGTACGATTTGATAAGGAACAGGAGAAAGGTATCATTACACGATCAGGTATAAAAATTAATACTGATGGCGGAATTTTTGTTTTCGATTGCTTGAATAAAATGTATTTGGGCAGCGAACCGGCTGTTCTTAACCACTCCCAGTTTCTGGGTGGTGCCTCGGTGCTTTTGGCAGGCGAAGTCTTTGTCAAAGATGGCGTAATAAAAGTAATGAATAATCGTAGTGGCCACTATCAGCCTACGGCAGGACATCTTCGCAACGCAAGGGACTTCCTGGCGAGTCTGTATGGTATTCAACTATTTGGTCCCTACAAGAAAGCCGGTACTGACTATTTTGAGTTACGAGATGTGGATTGCAGTTCTCCGAAGGACTTGAGACTTCAACAACGAGAAGTCGACAATCAGCAATATATTGATGCTTCATGGAGTAACGATGGAGGGAATAGCAACTTTGAAATTGAAGTAACCTTCAATAGTATGATCCATTCAGAAATGGAAGTTTCCGCGAAAAGTGCTTCTCTAGGGCCTTTTACCGAACCCGGGTTATATTGGGTTAATGTCAGGTCTATTTGTCAAGATGGCTCAACAACTGATAAAATCTCAGACGCCATAAAATTTACTGAAGAGCATTTTCAAAATACAACGGTGCACCCCAATCCCAGTAGTGGAGACGTATTCTTGCAATGGAGAAAAATTGCGGAGTCACCTGATGAAAGTTTGGTTATGGAAGTGATTAATTCATTTGGTATACCGATTTGGATTGGCCAAATTGAGAATGTCTGGTCTTTTGGCAATTTTCGCATTCCATTAGACAACCAACCCAGTGGTGTTTATACCATCATTATCAGATCTCAGAAATTCACTGAAATAAAGAGGGTAATCATACAGGATTAAACTCAACCCGGGAATTGGAGATTGACATAGACAGATTATTAATAGCTAAGTTATCTCTACTTTGTCACAACTAAGTAGTCGTCCCTTAAAAACTCATTTTGGGCAAAAATTGGTTTTTGAGGCCTCCTAAAAGTGCTTCAAAAAGTTCAGTCAAAAAGACAAGCGGATTTACTTTCCACTTGTTGATCATTCGTTTGAGGTTCATACCGACAGCGGCTAGCATGACGTTGATGTTATCGCCT
>JAJTGY010000112.1 GCA_021298015.1 Flammeovirgaceae bacterium
GTTGTTTTCGCCATAATTGTCGCTTGTGCGTCAAATGTGGCATAAAAGTGGCACGAGTGATATTGAAAAACAAGTCAGAAGTGAGAAAAAAGTGTCAGTTGGCTGTAAATCAGCAACTTAATTTTGAGAAAAAATTTCAGAATTGCCATGAACCCCACCCCACAATTACCCGAAATTTTGCGAAAGCTACGTGTAGTAGGCAGTCACAGTCAGGATGAAGTCGCCAAAAAGCTGGGCGTAAGTCTAAGTACGTATAGCCGTATAGAACGTGGTGAAGTTGATATTGATTTCGACACGGTGCGCAAGGCGGCTAACTTTTACAAAATCACGCTTGATCAGTTGGTGCATTACGGTGATGCAAATTACGTGGCGGAGCCCACGCCCGACTACAACCGGTTGAAGCTGCCCATCATGGTGCTGCTCGATGGCACTGAAAACACATTGCAAGTATGGATTGACCGGTTAAAGTCCATCAACACTGCAATCTGATTTTGCCGTGGCATTTCCAGTGGCAGATAGCGGTAAAAACAGCGCAGCAAAAGCTGCGAAATTTGGATTGAAACAGCCCGCAGGTGTAGTAAAAAATAGTTCGAATCTACTCACCCCGACAAGCAGAAGCCGCAAAAAGAATATTGCGGGGCCGGTTTTTACAAAAGTGTTTTCATCCGTGGCAGATAGCCGTGGCAAATACAGCAGGCAGGTGCTCACCAACCAGGCCGGGTTTCCATACCGGCCCGCTCGCCTTGTTGACTTCAACGGTGATCCTACGCGCCCCTGGTTCATTCAATTCTATGTGTACGACCTCGGCCGCGGCCGCCTCGTGCGAAAACGCGTGGGGAAAGACGTGCTGAATGAAATCACTCGCCTGGCCGACCGCAGAAAATTTGCCCAACAACAAATTGCCCAAATCAATAAAAAACTGGCTGACGATGGCAAGGTAGAGACCGCTCCGGCCGCGCCCGTTAAATCGTTCGACTTTCATGGTTACAAATTGCTGGATGCCATCACCTACGTGCAACGCCATAAACTGGAAGTGGAAAATAAATCGCCCGCCACGGCTAAGCAATACAAATATACCCGAACGGTTTTGCATCAATTCCTGCAGCATCACAAACTACCCGACCGGCTGCTCTTGCGCCAGGTAACACCGGATTTGCTTCAACGCTTCAGCCACTACTTGCGCGAAGTAAAACACGCCAAACCCAAAACCCACAACGACCGGATATCGACCCTATACACAGCTTTTGAAACCCTGCGCAAACTTGATCCGGATCTGTGGGCCGACAAAAACCCCGCGGCCCGCGTGCAAAAACTATCGGTAACCCGCAACACCCACGCGGCCTACACGCCCGAGCAAATCAAAAAGATGCACAATCTCATTACGCCACGCGATCCGCAACTGATGTTGTTCTTGTACTTTATTTGCTACACACTGGCACGGCCCAAAGAATTACTGCACCTGAAGGTAGCGCACCTGCGGCCCGATGTTGCCCGCGTGCTGCTGGTGGGCGAGCACGCCAAAACCGATGTGGAAAAATACGTGGCCATGCCGCGGCCACTGGCCCAACTGGTGCAGCAACATGAGTTGATGAAATACCCGCCCGAGCATTACGTGTTTACGCCAGCCGGCCACCCCGGCCCGCAACCCGTGGGCGTTAATTACTTCTACAAGCGTTTTCGAATCTACCTGGCGCAGCTCGGGTTTAAGCGCCTCAATCCGCGCTATACGCTGTACAGCTTCAAACACAGCGGGGCCATAGCCTTGTACCAGGCCACACGCGATCTGGCGCTGGTGCAGGCCCAATGCCGCCACACCACGCCCGCCCAAACCAGTGCCTACCTGGCGGACCTCGGGCTATTTACCGACCTGAAAAAAATTGAAGATTGGCAGGGATTTTGATACCTTCACTAACTATGAAAATGATCATTACCTGCCTGCTGGCCGTGGCAGCCATAGCCGCAAGCGCTCAAGAAAAAGCAACAGTAGTTTTTATTCGTTCCACTGGCCATTATGGATCAGCGGCAAAATTCAAAATGTTTATTAACAAGAAAATTGTTTGTTTGATTAACAACAAAAGGTTTTCAACTCACGAAGTTGATTCTGGAGATATTCAGGTTGATGCTCAATTTTCAGGTAAGGAATATAAAGGCAATGATGAACCCTTGATTATTAAAGCTGAACCCGGAAAAACATATTATTTTCAACTTGTTCTAAAAACAAGATTTACTAAGAATGAGTTATTTGTCCAAGAAATAACGGAAAGCAGTGCAAAAATTTCTATGAAGGATTTGAAGACGGAAGATTGCTTTTGACTTTACATAAATTAAATGAAAAAAGCCCCCGGAAAATTCGGGGGCTTTTTCTTTGTCACTGGGTTTTACTTTCCTCAGCAATGTGCCAAATATGGCGCATGGGTGCGTAGTTTTTAAACCACCCGAAAAAAGTTTGAAATTAATTCATCGAACTAAGCATAGCGGCTCGTTTGATGTTTACGCGCTCATCGCTGCTGATCATGGTTTCGTCTGGTGCCTTCAGTCTCATTTCAACGCAATAAAGTCAGAGGTTTTAAGGCCGTCTTTTATTTTCTTACCCACACTGCCCGCGGTTTGGTGATCGTCCAGGTTGGCATCGAGCACGGCATCGGCAATATCCTGCGGGCTGCTGCCACTGCCTGCTGAGTTTATTTTAGCGCCTATGGTGTTGGGTATGTTATACGAGGCCGCTGCGGCATTCAGAACGGCCTGCGCAATGTCAAAAGCAGAAGGGGTGGCCCCAATGGAAACGGATAACCCTACCCGCGCCCGCCCCTTGGGCAACGCTTGCTGAAGTGTTCCCACGCCATCGACCAGCAAAGGCGAATTGACTAACCGGGTGGCTTTTAAAAACGCAACGGGCAAATTAATCTGCTCACTTACTGCACCGCGCGCCCGGCCTTTAATCGGCAACTCAACGTCAATAGCAGGTTGCGTATCCGTCATGGCTCCGCAGGCCGGGCCATACCATTGCAAAGCAAAAAGTGAGGCCAGCGGCATTACACATCTGCGTTTGCGGTTTCCACACTAAACACGATAAGCCAGGCGAATGACCCCACCGTGCTGCTGGTGATTTGCTGCACAGTAACCCCTTCATTTTCGCGAATAACAAAAGGCTGATTTTTGATTTCGTTCAACCAAATGTTGTTT